>NZ_CP077639.1:1271097-1982195 GCF_019056395.1 Terribacillus sp. DMT04
GCGCTCCAGGAAGTGATTACAACCATGATTTTTTACCACTTCTGCCAAAATATTTACCACTCAGTGACAACCTTTGTACCAGTGAGTGCCAACCACTTTACCACTTATCATTATAAGCCCTACGGCGCCTGACAAACCGTGGGGCTTATATACTTTTTCTAACGATGCTTCTATGGAGTCTTTCTGTTATTTAGGCTGGGTTCAAACCGTATCGCTCACGCATGGAGACCTCACCGTCGATCATTATTTGATAGGAGTCATGGATTATACGATCTAAGATGGCCTCCGCTATTGTTTCATTTCCTAATCTTACGTGCCATCCGCTCGTATCTATTTGGGAACAGTATATGTTAGAAGCCTTTTTGTGACGTGATTCAGAAATCTCAAGCAAGATGGCGGACTCTTCTGTAGAAAGATCAGTCAACAACCATTCATCAAGAATCAGTAAATCCACTTTTGTGTACTTCTTAATCAACCTTCGGTAACTTCCGTCCGCTGCGAGCTTAGCTAATGTCAGCTCATCAAGCAACTCTGGGAGACGGATGTATTTGACTTTGAAAGATTGCCTGCATGCGGATACACCAAGTGCTGTCGCCAAATATGTTTTTCCCGATCCAGTTGGACCTTTTAAAATAATATTATGGCCATTTAGAATATAACTTCCGCCGGCTAGTTTTAAAATTAATTCTTTATTCAGTCTCCGATCAGCATGCTATTCAATATCTTCGATACACGCATTCATATCTAAAAAGGAGGCTGCCTGAATGAGACGTTGAAGTTTGTTGCTTTTTCTACGTGAATGTTCCAAGTCCTCAAGCAAAGAGAGGCGCTCATCAAAGTCCATCTTGTGAAAATCTCTTCTTGATGCCTGTTCCATATAAGCTTCTGCCATTCCACTTAATTTCATCTCGTGTAATTTGCTCAATGTCTGTTTATTCATTTGTCTCAGTCCCTCCGTAATAGGCAGAGGCAGCTCCACGTACGAAACCGTAATTATTATTTCTTGCTTCTGTTTTTCTCGTCAATTCTTGTTCGTTATCGATTTTTTTGTTGTTCTCCGGGTTTGCACCGTATACGCATGGTCGTCTTGTGCTTGTTCGCATAGTTACTATAATGACGAACAAAACTCTGATAGGATTCGACAGTCTGACTCATATTCATAATTCAATAAAGATAAGGTGACATTAGGTTTTGCCAGCTCCGCATAGATGTAATCGAAATCAATTGGGAACCTTCCTGAATTCTCAAACGACTTTGCAGGGAATAGGAATTCCTCAAGCCACTTATCATTCATCTCGTCATCTAAAGGCGGAACTAACCCCTTCTTTTTCGCTCTTTCGATGACCTCCGTAATCTTCTGCCTTGAATTCCCTGTGCTTGATGCAATGCTTCTTAAACTAAGTCCCTTTGCTTTCAATCTCAAAATTCTAGAATATTGAAGCATAAAAAAACCTCCTATATAATGTCACGCCAATAGGTGTGCAAGTTCATTATATAAATGGTATTAGTTTTAGTGGTAAAGGCCGTGGCATTAACTGGTAAATTGTTTGTCACTCTGTGGTAAATAAGATGGCAGAGGTGGTACATTTCCGTGGCTGTAATCACCCTTGTCGTCACAGTTGTATGTCCACAGGCGGGAGCGGTATTGGGTGTCGCCTATGCGAGCGCAGAAATGGGCAGCTCTATATCCGGGAAGGACTGGGCATCTGGACGGGAGCTGGAAACATCAGAGCGCTGGGTGCGCGGCTTAGCGGCACCAGTCGATATATTGCCCGTAGGAAAAGCCGCAACAACCTTCACAGGAACAGCGCGCACCACTAATAAAGTGGTCGACTTAGGGGGAGCACTAAATAAAACAAAACTAAGCTCCTCACTAGCAGGTGAAAACGCTCATCAAACATCTAAAGTAAAACAACTAGTAGAAACAGCAGGACAGCAAACATCATCCAGATTAAGAAACGCCAGCCAGTCAGTGAAGAACTCCACAAGCGTTCTAAAAAACAAACTCGGCGAAGAAGCAATCAAAGTCGCACAAAAGGGAGATGCAGGCATTACAAGAGTTCTCAATATGTTCCCACAAGCAAGCTTAGCGACAGATAACGGTATAATGCTTGCATCTCCCGGTAATTTTAATAAACTAGAAGCAGGAACTACGAAGGTAGTAGATAGACTTGGGTCTGCTTCTAAGGGTACGGATAATGTTCACCGTTCTGAATTTGATGAAGTAATAAAAAAAGATTATGATTTGAATGGAAACTTGGTAAATAGATCTATTGTTCCAAAAGGTTACGATAGTGTTGAAGACTTTTTAAAGGTTGTTGACGATAGAACGATAAAAGAATTTGGTTACGACAGTGTAGAGGAATTTAAGGTGGTTGTAGGACATGTAGACGACTACTTAAATGCTTCACCAAAGAACAATATAGTTAATAAAGGATTGGCGGGAGGAAAACACGTGAAAGGCGTAGATTATGATGTTTTAGGTTTTCCGATTTTTAAAGGTGATGATGTTAAATTTACACATAAGTTAGAAGTAGATTTATATATTGCCAAAGATGATAAACAATTTGTGGAATGTACAAAGCAATTGAAAGAAGAAATAAAGCAAGGAAATATACCAAGGGACATTTTTACATCAAGACAATTAAAGATGATAGAACTAGAATTACCACGTATAGAGGGGCTAACATGGCATCATCACCAAGTACCTGGTAAAATGCAACTAGTAATATCGGATAAACATGGTGTGAATCACCTTGGCGGTAACAAATTATGGGGAGGCGGAATAAGATGAGAAGCGATTTGACATGGCCAATACCAGATGAAACAGTTTCAAAGGATTATGTTATTGAGGTAGGAAAAAAAATTGGTTATATACTTCCGAATGATTATGTAGAATGTGCTGTTCAAAATAACGGTTCTGCAGTAATACCTTATAATTTTGATGTTGATGGAATAACTAGAGTGTTTGGAACGCTCCTTTCTTACAATAACGATAGTAGTGAAAATATCGTTAAAGTATATGATAACTATGTTTCTTCCTTACCTAAGGATTTAGTACCTTTTGCTTTTGACCCTGCAGGAAATTTAATATGTTTTGATTATAAAAATCATGAAAATAATCCAATTGTAGTTTTTTGGGAACATGAAAACGCTGCTGAAAAAGAAATGTTATTGGAAGAAGAAGGATTAACAGAAGATCAGGCTGAAGAAAGTGCAAGAGAAAATGTATATTATGTTGCAGCAACATTTACAGAATTTCTGGATAAACTGCATGACTAACATTGAAATAAGATAAGGCTACATGTATTAATAATAGTTACAAAAGAGAAAAAGCACTTGAGGCATCAAGTGCTTTTTCGCATGTTTAAAATTGGTGGAAATCAATCAAAAAACTTATGAGAAATAGAGAATTCATGATGACTAAGATACAACGAGAGTTGAAGAAGTGTGGCTATGATATTAACATCATCGAACAGCCATTTTACAGTATCCATTGCAGAATATAAAGCTGAAAACCCGGACGAAGATATCAGCGAAGAAGACTACCGAACCACTGCGGTTAACACGCGTGCTTTCGAATATGAGTCTATAGAGGACGATCAATTCACCAAGGAATTTTGGGTTAACATAGCCGCCCTTGTTGTTACAGTTGCGGTTACAGTTGTATGTCCTCCGGCGGGAGCGGTATTGGGTGTCGCCTATGCGAGCGCAGAAATGGGTAGCGCTATATCCGGGAAGGACTGGGCATCTGGACGGGAGCTAGAAACATCAGAGCGCTGGGTGCGCGGCTTAGCGGCACCAGTCGATATATTGCCCGTAGGAAAAGCCGCAACAACCTTCACAGGAACAGCGCGCACCACTAATAAAGTGGTCGACTTAGGGGGCGCACTAAATAAAACAAAACTAAGCTCCTCACTAGCAGGTGAAACCGCTCATCAAACATCTAAAGTAAAACAACTAGTAGAAACAGCAGGTCAGCAAACATCATCCAGATTAAGAAACGCCAGTCATTCTGTTAGAAATTCCACAAGCGTTCTAAAAAACAAACTCGGCGAAGAAGCAATCAAAGTCGCACAAAAGGGAGACGCAGGAATTACAAAAGTCCTGAATATGTTCCCACAAGCAAGCTTAGCGACAGATAACGGTATAATGTTTGCATCTCCCGGTAATTTTAATAAACTAGAATCAGGGACTACGAAGGTAGTAGATAGACTTGGGGCAGGTTCTAAGGGTACGGATAAGCTTACAACTGAAGTAAGTGATATAAAGACATTTGTTGATAAGGGAAGACAATTCACGAACGGTAGAAGAAATAGATTAAAGCCGAATATTAGATACCAAACAGGTGAATACGATTACTTCTATGAAACTGATAATGTTGGTAGAATCTCTAAGTTTGAAACGGACAACTTACAATTAACTTCTAGAGAAACAAGACTTTCCCATAGCAGAAATACCTTAGGTGAAATAAAAGGAAAGGACCATGCAGGTCATTTGGCAGCCGATAGATTTGGTGGTTCACCTAAGCTGGATAATTTGGTATCGCAGTTATCTGATGTTAATTTGAAACAGTATAAGAAGATTGAGGATGAATGGGCTGCGGCATTAAATGAAGTTCCTCCTAAAAAGGTAACGACTGATGTCGAAATAATGTATAGTGGGAAAGATATGCGACCAGAAAAGTTTATAGTTAAATATACTATAGATGGTGAGTGGAACAAAGAAGTTCTTCTAAATTGATTGGGGAGTGAATATTTGTTATGAAAGAATTTGAAGACAGATTTACTGAATTGCAGGCAGATATGATATCTATCTGTATGGAGTTTGTTGAAGACAGGGCGGATAGAGTTTATGTCTATGCTTCGTATGAAGAAAGTATTATTTCTAGTAGGTTTTTTTATTTAATTAACAATAATTATGTGAAGAGTCATAGATTAAATGATGCAATTGAAGATGGAGTTAAAAAGTATGATGTGTCTCCGGAGCGAGGATTTCAAGTTTTAGACACCATAAATGATGATATTGAAAAAATAAAAGTTTTGTGTGAAGAATTTGGAAAAGATATGCCAACGGAAATGAAATTAATATTTGATGTGAAAAGTGGTGGTTTCAAAGCTGAGTATAAATATGAGCCAGTCTATACTAATCACGATACTAAAACCGCTCGTCAAATTGCAGATGAGTGGTTTGAAGAAATAAAAAGTAACAACCTTTAAGGTGGAACCTGCTCAAAAAGATTTTAATTATTTTGGACGTTATTATAAAGTACATGATTGTCAAAAGGACAACAAGTACTTTTTTCATGTAGAAAACTTATGTGCAATGATGAACACAGAATAAAATAGGGTATAAGGATAAGAGTTAGCCTAATAATACTCACTAAAAAAGCGTTAGAATGAAATTAATAAATACATAATAAGCAGTAAGATTGTAAATTTCGTAATGTTTTGAGTGTATGCAAGCCTTGAGTCAAGGTCGACTAAGGGATGATATAGACAAAAACTCATGATGAGCATCTAAAAAAGAAAATCCATCTTTGCTTATTTTATAGAAAAAAGAAGCATGCTCTACACATGCCTCCTCTCACAATGGATTAATCAATTCCTCTCTATTATTCCTCGGTGAATTTACTAGCGTTGAAACTGGATACGCAGTCAGTTCTTCTGAAAAAGGCTTTAGTATTTGCTGTAGTGCTTCCGTATCCTGCTCATATCGATCCAGCCAGATGTCTTGTGAATGGGCTGGTAAAATAACGGGCATGCGGTGATGGATTTGTTGCATGAAGCTGTTGGCTTCGGTTGTGATGATGGTACAGGTGTAGATGCTGCTTCCGTCGTCGTCTTGCCATTTTTCCCAGAGGCCGGCGAAGGCGAATGGGGTTTTGTCCTTGTGCTGGATGCGCATGGGCTGTTTTTTGCCGTCTTCGGTTTTCCATTCGTAGAAGCTGTCGGCAGGAATGAGGCAGCGCTGTTTTTGGAAGGCTTTCTTGAAGCTGCGTTTTTCCTGAAGTGTTTCCGCTCGGGCGTTGATCATTTTGCTGCCGATCTTCTTATCAGGTGCCCATGGCGGGATCAGTCCCCATCGCAGACTGCCTAGTTTGCGTTTTTTGCCGTCATGGATAATTGCTGCAATTTGCTGGGTTGGTGCAATGTTGTAGCTTGGCTCAAGTGATTCTATTTCCGAGACAGCGTCAAACGTTCGCAAAAGTTCTTCCCAGGGCGTTAGTAGTGTAAATCTGCCGCACATGTTAAAGCTCCTTTTTTCCTCCAGTATAACCTTTCTGGCAGCTACTGAAACGATTTAGAAAAGACTATGCACAAGCCAAGTGCGAAGATCATGACAAAACTGAAGACCCAATCTGTCCATCGTATGTGATAAGAGCGGTAATATGTTCGATCTCTTTCTCCGGTGAAACCTTTGGATTCCATGGCTACGGCAGTTCTTTCGGCTTTACGAATAGCACTTGCCAACAAAGGAATCGTATATTGTTTATATCTCGTCAGTCTGCTTGTTTTTGTTCTGGCTCCCCGAACAAGGTGGGCAGATTGGATGGTAGCTAATTCGTTTGTCAGTAACGGCAAAAAACGATACCCGGCTAATATGCCGTATGCAAGCTTTGGCGATACACGGCATTGCTGAATTAAGCTTAAAATAAAGGCAACTTTGTCGGTCGTCAGGACAAACAAAAGGGATAAGGTAGCATAGCTAAACACGCGAATAGCCAAAGCCAGTGCATCTTGCACAGTTTCCGATGGTAAGTTCCAGAATAGAAATTGCTGTGTGACAGAAGGATGCTCTGGTGCTTTAGCAAATAGCAAAGTCGAAATTAGCATACCAAGTGCAAAGATTGTGAAGGGAAGCAGATAGAGGAGGTATTTTCTTATCTGTACTTTCCCGAACAGCAAGGTGACAGCCATTGTCCAGCCGGCGTATAACAGCAAGGTAACAGGGTCAAACAGAAATGCAACGGCGATGGCTGCAATTGTAACAGTACCTGCTTTTATACTAGGGTTGATGTTATGCATGAAGGCTCACCTTCTGTTCTTGTTGCTGATAGGTTTCTGTTAATGGCAGAGAGAGCCCATATTCCGCCAAGCTGGCCGTTTTCCAAAGAAGTTCTGGTGTGTTATCAAGAATAATTTTTCCTTCATTAACCAGGAGAACACGAGATGCATAACGGTTAACCAGCTCCATATCATGCGTTATCATGACAATTGTACAACCGCGCTGATGCTGTGCTGTCATTTGCTGCATTAACATAGCTGTCGTACGGCTGTCTTGTCCGAAGGTTGGCTCATCCAGCACAAGCAGCTGCGGCTCTTGAACGAGCATCGTCGCGACACTGAGTCGCCTTTTTTGACCCTGACTTAAGAGGAAAGGGTGTTTATCAGCATGTTCGATTAACTGGATTTCCTTTAATAATTTTTCCGTTTTAGCTGTACTGGCTGATTGGCCAAAAGCAATTTCTTCGCGAACGGAATCTGACAGAAATTGATGTTCTGGATTTTGAAACACATATCCGATTTGCTGATACAGTTCCTCCTGCTTCCACCGTTTGAGCTGTTTGCCCATAAATTCTATTTTCCCTGATGCATGCTTTAGCAGGCCGGTCATCATTTGCGATAGAAGCGTTTTTCCGCTGCCGTTTCTTCCAGTAATTGCGATGAATTCTCCCCGATGGATAACAAGTGATGGAATGTCCAGAAGGAGTTTATCTTTACTCTTAAAGCGGCCGCGATCAATTCTTAACAGAACCTTATCAAATTGGTTAGCGGATTGTCTCTCTGCATGCAAAGTTAATCCTTTAGGCAGCTGATCGGCTGCGAGCGGCCATGGCTTTGCTAGTTTTGCACTTTTGGCAAGTCGGGTTGCCTCAGGCAGCCAAATTCCGCGCTGCTCGAGTTCGGCATCGTATTGATTGATTGCTTCTGTCATCTCCCCATCAAAGAAAAGGGTGCCATCTTGGTCTAATAATATCGTTCGATTAATTACTGGAAGCCAGTAATCAATATTGTGCTCAATGATTAGAAGTGTAAGGTTCTGCTGCTCTTTCAGCTGATGAATTGTCTCTGCCAGCTCGTTGCTGGCGGCTGGATCCAGATTAGCTGTTGGCTCATCGAGAATAAGCATGCTAGGATTTAACGCAAGAACTGCTGCTAAGGCGAGTTTTTGTTTTTGTCCGCCAGAGAGTGTATGAATTTTATCTTTTCTCCGGTGCGCTAACCCGACAAGAGAGGGAACCCGCTCGATTTCTGCATCCATTCGCCCGGGAGCTGTTTTCTTGTTTTCCAAGCCAAAAGCAATTTCATCTTCTACCGTCAGCATACAAAACTGTGTTTCTGGGTCTTGAAAAACCGTTCCTACTTCTAGGTTGAGCTGCCCGCTGGCATATTGTTGGAGTGACTTGCCGCAGAATGAGATGGTTCCACCCATCTCTCCATCAAGCTCCTTTGGATATAAACCGTTTAAACAATAAGTGAGCGTACTCTTGCCAGATCCGCTTGGACCTAGTAAAAGAATGCTGTCACCTTTCTTAATGCTGAAGCTCAATTCATTTAGAGTAGGGCGGCTTTCTTCTTCAAATGTAACGGACAGTTGATTAACTTCGAGCAGAATATCTTTCATCCTGCTTTTCGCTGACGATAGGTCTTGCCGAGCGGGAAGCTCGTCAATGTGCCTGTTTTAGCCAGCGCCTCACTGATTGCTTTTCCGATTAATCCGCTGATTACCGCACCGCTAATGATACGTACAACCAGCATGAGTACGACGTAGGAAGGATCTAGAGCAGTGAGACCGCCGCGAAAATATCCCCAAATAAAACTTGTGATTGCAGCTCCTATGCCGGCTCCCATCAAAACAAACACATGATAAGAGCGATAACGGGTTATAGCGAAAGCAGCTTCCGCCCCAAGCCCCTGAACGACAGCAGAAAGTATAACAATTGGTCCGACACTGCTGCCAATCAGCACTTCAACAATTCCAGCAATTGTCTCCGAGACAAGAGCGACACCAGGTTTTTGAATGATATAAGCAGCAACAATGGATACGAGGAACCAAACTCCGAAGATAATGTCTGTTCCAATAGGTCCAATCAATCCCATCATCACAACGTTGACAGGGAGAAATACCAAGTACACAATTCCAAATACGACAGCTAGTGCTGCCATAACAACAATATCCTTCATACGCCAGTTCTTCATATGGTTGCTCCTTTGGCAGAAGGACTGTTTGCCGACATGGTAACTGTCATCACAGTATGAGAAGAACCAGATGCTTCTGTTTCGGTAAAGACGTGCTCCAATCCTGTAAACACATCGTATGCATCGCCATCGAGGCGAGTGGAGTAATGTGATTTTGATACCGTAATCCCTTGCGCTCGCATGTTTTCAATTTGTGTGTAAATGATATCCATATAATTACCGCCGCCTAATGGATATAGAGAAAATTTAGAAGCGGTTTCCAGTTTTATATCTTTGGTGTTGTACATATTTAATTTTGTTTCATCTTCTGCCATATACACATCGCCAGTTGAATCACCTGGACATCCGATCGAATAGGTGCCGTTAAAAACAACATGTTCATCTGTTTTCGCGGCTGCTAAAAAGATTGCCGATGTAACATCAAATACATGAGGGATTCTTCCGCGCACAAGTGTAGTCACATCGTCTGTTTCTATCCAAACCTTTGACGTGTCTACTTGATTTAGTGCGTCTAAAATAATTTCCTTAAATTTGTCTGCCATCGGGTAAATCGAAAAACTACAGCCGGCAATGCGGCTTGTTCCACAAACATTTTCCATTATGAATCCTCCTATTTTTTGCATAAAAAAAGCGACTGCACCATAGGGTGCAGTCGCAGAATATATACAAAAAGAGTAAGAGCATTCTGGCTGCACTTCCCCACGCTGGTATTATCCAGATCGAGTTATAAGGGTCAGAACAAATCCTCTCAGCCGTTTCCAGCTCCCCTAGTGCGTCGCAATTTTATGCAATTGTTAGGTATATAGTAAGAAATACACGTACTTTTGTAAAGGGTTTCTTTCCAAATTCTTTGAACTTATAAAGATTTATTCATCTGTTTTCGCTGTTTGCTGGCCGATTTTCAGCTTATTAATTAATGGACCAACAGTAAGACCTTGAATGAGCAAAGAAAATAGTACAACCCCGAAGGTTAAGATGAGTATATTATCTCTGCCTTCAAAAGACTGCGGCAAACTTAATGCCAATGCGATGGACAAACTTCCTCTGAGCCCGCCCCAATTTAATATAAGTTTGTAGGTTGACTCGAAGCCTTTAATCGGCAGTGTGCTTACGTAGATAGCAATCGTTCTTGAAGCTAACACAATGACAATTGCCGCAACAATCAGCCCCCATTTTCCTGATAAATCAATGTTTTGTATTTCTAATCCGATCATTAAGAATATGAGTGAGTTGGCAATCAGCGTTATTGTATCCCAGAAAGAATCAATGTTCATCCTCGTTGTTTCAGACATTCCGATTCTTGCTCCGTAATTCCCCAAGATCAGTCCTGAAACGACGACGGCGATAACACCGGAAACTTCAAAATGCTCGGCAATAAAATAACTCCCGAAAAATAACAGCATAGAAAACACAATTTCCAAAGGATAGTCATCATAAAATTTGAAAATCCGAGAAATAATCCAGCCTAATACAGCACCGACAACAGCGCCGCCTAGACTGAATTTCAAAAATAGTAATAAACCTTGACCAAGGCCTTCCCATCCCATTTCCATATATGTAAGCAAGTACATAGATGCAATTTGAAACAGCACCACGGCAATACCATCGTTAAACAAGGATTCTCCTTCAATGATTGTAGTCAGTTTTTTTGGGACTCCTAACGATTTAAAGATAGAGATAACACTGATCGGATCGGTTGCGCTCATTAATGCTGCAAACGTAAAGGCAACGACAATAGGCAAATCCATGAAGTAATAAACACTGAAACCGACGGCTATAAATGTAATTAGTGTTCCGCCGAATGCCATCGCAATTACAGGTTTCTTCTCTTGGTTTAAGTGAGAAAAAGGTAACTTAATAGACGCGTCACCCAATAATATTGGTAAGAATAAAGAAATCACTACAGCTTGAAATACATTGGATTGAACGATATAGTTCTCTGCTTCTTCTAAAAAGGGAATATCAACAAGACCTAGAATTAATCCGACAAGCACTAAGGCAATCGAATAAGGTTTCTTAAATGTCTTGGATAGAGCAATAACTGTTACAGATATTGCTAGCAGGATAAGTAATTGGATAAATGTTTCATTAAAATGATGCAAGATGATACGCTCCTTAGAAGATGTGCTGGATAATAAATTCTCCTTAATAGTTCCCCAACATGCTGTCTGGTATAGCATGATTTTTTCATATTTAATATTTCTCTACTGATAATCCATTTTGATAAGGAAATAATTGAGTCACTATATAAAAATACTTAAAATGGGTACGTTTTGACAAAGTGTTCGTCTTTCACTTTTGATGATTTACTTGAGACAAGTAATGCCAGCTGGAGAAAAAGATTTAAATACAGTATCTTTTTGAAGAATTTATCAAAAAGTAATTGTATATCTGCAAACGAAAGCTGGGGTAGTATGGAAAATAAAGTGGTTCAAGCAATAGAAAAATACAGCACGCTTTTATCAGGTTCAGCTGACTTGGAACAAATAAAGGATGCTGCTGGTAACGCAAAATTTGTCCTGCTGGGGGAGGCTTCTCATGGTACGTCAGAATTTTATACGGTGCGTGCCGAGTTAACCAAAAAACTTATTATAGAAAAAGGATTTACTTTTATTGCTGTGGAAGGAGATTGGCCGGCTTGTCAGGCAGTGAATCGCTACATCAAGGGCTACGACACAAAACACAATACTGCCCGTGATGTGCTTAGCAATTTCAATAGATGGCCAACATGGATGTGGGCGAACGAAGAGATGATTGACTTGATAGAGTGGATGAAAGATCACAATGAAAAGCAAGATACGCGGCCTAAGGTAGGGTTTTACGGAATAGATATGTATAGTCTGTGGGAATCCATGGAAGAAGTGATTGCTTATTTAACAAGAATTGATTCACCTGATGTGGAAGTAGCAAAGAAAGCTTTTACATGCTTTGAACCGTTTAACCGTGACAACCAGGAATATGCCGTATCAGCTGGGTTGTATTCCGACGGCTGTGTCGCAGAGGTGTCAAAATTGCTCGCAACAATTCAGCGGAAAAGGGAACAATATCCATGTGAACAAGAGACTAGACTGAATCTGGAAGTCAATGCACTAGTCGCCTATAACGCGGAGCACTATTACCGCTCGATGGTACTGCGTGATGAGGAATCCTGGAACATACGAGATACCCACATGGTGGACGCGCTGAATGAGGTAATGAAATTTTACGGAGTAGCTGCAAAAGCAATTGTTTGGGAACATAATACGCATATAGGAGATGCGAGAGCTACGGATATGGTGCATAACGGCATGGTCAATGTTGGCCAGCTTATCCGGCAGCAAAATGCCCCAGAGGATGTATTTGCAGTTGGACTTGGAACTTACAGTGGAACAGTCATTGCGGCAGATGAATGGGGAGTCAATCATGATGTGAAGATAGTACCAAATGCAATCAAAGGATCATGGGAGGAACTGATGCATCGAGCAGGCGCATATGACAAGATACTGATTTTTAACAAGGAGAACGAAACAAACTTTCAGCAGCGGATAGGTCACCGCGCAATTGGTGTTGTATATCGGCCCGAGTTCGAACAGTTCGGTAATTATGTACCCTCTGTCATGTCTGAGCGATACGATGCTTTTATTTATATCGAGGAATCGAGAGCGCTGCAGCCATTAGTTTTAGAGAGGGTAGTGCTTTAAACTGGAATTAAGAAGTTGATAACATGTTGGCGCATCCGCAGGAAAGAAATAATCCGTATTAGGATTTTCTTTTCCTGCTTTAAATGAATAAAAAGAACGCGGGGGATTGCAATTTAATGCACACCGAGGTGTTCTAGCGCCTCTTTTACTGTCGTCATAGTAGGCGTTCGAAGCTGGCTTATATCTAAGTTTGCTGCTTCGATAGCATGTTTTGGCTGTATACCAGTGTAGATCGACTTTATTCCTAATAAATCAAGAACATGGCTGAGTTTTAATAAATAATCTGTAGCAACTTGGTGTAACTGATAAGTGCCAGAAAAATCGATAATTAGGCAATCAACATCTTGCTGTTTGCTTTCTCCGGAACGAGCTGGAATAGTTGAGAGGCGCATATTGTATCTATTTCACCTACCAGGGGCAGTACAGCAATTCCTTTTAATAAAGGCACTAAGGTAGCAGAAAGCTCGTTTATTTGTTTCGTCATTAATTGTTGTTTCATTTCTGTTTTTTTTCTTTCCGAGATATCTGTTACATAAGTTTGAATTGCCTTTTTATTGCCGATAAAAACAGGATGGCAATATAGTTCGACATCCACTTTCTCCCCGTCCAGTTTGAAAATTGTTTCTTCTATCACTTCTGCAGGCGCATCGTAAGCGGATTGGATTCTTTTATCAATGGCGGACTTTGATCTTTCTTGGAAAATATCTAAAGGGCTTGCTCCTACAATGTCATTCCTACTTCCTTTGAAAAATGCCTCAGCGGCAGCATTAACATAGAGTATCTTAGGATCAGTATGTACAATCAAGGGATTCAGTGCATATTCAATAACTTCTTGATAATCAATTTTCGATATATCCTCAATCATATTATCCCTCTTAAACTATAAGTATAGATAACTTGTCTTGGTGAAACAAGGGAGACACTTTCTTAGTAGAAATGAGTAGACTTTGTGATTGTTTTAACAAGGGAAATCTCTAAATAACTAGAAGTATATACATAGATAAAAGAATTATGTCTAACTTTGCTCCTATTAAAGAGGATGGTTCACGGAAACTAGAGGGAGGGAAAAGGTGAGAAAACGTGGGTTAACTTTGTGTCTGATAATTATGTTTACAGGTTGTAGTCAGCAAACGGAACAATTAAAACCAAGTACATATGGAAATAAAATCTTAAAGATGGATCAATCGACTGGAATAACACTCGTCATAGAGGAAGATACAATAGCAATGGAGGAAGACGAATTAGCCTACGTGATACGGAACGATACCGATAAACAAATAGGCTTTGGTCGTGAATATAGTATTGAGAAATATGTTGATGGAAAATGGATGCGGATACCATTTAAAAAGAATATTGCATTTCAAGAGGATGGTATGCTTTTGTCTTCCCATACAGAAGGGGGATTCAACACGTCTTTTAATGTATTAGATTATAACTTGACAGAAGGCGAGTACAGATTGATTAAACCTTATGGAGATATTATTTTGAGTGATACTTTCCATGTCATCAGGTGAAATTAGAGATAAACAGAATCAGAAAGGAGAATTATATGAGAAAAGTAGTACTTGCGGGCGGAACTGGCTTTATTGGAGAGTATTTAGCTAATAAATTCAAAGATTCAGGTTATGAGGTTATTGTTATCTCTAGGAAAAATCCATATTTTTCTTGGGACAATAAGCTAGGACTGATAAAGGCTGTAGAAGGAGCAGAACTGCTAATCAATTTAGCTGGGAAATCAGTAAATTGCCGCTATAATGAAGCAAATAAAAAAGAAATAATGAATTCAAGGGTAAAGACGACAACATTATTAGGAGAAGCTGTCCAAGCGTGCGAAAACCCGCCTTCATTGTGGATTAATTCCAGTACTGCCACCATATATCGGCATGCAGAAGATCGGCCGATGACAGAAGCTGAAGGAGAGATTGGAACGGGCTTTTCTGTTGATGTAGGGACGAAATGGGAAGAGACTTTCTTTTCATATGAACTGCCGGGAACGAGGCAAGCTGCTTTACGCATAGCTATTGTGTTAGGAAAAGATGGCGGTGTAATTACGCCCTACAAGAACTTAGTGAAACTCGGACTCGGAGGTAATCAGGGGACGGGGAATCAGATGTTCAGCTGGATACATGTGGAAGACTTATATCAGATTATTCTTTTCTTACAAAAGAAACAAGAACTGCGTGGTGTTTTTAATTGTGCGTCTCCGGAGCCAGTTTCCAATCGCGAGTTAATGCGAACGCTGAGAAAGACCATGCGTGTACCGTTTGGTTTGCCTGCGCCTAAATGGATGCTGGAAGCAGGGTCCGTTATGATCAGAACGGAAACAGAGTTAGTTTTGAAAAGCCGCTGGGTTGTTCCAGAACGGTTAGAGCGGGAAGGCTATACGTTCCGTTTTAAATCTCTAGAGAAGACCTTACAAGATATACTGTAAGATCTTCGTATATAGGGAGAGTGAAACTTTTCTGCTTTTGTTTCGTATAGAAAGTACGACACTTAAGGGGGAACAGCATGATATTTCTTATCGCGTTAGCCAGCATGGCTGGTTTTATCTTGATTGCTCTGGCCGATTTGGCAGCTGGAGGAGGAAAAGCAAGACTTAAACAATATGTTTTCTCAGGAATCACGGGCTACATTGTGCTTTTCTTAATTATTTACTTCGTTTTACCTGCTTTTATTATTCAAAATATACTTTGGCTGAACGCCATCGGTATCCTCTTCGCTATTTTTGTGCTTATTGCAAACAAACAGACAGAAAAGGAAACGAAAAAGACGACAGGATTGAAACTGACAGCAGGACTGTTTGCAGTGCTGCTAATAGGAGCAGTTGTTTGTGTGATTGCGAATTTCGCAGTTTATCAATCGACATATGATCATGTTGTCAAATCAACCGAAGATGAAGCAAAGCCGCTTGATGAAGAGAAAACGCCAATTGCTATTGCTCCAAGCTCGGTGCGAAATATGATGAACAAGAAGATGAGCGTCGTTCCGGAGACACAACTGTATCAGCTTGGCAGTCTTCAGACGCAGACTGTCGGGGAGACGAATGAATATATTGCTCCTGTTGAATTTGATGGATTTTTTAAATGGATAAAAGGCGGCGAAACGTCAGGGTACTTTGTTATCGATGCAACTAGTTTAAGCGCACAGCCGGAATTCGTTGAAAACAAGCTAGCTTATGTACCATCTGCCTACTTTCACAAAGATTTAGAACGTATTATCTATTCTCGTTATCCAACGTACATCCGAGAAGGAGAAGCTCGTTTAGAAATCGACGAAGATGGAAAAGCATGGTATGTGCAGACAGTATACCAGCCGAAGCTGTTCACTGGAAAGGCAAATGGAGATGACATCCAAGTGGTTGTCGTGAATCCGTATAATGGCGAGTCTGAAATTTATGATGCGGCAAAAGCACCTGCCTTTATTGAGAATACGATTGCTCCGGAAATGGCAAGCAAACTGAACACGTATTATGGCGAGTACAGCGGCGGTTTCTGGAATCGATACTTTGGGAAAGCTGGTGTGAAGATACCGAATGATAATGGCACAGAGCATGGTGTGACAGCTGTTTTCTCTGAAGACGGCAGCATCCAGTACTTTACCGATTTCAAATCGCCAAAAGAAAATATTGACTCGGCTCTTGGATATAGTATGGTAGATGGCCGAACAGGGGAAGTAACCTTCTTTGGCGGGGAAAAGAACAATGGTATTATGGATTCCTCCGGTGCAGTGCAAGTTGTCGAAAAAGAATATCCCGAGAAAAAGTGGGAAGGCAAGATGCCGGTTCTGTACAATATTGACGGCAATCCGACTTGGGTAGTCAGCGTGCTTGATGCAAATGGCATCTTTAAAAAATATGCCTACGTGCGAGCCGCGGATTCTGATTATGTTGTGTTCGGCGATGATGCAGAAAGTACACTACAGGCCTACAGATTACAGCTTAGTACCGATCCAAGCACCGCTGAATCTACTGGTGATGCGCCCGTACAGCAGGTGAGCGGAGAAGTAACCCGCTTGTACATTTCCGGAGAAAGTTCCGGGACGAAAACAATTCAGTTCCTGCTGCAAGGTCAGGATACCATTTACAGCATTAGTTCGGCTGATGCACCATATGCGATCTTCTTGAAAGAAGGAGATCAAGTCAGCTTTGAAGCTGCGATGCACGAGGATGCTTCATCAGCAACAATTGAACAAGTCACCATTGATGGGCTAAATTAATCTTAAAGCCAGCTTTCTAAGGAAGCTGGCTTTATTTTATTTATCTAGTTGGGTATAGAACACTATAATCAAAAGCAAAAGGAGTGATGGTATGAGTAAGGAGAAAGAATCACCAAAAGAAAGAAGAGAAAGATTGCGCCAAGAAGAGCGAAAGCATAATCCTGGCGGAAATTTTCATGATGGATTAAACCGTTCTGAGCAAGGCAATCTTGCAGACTTAGTTGGTGGTTTAGGTTGGAAAGGTACTGGCATTATCTTGCTAATTATTATCATAGCTTTGGCAGCCGTCTGGCTATTTTTTAGTTAAACGACTGTGTTGATAAGTGATGGTCAGATTCTACGTAAACCATTTCGCTGCAGCAAAAGAATTGTGCTGAATACAATGATGCTAAAACTCGACAATAACAGAATGGTTAGAATCGAGATACCTGACAGCAGTAACAGAGAAACAATTCCGTAAGATAAAGGAATCAATCCAATGGAAACTAGTGTACTTACACTTATTATTCTGCCAATTAAGTGTTTTGGTACAATCTGCTGGATTAAGCTGATAACGGGTATGTTAATGGCAGAGACACATATTCCGAGCAGGCAAAGAAATAGGCTAATTGCAACAAAGCTATCAGACTGGCTGTATATACCGAGCAAAAAGCCCTCTAAAAGCAAGACTGCTGCAATCCAGCGTCCTTGCTTTTTTATTGGAAAAAAACTAAGCAGAAATCCGCCGATAACAATTCCGCCTGAAAAAGAGATTTGCAGGAAGCTAAGTGTAAATGCGTCTCCTTCCAAAATGTTTCCTGCAAAAAGCGGAATACTTAGCATTAATGGACCTATATAAAGTAAATTATCCACAATAAATGTCAGCATTAGCAGTTTGAGTATAAGACTATTTTTAATAAATTGAATAGCTTCTTTCATCTCGGTGCGTAAGGAAAAGTTAACATGGCTGTTATTTTTCGGTTCCTTGATCATCATTTGACAAATACTTCCTAAGAGAAGGGATGCGCCTATCAGACAGAACACCGCTGCATATGAAAATTTGGATAACAGGAGTGCGGCAGTAAGAGGTCCGAGTACAACACCAAGCTGGTTTATCGTCTGCATCATGGCGTTAGCTTTTGCTAAACTGGCTTCTGGTACAATTTGCGGTACGATACTGTCTCGTGCCGGCCAAAAGAAAGCATCTGATATACCAAAAGTAACAGCAAAAAATAACAGTGGAATAAACTGCAGCATGTTACTGTCTGCAAGAAAAGCTGCCAGCATAAGCAGCAAACTTCTAACAAAAAGTGAACAGAAAATAATACGGCTTTTTCGCAGTCGATCTGCAAGTATACCGCCGAAAACCATACAAATCACACGAGGCAGTGTTGTCGCTAACAGCACAATACCGACTAGTGCAGGGGCGTCTAACTCGTTAATCACATACCATTGTTCAATTAGCAGATACATAGATATGGATAAACTCGAAAAGATACTGGAAACAAGCAGCAGACGGAAATCACGATTGATCAATAAATTCATCTTTTCCCTCCTAGTTTGATGAGTATCTAATTAGTAGTGGGAAAGCTGCCCGCTCTCAAAAGCTAGCGGGCCACATTTCCTCTGGATTCAGTTGGTAGTTGTTATTGTCACGATAAAGAAATTGATGTGTAATCCACTCACGACGGATAGTCGCATAATCGGAGTGGTACCGCTGGATATACGCATTTATTTCTTGTTCTTCATAAACACGATGCTTTTCTAAATGCTGAATCATATACGCTAAAACGATGACGCGTTTTTTCTCTTTGGCTGGTAACTGGACAAGCTTCCCATCGGAAGAAAAGAAACTCTTTACCAATTTAAGCTTTTCCTCTGAATTTACTTGCGCACTTGGATGCACACTTTCTTCCCCTAGTTGCAAGATACTCTTGGATAGTCTTTCTAAGTGCGGTTCGTCTAAGTAAAAGTAAATACTGTTGCCGTCTCTAATTGGGTAGATAATACCTGCTTCTCGCAGCTTTGTTATATGATGTGTGATGGTCGGGGGCTTTAGTCCAAGCTTATGCGCAATAGCTTGCCCATGAAGAGGTCCTCGTTTTAACACTGCGATGATTCGCATTCTTGTCGTATCGCCGACAGCTTTGTGGAAACGGACAATTTTATCGAGCTGCATTCCAATCATCTCCTTTATAGATTAGATTATCATCTAATTAGATATGGGTAAAATTAGTGATGGTTTTAATTATGTAAGAAAAAGGTATAGATAGGAAAAAACATAAGAGAGGTGAAAACGGTGCGAGCTATGCTTATTATTAATCCTTCATCGGGGAAGGAAAAGGCAATGGACTATGAAGAAAGGGCAGTTGGAATACTTGGTAAACGGCATGATTTAGTTGTAATTAGATACACAGAAAAAGAAGGGGACGCGGCAAAGTTTGCGGCTGAAGCCTGTGATGGTACATATGAAACGCTGCTTGCTATGGGCGGCGACGGCACAATTAATGAATGTGTGAATGGTTTGGCTGAGAAGAAACAAAAACCTGCTTTTGCCTTTGTTCCGCTTGGGACCGTAAATGATTTTGCGCGTGCATTGCAGATTCCCAAAAAGCCGAAGGAAGCACTGGCTTTGCTGGAAGATTATTATACAAAGCGTGTGGATATCGGGAAATTGGGGGATCGTTACTTTATGAATGTACTGGCAGTTGGAGTTATTGCCGAGGCTGTTTACGATGTCTCACCGGAGGAGAAAAGCAAATACGGTCACTTTGCTTATCTGATGGAAGGGGCAAAGGCATTTCGTAACAAGACGCCATTTCAGCTGCAAATTGAAGCGGACGGGAAAGAAGCTTACCATGATAAAGCATATATGATGCTGGCGGCCATGACGAATTCTGTGGCTGGATTTGAGAAGTTTGCAGAGCAAGCCGAAGTAGACGACCATCAATTGCACATATTCTTATTAAAGGACCTTTCCATTCCAAAGGCTGTTTCCATTATTCCAGACCTGTTCAAAGGAAGTTTGGATTCGAATGCGCAAGTAGCTTATTTTAAAGCAAAGTCGATTCGAGTTAAAGCAGATACAGAGTTGGTTGTGAATAT
This sequence comes from Terribacillus sp. DMT04, assembly GCF_019056395.1. NCBI lineage: Bacteria > Bacillati > Bacillota > Bacilli > Caryophanales > Bacillaceae > Terribacillus > Terribacillus sp. DMT04. Next base: position 1,291,280 of record NZ_CP077639.1, read on the forward strand.
TGATGGAGATGAAGGAGTGCCGCTTCCGTTCCAAGCGGAGGTGTTGCCAGAGGAGATTCAGGTGATTGTACCAAAAGAGGTATAAGAAAACCCCACCTTATGAAGGCGAGGTTGTAGAAGTGCTAGAGTCAAGTGCTGGCAGCTCCAATTGATCACGCAGTGTTTGCGTAGCGTTAGCAAGGGAAGTGGGATCTGGAACAAATGCCCAAGCATTATATCCGGGAACGATACCTGTTCCGCCTTGACCTTCAAGTTCAATCGTTTCCATAGACAGGTTATTATTCACGCCATAAGAGACGAAGCTCTTCATTTCATCAAACGTCATATTTGTCTGCATATTGCTTCCAACAGCTTCTAACAAGTCAGAATACTTCAGCACAGAGCTGAGGTCTGTTGCTTTGTCCATCATAGCTTTAATGATCTGCTGCTGTCTTTCACTGCGGGCAAAATCATTATCCTGTTTGCGCGTTCTGGCAAGAGCTAGAGCTTCCTCACCGTTCAGCTTTTGAACCCCGGGCTGCAGGTGGATAGCACCTTTTTTATCTTTGGAATTCATCTCTTCCAGTTCATATGGAACATCAACTGTAACACCGTCTAAAGCATTTACAACACTAATGAAGGCTTCAAAATTAACATCCACATAATAATCAACGGGTACTTGAAGCAATTCTTCTACAGCTTCAACTGTTGCAGTAGGCCCGCCGTTATAGGAAGCGTTTATTTTAGTGTTCCGTTCCAAATAAGGGACGTATGTGTATGTGTCACGCGGAACGCTAAGCATTTTAATGCTTTTCTCTTCTTTATTAAATGTTGCAAGAATCATGGTGTCAGATCGTTTACCAATGTTTTGATCTTTCCGTTTTTCACTAGAATCAGAGCCAATAAACAGCACGCTGACACTGTCCTCAGCGGGATCGACAGCACTGTCGCGAAGCGAAGATTTATCGCGGCCATCATCTTGATAAGAATCGCTGGCTAAGTTTCCGGCTTTCACGTATAGATAACCGGCGTATGCTGCCGGGATAAGGAGCAAAAGTATAACAATTAGGAAGATATTTCGGATAACGCGCTTTTTGCGTGATTTCTTCCGTTTCTTCTGCGATCTGCGCAGCTCCTGTCTTTCTTCTTTAGGCATATATAGGTTTCTCCTTTAATTGCTAAACTAATTTTTTGTCAATATTTGTTTAAATATTATCAGAGTCTACTATAACATATCATTCGCTTTCAAGGGAGATTTTCTATATGATGAAGGGAAGAATCAAGAAGTGAGTGATACATGTGCAATTGCATAGTATGGAAACGACTGAGCGATTTATAAACGAAAATCAGCTAGCTGTTTTGTTTATCTCGTCACCTGGCTGCAGTGTTTGTGAAGCACTTCTGCCCCGCATAAGGGAACTTGCAGCAAGTCAGCCCGATGTACAGCTAGGGTATACAGATGCAAGTGAGGTGCCAGAAGTAGTCGGCAGGTTTATGGCTTTTGGAGCACCAACAATAGTAGTATTTGCAGAAGGTAAGGAACAATTTAGAGAAGGCCGCTTCGTCCGTCTGGAAGACTTCGCTGCGAAACTCGAAAAAATCAGTTCGTTAATGAAAAAACAGAAATAAAGAAACAATCTTTCGGAACTTACATGGCTCCTCAGTCGTATAGAAAACAGCAGAACTAAGGGAGGAAATCTTATGTTCAAGAAGTTTATCCGTAAATTACAAGAATCCGCTGGCGGCAGCAGTCATCGCCGCGGCAGAAGATACGATTCCAGCGGCCACCGAGGCCGTCGCTACGATTCCAGCAGCCATCGCGGCCGCCGTCGTCATGGTTCGAGCGGAAGCAGCGGTTATGGCCGCAATCGTTATGGAGGCAGCAGCCGATATAAACGCCGGGGTTATGGAAGCAGCAGTTAATCTGCTGTTTTTTCTTTTGCTCTTTCCATTGCTTTAACTGCCCCCGCAGCCGTGGCGAATGGCTCTCGAATGCCAAGTAATCTTTCCAGCACTAATTTGCAATCTGCTGATAAGGTAAGCTCTTCTGTCCAAGGAAGGGCTTTTTTATTTGTCTGTTCGTACGTTGTATACAAGAGGTATAGCAGGATATCGCCTAGATCAAACAAATCTTGTTCCTTTCGCAGCTGTTCTTCTCTCGTTTCCGTCCCTGTAAATTGTGCTGCCAAACCAAAATCAATTAAAGAAGCACGTCCTTCTGTTAACATGATATTCGGAATGCGAATATCACCATGGTAAACACGCTTTGCATGCAGGTATTCCACAATATGGGCAATATCAATTGTCAGTTTGATTGCCTCTTCTTCGGTGTACGTTTTCTTTGTATCAAAAATATGCTGTTCGATATTCTCACCAGTTAGATAGTCCATAACAAAGAAATAGCCATCTTCTGTATGGAAAAAGGATGTAGCTCCAGGAATTGCAGGATGCTGAAGTGCTTGCAAAAGCTCAAATTCACGCTGAAACATAGCGAAATATTTTTTGCGCTTTTGTCTGCTGCGCCGCAGCTGTTTCACAGTGCAGGTTTGATCGTGCGCAATATCTTTACATAGGTAAGTTGTGCCGTAGCTTCCCGAACCGAGTTTTCGTATAACATTGTATCTTTCCATTATGTGCGTGCCAGGCGGATAATTCTTATCAACTAACTGACGGTGCAGCAATCGAAATGGTCTAATCATGTGATAAAGCATGTAGTTTCTCCAGTCTTTTTCTTTTAGTATATCGGCTTGTTCGGAGGTTGCAAAGAAAGATATCAGAATATATAATAATATTAAAGTGATATCACTTTAATATTAAAATGTAGGAGTGACGTATATGAAAGAAAAGCAGGCTGCTGTCTTGAATGGTTTCCTCGGTGTATTAATTATTCTCGCTCTGGTGGGTGCTGGTATCTTTAGTTTGGCACAAGGGGTTATTTTTCCGGCTATCCTTTTGTTTATTGTTGGTTTGCTGCTTATAACCGGCATCGTCATTGTACCTCCAAACCAATCCTATGTGGTGACTTTCTTCGGAAAGTACATCGGCACTATACGCGCCAACGGGCTGTTCCTGACAATTCCGTTAACAACAAGACAGCGAATTACACTGCGTATTCGCAACTTCAACTCCAAGACCCTAAAAGTAAATGATATAGAAGGAAATCCAATTGAAATAGCAGCCGTGATTGTGTATCGTGTAATAGATACGGCCAAGGCGGCATTTAACGTGGATGACTATGAAGAGTTCGTCGCGATCCAAAGTGAAGCAGCGGTACGTTATATTGCTTCCAATTATCCGTACGATAATTTTAAAGAGACCGGTTATTCGCTGCGTGAAAACGGAGATGAAATCACTGGAAAACTGCAAGCAGAGCTGGAAGCGCGGTTAAGTGAAGCAGGCGTGGAAGTGATGGAAGCACGTTTCACACACTTAGCTTACTCGACAGAGATTGCACAAGCAATGCTGCAGCGTCAGCAAGCATCTGCTATTATTGCTGCACGTAAGATGATTGTAGAAGGTGCAGTCGGCATGTCAATGGATGCTGTCGAAGCTTTGAATGATGGTGATCTAGAGCTGGATGCAGAACGAAAAGCACAGATGGTGAATAATTTGATGGTGGCCATTGTTTCCGATCGCGGGACACAGCCCGTTGTAAACAATGGATCGCTATATTAAAGCAGGGGTATTATGGCAAAGAAGAAGAGTTTTCCGTTGCGCATCAATCAGGAAATTTACGACATGGTGCAGAAGTGGGCAGACGATGATTTTCGCAGTGTGAATGCTCAAATCGAATATCTGCTTCGCGAGCAGTTGAAGCAAGCTGGACGACTGAAGTCAGAGAAAGAAAAATAGAGCAGAAAGCGATGTGCTTTCTGCTCATTTTTTATGCCATGCTGTTGGCGGGGAGATGCATCGTATGTGCATGCAGCTCAGACAGTTTTTGAAGATCGAAGTTCCCACCGCTGATGATAATTCCACAATGCTTGGAATGAATGCTCTGATGATGGCGCATCAAGGCAGCAAATGCTGCAGCACCAGCTCCTTCTGCAAGCGTTTTGTGCCGTTCGAGCAACTGCAGGATACTTGCTGCAATATCATGCTCTGAAACGGTAACCACATCATCCACATATTGCTGAATCAACGGCATCGTCACTTTGCCAGGTTCCTTCACAGCAATTCCCTCAGCAATTGTCTTGCAAGTTAAGGAAGGCAGCAGATGCTTGTGAAAAGTATGATACGTTGCACAAGCTGCCTCTGTCTGTACACCGATAACTCGGATGGACGGTTTCATTTGTTTAGCAGCAAAAGCAATACCGCTAATTAACCCGCCGCCACCGATAGGGACGATTAAAGTATCCAGCTGAGGCTGATCTTTGAGCATCTCAATGGCAATCGTACCTTGACCTGCAATAATATCCACATCATCAAAGGGATGGATGAAAGTGCTCCCCGTTTGCTGCTGTTCTTTCTGGGCAGCAAAAAGAGCTTCTTGAAAGTTCTCTCCTGCTAGCTCAACAGATGCTCCGTAACTCTTGGTTGCTTCTACTTTAGGCTTTGGTGTATGAATCGGCATAAAGATTTTCGCTTGAATACCCCGTTTTGCCGCAGCCAATGCCACACCTTGTGCATGATTGCCTGCAGAAGCCGCGATAACGCCGCGTTTTGCAGCCTCATCATCCAGGCAGCCAATCTTAAAGCAAGCCCCACGAGCTTTAAAAGCACCTGTCTTTTGTTCGTTTTCCATCTTCAGATAAACGTTCATTCCTACCGATTGGTCCAAAGTGGTTGAAGTTCGAATCGGTGTATGATGCACCAAATCCTCCAAATAAGCTGCTGCTGCTTGTATTTTCTTCTGACTTAAGCAATCCCCAATGCCCTTCACACTCCTTTAATTATGTGTCTGTTCAAATTGTTTGATCTGATCGGCATACGTCAGTGTAATGCCGATTTCATCTAGTCCATTTAAAAGCATATGCTTATGGTAGGCTGGAATATCAAAGCCTGCCTTGAACTCAAGATTATCATATACTATCTGATTTTTCAGATCTATTGTCAGTATATACGATTTCTTTTCTGCTTGCTTGAGCAAGTAGTCTACTTGTTCTTCTGAAAGTTTAATAGCTAAGATGCCGTTCTTTGTCGTATTACTATAGAAAATATCGGCAAAGCTCGGTGCAATAATTACTTTAAAGCCATAATCTAAAAGGGCCCATGGCGCGTGCTCACGTGAGGAGCCGCAGCCAAAGTTATCGTCGGCAATTAATACAGATGCACCTTTGTACTTTGGTTCATTCAATGTAAAGTCTTGTCTTGGCTCGCCCTCGTCATCAAAACGCCAGTTATAGAAAAGGAACTGGCCAAAACCTGAGCGCTCAATCCGTTTTAAAAATTGCTTCGGGATAATTTGATCAGTGTCGACATTTCTTTTTGGCAAAGGGTATACGAGGCCATTATGTGTGTGAATTGGTTCCATTATTCATCCTCCTTACACAGTTGGTGTCATCACTTGCCGAACATCGACGAAGCGGCCCTCAATGGCTGCTGCTGCTGCCATCTCTGGACTAGCTAGGTGGGTCCGTGCCCCCGTACCTTGGCGGCCTTCAAAATTCCGGTTAGAAGTGGAAGCGCAGCGTTCACCAGCAGGCACAACATCTTCATTCATTGCCAAACACATACTGCAGCCTGCATCGCGCCATTCAAACCCTGCTTCCCGGAAGAGAGTATCCAGTCCTTCTTGCTCCGCTTGCATTTTAACTGTAAAAGAACCTGGAACCACCATTGCTCGTACGGAAGGGTGCACTTTTCTTCCGCGAATGACACTTGCTGCTTTGCGCAAGTCGGTAATTCGAGAATTCGTACAGGAACCAATAAATACATGCTGGATTTCAATCGATGTTAACTGTTGGTTTGGTTCTAGTCCCATATAAGCAATTGCCTGTTCTGCTGCACTTTTCTCGTCTGGATCTTCAATTAAAGCAGGATCCGGCACACTAGCAGAAATAGGCAGGCACATACCAGGGTTTGTTCCCCAGGTTACTTGCGGCTCTATTGTTGTTGCATCTAGCGTAACAGTATTGTCGTAGGTGGCGCCTTTATCCGTGGCAAGCAGTTTCCATTCTGCCACTGCTTCTTCAAATGCTGCAGCATCAGGTGCATATCTTCTGCCGCGCAAATATTCAAATGTCGTTTCGTCTGGGCTAATCAATCCAGCACGAGCACCAGCTTCGATTGACATGTTGCAAACTGTCATGCGTTCTTCCATAGACAAGCCGCGAATTGCTTCTCCCGTGTACTCAATGACGTAACCAGTACCAAATTTGACTCCAAATGTACCAATGATGGCAAGTATCAAATCTTTCGCTGTCACACCAGGACCGAGCGGACCGTCAATCTGGACGTTCAATGTTTTTGGCTTGTTTTGCCAAAGTGTCTGGGTCGCTAAAACATGTTCAACCTCACTTGTTCCAATACCGAATGCAAGCGCTCCGAATGCACCATGTGTCGACGTATGACTGTCACCGCAAACAATTGTTTTACCAGGCTGAGTCAGACCAAGCTGCGGTCCGATTACATGAACGATGCCTTGGTCCGGGTGATCAATATCGGCCAATCGGATACCAAACTCCGCGCAATTGGTTCGTAATGTATCCATTTGTTTACGAGCAACTTCATCGCGAATGATTGGGCGGTTGATCGTTGGAACATTATGATCTACTGTGGCATATGTTCGTTCCGGCTGACGTACTTTGCGTCCTGTTAAGCGCAGTCCTTCAAAAGCTTGCGGCGAAGTTACTTCGTGAACAAGATGCAGGTCGATATAGAGCAAATCAGGCTTATCGGTCTCTTGTACAACGGTATGTTTTTCCCAGATTTTCTGGATGATTGTCTTAGGCTGTTTCATCGTAATCTTACTCCTTTCGTTAAGCGCGTACTTTCTCAGCTTGCAGCTGCTCAAGAACTAGAGATGTCATTTTCTCGGTACCAACAGTAAATGCCGGTTCAGCTTGCATGTCAGTTGTGCCATATCCTTTTTTTAGTACATGGTCTACAGCTGTCTCAACACTGTCTGCTTCTTTTTCCAACCCGAAGGAGTAGCGCAGCAGCATAGCTGCCGATAAAATGGCACCAAGCGGGTTTGCGATATCCTTTCCGGCTATATCCGGAGCGGAGCCATGCACTGGCTCATAAAGCCCGAGCTCATCTTTTCGAAGACTTGCTGAAGGGAGGAGGCCGAGAGATCCCGTAAGCACAGATGCTTCATCGCTCAGGATATCGCCGAACAAATTCTCTGTCACAATGACATCAAAGTAGGTCGGATTGGTAATCAGCTTCATTGCAGTGGAGTCAACAAGCATATGTTCAACGGTTACTTCCGGGTAATCTATACTTTTTTCATTAACAACTTCCCGCCAGACTTTGCTAGATTCAAGAACGTTTGCTTTGTCAACAGAAGCAAGACGCTTATTCCGAAGCATTGCACTTTGAAAACCGATATCGACAATTCTTTCAATCTCGTTTTTTTTATAATGCAGCGTGTCTACCACAGTCTGCCCGTTGTCACGACGCTCACTTGGGAGCCCGAAGTAAAGACCGCCAGTTAATTCCCGAACAATCAACAGATCACTGCCAGCAACAATTTCGGGCTTCAGCGGCGAGCTGCCCAGCAGGGAAGGGAAGGTCTTTACAGGGCGTAAATTGGCAAACAGTCCAAGCCCTTTACGCAGCTGCAACAATCCTTTTTCAGGCCGTAAATGAGGGGGATGCTGTTCCCATTTCGGACCTCCTACAGCACCTAATAAAATAGCATCTGCTTCCTCACAAGCTTGCAGCGTTTCAGCTGGCAGCGGCTCACCAGTTGCATCAATGGCTGCACCGCCGATTTCTTTTGTATGAAAGGTAAACGTATGAGAAAAATTAGCTGCTACTTGCTGCAGGACAGAAGCAGCAGCTTCTGTCACGGCAGGGCCAATTCCATCTCCTGGAAGCAGAACAATTGTTTTTTGCATAATCAACACTCTCCAAACAAGTTTTAGGTTACTGGTTGTGTTTTCTTTAGGGTAGCTGCCCGCAGAGCGCGGTTCACGCCATTTACAAAGGCATGGCTGGAAGCTTTTAAGACATCATTAGCTGTGCCTCGGCCGGTATACGGCTCTCCGTCCACTTGCAGCTGCACATGTACTTCCGCCAGCGCATCTTCTCCTTTGCCGACCGAATGAATACGGTAGTCGGTGAGTGTTACTTGTTCGGCAATTAAAGCTTCCAACGTGTTGTAAATAGCTTCTACTGTCCCGTGACCAGTTCGGGCTGTTTCTTTGATTCCGTCATCCGGTGTTTGCAGAGCGATTGTTGCTGTCGGCAGATTTTGCGGCCCCATCGTTACTTGCAGCGCTTTTACTTCGTATGTCCGTACAGGATCATGCTTCGTTTGGACGTCTAGTGCAATGGTAAACAGATCATCATCTGTCACTTCTTTTTTCTTGTCAGTCAGACGCTTGAAACGGTCGAATGCTTCTTGCAGCTGCACGTCAGATAGAACAAAGCCCAGTTCACTTAATCTTGTGTTAAAAGCATGGCGACCTGAATGCTTTCCAAGTACAAGGTTGGTAGCGTTCATGCCGACTAAGGCAGGTGTTATAATTTCATACGTTTCAGCGTGTTTCAGCATGCCATCTTGGTGAATGCCGGATTCATGAGCAAAAGCATGATCTCCGACAATTGCTTTATTTCCTGGAACATTCATGCCCGTCAGTTTACTGATAAGGCTGCTCGTTCGTTTAATTTCCTGTAAGACGAGACGAGATGTATGTTCATAAGCGTCTTTACGGATATGCAAAGCCACTGCAACTTCTTCCAAAGCGGCATTACCGGCGCGTTCACCAATACCATTGACTGTTCCTTCAATTTGAGTGGCGCCGTTTTCGATAGCAGCAATGCTATTAGCAACAGCCATTCCTAAATCATCATGGCAGTGGGCAGAAAGGTCAGCTTTTTCGATATTGGGCACATGTTCTTTCATATAAGCGAACATCTTGCCATATTCGGCTGGTGTTGCGTAACCAACTGTATCAGGCAGATTTACCACAGTTGCGCCTGCATCGATGACTGCCTCCACAACTTGTGCCAAAAAGCTGAGTTCAGAACGAGAAGCATCTTCTGCCGAAAACTGGACGATTGGAAATCGCTCTTTGGCATAAGAAACCATCTCGACAGCAGTTTGCAATACTTCTTCCGGTGTCTTTTTTAACTTATACTCCATGTGGATAGGGGAGGTGGCGAGGAACACGTGCACTCTTGGCTGCTCCGCGTCCTTTAAGGCTTCCCACGCCGTATCGATATCACTTTTCTTTGCACGAGCTAATGCGGTAACCGCAGTAGTCTTGATGGAACGTGCGATTTCCTGAACAGCCAGAAAGTCACCCTCGGAGGAAGCGGGGAATCCCGCTTCCATAACATCCATTCCGAGGCGCTCCAGCTGCCGGGCAATTTCAAGCTTTTCCAGTTTGTTCAAATTGACTCCGGGTGTTTGTTCACCATCCCGAAGAGTTGTATCAAAAAAATTTATTTGAGCCATGGACGATCACTTCCTCAGCGGATTGATTTTTCTTGCCTTGTTTGACGAATGGCATCAATTCGCGGAGCTCACGACCGACTGTTTCAATTGGATGATTTGATTCTTTCGTGTTAATAGCATTAAATTGCGGACGGTTTACTTGGTTTTCCAAGATCCAGCCTTTAGCGAATGTACCGTTTTGGATATCTGTCAATACGTCTTTCATACGCTCTTTTGTTTCAGCGTTCACTACACGCGGGCCGGAAACAAAGTCACCCCATTGTGCTGTATCAGAGATGCTGTAACGCATTCCTTCCAAACCAGATTCATACATCAGGTCAACAATCAGTTTTAGTTCGTGCATACATTCGAAGTAAGCAACTTCTGGCTGATAGCCAGCTTCTGTCAACGTTTCGAATCCAGCTTTCACAAGACTTGTAAGTCCGCCGCAAAGCACTGCCTGCTCGCCGAACAGATCGGTTTCGGTTTCTTCTTGGAAAGTAGTTTCCAAGATGCCGGCACGGCCAGCTCCAATCCCTTTTGCATAAGCAAGTGCGACTTCTTTAGCTGTGCCGGTTACATCTTGGTATATACCATAAAGTGCAGGTACGCCAGCTCCTTCTGAAAAAGTACGGCGAACAAGATGTCCGGGACCTTTTGGCGCAACTAAGAACACATCAACATTTGAAGGAGGTGTAATTTGATTAAAATGAACGTTAAAACCATGTGCAAATACTAGTGCATTGCCTGTTTCTAAGTGTGGCTCAATGCTTTCCTTATAAACAGCAGGCTGCAATTCATCCGGTACAAGCACCATGATAACTTCTGCAGCTTGTGCGGCTTCAGCTGCTGAACGAACATCATGTCCATCCTCGATTGCTTGATTCCAAGATTTACCTTGACGAAGCCCAACAACAACATCAAATCCGCTTTCCTTTAGGTTCTGCGCATGAGCATGGCCTTGGGAGCCATAACCGATTACTGCGATTTTCTTCCCTGTTAGTACCTCTTCTTGGATATCATTGTGATAGACTACTTTTGCCATAAACGTGTCATTCCTCTCCATTTTTAATAGGTTTTAGTTTGTTATAAGTGAATACGTGTTTCCATCCGCAGTTTGCGGCTGGTGCCCACGCAGGAAGGCCGTTACACCAGTTCGAGTCAGTTCTTTAATGCCATAAGGCCTAACAAGCTCGAGAAATGCTTCGATCTTATCGGAGTCGCCAGTGACTTGAACAATCATGCTATCCTTGCTAATGTCGACCGCACTTGCGCGGAAGGGGGCAATGATACTTTGCAGTTCACTGCGGCTGGCAGGGGGGCAGACAACTTTTACTAGTGCGAGTTCCCTGGCCACAATGGCATGATCGGTAATGTCCGCAACTTTCAGCACGTCAATTTGCTTGTGCAGCTGCTTTGTGAGTTGTTCCAGCTTTTGCATGTCTTCGACTTCGACGACGAATGTCATGCGGCTGATTTGTTCGACTTCTGTTTTGCCAACAGAAATGCTATCAATGTTAAATTGGCGTTTTTGCATCAGACCAGTAATCCGGTTGAGCACCCCGCTCCGATTTTGAACAGTAGCAGTAATGACTCGCTTCATCGACTCACTCCAATCATTTCATGCAAACCTTTTCCAGGTGCGATCATTGGGAATACATTCTCCTGCCGCAGAACACGGCAATCAATAACAACAGGTTCATCAGAATGGAGCAGGGAAGGGAGCTGCTGGACCAGCTGTTCCTGTGTATCAAGTCGCACTCCTTTGATGCTGTAACTGTCCGCCAACTTGATAAAATCAGGCTGTACATTTAGCAATGATTCCGAATAGCGCTCTTGGTAGAAGAATTCCTGCCATTGCCTAACCATACCTAGACTTTGATTGTTGACAATGAGTACCTTGACAGGCAGTCTGCGTTCTTGCAGAACAGACAGTTCCTGCATTGTCATTTGGAAGCCTCCATCACCCACAATACTGATAACGGTACTATCAGGACTCGCTAGCTGAGCTCCGATAGCAGCAGGGAAGCCAAAGCCCATTGTGCCGAGACCTCCGGAAGTGACCCATCTGTTGGGCTGATCAAATCCGTAATACTGCGCTGCCCACATCTGGTGCTGGCCGACGTCAGTCGTAATGATTGCTTTACCGTCCGTTGCTTTATGCACAGCTTGCATGACCCATTGCGGGGTTAGATCTTGTACTGGATTGTTATACCAAAGCGGAAAATCTGCTTTGTATTGCTGTAAATGATTGCGCCAGTCTTCACTAGCTGCTGCGTTCGATTCTTCAGCCATAAGTGCCTCGATTGCTGCTTTGGCATCTGACACAACCGGTATGCTTGTTGGAATAATCTTACCAATCTCAGCCGGATCAACATCGATATGCGCGATTGTTGCGTCAGGAGCGAAGTGTGCTAAGTTTCCAGTCAGTCTGTCATCGAAACGAGCACCTACATTGATTAGTAAATCGCATTCGTACAGGGCACGATTAGCGGCATACGTACCGTGCATGCCTGCCATCCCAAGAAATTGTTGATCACTGGAAGGGAAGGCACCAAGTCCAAGCAGGGTTGAAACGACAGGCAGCTGGAAACGTTTTGCGAAATGCTCAACTTCCTGTGCTGCTTTTGCATGTAATACTCCCGCACCAGTTAAAAGTACTGGACGTTTCGCCTTTGCAATCGCATGAATCAGTTTCTTGATTTGATTGGTATTCGGTTTTGTTGTCGGCTGGTAACCTGGAAGGTGAATCGCTTGTGATGTTGCAGCCGTTTGGTAAGCTTCGCCTGAAATATCCTTTGGAATATCTATTACAACGGGACCAGGTCGTCCTGTTGTCGCAATGTAGAATGCTTCTTTGACAATGCGCGGCAAATCTTCTTGTCGCTGCACTTGATAGTTGTGTTTCGTGATTGGTGTCGTAATACCCATCACGTCTGATTCTTGGAATGCATCAGTACCAATCACACTTCTGCCTACTTGGCCAGTGAAAATAACTAAAGGCAAAGAATCCATCATGGCATCAGCAATTCCAGTAATCAGGTTGGTGGCACCAGGCCCTGAAGTAGCAATCACAACGCCAGGTTTTCCAGACACTCTTGCATATCCTTCTGCTGCATGAATTGCACCTTGTTCATGGCGGGTTAGAATATGCTTGAATTGTGGTTCAGCGCGATACAAGGCATCGTAAATTGGAAGTACTGCTCCTCCTGGATAGCCGAAAATCGTATCTACACCGGCTGCTTGCAATGTTTCTACGAATAGATCAGCACCAGTCTTGGGAACTTTTGCGGCAGGATTTCTTTCCTGTACGGCTTGCGCCTTCACCTTCATGGTTTTATCCCTCCAAAAGATTGTTTGTTATATATAAAAAAGCCTTCTTTCTCCATTCAAGCAAGCTTGCAAGAAATGGGGAAAAAAGACTCTTCTTTTCTCGGTACCACCCAAGTTCACAGTTTCCTCACGGTAAACTGCCTCGTGGAGCTGAACTTCCGCTCCGTTTTGATAACAGGTGCTGCACACCTGGCTCAGCCTACTCTGATTTCAGCTTTGCACTCGGGGAAGAGAGATGACGGATTATATTGCCAGGATTTCAGCGTCCCTGGCTCTCTGTGAATATAATGTATCCGTCACTATGGTCCCGTCTTTGATTTGGTTATATCTTCATAACGCCGCCAGTATTAGCAGAAGTTACGAGTTTTGCATATTTTGCTAGGTAACCGGTTTTAATCTTCGGTTCCGGCTGCTCCCAGTTCTTACTGCGTTCTTTGAGTACATCTTCATCGACGAGCAATTCAATACTGCGCGTCTCTAGGTCAATTAAGATTGGGTCGCCATTCTCAACAAATGCGATTGGACCACCTTCGGCTGCTTCTGGAGAAATGTGTCCGACAGAGATACCTCGTGTCGCCCCAGAAAAACGTCCGTCTGTAATTAGTGCAACTTCTTTTGCTAACCCGCGCCCGGCTATAGCAGAAGTGGGGGTTAGCATCTCTGGCATTCCTGGTCCGCCTTTTGGCCCTTCATAACGGATCACAACAACATGACCTGCTTGCACCGTACCATTCGAAATACCCTCTTGTGCTTCGTCCTGGGAATTAAATACAATTGCTTCTCCTAGGAATTTTTTGATGGAAGGGTCAACAGCTCCAACCTTAATGACACTGCCATCAGGCGCTAAGTTGCCATATAAGATACTTAGACCGCCTACAGGGCTGTAAGGGTTATCCAGCGGACGGATTACATCTTTGTTCAATATCTCGTGATCTTCTACATTCTCTGCAATTGTTTTACCGGTAATGGTAATGCGTTCTCTATGAAGCAGGCCATCAATCTTACAAAGCTCTTTAATAATGGCACTGACTCCGCCGGCGAGATGAACGTCATGCATCGAATAGTCAGATGCTGGACTGATTTTAGATAGATAAGGCGTCTTTTCAGCAATCTTGTTAATATCAGCTAAGTTATAATCAATACCTGCTTCATGCGCTATTGCAATGGTATGGAGTACCGTATTGGTAGATCCGCCCATTGCCATATCCAAAGCAAAGGCATTATCAAAGGTTTCTTTTGTCAAAATGTCACGAGGACGAATATCTTCTTTCACGAGGCGAACCAAATGCCTGGCCGCTTCGTAGATTAGTTCGTGACGCTCATCAGACGTTGCCAGCAGTGTTCCGTTTCCAGGAACAGTCATGCCGAGCATTTCCATAAGGCTGTTCATCGAATTGGCAGTGAACATACCTGAGCAGGAGCCGCATGTTGGACAAGCTAGTGTCTCGATGGTTGCTAATTCTTTTTCTGTCATGGTGCCATTCTGAACGGCACCTACACCTTCAAACATAGATACTAGATTCAATGGTTTGCCTTCTGGACTAACACCAGCTTCCATTGGACCTCCGGATACAAAAACGGAAGGGACGTTTGTTCTCGCTGCCGCCATTAGCATTCCTGGTGTGATCTTATCGCAATTCGGTATATAAAAGACGCCGTCGAACCAGTGAGCCTGAATAACCGTCTCTGCACTGTCAGCAATAATCTCCCGGCTGGGCAAACTGTAGCGCATGCCGATATGTCCCATTGCAATACCATCGTCTACACCGATTGTATTGAATTCGAATGGTATACCGCCTGCCTCACGAATAGCATCTTTTACAACTTCTGCAAATTTGTTTAAATGCATATGTCCAGGAATGATATCAATGTAGGAGTTACAAACTCCGATGAATGGCTTTCCTAGGTCGGACGTTTTTACACCCGTCGCATGCAGCAGACTGCGGTGTGGTGCCCGGTCAATTCCTGTTTTGATCATGTCGCTTCGCATAAGATCAAAACACCTCCCAATTGCAATAAATTCTCTTTTTTTCTCGAGTGATACATTCCATTTTTAAATAATTCGAAAATTCATTTATTTAATTAATTGTCAGTTATCATAACGCCTAACTAGAGCTAGGTCAACAGCAAAAACAATAAATTTTCAGATTCTTTAAATGATTCAATTAAATTGAAAGCGTTAACAATAGGATAAGAGTGGGTTTGTTTGTGAGAAAATTTGCCAAGAAACTTTTTTTAGCACATTCCTGCGTTTGTTGATCACCTGTAAATGGAAAAAACGTAAGTCTATAGGTCACTGGAGGGGTCAGTTCAGTTTTAAAGTGAATAAGCATAAGAAGAGGTTGCATGGAAAGAATTAATCATTCTTCTTACAGGAGGCAAATAAATTCAATGTCCCCCCAGAATATTATTGTTAATGGCGGGTTCGAGTCTGGAAGTTTAGAACCTTGGATCTCATCTTTTGCATCTATTACACAGCAATATACGAATAGCGGAAACTTTGCAGCGTTACTAGACGGAGGACAAAACGTCGCTTATCTTGCACAGTACGCGTCTCCAATCATTCCAGGAAACAACTATACGTTGACTTTGTACTTGGTAAAGGCAAGCACACTCCCTGCGCCGCCAGTGCAGATACAATTGCTCTTCTTAACAGAAGACTTTCAATCTGTTGGAAGAAGCGTGTTTATAACCGTACCGGCAGAAAACATACCGTTTGCCGGGTTAGATGGTTGGAGAGAAACTACGGTTACTACCGATGTTGCACCAGCAGGAGCAGCTCAAGTCTTTTTGTTAATAAACACGCTGTCTGATCCGGGATCGGCTGATATTTTAGTGGATGATGTTAGTGTGACAACAGTCGGCGGAGGTTCGACTGGATTAACGGGACCGACTGGAGCAACTGGAGCAACTGGAGTCACAGGATCGACAGGGATTACAGGAGCAACGGGAATAACGGGGGCAACAGGAGTAACCGGAGCAACAGGGATTACTGGAACAACCGGAGTCGCGGGAGCAACAGGAGAAACAGGAGCGACAGGAGAAACAGGAGTTACTGGGGCAACAGGACTAACTGGAGCAACAGGAGTAACTGGAGTAACTGGAGTAACTGGAGTAACTGGAGTAACTGGAGTAACGGGAGTCACAGGATCCACAGGAGAAACAGGAGTCACCGGGGCGACAGGAACCACCGGGGCAACAGGAATCACCGGAGCGACAGGAACCGCCGGAGCAACGGGAATCACCGGAGCAACAGGAGTTACTGGAGCAACCGGAGTTACCGGAGCGACAGGAACTGCCGGGGCAACTGGGATAACTGGAGTGACAGGAGTTACTGGAGCAACCGGAGTTACCGGAGCGACAGGGACCACCGGGGCAACGGGAATCACCGGAGCAACAGGAGTAACTGGAGCAACAGGAGTTACTGGAGCAACCGGAGTTACCGGAGCGACAGGAATCACCGGAGCGACAGGAATCATCGGAGCGACAGGAACCACCGGGACAACCGGAATCACCGGGGCGACAGGAACCACCGGGGCAACCGGGCTTACAGGAGTAACAGGAGTAACAGGATCAACCGGAATCCCAGGAACAACGGGAATCACAGGAGCCACAGGGATCACGGGAACAACCGGAATCACCGGAGCGACAGGGATCACCGGAGCGACAGGGATCCCAGGAACAACTGGAGTTACCGGAGCGACAGGGATCACGGGAACAACGGGAATCACCGGAGGGACAGGAACCGCCGGGGCAACAGGAATCACCGGATCAACCGGAATTCCGGGAACAACGGGAGTTACCGGAACGACAGGAACCACCGGGGCAACTGGAATAACTGGAGTGACAGGATCAACCGGAGCAACCGGAATCCCAGGAACAACTGGAGTAACCGGAGCAACGGGAATCCCAGGAACAACGGGAGTAACCGGAGCGACAGGAACCACCGGGGCAACAGGAACCACCGGAGCAACCGGGATCCCAGGAACAACGGGAGTTACCGGAGCAACCGGAATCACCGGAGCGACAGGAACCACTGGAGTAACAGGATCAACCGGAATCACTGGAGCAACAGGAACCACCGGGGCAACCGGGCTTCCAGGAGTAACAGGGATCACAGGAGCAACCGGAATCACCGGAGCAACAGGATCAACCGGGATCATCGGAGCAACAGGAGTAACCGGAGCGACAGGAACCACCGGAGCAACCGGAATTCCAGGAACAACTGGAGTGACAGGAGCAACCGGAATCCCAGGAACAACGGGAGTAACCGGAATCACCGGAGTGACAGAAACCACCGGGGCAACCGGAATCCCAGGAGCAACAGGAGTCACCGGGGCAACCGGGCTTACAGGAGTAACAGGAGTAACAGGAGTAACAGGAGCAACCGGAATCCCAGGAACAACGGGAGTAACAGGAGCCACCGGGGCAACCGGAATCCCAGGAACAACGGGAATCACAGGAGCCACAGGGATCACGGGAACAACGGGAATCACCGGAGCGACAGGAACCGCCGGAGCAACCGGAATCACTGGAGTGACAGGAACCACCGGAGCAACCGGAATCACTGGAGTGACAGGAATCACTGGAGTGACAGGAGCAACCGGAATCCCAGGAACAACGGGAGTAACCGGAATCACCGGAGTGACAGGAACCACCGGGGCAACCGGAATTCCAGGAGCAACAGGAGTCACCGGGGCAACCGGGCTTACAGGAGCAACAGGAGCCACCGGGGCAACCGGAATCCCAGGAACAACGGGAATCACAGGAGCCACAGGGATCACGGGAACAACGGGAATCACCGGAGCGACAGGAACCGCCGGAGCAACAGGAACAACTGGAGTAACAGGAGTTACCGGAGCAACCGGAATCCCAGGAACAACGGGAGTTACCGGAGCAACCGGATCACAGGAGCAACCGGAATAACCGGAGCGACAGGAACCGCCGGGGCAACCGGGCTTACAGGAGTAACAGGGATCACTGGAGCAACCGGAATCCCGGGGACAACTGGAGTAACAGGGATCACTGGATCAACCGGAATCACCGGAGCGACAGGAACCACCGGGGCAACCGGAATCTCGGGAACAACGGGAGTAACAGGAATCACCGGGGCAACCGGAATCACTGGACCAACTGGACCAACCGGCGGTACGCTGCCTTCTATTGCTGCAATTACAGCAAGTCAGGCAACTGCTTCTCTTCCAATCCCTCTAAATACAGAGACAACAATAAACACAATAGCTCCTGCTGTAACTACAGGAAATAATATAAAGCTGGATTTAAATGCCCAAGTGGCAAAAGTAGTTACTGCAAACTGGAATGTTTCAATTGTGCTCAATCTTCGCAGGGGAGGTACTCTTATAAATTCAGTTACTATTACAAGGACAGGTCAGCCTGCCGGTACCCAAAGAATACTCATCCCAAATACATTTGTAGATGTCGCTCCTGCAACTGGGAGTGCTTCCTATACAGTTAGTGTGACGGTTGTTCCCGTCTCAAATGTAACCTCAGCAACTGCTGAGACGCGTAACTTGAATGGTATCCGTTTTATATAAATGCATGGGTCTATAGTAACGAATAATGCTATAGCCTCCTTTGATGAAAAATATCGAACACTAAAACTTTTCAGTCAATAGTTCGAAGCGTATAATAGAATGGTAATTGAAGGAGGCGTACATAATGACAAATAAATATGGACAAACATGGGATTTGGATGTGATTTTCCCGGGTGGCAGTGACTCTGGTGAACTTACTGAATACGCTCAGCAAGCAGAGCAAGCACTGCATCAATGGAAACAAGCGCTGGAGGATTTCCAAGTTCCGGATGAGTCCGCAAATCCTGCTGGTTTATTAAGTATAGTAGAAAAATGGGAAGAATCGGCGAAACGTGTATTTGAGATTGTTGCGTTCGTGGAATGTCTCGTGGCACAAGATGTAACAGATAAGAAAGCGAAGCAGTGGTCAGGTAAAAAGGATGAGCTTATGGCTGCCTACAGTGGAACACTAACGGGTGTAGATAAAGTCATTACGCAAGTGCCGCAGCAGACATGGGAACAGATGCTTGAGAAAGATGAATTGATTAATTATGCATTTGTACTTGAGGAACGCAGAAAAGAAGCAGCTGAGAAGTTATCTCCAGAACAGGAGGTACTGTTGAATGATTTGGCTATCGATGGTTATCATGGCTGGGGAAGCATGTATGACACAATTGTCAGCAGCATTCAAGTGCCATTAGAAATAGATGGAGAAGAGAAAACATATTCTGTTGGCCAGGCAGCAAATAAACTGGATGCGGCAGATCGTAAAGTGAGACAGCATGTATTTGGAAGAATGCAGGAAGCTTGGACAGAAAAAGAGGACTTCTTTGCCGAAACGCTCAATCATCTGGCTGGTTTTCGTTTGCAAACATACAAGCATCGTGAATGGGATAACGTTTTAAAAGAGCCGTTAGCGTATAACCGTATGTCTCAGCAAACATTGGATGCAATGTGGGGCGCAATTGCAGATGAGAAAGATACCTTTGTCAACTATCTTCAGCGAAAAGCTGATTTACTCGGTTTGGAGAAATTGAGCTGGTACGATATTGATGCGCCATTATCTTCGACTACGAAGCATGTAACATACGATGAAGCAGCAGACTTTATTGTAAAGCATTTCCGAGCATATAGTACACAAATGGCTGATTTCTCGCAGCAAGCATTTGAAAAACGCTGGATTGAAGCGGAAGATCGTAATAGTAAACGTCCCGGCGGATTCTGTACAAGCTTCCCAGACAAAAAGGAAAGCCGGATTTTCATGACGTTTAGCGGAACAGCGAATAACGTATCGACACTTGCGCATGAATTAGGACATGCTTACCATAGTTATGCGATGAATGATGTGGAGCAGCTGAATCAGGAATATGCAATGAACGTAGCGGAGACAGCGTCCACTTTAGCTGAATTGATTGTCTCAGACGCTGCTGTAAAAGAAGCAGCAACAAAGGAAGAAAAGATTGCGTTAATTGAGGAGAAAATCCAGCGCAGTATCGCTTTCTTCATGAATATCCATGCTCGCTTCTTATTTGAAACTAGATTTTATGAAGAACGCAAAAATGGTCTTGTGTCAGCAGCGCGCTTGCGCGAATTAATGGTTGAGGCTCAAAAAGAGGCGTACAGTGATCAGCTTGGAGAATATGATCCGACGTTCTGGGCTTCCAAACTCCATTTCTATGCAACAGATGTACCGTTTTACAATTTCCCTTATACATTCGGTTTCTTATTCAGTACGGGTATTTATGCGAAAGCAGCAGAAAACCCGGAGACATTTGAAAGCTCTTATAATGCATTGCTTGAAGATACAGGACGTATGACGGTTGAGGATCTGGCGATGAAACATTTACAAGAAGATTTAACGGAAAAAGACTTCTGGCTGAAAGCAATTGAAGTGTGTAAGCAAGACGTGGAAGAATTCTTGCGCTTGACTGCAAAATAATATATGAAAAATGGACCGAACATTTAGAGGTATCTAATTGTTTGGTCCATTTTTTTAAAGCAATAAAAAATACTGCATATCGCGCCACATTACGAAGTTTGTTGGAAAAGAACTTTCGCCATGGAAATTGAATATTCAGTTGCTTTGTCAGCACCTATTAAGGTTGTCATAGAAGTAGTTCCTTCGAGCAGTAATGTGAGCTGATTGGCTAAATGCAGCTGATTCTTATCCTGCTTTTCTTCCGTTAATTGCTGAAAATAATGAAGCAATTTTGATTTATGTTCTCTTGCAATTGTTTCAATCTCATTATCTGTTCCGGTATAATCCTCTATCGCTCTTAAGAACATATCCCCATTATAGGAGTGTTCCTTTAACCAGCGACAGTGACCTTCTACAGCTCGAATAAAAGGAGAATCTGAGTCTGATGCAATAGAGGAATCAAGGTAGGACCAATAACGCTCCTCACGTCGCTTTAATACTTCTTCTACTAGCTTATCCTTGGAAGGAAAATGATTATATAGTGTCATTGTAGCTACATCTGCTTCTTTAATAATTTGCTTTAAACCCACACCGCGAAACCCATGTTCGTAAAACAACCGTTCCGCTACTTGTAGTAGCATATCCTTTTTAGTTGGTCGACTCATATGATTAACTGCTCCTTAAATTAATTAGAACCAATCTACAAGTTACAATTTCCAGTAACTAGAGTCAAGCAATAGTTCGTTTGTCCGGCCTATAGTTTACAGAGAATTCCGGTCTTGATTACTTATCCGAATAATTTAATAGTGATTGTGAATCTAATCAATTAGCGTTAATCAGTTGATTCTAAGACAGCTATATGTTAAAACTAGAAAGGTCGTTCTATCTAAAATACTATAGTTTTTTGCTGCTGCTCGTAATGCGAGGATAAAATTTGTATAGCAGTAGCTTTAGAACTTAGTTGTACATGAAAGGGGAATATTTTATGAGTAAAGTGGGCAAAGTTTTTTGGATATCTTTGGCCATCTCAGCTATTTTTGTTGTTTGGGGTGTAGCAGCACCAAAAAAATTAGAATATATCTCTAACGAGGTGCAATCTTTCTTAACCTCGCAATTCGGGTGGTTTTATATCGTTTCAGTTGCTATTTTCTTAGTCTTTTCCATATACCTTATTTTTAGCCGTTTTGGTCATATGCGTTTAGGAAGAGAAGGAGAAAAACCAGAGTACAATAGAATTACTTGGTTTGCCATGCTATTCAGCGCAGGAATGGGTATTGGGCTTATTTTCTGGGGAGCGGCAGAGCCGTTAGCTCACTACGCTGCACCGCCTGAAGCAGAAGCGGAAAGCATTGAAGCTGCTAAAAATGCACTGCGTTACTCGGTATTCCACTGGGGATTACAGACGTGGGCTGTATACACAGTAATTGCTTTAGCAATTGCATACTTCAAATTCAAAAGAGGTGCACCAGGTCTTATCAGTTCAACTTTCGAACCTTTAATTGGAGAAAGAACAAAAGGCTGGATGGGTAATGTTATTGATATTATTGCGGTATTTGCAACTATATTTGGTGTTGCAACTTCTCTAGGTTTGGGAGCTTCTCAAATTGCTGGCGGTTTGTCATTTATCTCGGATATTAAGAATAACTTTACAACACAATTCATCATTATTATTATCGTAACAATATTGTTTATGGCATCTGCTTGGTCAGGTATTGGCAAAGGAATTAAGTGGCTAAGTAACGCGAATATTGTATTAGCTGTCTTGCTTCTTTTACTAACGTTATTCTTGGGACCAACGCAGTTTATTCTTAATACATTTATTGCTACTATGGGTTCTTACGTGGAGTCCTTGCCTTCCCTTAGCTTCCAAACAGGTTCATTTAATGATGATTTCAACGGATGGATTCAAAGCTGGACAATATTCTATTGGGCTTGGTTCATTGCTTGGTCACCTTTCGTTGGTACCTTTATTGCACGTGTATCAAAAGGGAGAACAGTTCGTGAATTTGTGATAGGCGTGTTATTCATTCCAACTATCTTTTGTGCTTTTTGGTTTATCGTATTTGGCGGATCCAGCTTGTTCCAAGAGATAAATGGTATCAATACGGGTCTTACTGATTTGGCGCAAGAAGAAACGTTGTTTGGTTTGTTTGAAGGAATGCCGATGTCGTCCGTACTAACAATTATTGCATTGTTCTTGATTAGCACCTTCTTTATTACATCGGCTGACTCTGCAACGTTCGTTCTAGGAATGCAAACGACACAAGGAAGCTTGAACCCTTCTAATAAAATTAAAATGATTTGGGGAATTATCCAAGCAGCAACAGCTTCCGTACTGCTTGCAACAGGTGGGCTAAATGCATTACAGACAGCGTCCATCGTGTCGGCCTTTCCATTCGCTTTCATATTACTAATTATGATTGTGGCACTTGTAAAGGCTATGAATGAAGACTTGAAGAAGGAAAGAAGAAGTAAGAGTAAAAAATAAATAAAATGTAATAGTCTGGTTCTATGTTGATAGGATGCAGGCTATTTTTTTGTTCCATAAAGTGTAACTCTGGTGTATGTGTATGACATTTGTCACTTCTAATTGTGACAAAACATCCTTACTCTTCCGAAGGTATCTTGCTATTCTGAAAACAGGAGGTGGGTATAGATGCTGAAGCTGACTCACATTAAGAAATCCTTTCAAGGAAAATTAGTACTGAAAGATATTACATTCCGAATGGCGCAGGGGGAAAGCATCGTCATGCTGGGAGCAAATGGAGCAGGCAAATCTACTTTATTGAAGATTATTATGAAGATGTTAAGGGAGGATGGCGGAAAAATAGAATGGTCGCTGAAGAAGCCGCGAATCAGTTATGTACCTCAGTCGCCTTCCATGATTGGCAATCTAACTGTCTGGCAGTTTGCTTCTTATCTACTAGCGCTGCATGGGAGAAAGGAAAAAACCCTTGAAGCGCTGGGGAAAGCGGGGCTGGAAGCGCAGAAAAAAGAAATTGCAGAAAACTTGAGTACTGGACAGATGAAGCGGTTATTGTTCCAGCTTGCTGTTTTAGCGAAACCAGAATTATTGATTATGGATGAACCTACAGCTGGAATGGATTTAGAAGCAAAGCGGCAGTTTTACCGCCAATTGGCTGCTATGCGTCAAACAGGGATGAGCTTTATTGTAACAACGCATATTCTTTCAGAGGCCGAGCAGCTTGCAGATCGACTGTTGTATCTGGATGGAGGCATGATTAAGAAGGATCGTCCAATTTATGAGATTAAACAAGACCAACAAACGATATCTTTTTCTGCTGGCAGAGAATATAACCTTCTGCTGTCCTCCTTAGGATATCACTACCAAGATGGAATCTATCGGAAATTAACGAAAAAAGCAGAAGAGGAGATAAAAGTACTGCTAAATGCTGCTGTTCCATTAAAACAGCTTGAAGTGACAAGTAATTCGTTAGAAACATATGTTGAAGAACTGGAAGGAGAGGAAACATCGGAGCACAAAACCGTTCACAGGCGGTCTACCTGGCAAAAGAGAAAGCATACATATAAAAAAACACAGCTCCTGTGCGGAACTGTGTTTTTTGTTAGTCTCGGGCATCTAGCATAGTTTGCAGTTTCTTGGATACTGTTAGCAGAATGATACCTACTATAATAGTCACAATACCAATCGCACTAAAAATTTCAAGATAGCCGAGTGATTCTGTTAAAGCTGCTAGTTGACCAGCAATGATATTTGAGATTCCTGTTGCAGCCATCCAGATACCCATTAATAGGGAAGCTATTTTAATAGGCGCAACTTTACTTATCATTGACAACCCGACTGGTGATAGACATAATTCGCCGAGCGTATGGAAGAGATAAGTAAATACAATGAACAAGATGTTCGCTTTTTGGGTAATGTCAGCTTCATTGCTGCCAGTAAATAATACTGCTGGTACTAAGATTATAAAACCAATTCCTAGTAGTACCATTCCCATAGACATTTTAGTAGTAGTATTGATGTCTCCGCGTTTTGTTCGACTTAGTTTTAACCATATACCTGAAAGAATTGGCGCCAGAATTACAATGAATACAGGGTTCAGTGATTGGAACCAAGATACAGGCACTTCATAGCTTCCAATCGTTCGATCGATAAAGTCTCGTGTATAAAGCGTTAGGGATGTCCCAGCTTGTTCAAAACCAGCCCAGAAAAAGATAACGAAACAAGCAAGAATTAATACAGCTACTGTTCGTTTCTTATCCGCTTTTGTTAGTTTAGCAGGAGTCCCGCCATTCACACTTGCAACTTTTCTTGCAGGTTTTGTCCCAATATCGCCTAGATATCGTTTGCTTAAAGAGTTAAAAATAACCTGTCCGATAATCATTCCGATTGATGATGCTAGGAATGCCCATTTAAAACCGAAATGTTCAATTCCTGATGCATCTACGGTGTGGAAAAGATCTTCTGCTAAGAAACCTGCTACAAGTGGAGAGAAGAATGCTCCAATATTAATTCCCATATAAAAAATTGTGAAGGCAGCATCTTTTCGTTTATCAAGCGGCTCATATAATTCACCGACATGTGTCGAAATGTTCGGTTTGAAAAATCCGTTACCGATAATCAAGAACAGCATTCCGACATAAAGCCCTGCTTGTGTATTGAAAAGGAATAAACTGAAATCACCAATAGCCATTAGAATACCGCCAATTGTAATTGCAGTTCGCAGTCCAATAAACCTGTCTGTAAGCCAACCGCCAATAATAGGGGTGAAGTATACAATACCAGTATAAAAACCATATATAAGCGCTGCGGTTTGAGTATCCATTCCTAATCCGCCACTTATTACTGTGGCAGTCAGATACAGCATTAGTACAGCACGCATACCATAATAGCTATATCTTTCCCACATCTCAGTGAAGAAGAGAAGATACAATCCCTTTGGATGCTTCTTCCCTTGTGGGATTGTAGCTGGTGTATCCATAATAAAAAATCCTCCCTTTTTGTCGAACATTGTCCATTATACGTTATAGTTTTTCTCGAATTCAAACAATTTTGTTATATGAAGTAAAAGTAAAACAATTGCTAAAATTAGCACTTGGGGATTAATTCCGCAATAGGAAAAAATAATATTGGTTGCTAGCGTTGTCATTTTTCTTTATAATGGAAGAACAACAGAAGACAATCGGTACAAAAAGCCTGCAGGGGGAGCCATTATGGCTGAGATGGACATATGTCCAGACCCTTTGAACCTGTGAGTTAGCACTCGCGTAGGGATGTAGCTTCTTTGATGGGAAAACAATGCACATTTGGGCCATCGGAAGATCCCGCTGCAGCATTGTTTTTTTGTTGCATTCTTTTTTATAGGGGAGAAGTAATATGCAATCAAGAAGCAAGGTTTTATTTTTAGTTGAAGTGGCGATTTTTGCTGCGCTAGCTGTTGTTTTGGACTTATTTTCATTTAAAGCATGGGCCCAGGGAGGAAGTATTTCCTTACAGATGGTGCCAATATTTCTCATGGCTTTCCGCTGGGGCTGGAAAGGCGGTCTTGTAACTGGATTAGTTGTAGGATTGCTCCAACTTGTTACAGGACCTTATATCATACATGTTGTCCAAGGATTTCTAGATTATCCGGCCGCCTTTACTTTAGTGGGGTTCGCTGCGGTAACATCTGGATTGGCACAAAAAGCAGCAAGGCAGAACAATCGATTTAAGCTCGCTTTGCTTCTTATCGCCGGAACATTAATTGGTAGCGTTGGACGCTTTGCTGCTCATTTTGTGGGAGGCATGGTTTTCTTTGGCAGTGCAGCAGCACCTGGGCAGTCAGTATGGGTTTATTCATTAATCTACAATGGCTCTTATTTATTACCTAGTTTTATCGCTAGTATGGCAGTTATTATTATTTTAGTGTTCGCTCAGCCCAAACTTATTCTTCCAAAGTGAAAATTAAAGGCACTGTCCATTTGGACAGTGCCTTTTGCTTTAGATAAGCAAGCCTTCCACGTTTTCAGTTTCTGTGACGATAAGGAAAATCTTTCCTTCATCCAAGTCTTCTTCAAAATCTTCCGCTTCTTCTTGGGAGAAGCCGATATCTTTTAGTTTTGCGCGAAGTTCATCACCTTGTTTACTGAACAAGCTGCCTACTGCACTTTTTGCATCCATCTCGGAAAGACCGATTGTATTCGCATCTACTTTGCTTGATACGCGTTTTGTGCGATCATCATCATGTGACAGAACGTAGATATTATCTTTACTAACGCCTTTTGTGCTAAGCAGCTGAATGTCTTCTTGCAGTTTTTCATCGTTTGCGTATTCTCTTAAATATGGTTTCATGTGTATCTCTCCTTTAAGTAAATATTGTGCTGGTAATTATGTACCCTGCGTGTAATAAAGTTAAACTATCATAGAAATCCCTGAAGCAAGGCATACATCTGTTCGCATGTATGTTAAACTAAAAGAAAGCGCTTTGCATGTCTTCGGTTATGTAATCGGAAGGAGGAAGCATTATGGTGAATGTCATTGATATGGATCAGGTGCGGACAAAGAAACGAATGCTTCAGGTTGCCAGGCCAAAAGGAATTGAATACGAAATTTATTTAACAGTGGTAAAGTACGTAGACAAACATGCCCAGCCAGTTTCGGCCAATGAAAATCTAATGACGACATCATCCGATTTAGCTAAGGTATACAATGGAGATCGTAAGCAGTTTAAGGCAAGCTATCATGAATTGCTGCGCTATTGGAAAATCACCTTGCTTGATGAGGAATTTCCTATTGATGAAGAATTTGAGCAGTTCCCCAAACTAGGAGACTTGTGCAGCTTTATTGATCGTAAAGTACAGCAAGATAAATATACGAGTTAAAGTCATCAGCAGCCGCCAGCTGCTGTTTTTTTATGCAAGGATAGAAAGTGTGTAACTGCAAATCCTATTGGCGTGACGTTTCATTTCGTATAGGAAAGGCAATACAGAACTAATTGATTGTTAAAAGGAGAGAGTCATATGGCAAATAAAACAACGGATGTTTCGGCGGCTGAAGTAGTAGAGCTACTCGAAATAGAGGGCGGCGAGAAAGTAATCATCTTTGGTGCTGGAAACGGTGACTTGGTTATTCCTATTGCACACAAAACGAAGGACCGTGTGACAGCACTTGAGGAAGACGAGAGCTTATTAGAAAAGCTGGCACTTCGAGCTGAAGAAGAAACACTTTCAAACATTGACAGAATGCCAAGCGGATTAGGAAGACTCAATTTTCCTGATGCTTCCTTTCAGCGCGGTTTAGCAGCATTTGTCTTAGATAATACAGACAATCTGGAATTAGCAGCTAAAGAAATTTATCGGGTGACGATTGAGAAAGGTATTTTTCTGGCGTTAGGCTACAGCAAAGATCAAAGTGCTGACTTGGTAGCCGATAAATTGCAAGGAGCAGGCTTTGAAGTTACCAACGGACAGCTGCATGAGGAAGTGTATTACGTAAAAGCATATAAAGCATAAAAACCGCCATTTGGCGGTTTTTTAACGTTTATCTGTGTTAACTATCTTACAGCATACTTGGAATATCACTTTCAGCTGTTGGATAGGCCCAAAGAAGTGACTTGAGTACTTGAATATCTGCGTTTAACTCGATAGCTAACGTAAATAAATTGATGAGATGCTCAGCGTATGGGGAATATAGATGAGCGCCAACAATTGTTTGTTTGTGCTTATCGAGGACAATTTTGCTGTATCCTTCTTCCAGTCTTGTTGTTTTATTTGTAAAGAACGAACTAAGATCCTGTTCTAGGATTGTATAGGCTTCTGCGTTTTTTGCAGCCTCCTCTGCACCGATACCAACAGAAGCAATGCTTGGAAGTGTATAACAGACAGAAGGCTGGACATGCTTGAAGTCGTCCTGCTGTTTCTCTTCCAGCATATGTTGGATTACACGGCTGCCTGCATCGCCTGCAAGCGGGGTGAGCGGCAGTTTCCCGTCGTCAGCGCAATCACCTGCAGCGTAAATGTGGGGCGCTGAGATACTTTGTTGATTTTTATTTACTTTTATACCATTTTTGCTGTAAGCAATAGATGTTTGATCTAGACTCAAGTTTTGGACATTTGGTGTTCTGCCGGCACCATGAATTACAATATCCGCTGTCAATTGTTCAGAGCTACCATCGTTATTTACACGTACATGATACATGTTTCCTTGCTTTTCAACAGACTCCAGTTCCGTATTTGTGCGGATATCAATGCCCAACTTTTGGCTGTAATCAACTAAATGACTGACTACATCAGCATCAAAGCCTTCCAGAGGTCTTTTCCCGCGGTGAACAATGGTAACATTGCTGCCAAACCTTGCAGCGATATGGGCGAATTCAAAACTGATGTATCCGCCGCCGACCAAAATAATCTCTTTCGGCAGTTCATCTAATTCAAAAAAGGCATCACTTGCTGTCAAATGTTCAAAGCCATCCACTGGGAGTTTTGATGGAGAGGCACCAGCAGCAATTAAGATATAAGCGGCTTGCAGTTTTTTACCGTTAATTTCTAACGTGTGATCGTCAGTGAACTTCGCATGTCCATGATACACATGGATACCAGCTTGCTCGAACTCTTCTATAGTTGCTTTTGGGATTGACTGTGTAAACGTATCTTTATAATCGCGCAGCTGTTTCCAATTCAACTGAGAATTTCCGGTGATTCCGAAACCATCCATCCGGTTGAACGCATCTTGAATTTTTACAGTTTCAACTAATACTTTCTTTGGATCACAACCCCATTGCGGGCATGTGCCTCCGAATGGCTTATCATCAATTACAGCCACAGACCAGCCTTTTTCTCTCGCGGCTGAAGCAGTGCTGTGACCACTCACGCCTGAACCAATCACAATCAAATCTAATTTTTGCATCGTATCATCCTTCCTCCATATATCCTGTTACATTTACCCGTAAGACTTCTTGCAAAAACACAGTACTTACGAGAAGGATAAGTTCTGATAAGATAGAGAAAACAGCTTTATGAGACAAATGATAGGAGTGGCACTTATGAAAACGTTCAAATTAGCAGAACTTATCTTGTACCCGACTAACGAAGATAGCCTAGAAGGTAAAGAAATGCAGTTAACAGAGGGGTTAATTATTAATAAAGAAGAAGATAACGAATGGGTATTAGAAGCGGTACTAGACAAAAAAGATTTGGCAATCGTAAGTAACTTATCACAAGATGGCAATGTAGTGCTTGCGCAAGTGCGGATTACGAAACCAGAAAATCGCCCGGCTTTATTCCTTGTTCAAGTGCAGGAAGTCAATGACTTAGAGGAAGAAGGGAATGTCATTATGAGGGGCAATTTAAGAAGAGAGGACCGGTCTGATTTGCTCATGACAATTCAACGCCTGCGCAAGGAAGGCAAAGAAGAAGGTGAGATTCTCTTGAGCGGAACAGATTTAACAGAATAAGGCATTAAAAAACCAAGCTATTCTTTTATATCCCTGCTATAATATACGTTTGAAACGTGCAATAAAGGAGTTCTACTATGCGTACCTACGACCCGCGTTGGCGCTGGGCTAATAATATATCGCCAACTCGATTGATCATTCTATTTTATTTAGCAGCGGTATTAATCTCTACTTGTCTATTGGCATTGCCAATCGCACATCAGAAAGACACAGATCTTTCTTTTATAGATGTACTGTTTACAGCGGTAAGCGCTATTAGTGTGACCGGACTTTCTTCCGTACCAATTCATGAATATTTTAATACAACAGGTATTATTCTAATCGCTTTTACAATGCAGCTCGGTGGTATCGGTGTAATGACGCTTGGTACCTTCGTCTGGTTATTGTTCGGTAAGAAAATCGGTTTCAAAGAGCGCAGATTAATCATGGCTGACCAAAATCAAGGTTCTTTTAAAGGTGCCGTGTCATTAATGCGTCAAATTCTCATAGTTGTCCTGACAATAGAACTTATTGGATTCTTAGTATTGGGAACTTATTATCTGCAATACTTTCCTACTGCTAAAGAGGCGTATTTCCAAGGGTTATTTGCATCAATAAGTGCTACGACTAATGGTGGGTTTGACATTACAGGGCAATCGCTAATTCCCTTTCAAGATGATTACTTTGTGCAGTTTGTACATATGCTTCTCATTGTTCTTGGTGCAATTGGCTTTCCTGTACTAATTGAGGTGAAGCATTTTATTTTCGCTTCGAATGAAGAACGGAATTTTATCCGATTTACTTTGTTTACAAAGTTAACGACAGTGACGTTTTTAGTGCTGATTGTAATGGGTGCTATTGTCATCGCTTTATTGGATTCCGGTCACTTCTTCGCAAATAAATCATGGCATGAAATTCTTTTTTATTCGCTCTTCCAATCTGTTACGACCCGCAGCGGAGGATTGTCCACGATGGATGTTGGGCAGCTTACCGAACAAAATGAATTATTTATGTCTGCACTTATGTTTATCGGGGCCTCACCAAGCAGTGCGGGCGGAGGTATCCGGACGACGACGTTTGCTTTAGTTGTTATTGCTCTGTATCACTTTGCCAGAGGAAATAAGCAGATTAATATCTTCCGCAGAGAAATTCACGCAGAAGATTTATTCAAGGCAGTAAATGTGACGATTTTCGGTATTCTAATCGTCTTTACCTCAGCCGTTATTCTGGCATCCATTGAACCATTTACTCTTACGGAAGTACTGTTTGAAGTATGCAGTGCATTCGGAACCGTCGGCCTGAGCCTAGGAATTACCGCTGAGTTGAGCGATGTAAGTAAAGTCATACTGATGATCTTAATGTTCCTTGGGAGGGTCGGTATCTTGACATTCCTTTACTCTCTACATCGCAAGTCTTCTGGAGCTAATTATCACTATCCGAAAGAACGTATTATCATAGGTTAAGAAAAAGGCGGCACCCCTAACGGGAAGCCGCCTTTTTAAAGATATTAGCAGTAGAATGCTGCACCTACAATAATCAACAAGATGAAAAGTACAACGATCAACGCAAAACCGTTGCCACCGCCGTAGCCGCCGACGTTTTCACAACCGCCGCCATAGCCACCGCCGCCGAAACCGCCGAAGCCACCGTATCCGTAACCCATATTGTTTCACCTCCTAATGCTTACACCTTACTATATGGCAAACAGCTAGAAGGTGTATGGTCATCCGCCCAGATTTACGGGTGTTTTTCTTTGCTGGCGATGGAAGAGAATTATGAAGGAAGGACTACATGCTTGTATGACAAAGGAAACGGTTAATTGTCATTTTTTGCTGAAGTTTAGGATGGGTGTAACGGAAGCGTTCAACACATATGGAAAAAGTGTGAAAAGTAAACGATAAACTTTACTTTTTGACAATCTTTTGGCATGATAAGTTATGGAAAAGATTTGAAACTTATGAAGGATAATGGTGATGATATGATATTGCCTGAGCACGCAAGATATTGCCTGCAACACTCAAATAAATTAATTAACTTAAATAGGCTAACACGCCAAATCGAAGTGCTTCGCGAGCAAATGGCCGAAGTCGCTTTTGAAAAAGGATTTACAAGCAGCGAATCCATTGCTAAAAGCCAGGAGCTAGACAAGCTCTTGAACTTATACGAAGCGAAACGGAAAATATAAAAAGGACAGGTGCCAAAACCTGTCCTTTTTATTATGTCAGTAGATGGGAAGAAAGAAATCTTTCCAATCGGTCCATGCCTTCCTCAAGCTGCTCCATGCTATAAGCATAGGAAAGGCGCATATACCCCTCGCCAAGATGAGAGAATGCATCTCCTGGTACGATTGCTAATCCAGATTTCTCGACGAGCGCTAATCCGAGCTCAAATGAAGTCATTTGCTTTATTGGGAATTTCGGAAATATATAAAAAGCGCCGTTCGGCTTCTCGACTGTTAACCCCATTCTTGCTAGGCGTTCCAAGCAATAATCACGACGTTCTCGATAAGCCAGACGCATATCAGCAGGATCTTCTAAACCGTTTGTTAATGCTTCTGTGGCAGCGTGTTGACTGACAGAAGAAGCGCATGTTGCATTGTATTGATGAACCTTAAGCATATGGGTGCTTAACCAGGCAGGTGCTAATGTGAATCCGATTCGCCAGCCTGTCATGGAATGAGATTTACTTAAACCATTAATAATGATTGTCTTTTGTCGAACTTGCGGGAAACTAGCAATCGAAACATGTGGCTGGTCATACGTAAGTTCACTATAAATCTCATCAGATAAAATGAAAATGTCTTTATTAGCTAAATATGCGGCAATCTCTTCTAGTTCTTCATATGTAAGTGTGACACCTGTCGGATTTGATGGATAAGGCAGAATAACACATTTCGTTTGCGGTGTAATGTATTGTTCTAGCACCGACTTTGTTAATTTAAAACCATTTGCTGTTGTATCTGCTAAAACTGTTTTTGCTCCTGCAAGGGCAATAAGCGGTTCATATCCCGGATAAACAGGACCTGGTACAACGACTTCATCTCCCGGCTGGAGAATTGTACGCAGCGTAATATCTATTGCTTGAGAAGCTCCGGTCGTAACAATAATCTCATCTTCAGCTTGATAAGCAGGTGCGTACTTTGTATAAAAGGAACGAACAGCTTGTCGCAATTCCATTAAGCCCGCATTTGGTGTATACGTTGTTTGATTAGAGCGAATTGCCTCGATACCTGCTTCTTTTACATGAAGCGGAGTCGGGAAATCAGGCTGACCGATTGTGAGACTGATCATATCTTTTTTACCTGCTACCAAATTGTAGAACCGGCGAATACCGGAAATTTGAATGTCTTTTACATGCGGGTTGATATACTGTTCCATCAAGACCCCTCCAATTTTTCATACTTTCTTAACATAATGTTCAAACAATTTTGATTATAACGTGATAATATTGGGAATAGCTAAGGGAAAATAAATAGGGAGGCCAATTTAATATGAGACCTCGTAAGCTTTCTTTAGAGGAATTAGTCACGCAAAACAAAAATGAGTTATTACAAGATGATCAGGAAATGCTTCGAATTGAAGAATCGCTGGATAAGAAATACGGCATCCAAACTGATCATATGGAATAACGATTGATACATTATAACATAGTGACATCACACAAGGAATCCTGTTCAGACGGGATTCCTTTTTCGTTTAGAAACAATATTTTTGGCCGAAGCTTTGAAAGGGAGGGATGATCATGGCGATTATACCGGTATTTGGCATGATAGGTGCGGTGTCGTTTTTTGCAGTTATCTTTTTGCTTGTTCGTTGGTTTGTCAAGAAGCAATGGTACGCCTTTTTATCCGTACTTTGTGCGCATTTAATGTTAAGTTATCTGCTCAGTAAGGGATGGCTTTACTTGCCTTTTTCACAGGCGGAATTGCAGCTAATGATAACAATAGCTTGCGGTATGCTTGTACTTGTAAAATTGCTGGAATACAAAAAGAAAAAGCGTACAGTCTAATTAGCTGCGTCGCTTTTTCTTATCGGGCCATGTAAATTGACCAAGGGAGGATGGCGTATAGTATGCGGATCTGCTGACTGGTGGCTGCTGTTTTTTCTTGGCTTCTTGCGGTGGCAGATTCAAATAAGACGAAAGAATCCGTTTTGCTTGTGAGAGGGAGAGGTTCGGTTTAGGATTCCGAAAGGTCTTGTCCAATTCTCCAAGATGCGGCAGTGTCTTAAAATCTTCTCTAGCAGCTGGAATGTGAAAATAATATTCTGCAACCTGCACCAGCATTGTGGAATGCTGGCGGCTCAGTTTTGGATGTTCCGAAAAGTGGAGACCAATCTTTTTTGCTTTGTTCTGCTCAAGAAGCTTGGCTACCGTCAGTTTCTTTAATTGATATAAGTAGCTAGGGTCAGGTGCTGTTTTCGCATGGCGATTAACAACAAATAATGCTTTCGCAATATCACTTAATGTTGTGTTTACTTTCAATTGTGTAACCTCCTATTGCAGGGATAAACCTAGCGGAGAATGGTACTATCGTACAAAAAAGCTGTAAAGTTGGCAAGTTCTTTTTAATGCTCTTCCACATTCTGCTGTCCGTAATTTAAGGTAAGGGTACTGATTTCGGGCGGGCATGCAAATCGAATTGGCATCCTGGTTGTTCCAACGCCTCTGGATACGAATACATGCAAAGGCCGGGAACCAATCTCATAATAACTATTTGGATAGCGTCTTCCATAAGGCGGGACAATTACCTCTCCGTAAAAAGGAATACGTACTTGACCGCCATGTGAATGTCCAGAAAGCTGAACATCAACTGGTAAATGTTTTACGTTCTCAGCTAAATCAGGTTCGTGCGCTAACAGAATGGTGAAGAGGTCATCACTGCTGTGCTGTGTTGCAGCATGCAAATTTGGTGTACTCCGTATAACATCATCAATACCTGCAAGAATAATATGTTTTTGCTGGCGTTTTAATAGAGTGGCAGTATTATGGAGTGCAGTGAAGCCCCCAGCTTTCATGTATTTCGCAACGATTGCTTCGCTATCATCGCGATAGTCATGGTTTCCAAAAATCCAATACTTTCCTAGGGGAGCGTGCAAGTCCGTTAGACAGTCAACGATTTCTTGCTTCCATTTCAGCCGGATTGGTCGATCGGCGAAATCGCCTGTGAATACGATTAGATCTGCTTGCTGCTCTTGTATGTGACGAACAAGCCGTCTTAGTTTCCTAATAGAGTAATGATAACCCAAATGTAAATCACTAAACTGCACAATTTTCAGTCCGCTGAATTCCTCCGGCAAACGCTCGCTTGTCAGCGTGTAGGATTTGGTAACTAATGTTGCTGGTTCAATGTATCTGGCATATGTAAGTCCAAGTCCGGCACCAGCAAGTAGTGTCCCCGCAGCTGCGGACAGCCATTTTTTTTTGTTGTTTTTCATAAAAGCACCTTCTTTTAACCGTTAATAAAGGCACTCTTCCCTAAAATAAATGGAAGAATGCCTTTTGTCTTCAAATGAGAAAAAGAATAGCGAAGAAATGAAACGCCGACCCCGCAAGTACAAACATATGCCACACGGCATGGTGATAAGGGATCTTTCGCCAAACGTAAAATACAGCACCAATTGTATAAAGCAGACCGCCAATGAGTAAATACTGAAGCGACTGCTGCGGCAATACTTCAAGCAACGGTTTCCAAATGAACATAATCATCCAGCCCATTAGAAGATAAAGTATCGTTGACATGATTAGAAATTTCTTAACAAAGAAAATCTTAAATATAGTTCCGGCGATGGCAATTCCCCAAACAATCCCGAAAACTGTCCATCCGAGCGGATCTCTAAGGCTGATCAGCAGTATCGGTGTATACGTACCGGCTATAAATAAATAGATAGCCGCATGATCAATAATTTGGAAAATATCTTTTGTTTTCCCTTCCGGTAATGCGTGCACTATTGTAGAAGAGAGATACATAAGCAGCATCGTCGTCCCAAAGATTGTGACAGAGACAATAACCCATGGGTCACTCGAAAAACTTGCCAAGACGATTGCGACAGCGAGGGCAGCTATACTAAGCAAGGCTCCAAAGCCATGTGTAATCGAATGGGCTGTTTCCTCTTTTTTGGTGAAAATATATGTTTCCAATTATTTACCTCATTTCTGCTTTGTTTCAGTATAATGCTTTTTCTAGCTTAACACCATTAAAAGCGGTTCAATCCTGGAAATATTTTATGGTACAGCGGCCCAAATGTGACACATTGCAGATGACGTCGAAATTGGTAGCCTGCCTAGGGATGTGGTAAACTGTTAGGGGTAGTTGCCTCCTTCTATTGCCACAGACAAAAGGAGAGATCGCATGGCAAAATTAGAGCTTCAGGAACTCACTGAAATGATAGTGGGAGACTTGATGATTGAATCTGAAAAAGTCGCCCATGTTCAATTGAATAATCCGTTGGAGCATGCTTTACTCGTACTTGTTAAATCTGGTTACTCTGTTATTCCTGTACTTGACCATACGTACAGGCTGCAAGGTATGATATCAAAGACTGCAATTTTAAATGAAGTACTCGGTATGGAAAGATTTGAAATGGAGAAGCTTTCCGAGCTGAAGGTGCTGGACACCATGCTGACAGATGTACCGGTTTTAAAGAAATCTGATCCATTTCTGACAGCATTAAAGGCTGTGGTGAATCATGCTTTTCTTTGTGTGCTGGACGAGGAAGGGTACTTTGAAGGAATTCTGACTCGCCGTGCTATTCTCAAGCAGATGAACAGGTATCTGCATGAGCAAGTGCACTTTCACCCTGCTGGGGATAAAACGAATGCGTAAGCTTGTATTTATTATGCAATGAACCCCGCTTAAATGCTTGTTGATTAGTAAAAGTTTTGTTAAAGTAATTCCATACGTTCTACATAGGAGGCCAAAACCATGAAAATGATGGATGCAAATGAAATTATTTCTTTCATTTCGAATAGTAAAAAATCTACACCAGTAAAAGTATACGCAAAAGGTAATGACTTGGATAAATTGACTTATCCGGAAAGTGTCAAAGCATTCCCAGAAGCAAATACAGCCGTTCTTTTCGGAGAATGGAGCGAGCTTGAGGGCTTCTTGAAAGATACAGCTGCTATTGAAGATTATGTCATTGAAAACGACCGTCGCAATTCAGCTATTCCGCTTTTAGACATGAAAGGTATTAACGCCCGTATTGAGCCAGGCGTAGTTATTCGTGATCAAGTGGAAATCGGTGATGGCGCAGTTATTATGATGGGTGCTTCTATTAACATCGGTTCTGTAATCGGCGAAGGAACAATGATTGATATGAACGTTGTAATGGGTGGACGTGCTACTGTCGGTAAAAACTGTCACATTGGTGCAGGTACTGTCTTGGCAGGTGTAATTGAACCACCTTCCGCGAAACCAGTCGTAATTGAAGATGATGTTGTCATTGGTGCGAACGTTGTCGTGTTGGAAGGGGTAACGGTTGGAAAAGGTTCCATTGTTGCAGCTGGTGCGATTGTGACAGAAGATGTAGCTCCAAACACACTTGTTGGCGGCACGCCGGCACGCGTATTGAAAGAAATTGATGATCAAACGAAATCCAAGACAGAGATTCGTCAGGAACTTCGTAAATTGAACTAAGAAGGAAGGAGCAGCTGCTGCTCCTTTTTTTATTATCACATAAAGCGGGTGACAAAAAAATGGAAGACAAGCTGATTCAAATCAGAAGAGATTTACATCAAATACCGGAGCTCGGTTTTCAAGAAGAGAAAACTCAAGTTTACTTGCTCGATTACATAAAGCAGCTTCCGCAGGATCATCTTCAAATCAAAACTTGGCGAACAGGCATTATTGTACGAGTTGCGGGGGCGGAAGGTTCGAAAACAATCGGCTTCCGAACCGATATTGATGGTCTGCCCATAACGGAAGAAACTGGACTGCATTTTGAGTCGCAGCACGAAGGCCGTATGCACGCTTGCGGTCATGATTTACATATGACAATCGCTTTAGGTGCATTAACAGCTTGCGCAAACAAACAGCCGCATCAGAATATGGTTTTTATTTTTCAGCCAGCGGAAGAAGGCCCAGGAGGCGCGCTGCCTCTTTTAGAAAGTGGCGTGCTGAAAGAATGGTGGCCGGATGAGATTTTTGCACTCCACATTGCCCCGGAGCTGCCTGTTGGAACGGTTTCCTCCAGAGCAGGGATTCTTTTTGCTAATACGAGTGAGCTGTTTTTAGATTTCAAAGGAAAAGGCGGTCATGCTGCTTACCCCCACTTAACGAAGGACATGGTTGTCGCAGCTAGTACCTTCGTAACGAATATGCAAGGGATAGTTGCTCGTAATCTTGATCCGTTACAAAGTGCTGTTATAACAATCGGTAAAATGGAGAGCGGATTTGTCCAAAATACAATTGCGGAGACTGCGCGGCTGGAAGGGACAATTCGCACGATGGACCCAGAGGCAATTGCTGTAGTAAAGCAGCATATCGAGCAGCAGGCAAAAGGACTGGAAATCAGCCATGATTGCCAGATCGGTATCGATTACGGCTCCAATTATTATCAAGTGTATAACGATAACACGAAAGTAGAAGCTTTTCAAAAAGCGATAGCAATGACTGCTTTAACATATAAAGAAGCTAACCCTGCGATGACCGGTGAAGATTTTGGTTATATGCTGAAGGAGATACCAGGATTCATGTTCTGGCTGGGAGTCGATTCCCCGTACGGCTTGCACCACAGTAAATTGACACCAGACGAACAAGCGATAAACTGCGGCGTTGAAGCGGTACTAGCTTATATAAACGAAACATAAAGAAAAGCGCAAAGCTTATTGCTTTGCGCTTTCTTCTGTCCGCTGCATAAATACTTGATGCGGATAAGGGATTTCGATTCCTTCTTTGTCGAAAGCTTCCTTGATCGCTTTTTTCATATCTCTTTCAGCACCATATTGTTCCATATTAGCAGTATGACCGATAATACGAAGCGTCACTTCAGAGGCTCCCAATTCTTGAACACCAATAACGTCCGGGCCTTCACGGAAGCGTTCATCGTGCTGGAAGTCTTCGCAAATTTCTTGAAGAACACGAAGTGCATGATCAATATCATCTTCATAACTGATGCCGATGTCGACCATTGCGCGCATGTTCCCGCGGGAATGATTGCTAATACCAGTAATATTTCTGTTTGGGATGAAATTAAGTGTTCCATCAAAGCTTCTTACTTGCGTTGTCCGTAATCCTACTTCTTCTACTACGCCATTATAGCCGGAAGTCGTAATGACATCGCCAACTTCTATTTGCCTTTCAAGTAATATGAAGAAACCTGTAACCACATCACTTACTAACCCTTGCGCACCGAAACCGATTGCCAATCCGATAATGCCGGCACCGGCAATTAGCGGTCCAATTTGGATATCAAATACGCCAAAAATCATGACAACAAGCAGGAAAATCAATGTATACCCATATGTATTGAGCAAAAGTTTTTCCAGCGTCACCATTCTGCTAGTTGATATGCGCTGTTTTGTGCTGGCTTTGTTTAAGCTGGAGCTAATAAGCTTTTTACCTACTGCTCGTAAAACAAAATACCCTATTACAATTAGCAGCAGCTGCAGACCTACTGAGATGACGATTTCAATTAACCCGTCATAGTTAAAATTTAGTCCGTCGGTTAGAAAATTCATAGAACGTCTCCTTTTTCGATTATCGACTCTAGGTATATTCCCTGTAACATTCTACATGAAACTTCATGTAACGCAAGATGCAATTTTGGCATATAGTGACACTGGTGAAAAGAAGGAGGAGAGTCGATGATCGGAAAAACTGCACCTCAATTCGAACTACCCGCAATTATGCCGGATGGAAGAACAGCAGCCGTAAGCTTGACACATAGTATAAAAGCGGAAAAGTGGCTTGTACTCTTTTTTTATCCGCGCGATTTTAGTACCGTCTGTCCGACGGAATTAAATGATCTAGCAGATAGGATGGCTGCTTTTGAAGCATTAGATGCAGATGTTGTGGCTGTGTCCACAGACAGTCTTGCATCGCATCATGCCTGGCAGAAAACGCCTCGAGAGAAGGATGGAATAAAGGGTGCTGCATATCCGCTTGCTTCAGATTTTACAGGTAATGTGTCTCAAGCCTTTGGTGTGCTGGATGCAAGAGACTATACATCGCAGCGTGCGACATTCATCATTGATCCAACTGGAGTCATTTGCTATTGTGTCATGCACGCAGACTTGGTAGGACGGGAAACAACCGAATTGCTGCGTGTATTGGAGGCTCTCCAAACGGGAGAAGCTTGCGGTGTGAATTGGCAGCCAGGTGACGAACAACTCACACAGGAGGAGGTATAATATGCTAGCTCAATTGCCTTCTGTCATTAATCAGCAGCCGGAAAATTGGCTCATTCAGCCGGAACAGCACACAGGCGGCCGTTCGTTAGTTGTTTTCTTTTGGTCAATAAGCTGTACCATGTGCAAAGAGAAAATGCCTAGCTTCTTACACTTTGCTAAAGAAGAATCGTTATTTTTTGATATGCTGTTTGTTCATGTGCCTCGTTCAGCAGCGGATTTAGCTGTACATGAAATAAAAGAATATATGCAGCAATTAGATGTTCCGGTTTATCTGGATCACAAGCATCAAATGAAGAATACCTTTCGCGTGCAAAAGCTGCCTAGTATTGCTCTAATTGACAAAAAAGGAAGGTTACGACATATACAAGCAGGCGGTAATTTTACAACCATGCTGACAAAGCAGCTCGATAGCTTGAAATACAGTTAAGCATGCTTTATCCTTGCGGGCAATTCATGGTAAGCTTGCTCTATCAGAAAATAAAGGATGAGCGATATGAGCAAGCTGCTATACAGAGAGAATAGCTTTTGCCAGAATTGGCAGACGATAGTGATTGATACATATGAAAAAGATGGACTTTATTTTGTCGCGTTGCAAGAAACAGCCTTTTACCCAGGAGGCGGCGGACAGCCAGCAGATAGTGGTTCTATTGCTGGAGTGGAAGTGCAGGCTGTCGAAATGAAAGATGATGTTCCTTATTATGGATTAGAATCGCAAGTGAATAAACAAGTAGACTGCCAAATTAACTGGGAGCATCGATTTGATTTGATGCAGCAGCACACGGGACAGCATCTTTTGTCTGCAAGCTTTAGAATAAAAGCTGACCGGGAAACCGTAGGATTCCATCTCGGACAGGATGACGTAACAATAGACGTTGCAGGTGATAAACTAACAGATGAAGAGCTTGTCGAGGTTGAACGCAAAGCAAACGAGCTGCTTTATGATGATAAGACCATTTCCAGTTATTATGTTACTTCTGAGCAGCTAGCAGAACTGCCTGTTGTCAAACAGCCTACTGTTACGGAAAATGTTCGGATTGTTGAGGTGGAAGGTGTGGAGTATAATCCATGCGGAGGGACACATGTTCGATCCACCGGTCAGGTAGGTTTGATTAAAATTTTAAAGGTGGAAAAACAAAAACAAGCACAGCGAATCTTTTTCCAATGCGGCAAGCGGGCTTTTGACACTGCAAAGACGATGTTTGGGATTGTCGATAAAGCCGCAGCACAGTTTCAGACAAACCGCAGTAATGTGCTGGAACGATTGGAAAAGCAGTCGGCTGATTTACAAGCTGCTGTGAAGCGTTCTGAAGTTCTAGAGAATCAGCTGGAGCAACTCGAGCTGAAAGAAATTATGCAAACAGAAGAGCGTATAATCAATCGCTCATTTGAAGGCAAAACGGTCAAAGCACTGCAGCGAATGGCTGGCACAGTTGCGGAGTCCGGAAAAGATTTTGTGATTCTGTCCAATTATATAGAAAGAAAACTTGTGTTCGCTCACCATATAGAAGGTATGCATAGCGGCAGCTTGTTTCGGGAGTCACTAGCTGCATTTAATGGTAAGGGCGGTGGGAATGCGCAAATTGCGCAGGCGAGTTTTTCTGCCCAAGAAGATATGGACCGTTATATCGACTTTCTCAAGGCACATTATCAAAGCATCGTTTAATCGATGCTTTCTTTTTTTACCCATAAATCAGACTTTTTTAAATTATCGTAAATTAGTGCTGGTAAATTAGTTCGGAACCCGATATATTAGAACATGCGACGAAATGTGGAGGGAGAGAAGGCTTTGAATATTTTCCGAAAGTTAAAGGAATTCTACTGGCCGCACCGAAGAAACTTCTATTTGTCACTCTTGTTTATAGCGGTTGTCACTGCGATTACCGTGGTATATCCAGTTATTTTGCAAATTACGATTGATGATGTTGTGCTGGGGAACCAATATGAGCTTATTCCGATGTTGTCAGCTGTATTCATTTTGTTGATGCTGATTAAAGGGGTGTCCAATTTTCTGCAGCAGTATTTAGGGGATTTGTTTGGTGTGCAGACCGTTTTCCGAATGCGGAACAGCTTGTATCAAAAACTCCAGCGGTTAAGCTTCACGTACTATGACAATGCCAGAACAGGCGACTTGATGTCCAGGCTGACTGCTGATGTGGAAGGAATTCGTTTTTTCTTATCAGCAGGAGTAGGGCAATTACTAAGAGTTATCTTATTAATTGTCATCAGCTTAGCAGTTATGTTTTTCTATTCCATCCCGCTTGCCCTTATCACCATGGTTTCGATGCCATTCCTAGCAATTGTAGTGTATCGTTTTGATCGGCGTGTGCACCCAGCTTTTCGTAAAATTAGAACCTCTCTAGGCGTACTCAATACACGCGTGCAGGAAAATATCAGTGGCATGAACACTGTAAAATCATTGTCACGAGAAGATTTCGAGATTGGGCGCTTTACTACTACTAATTCCACTTACCGTGATAACTATATCTCTACTTCAAAAATATGGGCAAAGTTCTTCCCACTCATGGAGTTAATTGGCAATGTTTGTATGGTTGTACTTATTTCATATGGAGGCTATCTTGTCATATCTGAACGGCTTGAGCTAGGTGCACTCGTTGCATTCTTCAGCTTAGTCACTTATATACTAGGGCCGCTTGCCAACCTTGGGTTTATTATCAATATGTTCTCGCAAGCGAAAGCGTCGGGC
Organism: Terribacillus sp. DMT04; assembly: GCF_019056395.1. NCBI lineage: Bacteria > Bacillati > Bacillota > Bacilli > Caryophanales > Bacillaceae > Terribacillus > Terribacillus sp. DMT04. The sequence goes on from NZ_CP077639.1 coordinate 1,334,040, forward strand.
GAGAGGCTGCTTGAAGTACTGGAAGCAAAGGAAGATATCGCCGAACATACGCAGCCGCTTCCGAAGCGAAAGATTAGCGGTCACGTGACATTTAACCATGTATCCTTGCAATATACAAAAGAAGATGACTTAGCTCTTAAAGATGTCAGCTTTGATGCGCCTCCTGGAAAAGTAATCGGTCTAGTTGGAGGAACAGGTGCGGGTAAAACGAGTATCACACAGCTGATTACGCGTTTTTATGAACCTGCTTCCGGCGAAGTCTACATAGATGGAAAGCTGGTGCAGGACTTTGATTTAAGGTTGCTGCGCCAGCATATTGGCTTCGTCTTGCAAGAGGCATTCCTTTTCTCCACAACAATTAAAGAAAATATCGCTTATGGCAATCCGGATAACGTCAGCTTTGAACAAATTGTTGCTGCAGCGAAACGGGCGCAAGCACATGATTTTATTATGGAACTGCCCAATCAGTATGACACCATGCTCGGCGAACGTGGAATGGGGCTGTCTGGAGGACAAAAACAGCGTATTGCAATTGCAAGGGCGCTGCTGATTAATCCAAGTATTCTAATTTTGGACGATGCGACAAGTGCAGTAGATATGCAGACAGAAGTAAAGATTCAAAAGGCAATGAAAGAAGTAATGAAAAACCGAACGACATTCATTATTGCGCACCGCATTTCCTCGGTTAAGCATGCGGACGAAATACTTGTGTTGGATAATGGAGCAATTGCCGAGCGGGGGACTCATGAGTATCTTCTGCAAAATGGCGGTCTGTACCAACGTATTTACGATATCCAATACCAAGATCAAAAAGCAATTATGCGCTCTGCGCAGTAAGGGGGGGAAAGATGGAGAATCTGCAATCGAATCAGAAACGGCATACTAACAGATTCCACTATTCACAGGACCAAGTCATGGAAAAGCCTTTTGATTGGGCACAGATAAGAAGGCTGCTCGCGTTTATAAAACCATACAGCAAAACATTGCTGCCTGGTGCGATTATTACCATGCTGCTGGCAACGCTCATTCGCTTGCTCATTCCAATATTAATCGGAAAAGTTGCAATAGACGTAGCCATTGCAACAGGAAACACACGTTATCTCGTTTACCTGGTACTGTTGATTGGTGGTTTGTATGTCTTAAACTATGCAGCTAATATATTTCGAATCAAATGGGTAAATATCCTTGGCCAGCATGTGATCTATGATTTGCGAAAAGCATTATTCAGTCATATACAGCATTTGTCTCATCGCTTTTTTGATACGCGATCTGCCGGATCGATCTTGGTTAGAGTTTTAAATGATATCAACTCGTTACAGGAACTGTTTACAAACGGAATTATCAATTTGTTAACAGATACGGTTATGCTGATTGGAATCATTGCTATTCTGTTCTTTCTTAGCCCAAAGCTCGCTATTGCAGTACTGATTATCCTGCCGCTAATGTTTTTCATTTCTACAAGACTAAGACGAAATATCCGGCGTTCTTGGCAGCAAGTACGCATGCAGAAATCACGTCTTAATTCACATTTGAACGAAGCAATCCAAGGAATACGAGTGACGCAATCTTTTGCGCAGGAACCGGAAAATACCGAGTACTTTGAAGCACTTAACCGGGATAATTTTGAGAGTGAGCGGGTTGCTACGAAAAAAAGCGCATATTTTGGCCCGTTTGTAGAAATGAGTAACGCGGTCGGAACCGTCATTCTAATTGCATACGGTGCGCACTTAATTTTGACAAATCAAATTGAAATCGGCACTTTTGTTACATTTGCTTTCTTCCTCGGTATGTTTTGGGAGCCGATTTCCCGTTTAGGTCAAATATACAATCAGCTTCTGGTGGCAATGGCATCGTCGGAGCGTATCTTTGAATTTCTGGATGAAGAACCAAATGTAAAAGTACAAAAAAATGCGAAACGGCTTCCCGAAATGAGAGGAGATATTCGCTTTGAAAAAGTAGTGTTTACTTATAATTCAGAACGAATTGCACTGCATGAGATTGATTTACACATCCAAGCGGGCCAAACAGTGGCGCTTGTCGGACACACGGGTTCCGGAAAATCGACAATCGCTAACTTGATCAGCAGATTTTATGATCCAACAGCAGGTACTGTGAAAATTGACGGTGAAGATTTACGTGAAGTCAGACTGCAAGATGTAAGACAGCAAATTAGTGTTGTCTTGCAGGATACCTTTGTCTTTTCGGGAACAATCATGGAAAATATCCGTTTTGGCAATCCCGAAGCAACTGATGAACAAGTAAGAGAAGCTGCCCGTATCGTTGGTGCAGATGATTTTATCCAGCGGTTGGCGGAGGGATATGAAACAGAAGTAGAAGAACGAGGAAACATTTTATCTGCAGGTGAAAGACAGCTGCTCTCCTTTGCTCGTGCTATGCTTGCCAATCCGCGCATCATTATTCTTGATGAAGCAACCGCAAGTATTGATACAGAAACTGAGCTAAAGATACAGCATGCACTGCAAACATTATTGCAAGGACGAACAGCCATTATGATCGCACATCGATTGTCCACGATCCGGGAATCAGATAATATTATCGTTCTTGAACAAGGGCGTATTTTAGAGCAAGGCAGCCATAACAGTTTAATGGATAGACAAGGGAAATATTATGAATTGGTTAAAACGCAGTTTCAATCCGAAGAGCAATAACAGGTTAGGGCGAAGGAAATAAAAGATGAGAAACGAACGAAGATGAATTCTTTATTAGAATTTAGATTTGTTCGTTTTTTGTGCTGTTTGCTACCTTTTGTTAAATCGATGGCTTCAGCAGCATACTTGATAAATCTGTTATCTCCCACCGCTTTCTTGGGTAATTTTTTCTTCTATGGGCATAACAAGAGAAGCGATTATTCTATAAAGAAAGCAGGGATGCACGTTGTTCGCATATGATAGTGTCATTTTAGCTCGAATGCTTACGTCCATGACGCTCGTTTTTCACATCATTTTTGCAACGATAGGTGTCGGTGTACCACTGTTAATCAGTGTAGCCGAATATATCGGCATTAGAAAACGAGATCCGCATTACGTATTATTAGCTCGACGATGGACGCGAGGCTTTGTCATTATAGTAGCAGTAGGGGTGGTAACGGGAACCGCCATTGGCTTGCAGTTATTTCTCTTGTGGCCAACATTTATGCAGATAGCTGGCCATGTCATTAGTTTGCCGCTATTTATGGAGACGTTTGCGTTCTTCTTTGAAGCTATCTTCCTTGGAGCCTATATCTATACTTGGGATCGATTTAAAGGGCGGTATACGCACTGGTATCTTTCCTTGCCAGTTATTATTGGCGGCGGAATGAGTGCTGTGTTTATTACAAGTGTGAATGCTTTCATGAACACCCCGCAAGGTTTCACTTTAGTAGGGAGGACCATCACATCGGTCGAGCCGCTAAAAGCAATTTGGAATCCAGCAACACCTTCAAAGGTCTTTCATGTACTGACATCTTCTTATATGACATGTGGAGCAGTTTTAGCAGCGATTACTGCATTTTTTATATTGAAGTACGGCAACAACAAATACTACAAAAAAGCATTGAAAGTTACGATGATTGTAACCTTAATTTTTTCTATTTTCACAGCAATAGCGGGTGACACATCTGCCAAATTCCTCGCCTCGTATCAGCCTGAAAAACTAGCTGCTGCAGAATGGCATTTTGAAACAGAAAAGGGTGCCGATCTTATTCTTTTCGGAAAATTAACAGAGGACAATGAAGTGAAAGGAGCCATTCATCTGCCAAAGCTGCTCAGCTTCTTATCCTTCGGTGACTTTAATAGTGAGGTTATTGGCTTGGATCGGGTAGATGCAGATTTAATACCGCCTTTGTGGATTCATTATATGTTTGACTTGATGGTTACGCTTGGTGCATACAGTATCATGATTAGTATGTTGTTTGTATTGTTCATGTTTTGGAAAAAACGAGACCAATATAACAAATGGCTGCTGCGAGCGATTGTCATTAATGCGCCGTTTGCTATGCTTGCACTCGAGTTTGGCTGGATTTATGCAGAGGTAGGAAGGCAGCCGTGGATAATGCGTGGATATTTGCGCGTGGCTGAAGGAGCTGTTTCCTCGCCGTATGTTCATATTGCCTTTGCCATGTTCTTGATCCTGTACGTACTGCTTGGTACTTTTGTAACGGTTGTATTGGTTCGGCTGTACAAGAAGAACCCGATTCAAAAGGAGTGGGAACAGCGGTTTCCGGATACGTTGTTTGGAGGTGACCAAAAATGAGTTACGAAATCTTAGGGCTCTCTGCTCTATGGTTTTTCCTTTTTGCTTACTTGATTATCGCATCCATTGATTTCGGTGCGGGATTCTTTGCTTATTATGCGAAGCAAACAAAGAAAGACCATATCCTAAACAAGCTGATTGCACGTTATTTATCACCAGTTTGGGAAATCACAAATGTGTTTTTTATTTTCTTTTATTATGGACTAGCAGGCTTCTTCCCTGATGCGGGTTATTACTATGGCTCTGCGATGCTTATTCCAGGGTCCATTATTTTAGTCTTGATAGGAATTCGCGGATCTTTTTATGCCTTCGAGAATTACGGTTCGCGCAGCAGTCTGTTGTACACGTTTCTGTATGGAGCGAGCGGATTGTTAATTCCAGCTGCAATCGCTACGGGACTTACGATTTCAGAAGGTGGATTTTTGCGAGAAGCAAATGGCAGTGTTTATTTACGCTATACAGAATTGCTGACAAATCCATTTTCCTGGGCGGTTGTTTTCTTGGCAATCGTATCTGTCTTATATATCAGCGCAAACTTCCTGACGTATTATGCAAGCAAAGCAGGAGATGAACCAGCAAAGAAACTTTTACGTTCTTATGCGCTGTTCTGGGCAGCACCGCAGATTATTGCTAGCTTGACCGCTTTTATTGCCATAAGCAGACAAAATCCTGAGCATTATAATAATATGCTGGATCTTTGGTGGATGTTTGGTTTGTCTGTATTATTCTTTTTAATCGCTGTATACTTGATCTTCAAAGAAAAACGTTTTGGACTTTCGTTCATTTGTGTGATGCTTCAGTTCTTTTTCGCTCTGTTAGGATATGGTATCGCACATATGCCTTATATATTGTACGACCAAATTCAAGTAGCTGCTGATGCAACACTTCCGGCAATGGGTACCGCATTGCTATTAGCATTTGGAGGGGGACTGCTCATGCTGATTCCGTCCCTCATACTTGTGATGCGCATGTTTCTCTTCGATGCAGAATATGTAAAAGGAAAGAAGTGATACAACCTTGACTGTTTATGATAGACTATGAGTAGTTTGTAAATAGTGGAGGAAGTACGATGAAGAGAGAATTTGCAGTTATCGGATTAGGTCGGTTCGGTGGCAGTATTTGTATGGAATTAAGCCGGGAAGGATTCAATGTATTAGCGATAGATATGGAAGAAGATAAAGTAAATGAATTCCGTAATATCGCATCTCATGCAGTAATTGCTGATACGACAGATGAGCAGGTTCTGAAAGAATTGGGAATTCGTAATATTGAACATGTCATTGTCGCAATCGGAGAAAACATTCAAGCGAGTATTCTAACGACAATTATGCTTAAAGAGCTAGGTATTAAAAAAATTACGGTAAAAGCACAGAACGATTATCACGAGAAAGTGTTAAACAAGATAGGTGCTGATCATGTAGTTCACCCAGAGCGAGATATGGGAAAACGACTTGCTCACAAGATTATCAGCAACAATATTCTCGATTACTTAGAACTTAGTGACGAACATAGCATTGTAGAGGTGCAAGCTGGCAAGAAAATGGCTGGCAGATCTCTAATTGAGCTTGATATTCGGGCTGCATATGGCTGTAACGTCGTTGCGATTAAACAGGGGAATGAAATAAACGTAAGCCCATCACCAGATGCAGAGCTTGCTGCAGATGATGTCCTCATTGTAATTGGAGCAGACCGCGATATTGGCCGTTTTGAACGCTCCTTGGCAGAAGATTAATGAACAGACTCCAAACAGTTTTGCTGTTTGGGGTTTTTTTATGTCAAAAAAAGGTTACATACAAAAGGAGATAAAAATAGAAACGGAGATGATTGCATGTTTGAAAGAAGAACGGGAGCAGTCCTTGCTGATCAGTTAGTTGACTGGGGCGTGGATCACATTTATGGCATTCCTGGGGATTCTGTGAACGAATTTATCAGTGACTTACATAGAAAGGAAGAGGAACTGAAATTTATCCAAGTTCGCCATGAAGAAGCAGGGGCCCTTGCAGCCGCTGCTTATGCAAAATTGACTGGAAAACTTGGTGTTTGTCTGTCCATAGCAGGTCCGGGAGCAGTTCACTTGATGAACGGATTGTATGATGCGCGAGAAGATAATGCGCCAGTTCTTGCCATTGTTGGGCAAGTAAAAAGTCACGAACTAGGAACAGGAGCCTTTCAAGAAGTGAAGCTAGAGCAAATGTTTGAAGATGTAGCGGTCTTCAATGAAAGAGCAGAATCCTTTGAACAACTGCCTGATTTAATGAATCAAGCAATCCGTGAAGCTTATGCGAACTCTGGCGTAAGTGTGCTGGTTGTTCCTGATGATTTATTTGCGCAGAAGCATTCAGAAAAGCCTGGTAAAACGTCGGCTAATTATGCGAAACCTCGAATTTCACCAGCAAAACAAGATTTACAGGAAGCAATTAAATTGATTAATAATGCGAAGAAGCCAGTCATTCTTGCAGGCCGAGGAACGAAGCATGCACGAGCAGAATTGATCACGTTCGCTGAACATATTAAGTCGCCAATCATACTTAGCTTGCTGGCTAAAGGTGTTATTCCAGATATGCACAGCTATAACTTAGGACAAAATGGGCAAATTGGTACTACACCATCTTATGAAGCAGTACAGGAGGCGGATTTGCTGCTGCTTGCAGGAACCACTTTCCCATATCGCGCCTTCTTACCGGAGGATGTTCCTGCGATCCAAATCGATATAGAACCAAGTAAGATCGGCAGCATTTATCCAATTCAAGTCGGATTGCCAGGAGATACAAAGGATGTGCTGACAGAGTTAACAGCGACAACGGAAGCAAAACAGGAAACAGACTTTATTGAGAAATACCAAGGCAAGATGAAAGAATGGCATACCCAGCTGCATACACAAAAGAAAAGAGAAGAATCCCCGATTCAGCCGCCGCAGATCATGTATGCGCTAGAAAAGAATATGGACAAAGATGCGGTTATTTCTTCTGATGTCGGTAATGTAACAGTTTGGACGACACGGTACTTGCCATTAACGCATCAAGAATTTGTCGTATCCGGCCGGTTGGCTACGATGGGCTGCGGCTTACCGGGAGCAATAGCAGCCAAAATGGCGTATCCGGATAAGCAGGCAATCGCTATCTGTGGTGATGGCGGATTCAGTATGAACATGCAGGATTTTGTGACGGCAGTGAAATATGACTTGCCGGTTAAAGTAATCGTACTGAATAATAGTCAACTTGGTTTAATAAAATTTGAACAAGCAACAATTGGTTCGTCTAACTACGGCATCGATATGGGCGAAATGAATTTTGCGAAATTTGGTGAATCTTGCGGGGGAGAAGGTTATCGTGTAGAGAAATTTGAAGATCTGGAAACAAGTATTAAACAAGCATTTCTATCTGATAAGCCAGCTGTCATTGATATTGTGATTGAGGATTTAGCTCCGCTGCCAGGAAAAATCTCTTACCAGCAAGCGGTTAAATACACAGAATATCTGATTAAAGAATTCTTCTCCTCTGGTAAAATAGAATTACCGAATATGAAAGAGTCCGTAAAACGACTATTGAAATAAGAAAAAAGCCTGAGTTTGTAAACTCAGGCTTTTCTTGTGCTTATACTTCCATGATGATTGGAAGTACCATCGGACGACGTTTTGTTTTCTCAAACAAGAACGGTGCAATGGTATCTGTAATTTCATTTTTAATTTCAGACCATTGTGTCGTTTTTCTTTCCATCACTTTATTTAGATGGGAAGAAACAATTTTTTGTGCTTCGTTAATCAGATCTTCTGACTCACGCATGTATACGAAACCGCGGGAAATAATGTCTGGTCCCGATGCAATGCGGAATTCTTTCATGTTGATGCTGACAACAACAATGACAAGTCCTTCTTCAGAAAGGATGCGGCGGTCACGTAAAACGATATTACCAATATCACCGATACCGCTTCCGTCTACGTAGATAGAACCAGAAGGTATCTTCCCTGCAATTGCTGCACTGTCTTTGCCTAGAGCCAAGACGTCTCCATTGTCCATGATAAAGGAATTGGCTTCGTCAATGCCGCAAAGTTTACCAAGTTTCATATGCTCGACAAGCATCCGGTATTCCCCATGAATCGGCATGAAGTATTTCGGGTTCATTAAGCGAAGCATTAGTTTTTGTTCTTCTTGGCTGCCGTGACCGGAAGTATGAATTTCATTCAATGGACCATGAATGACATCTGCTCCTGCACGATACAGCATGTTGATAATACGGCTTACGCTAATTGTGTTTCCTGGAATTGGTGAAGATGAGAAAACGACTGTATCGCCAGGCTGTATTTGAATCTGACGGTGTGTGCCGTTAGCAATACGAGATAGGGCAGCCATCGGTTCACCTTGAGAACCAGTACAAAGGATAACAACTTCATTCGCAGGTAAGCGATTAATTTGATGAGATTCAATAAACGTATCTTTCGGTGCGTTTATGAATCCAAGCTCAATACCTAAGTTGATATTTGTTTCCATGCTTCTGCCAAAGATAGCAACTTTACGGCCTGTTTTAACTGCCGATTCAATTACTTGCTGCAATCTGTGGATATTAGAAGCGAAGGTTGCAAAAATCAAGCGTCCGTCCACTCTTCTGAAGATATCATTGATACTTTCACCAACAACGCGCTCAGACATTGTGAAGCCAGGGACTTCACTGTTCGTTGAATCGGATAGTAAGCAGAGTACGCCTTCTTTGCCTATTTCAGCCATTTTTGCAATATCAGCAGGCTGTCCGACTGGAGTGAAATCAAATTTGAAATCACCGGTATGCACGACGTTGCCAGGAGGGGTCTTGACCACTACACCGAATGATTCCGGAATACTATGCGTTGTACGGAAGAAGCTGACGGAAGTTTTTCTGAACTTAATTACATCATCTTCGCCGTAAATATTAAGTTTTGCGTTACGCAATAAGCCATGTTCATCCAGCTTATTCTTGATCATTCCCATTGCAAGTTTACCTGCATAAATCGGGATATTCACTTCTTTTAGAAGGTAAGGAACACCGCCAATATGGTCTTCGTGACCGTGGGTGATGAACAAGCCTTTTATTTTATCTTGATTTTGAATGATATAAGTAAAATCAGGAATGACGTAATCAATTCCAAGGAGCTCGTCCTCAGGGAATTTGATTCCGGCATCAATAATAATGATTTCATCTTGGAATTGGACACCATACATGTTTTTGCCAATTTCACCTAGTCCGCCGATGGCAAAAACTGCTGTTTGGTCATTTTTTACAAATTTCATTTCGCTTGCTCCAATTTGTAATGTTCTGATTGCTGCTCATAAGCAAGATGTTCCTCATCGAGCGGCTGGATGAACTCGATGTTGATGTTGCGATCTGCTAGAGTCTTACGTACTTGTCTTACACTCTCCGCTTCCATGTACAAGCTCTTAGTGTCTTCTCGTACCGGAATTTCGGATGGGTTTTCTTGATAAAATACTTTAAATACCATATTTATCTCTCCTATTCTTATGGTTGACAATTGCTTTATATCCATATCGAACGGAGCAAGTCTGTAAACAACCGAATTGCTGACGTAATGCTATTCAGTTAGATCTTGTCCGCACGTTGTAGGCACTCGTCGTTTTTGGCCAAATAAATCTTTCCACCGTTTCTTTAACTTTTCCTTCAAACGCTTGAGCACACGAAGCAACTCCTTTCGTTTCGCAGAAAAGCAAGAAAAAACGTTTACCCGTCCAATCCCTCTTACCTACAGTATAGTATGAAAACGCTAAGATGAAAACAAAAACACTATAGAGTTTTAAAAAAACTGCCTGTAAAAGGAAGGAATGGTTGTTTTCTCTTGGGATTCATGTAAAGATATTTTTCGACGAACCTGCATAACTTATACTCGATTATAAGAAGTAGAGAGGAAAGATGCAAGGGCAGGGGAAACGAGGAGGAGGATATAGTATGGAAAAAAAGATTGTATTCTTAGATATTGATGGCACAATTTTAAATTCGCAAGGTAAAATTCCGCAAGCGACAAAGGAAGCTGTTCAGGCACTGAAAGACAACGACCATTACGTTGCAATCGCTACAGGGCGGGCTCCGTTCATGTTTGAGGATATCCGCCAAGAACTTGATATTACGTCTTTTGTCAGTTATAACGGGCAATATGTCGTCTTCGAAGGGGAAGTTATCCATCAGAATCCGATTGCAAGAGAACATCTGCTGCATTTATATAATGAAGCATCTGAAAAAGAGCTCGCTATGGTCTTTATGGGCGAATCCATTATGAAGGCATCCGAAACGGATAATGGATTTATAAGAGAGAGTTTAGCTTCTCTTGGATTTACATACCCGGAAATTGATAAGGATTATTTTCACCATGAGCCCATTTATCAAGCACTTTTGTTTTGTGAAGAGAAGGAAGAAGAAACATTTGCTTCCCATCATGACCATGTACGCTTTATCCGCTGGCATCCTCTATCCTGTGATGTACTTCCTAGAGATGGATCCAAAAAGGTCGGCCTTATGAAATTATTAGATGCTGCCCAACTATCAGTTAATGCGGCCTATGCATGCGGAGATGGCCTGAATGACTTAGAGATGATTGCTTATGCAGGAACTGGCATCGTCATGGGCAATGCTGTACCCGAACTGAAAGAGCTCGCTGATATTCAGACAGCCCATGTTGATGAAAACGGTCTTGCGCTCGGTCTGAAGCAAGCAGGTCTGATATAGAGAAATGCGCACTCACGACTGAGTGCGCATTTCTTATAGTTCTATTGGTTTTGAATTTTCCGGCTGCGCAAAAGGATCTTCTTGGTTAATTCGGTCATAGAACATCGTGCCGTTCAGATGATCGATTTCATGCTGAAAGACAACAGCAGCGTAACCTTTCAGCCGAAGCTTCACTTCTTTTCCTTCTAATGTAACAGCCTTCACGGTGATGCGGGAATGTCGAGGAACATATCCTGGAATCTCACGATCAACCGACAGACAGCCTTCCCCGCTCATTAGATACGTATTTTCTACAGAGTGGCTGACGATTTTCGGATTGAACAACCCGTAATCATAAAGTGTGCCGTTCGGATCTTCAAAATAAATAGCAATCATTCGTTTTGATATGCCAATTTGCGGTGCGGCCAAACCTACGCCAGGGCGCAAACCGTATTTTTCGGCTGTTTCATCATCTTGGCTGTTCTTCAAGTATTCAAGCATTTCTGTTAACGTTTGTTTATCTTCTTCCGTAGCAGGAATCTCAACTTCCTCTGCTACTTGCTCGAGAATTGGATTCCCTTCCCGGATAATATCATCCATTGTAATCATGTTGATCACTCCTTGCGCTGTTACTTTTCAATTTTATAGTCTATCACAAGTATGCATGTATGACACCAGAATCAAACTGGAAATTGAATTATCGAATTTCTTTCACCATTTTCTTATTTGGTATACAATGGGTGGGACTACATAGAAGCTGTGGGAAACATGGCAGAGGAGGATACGTTTTGCGCAAGTTAGGACTTAGCATACTCCTGATAGGGAGTGCTGTGGGACTCACTGCATGTAACAATGCATCGCCGGAAGAACAGGTTTATAATCACCTGGAAGAGACGGTTTCGCTCGAATCGGGTTACGTTGATCAGCAGGATCCCCTGACAAAGTTGGAGAAGCAGGAACAGGAATTATACAATGAAATCCTTCAGCTGGGAGAAGACGAGCTGGACCAGATTAAAAGCAAAGCAAAAGAAGCAATTGATGTAATTGAACAGCGCAGAGATGCGCTGGAGAAGGAACAGGAGAGCTTAGAAAAGGCACAAGCAGAATTTGAGGAAATTGAATCGGTTATCCCTGATCTGGAAGATGAGGAAGCGACACAAAAGGCAGAAACGCTATACGACACAATGGAAGCTCGATATAATGCTTATGACAAACTTCACAGTGCCTATTCTGATGCACTCGACCAAGACGAGAAACTATATGAAATGTTCCAGCAAGAAGACATTTCGCAAGATGAACTGACTGCTCAAATTGAGAAAATCAATACAAGTTACGAAACCATCAAGACGGCCAATGATGGATTTAATAAGCAGACAGAAGCATTTAATGAACAAAAACAGCAATTTTATGACGCAGCAGGACTAGACGTAGAGACAAAGTAAAGCGTGAAACCCTTTTCTTATATAAAGAAAAGGGTTTTTACAATTACTGATACAGTATTAAAATATTGTGTAGTACAGTTCAAAAACAGGAGAAGTGCGAAGATTCTATTAATAACGTTTTCATAAATTTTTATTAATATCAAATCTAAGTTATTGACCTTTTCCGGCAAGATAAGCTAAACTATAACAGGACATGAATTGTATCACTATTTGTTCGCATGATTAATGTAACAGTTTTGTGTACTTCTGTTTTATCCGGTTATACGGGGGGACGAGATGGGTACAGTAAACTATTGTGGTACTTCCCGTGTTTTTGGAAAGGCTATTACAGTAAATATAGTTCTAGGAAGGATAGGTGACTAGCTTTGAAACGTACGCTAGAAGGAATCGAAGATCAATTTGAAATGTTTCAAATTCTTAACGAAGATGGCGAAGTCGTAAACGAAGAAGCTTTACCGGATTTGTCAGATGAAGAATTGAAGGAATTAATGCACAGAATGGTGTATACGCGCATCCTTGATCAGCGCTCCATTGCATTGAATAGACAAGGTAGACTTGGGTTCTACGCGCCGACAGCAGGTCAGGAGGCGTCCCAGCTTGGTACACAGTTTGCTTTGGAAAAAGAAGACTTTATCTTGCCTGGATACCGTGATGTACCACAGCTAATTTGGCATGGTCTTCCACTTTACCAAGCATTCCTATTCTCTCGCGGACACTTCCATGGAAACCAATTCCCTGAAGGTGTAAACGCACTTAGCCCAGCAATCATCATTGGTGCTCAAATCACGCAAGCAGCTGGTGTAGCACTTGGTATGAAACGCCGCGGCAAAAAAGCGGTTGCAATTACTTACACTGGTGATGGCGGTACGTCACAAGGTGACTTCTATGAAGGTATGAACTTTGCAGGAGCATTCGAAGCACCAGCAATCTTCGTTGTGCAGAATAACCAATTCGCTATCTCTGTACCACGTGAAAAACAAACAAAAGCTAAAACACTTGCTCAAAAAGCAGTTGCAGTAGGTATTAACGGCATCCAAGTGGATGGTATGGACGTACTTGCAGTATACGCAGCTACTAAAGATGCTCGTGAGCGCGCGATCAACGGCGAAGGCCCAACATTGATCGAAACTCTTACTTACCGTTACGGCCCGCATACAATGGCTGGTGACGATCCAACTCGCTACCGTACAGAAGATATGGATTCCGAGTGGGAAAAACAAGATCCATTGGTTCGTTTCCGTAAGTATTTGGAAGCAAAAGGCCTATGGTCCGAAGAAGAAGAAAACAAAGTAATCGATCAGGCGAAAGAAGAAATCAAAGCCGCGATTAAACAAGCAGATGCGCATCCTAAGATGAAAGTATCCGACTTGATCAACAATATGTACGAAGTACTTCCTTCTAACCTTAAAGAACAATTGGAAGTGTACAAAGAAAAGGAGTCGAAGTAAGTCATGGCACAAATGACAATGATCCAAGCAATCACTGATGCTCTACGTACAGAACTGAAGAATGACGAAAACGTTATGATCTTCGGGGAAGACGTTGGTAAAAACGGCGGTGTATTCCGTGCGACTGAAGGTTTGCAAGCTGAGTTCGGCGAAGAACGTGTATTCGATACACCACTTGCTGAGTCTGCAATCGGCGGTATGGCTGTAGGTCTTGCAGTTGAAGGCTTCCGTCCAGTTCCGGAAATCCAATTCTTTGGTTTCGTATACGAAGTAATGGACGCAATCAGCGGACAATTGGCTCGTTTGCGTTATCGTTCTGGCGGCACGCAAAGTGCTCCAGTAACAATCCGCGCTCCTTTCGGCGGCGGTGTGCACACTCCTGAACTGCATGCGGATTCCCTTGAAGGCCTTATGGCGCAACAGCCTGGTCTGAAAGTAGTTATCCCATCCAATCCATACGATGCAAAAGGTCTTTTGATCTCCGCGATTCGTGATAACGATCCGGTTGTCTACCTTGAGCACATGAAACTTTACCGTTCATTCCGTGAAGAGGTACCTGAAGAAGAGTACACTGTAGAAATCGGTAAAGCAGCTGTTAAACGTGAAGGTACTGACGTCACACTTATCGCTTATGGTGCTATGGTACAAGCTTCCATGAAAGCTGCTGAAGAACTTGAGAAAAACAACGTATCTGCTGAAGTAATTGACTTGCGTACAGTAAGCCCAATTGATCTTGATACAGTTCTAGCTTCTGTTAAGAAAACAGGCCGTGTAGTAGTTGTTCAAGAAGCACAGCGCCAAGCTGGTGTTGCAGCTCACTTGATTTCTGAAATTCAAGAACGCGCTATCCTGCATCTTGATGCTCCAGTAATGCGAGTTACTGCACCGGATACTGTATTTGCTTTCTCACAAGCAGAAGAAGTATGGCTTCCAAACCATAGCGACATTGTTGAAAAAGCGAACGAAGTAATCAATTTCTAAAAGCAGAATCAGGAGGTAATTATTTTGGCTTTCGAATTTAAAATGCCGGATATCGGTGAAGGTATTCACGAAGGTGAAATCGTAAAATGGTTCGTCAAAGAAGGCGACACTGTAGCAGAGGACGACGTACTTTGCGAAGTTCAAAACGATAAAGCAGTAGTAGAAATTCCATCTCCTTACGATGGTACTGTTTCTAAAATCTCTGTTGGTGAAGGTGAAGTAGCTATTGTTGGTGATACACTTATCACTTTCGACGGAGAAGGCGGCGACGCTGAAGGCGGAAATGCTCCGGCTCCAGCTGAGCAAGAACAGACTTCCATCCAAGCAAATGGAACTGAATCTAACGAAACAGTTAAAGAAATTAAAGAAGAAGGCCCTAAAGCAGAAGCGCCATCAGGCGACCTAGTTATTGCAATGCCTTCTGTACGTAAATATGCTCGTGAGCAAGGTGTTGACATCAAGCAAGTATCTGGCTCTGGTAAAGGCGGCCGTGTACTAGCAGAAGATATCGACAGCTTCAAAAATGGCGGTGCTGCAAAAGCTGCTCCGCAAACAGATGCTGCTGAACCAGCTGCTGAAGAAAAAGCTACTGCTTCTGCTCCTGTTGTTTCTGGCGACGAGTTCCCAGAATCCAGAGAGAAAATGAGCGGTATCCGTCGTGCGATTGCAAAAGCGATGGTAACTTCTAAAACAACAGCTCCTCACGTTACATTGATGGATGAAGTTGATGTTACTGAGCTTGTTGCACATCGTAAGAAATTCAAAGCAGTTGCTGCTGAAAAAGAAATCAAGCTTACGTATCTTCCATACGTTGCCAAAGCGCTTGTTTCTGTATTGAAAAACTTCCCGATCTTGAACTCTTCCATCGATGATGCGACAGATGAGATCGTTACAAAACATTATTACAACATCGGTATTGCAGCAGACACTGAAAAAGGTCTTCTTGTACCAGTTGTTAAAGATGCAGATCGCAAATCCGTGTTTACTATTTCCCAGGAAATCAACGAGCTTGCAGTTAAAGCGCGTGACGGTAAACTAGGACCGAACGAAATGAAAGGTGCTTCAAGCACTATCTCTAACATCGGTTCTGCAGGTGGTCAGTGGTTCACTCCGGTAATCAACTACCCTGAAGCAGCAATCCTTGGTGTTGGACGTATCGCTGAAAAAGCAATCGTTAAAGATGGTGAAATCGTAGCAGCTCCAGTGCTTGCGCTTTCTCTAAGCTTTGACCACAGAATCGTTGACGGTGCAACTGCTCAAACAGCAATGAACCACTTGAAACGTCTATTAGCAGATCCACAACTAATCATGATGGAGGGATAAGGAATGGTAGTAGGAGACTTCCCAATCGAATTAGATACACTTGTGGTAGGTGCGGGACCTGGCGGCTATGTAGCTGCCATCCGCGCTGCACAAGAAGGTCAAAAAGTAACAGTAGTAGAGAAAGGCAACCTTGGCGGTGTTTGCTTAAACGTTGGTTGTATTCCTTCTAAAGCATTGATTCAAGCTGGTCACAAAGTAGAATATGCACATGGTGATGCTGATCTTGGTATTTCTACTGAAGGTGCAAAAGTTGATTTCTCTAAAGTACAAGACTGGAAAGCTAGCGTTGTAAACAAGCTTACATCTGGTGTTGGCGGTCTATTGAAAGGTAACAAAGTAGATGTAGTATCCGGCGAAGTTTACTTCGTTGACAAAAACACAGTAAAAGTAATGGATGAGAAGAACTCTCAAACTTACACATTTAACAACTGTATTATTGCAACAGGTTCTACGCCAATCGAGCTACCGACATTCAAGTACACTGATCGTGTTCTAGATTCAACTGGCGCGCTTAATCTTAAAGAGATTCCTAAGAAACTTGTCGTTATTGGCGGCGGTTACGTAGGGATTGAGCTTGGTACTGCTTATGCTAACTTCGGTACTGAAGTAACAGTTCTTGAAGGAATGAAAGACATCCTTAGCGGTTTCGAGAAACAAATGACTTCACTTGTTTCCCGCGGACTGAAGAAAAAAGGCGTAAACATTGTTACAGAAGCTATGGCTAAAGGCGTTGAAGAGTCTGCTGATGGCGTTAAAGTAACATATGAAGCAAACGGTAAAGAAGAAACAATCGATGCAGATTATGTACTTGTAACTGTAGGTCGTCGTCCGAACACTTCTGAACTTGGTTTAGAAGGAGTAGGAATCAAAATGACAGACCGCGGCTTGATCGAAATCGACGAACAGTGCCGTACAAATGTTGAAAATATTTATGCAATCGGTGATATCGTAGAAGGACCGCCACTTGCTCACAAAGCTTCTTACGAAGGTAAGATTGCTGCAGAAGCAATCAGCGGCAAACCATCTGCTATCGATTACAACGGTATTCCAATGGTAGTATTCTCTGAGCCTGAACTTGCTTCTGTAGGTCACACAGAGAAATCTGCTAAAGATGCTGGCTACAAAGTAAAAGCGTCTAAATTCCCATTTGCTGCAAATGGTCGTGCGCTATCTCTTAACGACAGTGACGGTTTCATGAAACTTATCACTCGTGAGGAAGACGGTGTAGTCCTAGGCGCGCAAATCGCTGGTCCTAATGCTAGTGATATGATTGCTGAACTTGGACTTGCTGTTGAGTCTGGTATCACTGCTGAAGATATCGCTCTTACAATCCATGCTCACCCATCTCTTGGTGAGATCACAATGGAAGCTGCTGAAGTTGCAATCGGCACACCAATCCATATCGTAAAATAATGGATTCTAAAAAGCCTACCCGTCTTGGGTAGGCTTTTTTGCTATATTCCCATATATAGCTTTCATGGTAAGATCTTTTCCGGCAAACCATTCTGAAGCATTTATATCTAATACATTTCCTTGAGCTAAAGCAGTTATCAATCGTCTTGTTTCAAAAGAATAGGAAAAGGTATGTAATGTACCAAATAAGTTGTCATAGTCATCAAAAAAGAGGGGAGAAGCAGAATCTGCGAAAAGATTAAATAAATCATTCTGCGTCATCGAGGCAGCTTTCTGTTCAGTTAAGAAGCTGTAACGATTACGCGAGCAAGTCACATCTGGACGGTTACAAGCCTCTGCTTGCAAGAAGTGATTGGTACAGATTAAGCCTGTATCCGACGTACGAACAAGAACTGCATTGGGCGATACTTCCAGTACTGCATAATGTCCATTTACATCTCCCACGGAAAAGTTATAGCAAGATGCTTGAGAAATCTGTTTAAATAATTCAATTATTTGATCAGTTGTTCGCACAAGTATCAAGCGCTATCCGGATGGCAGTCCAAGCAGCCAAGCCTTTGCTGAAACCATTGTTACTGACAAAATGGAGCCCCATGACGAGTCCTTTTTCATTCAGGCCATCATGTCTGCCAATCAGTTGAAGATTGTAGCCGATTGAACCATAAGAATCTTTTGGAGACAGAAAACTTAAGCAATGATCGTATAAGTCAGGACCAAAATCATAATTACGCGCATAAATAGCATGATTCACAAAGGCGGAGCAGCCGAGGGCCTGAGGGCGTTGCATATTATATCCAATGTAAAAATAAGCAGCTTGCTGAGGGTGAATACCTATACCATCTGCAATTCCCTGTAGTTCATCAAGAAGATGAGGAGCAAAAGAGGAAAACTTGGTAGTTTGTATGTGGAGCGGATAATTGTTTAAATTGCTTTAGTATGGGGTTATCAGCATAAAAAGCACCTGTTTTTTTACCGATAGTGTAGGAACTTTCTCGTATTTGCAAAATGTCTACTTTAAATTCCACGAAATTCACCTCTTGCTAATTGAATTTCGTCAAGGGAGTCAAACTTCCTGCAAACAAAAAAACAGGAGATTTACTCTCCTGTTTTTTCCTTTTTTGTTGTGGCTGTTAAATCAACACGTTTAGCTTCTTGTTTAAACGAAATAATGAGTGAGACGACGACAAGCACCAGAATAATTGCAAAAGGAAAAGCTGCAATGATGGATGCTGTTTGTAAGGCATTCAATCCGCCTACCCAGAGCAGGATAGCTGCTGTTGCTGATTGAATCAGTCCCCAAGTAAGACGTACGCTCTTGCTTGGATGGATATCTCCGTTGGTTGTCTGCATACCCAATACAAAGGTAGCGGAGTCTGCTGAGGTAATGAAGAATGTACTAATCAACAGCAAGGCAACAATTGAAAGAATTGTTCCGCCTGGAATATTGGATAACAGTGCGAACAAGCCGACTTCTGAGCCTATTTGAGAAATGTCACTGAACAAGTCAATTCCTTCAAAGTATTCCATGTGAATACCTGTTGCTCCAAATACAGCAAACCAGATGGCGCCAAATATAGTTGGAACCAAGAGAACGCCTGTCACAAATTCTCGGATGGTACGTCCGCGAGAAACACGAGCGATGAAAGTCGCAACAAATGGAGCCCAAGCAATCCACCAAGCCCAGTAGAATAGAGTCCAGTTACCTATCCATGCGTTGTCGGTATCATAAGGTGTCAAACGGAAACTCCACTCCGGCAGATGCTGGATATATTGTCCAAGTGACGTTGAGAATGAACTTAGAATAAAGTTAGTTGGACCTAATATAAGTACTGCTACCATCAGGATAATCGCGATAATAATGTTAGCGTTACTTAGTATTTTAATTCCTTTATCAAGGCCGCTTAATGCAGAAGTGATGAATAGCACTGTCACAATAGCAATAATTAATAACTGAAGTCCGAATGATGATTCAATCCCATCGAATACATACCCCAAACCAGTGCTGATTTGAATGGCACCCAATCCTAAAGAAGTTGCAACACCAAAGATAGTAGCAAAGACCGCTATGATGTCAATTGTCTTACCTAATGGACCCAAAATGCGTTTACCAAAGATTGGCTCAAGAATGGAACTAATCACACCGCCATTCGAATCTTTACGGAAAGTAAAGTAAGCAATTGCCAGAGCTAGTGTGGCATAAATAGCCCATGGATGCAGACCCCAGTGAAAGAAGCTGTATGCTAAGGCAGTTGTTCCAGCTTCTGCTGAGCTTGCTTCGCCTACAATTGTAGGAGGTGTATTGAAATGATTTAGAGGTTCTGAAGCTCCCCAGAACACAAGCCCAATACCCATACCGGCACTAAACAGCATTGCAAACCATGATATGTAGCTGTACTCCGGTCTGTCTTCTGGTTTACCTAGTCTGATTTTCCCGTACTTCGAGCACATGAGGAAAATAGCGAAACCAAGAAAGATAGTTGCAGCAATCAAATAAAACCAGCCAAATTGATCAATTAGAAAAGCTTGTATAATGTTTGTCACATTCGCAGTATTTCCGTTAGGAAGTACAGATTCAGGAATGCTTCCCCAAATTAGAAAAGCAATAACGATTCCGACTCCCCACCAGAATACACTAGTTGTTTTTTTCATAAGTCAATCCTTTCCGCTAAAAGCTTGTATATTCTTATGCAAATAACCATTATAACAAATTATCACTTTCTTTAGATACCCATAATTCCATTTAAATAAACCATTATTGATATAATTCTTGCTATATCGACAAAAAAGGTCTTCTTACGTTACATGAGCAGACGTTTCCTCTATAATGGCAATAATATGTCATTTGGAGGGTGTAAGTTATGAAGAGATACTTAGTATTTCCGCTGCTGGCTGTATTATCCGTTTTGGTATTCAGCGGTTGTGCAAATGCGGACCAGTCATCATCTGAGAAAACTGAGAAAAATACTTCCCAAAAGCAGGAACAAGAGCAAGAAAAGGAAGAGGAAGTAAAAGCGGAGAAGGAAGCAGAACAACAAGCGGTTAAACAGGTGGAGAAGCAGGAACCGCAGTACAAGGTTTCCGAAGTTTCTTCCATTGTACCTATTGATAACGCAGAAGCACAGGTAGCTTTGCTGACATTTGACGATGCGCCGGATAAGCATGCATTAGAAATTGCAAAAAAATTAAAAGAACAAAATGCACCGGCAATCTTTTTTGTGAACGGACATTTTTTAACAACTGATGAAGAAAAAGAAACGTTGAAGAAGATACATGACATGGGTTTTGCCATTGGTAACCATACATATAGTCATGCGAACCTAAACGACTTAACACAAGAAGAAACAAAAGAAGAAATCTTAAAAGTAAACAAACTGGTAGAAGAAATTACAGGGGAGAAGCCAGCATTCTTCCGTGCACCATTTGGAGAAAACACGGATTACTCTAGACAGCTGGCTGAAGAAGAGGGGATGGCAGTCATGAACTGGACTTATGGATATGATTGGGTAAGTCAGTATCAAGACAAAGCTGCGCTGGCAGATATAATGGTAAACACAGAATTGCTCGGAAATGGTGCAAATCTGCTTATGCATGACCGAGAATGGACAGCAGCAGCTGTTCCTGAAATTGTGAAAGGCTTAAGAGATAAAGGCTTCACACTAGTAGATCCAGATACAATTGAAAGGCCGGCTTAACTAGGATTGATTAAACAAAAATCCGAGCTATCTCAATTCTTTGATAAGAATTGACGCAGCTCGGATTTTTTTGCGTTTAGAGCAGGAAGTGAAGCGGTACAATAAATGTTCTTAGGACAAATGTAGTTTTGCCGTTTTGTTACCGAAATGCACGATGTTCTTTAATGACACGAATGTATTCGCTCGATTCATCCATCAACCCTTGTACGGGAAGACCTGCTTCTATATTGCTTTTAATATAGCTAATATTTTCAGCACTTATGATTTCGCCGGGAATGAAAATCGGGATGCCTGGCGGATAGACCATAATAGATTCAGCACTAATTCTCCCTTCAGATTCCGTTAGCGGAATTGCTTCTGTGTCAGCATAAAACGCATCACGAGGACTAAGTGACAAAACGGGCATTTCAGGAACAGAGACTTCGATATTAGAAACAGAAACGCCTCCTTGATGTAATGCTGCCAGGTCTGCTAAAGCACTCAACAGCTGCTGTGTTTCCTTTTCTGTGTCGCCAGGAGTAATTAAGAACAGCAAGTTGTATAAATCAGAAAGCTCTACTTCCATATTTTTTTCTTGTCGCAGCCACCGCTCTGCATCACTTCCAGAAATGCCAAGCTGTTTAACGGACACAAGCAGCTTCGTCGGATCCATAGCAAACGCAGCTTCTGAATCAAGTATTTCTGCTCCAGCACAATACAGACCAGTAATAGCATTGATTTGCTGTCGTGCATCATTTGCAAGCTGGATTGTACGCGTGTTCATCTCCACACCTTTCGTAGCAAGCTGGCGGCGCGCTGCATCCAACGATGCCAGCAGGATATAAGAGGTGCTTGTCGAAGTAAGCATGGAAAGCACCGTTTGGACTTGCTCGTGCCGTACAAGTCCTTCACGCAGATTCAATATAGAACTTTGCGTTAAAGAACCGCCCAGTTTGTGAACACTTGTTGCCGCCAAATCTGCTCCAGCTACCATAGCAGAAACAGGCATTTGTTCATGAAAGTGAATATGAACACCGTGGGCTTCATCGACTAGAACTGGAACACTATATCGATGTGACACCTCTACAATTTTAGTAAGATCCGCCGCAACACCAAAGTACGTCGGGTTAATGACAAGGACGCCTTTAGCTTCAGGATTCGCCTCTAAGGCCTTCTCAACAGCAGCAGGTGTAATCCCATGCGAGATGCCAAGCTGATGATCCAGCTGCGGATGTACGAAAATAGGTATAGCTCCAGAAAAAATTAATGCACTCGTAACAGATTTATGCACATTCCGTGGAACAATAATTTTGTCACCAGGTTTGCACACACTCATTACCATCGCCATAATGGGAGTGCTTGTACCTTGAACAGAGAAGAAGGTATAATCCGCACCAAATGCTTTGGCTGCAAGCTGCTGTGCTTCTTGAATCATGCCGCGCGGATGATGCAGATCATCCAATGGTTCTATATTGATTAAATCAATGGAAAGCGTGTTTTCACCGATAAAAGCCGAAAATGCACTGTCCATCCCTTTGCCGGTTTTATGTCCAGGTATATGGAATTGAAGTGGTTTGTTCGCGGCATGCTTACGCAAGCCTTCGAACAATGGTGCTTGTTCTTGTGAACACATCTTTGCTGACACCCTCTTTACTTGTTAAAAACAAAAGAATTATAGCAGAACTAGCTTGTGATTACTAGCTTCGCATGGATTGCTCTTTTCGTGTTACACTATTATCCAGAGAAGGAGGGGTAAAATGAGCTATAGCTATCCATTAGATGAAACGTGGACAAAAGAAGAAATTATTGATGTTGTCAATTTCTTTTCCTTAGTCGAGCGTACATATGAAGATGGTATTTTGCGGGATGAGTTGCTGCTTGCATATGAGCGCTTCAAACAGATAGTACCTTCCAAGTCAGAAGAAAAACAATTGGGAGCGCAATTTGAAAAAGACTTTGGTTACTCTAGTTATCGAGCCGTTCAAAAAGCAAAAGCTGCATCTCCAGGAGAAAAAATAAAAATGTAAAGCAAAATCCCCCTCCAGGCCAGGAAGGGGATTTGTTATTTATTAAGCATGTTGATGCGCTGCTTGTTCGTATAAAACAGCTGTATGTTTCAAGACATCTTGACACACCTTAAGAAATGCTTCTTTTGAAGCAAGCGCAGAATCGTCAGGCTGCAGATGAACACCGCAAACCAACTCCGATTTCTTAATATGCTGCAAACGTTCTGCTATTTTATCATACAATTCATCGGAGATAGGAGAAGCATCTGGCTTCATATGATCCATTGACCAGACGTAGTGGGCTGGGATTGTATTTAGAATCTGCTGTTTTGCTTCTGCCATTTTGAGGCCGACAGTTTCTTTCAATGGGCTTTCATAAATAAGAGCAAATTGCACAAATACATGACTGCCCCAAAGACCTATTTGGAAATGTGGAAGCTTTTTGTATCCTCGCTTACTGGATGCTAAAGCCGACCATGTATCTTTTGGAGGGTTTTTCGTACGGCGAGCATGCTTTGCAACATGTACATACATATCTTCATCCGTTACTTGCTCTGCAAAAGGAGCCAGTTCATTCGCGAGCATCTCTAACTTTGGAGACAGCCGGCTACGCAGCTCTTCCATTCTTTCTTCCAATCCATCTATCGTAAATACATCAAAATCCTGTTGAGTAAATAATGCTGACATCTGTGTCACTCCTTGCCGAAATCTGTCCGTTAAATCTTTTTTATCATACCTGTCATATAGGAAGATTGCAAGCAAGGAAAGGTTTACAAACGGCACAACAGTGGTAAAAAGAAACAACTTGGCTAAATGATAAATCGATGAAGGAGGGGGAAGAAAATGCGTGATGTAGTGGAAGCATTACGGAGAAGAGAAGCAGAGGAAAAAGTGCCGGCCATTCGTCTGGAAATCGATTATCAGCTTGTTACGTTGCATGATGCTATGCAGGAGGAAGATAGGGCGGTAATCGAAGAAACGAAAGCTAGACTGTTTATGCTGCGGGAGCGACTGAATCAATTCGAACGATAAGATTTTTTATGTTAAGCTAGTGGAAAGAATGGGGGAGCACAGATGGAGCAATCATTGAAGCATACATTACATGAACAGGCCTATCAATGGGTGCTGGAAGCGGGACAGCTGATTAAAGATAAAATGGACACACCGTTGGAAATCATGACAAAGTCAAGCCCAAAAGATCTTGTGACTGAAATGGATAAAGCGGTAGAGTCCTTCTTCTTAGAGAAGATCGAAGAAAATTATCCAAATCACAATGTCTTAGGTGAAGAAGGCGTTGGAAAAGCTGCGCGTGAGACGACCGGTACCGTCTGGATCATCGACCCGATCGACGGAACAATGAATTTTGTCCACCAGAAGACTAATTTTGCTGTCTCAATTGGAATAATTCATGAAGGCAAAGCGGAAATTGGTTTGATTTACAACGTGATGGAGGGCACCATTTATCATGCAAAACGAGGAGAAGGTGCTTTTAAAAATGATAAGCAGCTTCCAAAACTTCCGGAGAAAACGCTCGATCAATGTTTGATTGAATTGAATCATTTTTGGTTATGCCCAAACCGTCGTGTAAATGAAGTAAAGCTCCAGCAGCTAGTATACAAAGCAATAGGAACGAGAGCTTATGGTTCAGCTGCATTAGAACTTGCTTTTATTGCTGAAGGTATTACGGATGCTTATTTGACTTTCAGTTTACAGCCTTGGGATTATGCGGGCGGTTATGTTTTATTAGAAGAAGTAGGAGCTAAATTGACGAATGCTGCAGGACAGCCAGTCGATTTCTTAAGCAGTACAACAGTAGTAGCTGCAAATGCGAGTATTCATCAAGAATTAATTGATGATTATATTGAATTAAAATAAAAAAAAGACGGAGACTCCGTCTTTTTTTATTGCCCTTTTCTTTTGGCAAAAATGCCAGCTCCCATAATGACGAAACCGGCTAGGATGGCCACTGTCATCCAGCCGTAATTCTGGTAGCTGATCGTCACGCCTGCTGCTACAAAACAGGCAATTACCAAAATGGCAGTTAATAAAGCTAGTCCTTTTGACATCGTTTCACCTCATTTAATTAAATTAAAGGTTCATCTGTCTTTGATTCCCGGTACAATTGAAAGTTGCCGGTTGCTTTTCGTTCATTCGTCCGTCTTGTAATGCGCTCTGTACAAGCTGTACACATATGCATGGTGTTACGGCGATTGCGCAGCTTCTTCGCTTGCGGACTTCCATCATCTATTTCTTCGACTATATCGCAAATTACGCACTTTACTCGCATGCTATCACCTCAGAAAGTATAATACTTTTTCAGTTTACCATACGAAGCGACTTTGTGCTTTGGTTTGCGCCGGCCCTCGCATCTTACCCAATAGGAGGCATCGCTATACAGCAGCTTAGCTGATACGAATTTGGCGGATTGCCTTTATAGGTTGTTCTTTCTTGCTCGGAAGGTAGCAGTGAGCAGGGCCAGTTTCTTTAATGCTGCGTCCGTCTACTGCAAATAGAAACATACTTTCCTTGAAATCGTCCAAACCGACGCTTTCTTCTCCGGTTTCTGTCACGAACACGGCATGTGTTGCGTCATCGTGTACGTTAGCAGTAGCGATAAAATCAGCAATTGGCATCACATAGCTGTTCTCCAGCGCTTTTTTTCGTTCTTCTCGTGTCAGACTTTTATTAATAGGCGGTTTCATCTTTTGTTGGTAAATAGATCGATCCCAATGTTTCTCTTCGGTATCAGGATCGGGTTCAGCCTCTTTAAAAGCGTTTTCAAAAAGGACTTTGCGATCATCAAAAATCCAGACTGATGGGTCAAGTGTAAGTGGAAATTCCACCTTGCCTGTCAATGTAATTATCATATGGAGACACTTCCTTTAACAGAATATACTCTCTTTTTGAACAACATATTGGTAGTTTAACATAAGTATTGCGTCGAATGACAAAGATTCGACAAAATTAATAGGTGGACGTGTCTTGCAATTTAGCAGGAGTACCGCTAGAATTGTATAGAAGAAGTCTGTTTAACGGAGGGATAATTTTGATATCTGAGATCACCGTTAGTAATCAAGAGAAAGCATATGCCCTTCTTTTGGCGGATGCTGATAAGATACTTAAACTAATCAAAGTACAGATGGACAATTTGATGATGCCGCAATGTCCGCTTTATGAAGAAGTGCTTGATACACAAATGTTTGGATTGTCTCGTGAGATAGATTTTGCTATTCGATTGAACCTGGTGAAAGAAGAAGATGGAAAAGAGCTTCTTGAAAACTTGGAAAGACAGTTGAATGTGCTGCATGAAGCGGCACAGCGGTCTATGCGTTCTTAATACAGAGGGCAGGCCGCTTGACATACACTTGTACGGGCATCCCATATGAAAGATGAAAACCCCTTGCCCTTCAAAATCGGCGGGGTTTTTTTATTATTCCATCCTGCGATTTAGTGAAGATCGTAAAATACATACTGGGAGCTTTAATATGAAAAAAAGATTGCGTAATTTTGACTTTACTTTGCTGTTCACACCTTTACTGCTAACTGCTTTTGGAGCAGTAATGATCTACAGTGCCAGTTATACAGTTGCTGTAGTCAAGTATGATTGGTCAGCAACACACTTCTTTGTACGGACACTTGTATGGTTTGCACTGGCTATTCCAGTGTTTGCGTTTTTTAGTTTCGTACCCTATCAAAAGTACCATAAAGTAATTAAGCCGCTCATGCTAGTTATCTTTTTAATGCTAGTCCTTGTGTTATTCACAGGTAAAGTAAATGGTTCCCGCTCTTGGTTCAGCCTCGGATTTTTCAGTGTGCAGCCTGCAGAATTGGCTAAAGTAGGGATGATTATTTATCTCGCTTCTATTTATTCGAAGAAACAGAGCTATTTAGATAGTTTCTCTAAGGGCGTTCTGCCTCCATTAATCGCATTGGGAATTATTCTTGGTCTAATTGTTATTCAGCCGGATGTTGGGAACGCCTCCATTATATTCTTGATTTCCTGTACGATTATTTTCAGCGCTGGGATAAAGATTAGACATTTGAGTTTATTAATTGTAGCGGGACTTTTATTAATTTTGGCAGTATCGCCGCATATGGTTACAGATGAAAGGGTCTCCCGTTTTACAGGTGCTTATCAGCCATTTGATGAGGAACATGTTCAAGATGACGGTTTCCAGCTCGTTCAATCCTACCTGGCCATTGGGACTGGCGGTGTGTTTGGTGACGGTCTCGGTCAGGGCGTACAGAAACTAGGATACTTGCCAGAACCGCACACAGACTTCATTATGGCCGTTATAGCAGAAGAACTTGGCTTTATTGGCGTAGCCGCTGTCCTGGCTATGCTAGCCATTATTGTGCTGCGAGGACTTTATATTGCCAAGCAGTGTCAAGATAGCTTTGGTTCATTACTGGCAATAGGCATTTCGTCGATGGTGGGCATCCAGACCTTTATTAATTTGGGTGCAATCACCGGCCTATTGCCAATTACAGGTGTCACACTGCCGTTTGTCAGTTACGGTGGTACATCCTTGCTGATTTTGTTCGCTTCTATGGGAATTTTGAATAACGTTGCCAAGCATGTACGTTCACAGGAACTGATCGTGTCAGACAGCACCTTCACACAAGATAAGCGGGGAAAACGTCCCTCCAATCGACAGAGGATCCGCACCACTAGTACGACTACACAAACCAGGGGAAAGACTAGAGGAGGAGAACGATGGACGAACTAAGGGGAATAAGTAAAGTTTTAGTTGCAAACAGAGGGGAAATCGCGATTCGTGTATTCCGAGCTTGTGTTGAGCTCGGTATACAGACGGTCGCGATTTATTCAAAGGAGGATAAATCCTCCAGTCACCGCTTTAAAGCGGATGAGGCATATTTGGTCGGCGAGGGGAAGAAGCCGATTGATGCCTATCTTGATATCGAGAATATTCTTGAAATTGCGAAAACTTCTGGGGCGGATGCTATCCATCCAGGTTATGGTTTTCTTTCGGAGAACATTCATTTTGCGAGACGCTGTGAAGACGAAGGTATCACTTTCATTGGGCCGCGCAGCGAACAGCTGAATATGTTCGGAGATAAAGTAAAAGCAAGACAGCAAGCATTACAGGCAGAAATACCAGTTATTCCTGGAAGTGATGGACCAGTCCAAGATCTTGAAGAAGTAAAAGCTTTTGCTGTCCAACATGACTATCCAATCATCATAAAAGCATCACTTGGCGGCGGAGGACGCGGTATGCGCGTTGTGCGTGATGCGGAAGAAGTAGCAGAAGCTTATGAGCGTGCGAAATCCGAAGCGAAAGCTGCATTTGGCAGTGATGAAATGTACGTAGAGAAACTGATTGAAAATCCGAAACATATTGAAGTGCAAATACTTGGTGACAGTGCAGGCAACGTTATTCATTTGTATGAACGTGATTGCTCGATTCAAAGACGTCACCAGAAAGTCATAGAAGTAGCTCCAAGTGTCGGCTTGCCTGAGTCATTGCGGCTTGCAATTTGCGATGCAGCTGTTCAATTGATGAAGAATGTATCCTACTTGAATGCGGGTACAGTTGAATTTCTTGTGGCAGATAATCAATTCTATTTTATCGAGGTTAACCCTCGTGTCCAAGTAGAGCATACGATCACAGAAATGGTAACAGGCGTAGATATTGTGCAAACACAGTTATTGTTGGCGCAAGGGTACAGCTTAACAGATGAGCGACTTGGAATACCTGCGCAAGCTGACATCAAAACAAATGGTTATGCCATCCAAGCACGTGTCACAACGGAGGACCCGTTAAATAATTTCATGCCGGATGCAGGTAAAATTATGGCTTACCGTTCCAGTGGAGGATTTGGTGTGCGTTTGGATGGAGGTAATGCCTTCCAAGGCGCAGTGATTAGCTCCTATTATGATTCCTTGTTAGTGAAAGTCTCAACCTGGGCGGCTGGTTATCAGCAAGCAGCTTACAAATTGGAAAGAAATCTGCGTGAGTTCCGTATTCGCGGTATCAAAACCAACATTCCATTTTTGGAAAATTTAGTATTGCATGAAAAGTTTTTATCGGCGGATTACACAACAAGCTTTATAGATGAGACGCCAGAGCTGTTTGATTTTCCGAAAAGCCGGGACAGAGGAACGAAAATGCTTCAGTATATCGGCTATACGACGGTCAATGGCTTTGACGGGAGCGGCAAAGCAGAAAAACCTGTATTTCCTCCCCAAAGAATTCCCAAGCTGCAAAAAGGCCTGGATTATCAGAATGGAACAAAACAAATACTTGATGCGCACGGGCCAGAAGGGCTTGCTGATTGGCTGAAGAATCAAGAAGAGGTGTTATTGACAGACACTACTTTCCGAGATGCACACCAATCCCTTTTAGCTACACGTGTTCGAACGAAAGACTTGCTTGCAATTGCTGAACCAACAGCTAAATTGCTGCCGAATCTTTTCTCCGTTGAAATGTGGGGCGGAGCAACATTTGATGTTGCCTATCGCTTCCTGAAAGAAGATCCTTGGCACCGCCTGGCGAAGCTGCGAGAGAAAATGCCGAATGTGTTATTCCAAATGCTGCTGCGAGCAAGCAATGCAGTAGGATATAAAAACTATCCGGATAATGTTGTAGAAAAATTCGTGGAAGAAAGTGCACAGGCCGGCATCGATGTGTATCGTATCTTTGATAGCTTAAACTGGATTGAAAATATGAAACCAGCGATAGAAGCAGTACACAAGCATAATAAAGTAGCGGAAGCAGCACTTTGCTATTCTGGCGATATATTAGATCCGAGCCGGACAAAATATGACTTGGCATATTACACTAAATTGGCCAAGGAATTAGAAGATGCGGGTGCCCATATCATTGGTATCAAAGATATGGCAGGTTTGCTTAAACCGCAAGCTGCGTATGAACTTGTACGTGCGTTAAAAGAGACTGTATCTCTGCCGATTCACTTGCATACCCATGATACAAGCGGTAATGGTGTGCTTACCTACATGAGAGCTGTAGAAGCCGGTGTTGATGTTGTGGACGTTGCGGCAGGGTCAATGGCAGGTTTGACCTCTCAGCCTAGTGCCAGCTCGTTCTACCACGCGATGCAAGCTATGGACCGTAAACCTTCCATCAATGTTGAACATTATGATGAGATTGGTCACTATTGGGAAGATGTGCGATCACGCTACAGTGATTTTGAGAGTGGTATGAAAGCTCCGCACGCAGAAGTTTACTTACATGAGATGCCTGGCGGGCAATATAGCAATTTGCTGCAGCAAGCCAATGCTGTCGGCTTAGGAAATCGCTGGGATGAAGTAAAGATTATGTACAGGAGAGTAAATGATCTTTTCGGAGATGTAATTAAAGTAACACCTTCTTCAAAAGTAGTCGGAGATATGGCTCTATTTATGGTTCAAAATGACTTAGATG
Source organism: Terribacillus sp. DMT04 (assembly GCF_019056395.1). Taxonomy (NCBI): domain Bacteria; kingdom Bacillati; phylum Bacillota; class Bacilli; order Caryophanales; family Bacillaceae; genus Terribacillus; species Terribacillus sp. DMT04. The sequence goes on from NZ_CP077639.1 coordinate 1,364,665, forward strand.
AAAAGACAGTGATTGAACAAGGTCAGTCTTTAGACTTCCCTGATTCTGTAATCGAATTTGCCCAAGGTTATCTTGGTCAGCCTTATGGAGGCTTCCCGAAAGAATTACAAAAAGTTATTGTAAAGGATAGAGAAGTTATAACAAAACGTCCAGGTGAATTGCTTCCTTCTGTTGATTTTGACGAACTTCGAAAAGCACTGGAGGAGAAGCAGGAAGGGGAAGTTACGGAACAAGATGTTGTCGCCTATGCGCTGTATCCGAAAGTATTTGAGACATACGCCGCATTCAAGGAAGCTTACGGTGACTTATCCGTATTGACAACACCAACTTTCTTCTATGGCATGAAGATGGATGAAGAAATAGAAGTAGAAATCGAACCAGGAAAAACGTTGATTGTTAAGCTGGTTGCAATTGGTGAGGCTGGACCAGATGCAATGCGCACGATGTACTTCGAGTTTAATGGCCAGCCGCGGGAAATACTTGTGCGCGATGAACAAGTGCAAGCAACAGTCAAAACAACACCAAAGGCAGATAAGCAGAATAAAAAGCATATCGGTGCCACAATGCCGGGTACTGTAATCCGAGCGCTTGTTGGAGCCGGTGAGCAAGTGCAGAAGGGACAGCAGCTGCTTGTCACGGAAGCAATGAAGATGGAGACAACAGTCCAAGCACCTTTCGATGGAAAAGTAAAAGGCGTCTACGTAAAAGACGGTGAACCAATCCAAGTAGGCGATCTGCTTGTAGAGTTTGAATAAGCATTAAAAAATCCACTGCTTTTGGGGAATGACCCATAGGGACTGACCCCATACGCTGAGACAAATAAAAAACACCTTCAAGGTTGAAAACGGACGATTGTTATCCGAGATAATACTTGGAGGTGTTTTTTCTATGGGAACTAGAGTCAGTTATCCAGTGGAGATAAAAATGAAGGCAGTTGAAATGCGCTTGGCAGGCGTACCTGTAAAAGAGATTTTGAACGAACTAAATATCAAGAGTAGATCGCAAGTGAAGACGTGGGTCAGATGGTATAAGTCTGAAGAGACGCATCGTTTTGAACAGCCAGTTGGCAAGCAGTACACCTACGGGAAAGGGCCAGCCTATTCTTCAGAAGTGGAGAAATTACAAGCTGAGAACCGATTTTTAAGGCAACAAAATGAAGTTTTAAAAAAGTACAAGGAATTGGAAAGGAAGTTGATAGAGAAACGGCAGTCGAACTTGTAGAAACACTGCATAACACAATGACAATACAGGATATTTGTGTACATTTAGGTATCTCGAGAGCATCTTATTATCGCTGGAAGAACAAAGAGAAAGACAACTCGAAAGAACTACTTAAAAAGCAAATTGGCACATTGTGCCGAGAACACAAGTATCGGTACGGGTACAGGAAGATTACTGCCTTACTGAGACAGGAGCAATGCATTAACCACAAAGTCGTGCAGCGAGTAATGCAGGAGAATCAATGGCAGTGCCGGGTTAAAGTGAAGAAACGTAAGAAAACTGGACAGCCATATGCCGTTGCAGAAAATTTATTGGATCGGAACTTTCAGTCCGATCGTCCTCTTGAGAAGCTCGTAACCGACATCACCTACCTGCCTTATGGTCAGAAACTAATGTATCTTTCCAGTATAATAGATTTGTGCAATGGCGAAGTAGTGGCTTCCTCAATTGGAGATAAACAAGATACAGCTTTCGTATTGGACACACTCGCTCAGCTGCCACCATTACCTGAGAACTGTGTGTTACATAGTGATCAAGGGTCTGTGTATACATCTTATAAGTACCAAGAAGCTGTAAAAGCAAAAGGCATTACCATGAGCATGTCCCGAAAAGGAACGCCCGCTGATAATGCCTCTATCGAATCGTTTCATTCCATACTAAAGTCTGAAACGTTTTATCTCAACAGCATTAATCGAACTACGACTGCCATCGTAGAGCGTACTGTTGAAGAATATATTTATTATTATAACAACATTCGTATCCAAACGAAACTAAACAACCAATCGCCGATACAATATCGGCAATCGGCTATTTGAAGGTTTTTTGATCCCTGTCTCAGAAACGGGGGTCAGTCCCCATAAGCAGTGGATTTTCTTATTGTTCTTTTTCGAATTTCGCACTTCGGAAGGAAAGCATGATATAGTACGTCATGATTGCAAAGTAGATACTGATAATTAATGAATGCATCAGGGCGACAAATAAGTTCATACCGGTGAAGATAACTAATACACCTACTACTGCTTGTGCTGCCAGCAGGCAAAAGCTGATAATCCATCCTTTTGTCATCACAGCATGTCCCTTATAGCGACGCAGCACTTGGACCATGATAATAAAGGACCAAACAAGCGCAAGCATCGCAGCTCCACGGTGGAGCATCTGTACCATCTGAGCAGTGCTGAGACCAAACAAGCCTGGATCAGCGTTCGAACAAAGCGGAAAGTCTCCGCAAACAAGACTGGCATGCATGTGACGTACGAGTGCACCAGTATATACAACAAGATAAATAAAGATGGTATGCAGGTAAAATTGAATACGCATCCCTTTTTTAATAACAAGCGCACGTGCATCGAACTTCTTGTCCACTTCGAAAACAATCAATGTCAGCAAGAGGACAGAAGCGAAGGAAATGAGTGAAATACCGAAGTGCAGCGCTAGTACTGCGTCGGATTGCTGCCAAATAACAGCTGCAGCACCGATTAATGCTTGTAAAACAAGGAAAAATACGGCCAAGACAGATAAGAATTTAACCTCTCGAATGTGACCGATTTTGCGCCAAGCAAAGATAGCCAGTAAGAGAATAACAATGCCTATTGTGGAAGAAACAAAACGGTGAGCTGATTCAATGATAAGCTCGGGAGTTACATTTGTAAGTGCTCCTTCACATAAAGGCCAGCTCTGTCCGCAGCCATCCGCAGATCCTGTCTTCGTGACTAAAGCACCCCCAAGAAGGATGAACAACATACCGACAGTACTGATTACAGATAAATATTTTAATAATTTCATGCAGGAACACCTCTTATATACAAACTAGTAGCGTTACAATAACATCAAGCTTATCGTAACATGAATTTAACCAGAAGAAGCGGAGATTTCGTGTCAATTTTATGACCTGTTGACTCTAGGGCGAAATAGTCACGAGATAAAAGGGCAGGTTAGTTCAGTAAATTGTCAAAAACAGTTTCTTATCTTAGAATATAACGTGTTACAATATGAAAAGTGTAATAGAATACAAGTATTATGTAACCAAGCAGAAAGGATGTGCTGGTGTGAATAAAGCCGAATCAACTTCTTTACAAGAATTGAATGGTGCAGAACACGCTGATTCAAACACTAGTCTATGGACAGACTTCAAAGCACTTATAAAAACTGGAATTATTAACTCCAATCTATTAACTGCATTTGGCGGTTTTTGGCTTGCGCTTTACATGACGAATGAGCAATTCGTTCATCATATTCCCGCATTCATCTATACGATGCTTGGCAGCGGGTTGGTCATCGCTGGCGGATGTGTAATCAACAACTATTATGACCGGGATATTGACCATGTAATGAAACGGACGAAGAAACGCCCGACTGTAACTGGAACTATTCCGCTTTCCGTTGTACTTACAATGGGAATTGGATTTACCGTTCTTGGTGTCGGCTTTTTGTTCCTAACAACTTGGCAAGCAGCAGCGATTGGTATTTTTGGCTGGTTTGCTTATGTCATCCTTTATACGATGTGGTCAAAACGCCGCTATACCATTAATACTGCTATTGGCAGTTTTTCCGGCGCAGTGCCTCCGCTAATCGGCTATGCTGCCATTGATGGCGGTTTGAGCACGGAAGCATGGATTGTTTTTGCTATTATGTTCATTTGGCAAACGCCGCATTTCTTAGCTTTAGCTATGAAAAAGGCAGAAGACTATAAAGCAGCGAATATTCCAATGCTGCCGTCTGTGTATGGATTTGGCATTACCAAGCGTCAGATTATTATCTATACAGTATGTTTGCTTCCCCTTCCGTTCTATTTAACAACATTGGGAACGGTGTTTGTTGCTATCGCTACTGTATTGAACGTCGGCTGGCTTGCAATTGGAATTGCTGGTTTCTTCATGAAAGATGATTTAAAGTGGGCAAATTGGATGTTTATTTACAGCTTGAACTACTTGATGATCTTCTTTATCGCACTTGTTGTCTTCACAACACCTGCAATCTTTTAATAAGAGACACTGCTGATAAGTGTCTGATTTCTAAAATCCGAACTAAAAGTGAATTCTTTCATTAGAATTCATGCAGGTTCGGATTTTTTTCATTATAGATAGTTATCGTACCATCGACATAGAGTAATGCGAGTTAGCTAAAGATACCGATGTTTTTGGCGGACAGCAGCCAGAGTATATACAGACATATGCTTATGACCAATTGTCTTGTCTCTGCATATTTTGTGTTTATTGTGTACAGCATTTTGGGAATAAAGACCATAACAAACGTGCACCGAAGAGAGGGTAACGAAATGGATATGGAAACATCTCGCTTAAGTTTAAAAGCAATAACAACCAATATGGGAAAGCAGCTCGTCCGATTTCCGATTACATTCTTTTATGAACAAGAAATTTCATATGTGACGGATTGGCCATCCAATGCTTTGAAAGCTCAACTGCCGTTCTATTTAGAGAATCTGGCAACCGGACAGACAAACTTGGGTTTTGGGCCGTGGTTTGTACATACAAAATATGAGCAGGAGATGGTCGGTGACATTTTTATCCGCCAAACAGCTCCTCAAGCTGCACAAGCTGAACTCTTCTTCCATATACGGGAAGAGATGGCTGGCAAAAGATATGAAGAGGAAGCAATTGTCAGCATCTGTGACTGGTTGCTGCAGCAAGGTGTGGATACGATTCATGCGTTTTGTAAACCGCATGAAGCAGAAAAGCAGCAAGTGTTGACGCGATGCGGATTCCATAAACTTGGACAGGTGGAAGGACTGGTTCAATTCAGGACATATGGGCAGCTGCTTCCAGCAGATGGTTTGTGAAGGTTGTCGAAAAAGTCAGCTATTTACATATGCTGTTTTGTATTATAATAGGTGCAGCACATGAAAAGAAAGGGGCTGGAGCATGAAAGGTTTACGTATCGTGCTATTGTTGCTCGTACTAGGAGCGGGTGCCTTATTCTTTTGGAATAGGAATGATTATTTGGCTCCTGCCCAAGATGCAAAGACAAAAAGTACGGAAAATACACAAAAGGCAGAAGCTGCCCAAAAACCGAACGGCGATATAGAGCGGTGGATCAATCAAGCCCCTGACACGCTGAAGAAAGATCAGGGGGAACCGGATCATAAGGATAAGTCTTCTTACGGGTATGAATGGTATGTATATGATAAAGGAGACGCATATGCGCAGTACGGAGTAAAAGAGGATCGTATTGTTACGGCTTTCGCTGCCGGAGAAGCCTCTTTAGCTGATGTGAAACTTGGTGAAAGCCGAGAAGAAGTGGAAAAGGACTATGCATTAGAAAACGAGGTGTCTGTCCGCTATGATGGCAACCGTTACACATTTAAACTGAAGGACAAGGATCAGCAGATTCAGCCTTTAGCAGAGCTGGAAGACGGATTGTTCGCGCAGTTTTACTTTGATACATTCAAGGACGAACTAGCTGCAGTGCGTGTTATAACCGATGAGCAGCTGATTATGGAACGTCCATATGATATTACGTATACAGGACAGCTCCCTGAGCAGCCGCAGCTCTCAACAGAGGAATGGCAGCAAGTACAAGCAGGCATGGAACGGCAAATTATTGAAATCACGAATGTGATGCGCGCTCAATTCGATGTTTCTCCGCTCGAATGGAATGAAAATGTAGCAGCAGTCGCATTTGGTCATAGTGAAGATATGCAGAAACAGCAGTACTTCTCACATGTAACGCCAAGTGGTGAAGAGCTTGGGGATCGGTTAGCGGATGGCCAAGTACCTTTCCGAAATGCAGGTGAAAATATTGCTGCTGGCTATACAGATGCGCCAGCTGCTATGATTGGCTGGTTAAATAGTGAAGGGCACCGAAAAACGTTGCTTGATCCAACTTATAAAGAGTTGGGGGTCGGCGTTTACCGCTATTACTATACACAAAACTTCTTGCTTCAATAACCGAGTTTCTTCATGAAACTCGGTTTTTTGTGTGTCAATTTGTCTGGGCTTTCATACATTGTTTAGAGAGAGTAATTTTTGGATAGGAGTTGGATCGTAATGTCAGAAACGAATCTGCATCCATCGATTCAGGCATTCAAGCAATTTGTCGAGCAGCATCCGAAACTTATAGAAGAAGCACGGCAAAAGCAGACAGGATGGCAGCCTTATTATGAAAAGTGGGTGCTTTTAGGCGAAGAAGACCCGAGTTGGCAAGCATATAAAGCAGAAGCGCAGACTGAACAGACGGAGACAGACCAGGAATCAGCCGAAAAGGGAAATGAAATGGTTAGTAAGATGATGGGTATGGCAAGTCAATTTGATTTGCAGAAGTTATCAGGTCATATCCACCAGCTGAATGGGGCATTAGATAATGTAAAACATTTAATCGGGCAATATCAAGGTGTGAAACAACAGCTTCCAACAAAGAAAAAAGGGCCCACATTCTTTCATAAAGACTAGAAGGAGATGGATATGATGCGGCAGGATATCTATCAAAGACTCAAACAGCGGGAAGAGCTGCTGCGTTTTGTCAGACTTCACCCTGTCTGGTACCGAACGCTGTCACGTGATCCAAATGCGTTTGCGGATATGGAAAAGCAGGCCAAATATTTTTACGGAAAAACCGCACCGCAGCGCATAGGACAATTTGGGGAACAGCTTAGTATGGTCAACATGCTGATACAGATGGCAAGAGCAATGCGGGATTAGGTCTTTTCATTTCCCTATTATTTGGTATGATAATAGGGGAGGTGGTTATATGTTTGCAACTGTGGAATTTGTGGAGCTATTGGAGAGATCTGAGAATTTAGGCAGAATGATCCGGGATTCGGACGTAATGGATGCTTATAATTCTACGCAAGAAGCGCTCTACCAGGATAGTGAAACAAAAGCGAAAATTGACGCATTCACTGCTGTAAAGGAACAATATGAAGAAGTGCAGCGATTCGGCAGATACCACCCGGATTACAGCTCTATCATAAAAGCAATTCGCAGCAAGAAGCGTGAGATGGACATGGATGCCAATGTTGCGGCATTTAAAATAGCAGAGCGAAATCTGCAAAAACTGCTCGACGAAATAAGCGGGACACTCGCTGCTACGGTGAGTGAAACTGTTAAAGCACCGCGGTCTGGTGCAGCTATGAAGGACTCTGGCTGTGGCTGCGGCAGCGGCGGAGCTTGCGGCTGTGCCTCTTAAAAACGACTGGCAAGCTTCGGCTTGCTAGTTTTTTTATGTTGCTCCAGAGGGGCAGGCTTTGCTACACTAGTAAAAAAGCTGTAAAGCGAGGAACATCATTTATGTTGACAAAACGTCAGGGGATCGTCGTATGGTTCCAGCATATGAAAAATATAAAGCAGCTGAAACGGCACGGACACTTGGTCTTTGTTTCCAAAAAGCAAAAGTATGCCATGATTTATGTAAACATGGAGGAAGCAGAAGAAAAAGAAGCAGTATTGCAAAGACTGCCGTTCGTATCTAAAACAGCGTTATCATACCGTCCATTTGTACGCACAGATTTTGAGAATGCAAAACAGGATAAAGCAAAAGAATACGATTATAAAATCGGTATATAAAAAAAGCCTGCAGGGAATAGCCCTGCAGGCGCCTTTTGTTTCCGATGAAAACAAACAGGCAAAGGGAGAGGAGAAACCGGAGGAAGAGCTTATGGGGAAACGTAAGTCTTCTCCGTGTTCATGAAGCAGCTATAAGCGTGATAGCCGCTTCAGTAGTACAGTATGTACCGGCTTTAGCAGGATTATACATCGTTTTTGAAGGAGTGCAAAGCAATGCGAGTAATTGCTGGAGAGCATAAAGGACGGGCATTAAAAGCGGTGCCCAATCAATTGACAAGACCAACGACTGACAAAGTAAAAGAGAGCCTGTTTCAGGTGCTCGGCCCATTCTTTGAAGGAGGAGCATGTCTTGATTTGTTCGCGGGGAGCGGCGGACTTGGTATTGAGGCGCTTAGCAGAGGTATGGATACGTGTATCTTTGTTGATAAGCAGGGCAAGGCTGTTGAGACAATTCATCACAACTTAACAACGTTGAAGCTTACAGACGCTGCAGAAGTGTATCGGAATGATGCACTGCGTGCGCTGAAGGCCGTTGCGAAACGGGAGAAACAGTTCGATCTTATCTTTTTGGACCCACCATACCAAAAGGTATCCTACGAAAGCTTGCTGGAGCAAATTAGCGAGACGGGTATACTGGGAGCTGGCGGACAAATTGTTTGTGAACACGATGGACGTAAAGAGCTGCCAGAGCGTATCGCAGGTTTTCAAGCGGTGAAACGAGAGAATTATGGCAATACTACTGCTATAACAATATATCAAGCTGCGCAGGAGGGTGACAGATGACAATCGCAATGTATCCGGGCTCGTTTGATCCTGTAACGAATGGTCACGTGGATATTATCAAACGAGCAGCCGCTATTTTTGATGAAGTGATTGTTGCAGTAGCTGTGAACAGCAAGAAACAGCCGCTTTTCAATGCGGAAGAACGTGTAGAACTTGTGCAGGAGTCACTAAAGCCTTTCCCGAATGTAACAGTGGTCAAAGCAGAAGGTCTGACAGTAGAATTCGCGAAGCGATATGATGCACGCGTACTTATTCGCGGACTGCGGGCTGTTAGCGATTTTGAAAGTGAAATGCAGATAAGCGGTATTAACCGTCATCTAGAGCCGGAGTTAGAAACGCTGTTCATCACAGCTGATGCAGCATACAGCTTTTTAAGCTCTAGTATTGTAAAAGAGGCAGCAAGCTATGGAGCGGATATAAGTAAGCTTGTGCCGCCCCCTGTACATAAGGCAATCAAACAAAAATATTAATGAGATCGACGTCGCCGCAGCAGGATAAGTGTGCCTAATGCAAGTACGCTTAGTGTAAACAGCGGTCCGAAAGATGCAATCCGTTCGAGCAGCTCCATGGAATTTGGAGCTGTTTTTTCATGTAGAAAAGTATAAATACTCGTTTCTTTATGTCTTGCGTAAAGCGGTACATATAGACAAGCTGCCAGCCCCGCTGCAATGAAGCCGTGCAAGATACGAGCAAAGAAATAAGGAGCAAATCGAATATCAGTGTCAGCAAGAATGCTCGCGACTTGAGCTTGGACAGAAAAACCGTTAAATGCAAGAACAAAACTTACAATTACGATTGGGAAAAAGAAGTCGGAACCAGCTGCTTGTGCAATCATTTGTCCGCCCATCGTGATTTCTAAAAAGCCAGAAAGCATCGGAAGGACCAAATCAGCTGGAATACCAAACAAACTGGTCACTATCTTTAACCCATTTGCAAGGAAATCAGTGACACCTAGTATAAATAGCAGCTTATTAAAGACGGAAAACATAATAATAAATCCACCAATCATCAGCAGTGTCTGGATAGATTGAATAACAGCATCACCAAAGATCTTACCGAAAGGGCGCTTATCTGCGACACGTGTTTCATGCAATTCACGAAAAGCGCGTCTTAGTAATCCTTTCTCACGCACATACACAGATCTGGCTTCATTACGTCCGTAAAATCGCATGCAGATACCAACAAGAATATTACCTCCATAGTGTGCAATGGCAAGCAGGAGACCGAGCTCGGCATCACCGAAGAAACTGACCGCAATTACACCAACAATAAACAGAGGATTACTGGCATTGGTAAAGGATACGAGACGTTCCGCTTCTGTTTTCGTCAGCTGTTTCTCCTGCCGTAATCTGCTAGTAAGTTTGGCTCCCGATGGATAGCCGCTAGCCATTCCCATTGCCAGTACAAAACTTCCGACACCTGGCACATTGAACAAAGGCCGCATGATCGGCTCGCAGAATACACCGATGAAGCGTACCATTCCGAAAGCAATCAACAGCTCTGCTGTGATGAAGAAAGGCAGCAGAGATGGAAATACGACTTCCCACCACATATTCAGCCCGCGTATGCTTGCTTGCAGTGCTGGATCCGGGTATGTAATCAGGCTGACTGCTAAAAGCAGAGCTGCCCCAGCGAACAAAATCGATTTCATTTTTCGCACAATGATCCCTCCGATTTGTGACTGCTGTACTTCTTAATATCGAAGTAGTACACTTGAATTCAGTCTGTTGGTACAGGCTACCTTAACTATACGCGTGCTTGAAGGAGAAATATGCTTCTTCTGCTGAATAAGCAGAGAAAAGCGGGCACAAAAGGGGAACTGAAGATGAAACAGAAAACGCGTTATATCTTGCTTATCGTGCTATTGCTGCTCATTGTTTTCTGTTTTTCCGGGATTTACAGAATGCCTTATTATGTATACAAACCTGGAGGAGCAGATGCACTTGATCCAATTGTTTCGGTGGCTGGCAGCGATAAAAGTGAAGGCGATATGCATCTTGTCACCGTGCGCGGCGGACAGGCAACACCATTTCAATATGTGATGGCACACATTCTCCCGTATCATCAAATCGCGAAACTGGAAGATGTTATTCCAGAAGGCATTTCCCAGGAAGAATATACACAAGCGCAGCTCATGCAAATGGAAAGCTCGCAGGAAGCCTCTACAGTCGTTGCCTATCAAGCAGCAGGGGCTGACTTGCAAGTAGAGTATCAAGGAGTATATGTCGTTTCTGTCGTAAACGATTTTCCAGCTGATGGAAAATTAAAGCCGGGTGACCATATAACTGGTGTAGATAATAAAACAGTAAATGAAGCAGCAGACCTGACTACATATGTCACTTCCAAACAATTAGGCGATACGATTACCTTACAAATTGATCGCGGTGACGAGCAGCTAGAGAAGGAATTGAAGCTTCAAGCTTTGCCTGATACCCAGATTCCTGGTATTGGCATTACATTAGTAACTGACAGAGAAGTAAACGAAGATCCGGAAGTCACCTTCTCGAGCGGAGAAATTGGCGGACCGAGCGCAGGGCTCATGTTCAGCTTGGAAATTTATGATCAGCTGGAAGAAGAAGACTTGACACACGGTTTACAAATTTGCGGTACTGGGGAAGTTGATTACGAAGGGAATGTTGGCCGCATTGGCGGGATCGATAAAAAAGTGGTAGCAGCAGATAAGGAAGGCTGTGCCGTATTCTTTGCACCAAATGAAGATGGAGCAGATGATTCTAATTACCAGCTCGCAAAACAAACGGCGGAAGATATTGAAACAGATATGAAAGTTGTTCCGGTTGATACGTTTGAGGAAGCAAAGGAATATTTAGAAGAATTGCCTGAAAGTAAATAATGAAAAAAATCCAAACGATTCTTCATCGTTTGGATTTTTTCATAGAAGTTGTTATGCAGAACAAGTACCGAATTACTGTATTTTATTGACTGCTTCTGATGTTAGACAAAGACAGGAGGTGAAATCTCTTGTTTGCGAGCTGCCACGGCAGCTGCAGGTGATAACGTGCTGTAGTAGGCATCAGATGCCTGAAGTTCCAAATCAGCTACTGGGTGAATGTTATCTTTTAATTGTGTGAAGAGGGGCACGTCAAGCTGTTTCTTTTTAGAAGACAAAAATGCGCGTCCTGTTTTGCTCATTCCTAGAACCCGGATGTAAGGCAGCTGTTCGGTATCCAGCCATTCGGTAACGAGCTGCTTATGTGAATTCGTTAAAAGATGTATGCAAACGCGCTGAAGTCTTGTCCACGTGTAACGTTTTGTTTTGACATGAGCTAGGAACTGCTGAAAACTTACAGATTGATGGATGTATCGCTTGAATCGATATTCTAAACCTTCGTCCATCCCTTGAATAGTTCGCAGCATGGCAGGTGTGTTGGTCAAAATCAGATACCGCAGCAAGGGGAAATAATCTTCCCAGTTGTGAAGCTGTTTTGAATCCTGCAAGGCGGCGTATGTAGATTCCGGCACAGCTTGTTTTATGTTTTCCGTTTGATTACGCTGCTGAGCAGACCGTATTGAAGTTGCGCTTGCAATCGGACCCGTGATGGATTGATCATGGTAGTCTGCTTTTATACGAGGAATGGTATCTACATGTATGTTTGCGTGCAGCTGCTCAGCTGCACGCAAGTAAGCGAACCCGAGAATATTGTTTGGACTATGCAAATCTAAAGTAGAATCTATTCCAATTTTCTCATATGCTGTCCGGCTTGCCTCTGGATACGATAAACCTAGTTCGAGTGATTGTTTCAAGATTTCGTCAAATACGTTTTTCTTCTCTGTGCGCTTTCGTTGTGCTTGACGAAAAGCATCGATAGTGCCATCTTCAGAACCAAACACGAGGTGATCGGCGCCTAATGCATCTAAGGTAGCCACAGCACCTTTTGCAAATAAATCGGCATGCTGGACCGCATAAAGGAAGGGAAGCTCTACAACCAAGTCGACACCAGCTTGCAGAGCAGCTTCTGTGCGGCTAAATTTATCTAAAATGGCTGGCTCACCCCGCTGCATAAAATTACCGCTCATTACAGCAATCATGCAGTTAGTTTCGGTTAATTTACGAGCTTCCTGTATATGATAAACATGACCATTATGTAATGGATTATACTCAACAACAATACCGCATGATCTCATGTGGGACCTCCTTTATTGGGATGGTTTTCTCCGCTTTTCTTGATGTCTAGCTCCAGAAACCAGAAACTGCGGTATAGGCAATAAATCCCTGCGAGTGTAAGGGCATCACTCTCCAGGCTTTCTTACCCTGGTGTGGTGTCTAGCTCCGAAAGCCAGGAGCTGCGCCGTAAGTGATAAATCCCTGCGTGGGGAAAACACCCACTCCGGGCTTTCTCGCTTACTTCTCCGCTCCTAACCGGCTTTCTGCGCTTTTCGTGTGTTTCTAAACGGTTTCTTCCGCTTTTCTTGTGGTGTCTAGCTCTAAAAACCAGAAACTGCGCTGTAAGCGATAAATCCCTGCGTGGGGGAAGACGCCCACTCCGGGCTTTCTTACCCTGGTGTGGTGTCTAGCTCCGAAAGCCAGAAGCTGCGGTATAGGCAATAAATCCCTGCGAGTGTAAGGGCATCACTCTCCGGGCTTTCTTACCCTGGTGTGGTGTCTAGCTCCGAAAGCCAGGAGCTGCGCCGTAAGTGATAAATCCCTGCGTGGGGAAAACACCCACTCCGGGCTTTCTCGCTTACTTCTCCGCTCCTAACCGGCTTTCTGCGCTTTTCGTGTGTTTCTAAACGGTTTTCTCCGCTTTTCTTGTGTGTTAATATGAATATAGGCTAATTATTGCCTTGCTGTAAAGAAAATATATTGACAAAGCTTCTGTTTTTTTTTACAATTACTTTTGTTGCCATGAGGTGAATTAACGTGAAAATTCCGGTTCAAAAGCTTAAAGCTAAAGGTCTTGAACCTTTCGAATTTACAGAGCAAGTGGATGTGTCTGACATCCAGGGCAAGAATGATATTCGTCGTATTGATCCGGTGAAGGTCAGCGGTCAGGCGACTTCCTATGGTAACGACATTACTGTTAAGTTTGCGATAGATGGTGAGATGATTCTGCCATGTGCGCGTACTTTGGCAGATGTGCCGTATAAATTCCATATTGATGCGACTGAACTGTTTACTTTGTCTCCTTATGCAAGCGCGGATGACGAGTCGGAAATTCATCCAGTTGATGGAGAACTGCTTGACTTGAAACCGTATATAGAGGAAAATATTCTCTTGGATGTTCCTTTCCGTGTTTTCTCTGAGGATGAAGAGGTATTGGATAATGCCGTCAAACAAGGAGAAGGCTGGCAGGTTGCCAGTGAGGATGCACAGCAGGACAAGATCGATCCGAGGCTTGAGAAGCTGCAGGCTCTCTTGAAGAAGGACGACGAATAAGCATGTGAATGATTGAAGGAGGTGTAGGACAGTGGCAGTACCTAAAAGAAGAACTTCTAAAAAAGTTAAAAATCAACGCCGTACACACAAAAAATTGCATGTACCAGGAATGGTAGAATGCTCTAACTGTGGCGAACTTGCAAAACCACACCACGTTTGCAGATCTTGCGGACATTATGATGGCAAAGCAGTGGTTGAAGCGTAAGAACAGAAAACACCTATCGTCAGAGATGATGATAGGTGTTTTTTTATATTCTATCTACTTTTTTCTAGTCTAGCATTTTTCCCTCTTGCATACATTGATAGCAGGATAGAAGAGGGGGGAAGCTTGTGAAAAGTACAAGGCAGGATGCGTGGACTGACAAAGAAGATGTGCTATTGGCGAATACAGTGCTGGATTATATTCAGGAAGGTAAAACACAGCTCGATGCATTTCGGGATGTTGCAGTGAAGCTTAACCGTACAGGTGCAGCTTGCGGCTTTCGTTGGAATGCTTCACTTCGGCAATATTATCAAACGGATATTGAGATAGCCAAACAAAATAGGAAGCAGCAAAGTGCAGAACCAACACCAGAGGCTGCCCCGAAGAAGTCGGCAGGAAAGGATTCTGTCAGTTTGGAAGCTGCAATTGATTTGTTAGAAAAAGTGAAACAAAATTACCATGTTCCCAATAAGCAGCCTGATGAAGAGCTGCGCACATTACAGATAGAGAATGCGAAGCTTAAAGATCAGCTTAAACGGTATCAAGATGCATGCATCGAGATGGAAAAGCTGTGTCGATGGGTGATTGAGGAAGCAGAGACAAAATGAGAGCGGGACATAACTCCTCTCTGACACAAAAAAGATCTCGGTCACCAGGAAAATGGTGACCGAGATCTTTTTTGATCTGATATTTTTTGAATTCCTTACTATACTTGCTGATCTGGCGGTGAACTTCCTGATGTTCACCGCCATGAAGGCGAATCCTAATTCGTTTTCCACTTTCTCTTTACTTCGTACCGAGAAACGAGTGAAACACAAATGAGCCTTCAGAAATCCGAAGACTGGCTCGACATCTATTTTACGTTTTCCGTAAATTTTCCCTGTTTCTTTTTCGCTGAGTAATTGCTGGGTATATGCTTTTTGTTTTTCCCATCTTTCGTTGTAATAGATTTTCCGGTTGTTTCCTTCTTTCGCTTTCGTACATTCTGCACGTAAGGGACAAGCAGTACAATCGTCACATTCATACACGCGATAATGACGCTTAAATCCAAATTTGTCGCATCTTTCGGATAGGTACCGAAACGCTAATTTCCGGTTATTCGGGCAAGTGAAAAAGTCGCCTTCGGCATCGTAATCCCAGTGAGCTACTTGGTAAGGATCTTGTTTATATTTCTTTTGCTTTTCTTTTCGGTAGTGATTATAGGTGATGAGAGGGATGCGCTTCCGATTATTTACCACATCATCATAATTTTGCTCACTGCCATATCCGGCATCCGCGACAATATAGTCGGGCAGCTCAAAAAAGTCCCGTTCAATCTTATCAAGGAAAGGGATGAAAGTTCGCGTATCCGTAGGATTCGGGAACACATCATAGGCCAGGGCATATTGACCTTCAGTAGCCAGCTGCACATTGTACCCAGGTTTAAGTTGGCCATTTTTCATATAATCATCTTTCATGCGCATAAAAGTGGCACCATGGTCAGTTTTGGAGTAGCTATTTCTGTCTCCGAAGATTTCCATGTCGACCTGATATTTTGATTTCCGTTTAATGAAATCATTGACTTGCTTTCGGTACTGTTTTGGTGCTTTACGTTCGGAACGAAGCTGCTTGCGTTCGGCAGTATCATCACTTGCTTCTATGCGGCGATCGTATTCCTGCACCTTTTCGTCCAGTTTTTCTGCTACTTTTGTTAACTCTTCGCCCGATAGGGCTTCGGGGTTCTCCAGCTCGATTGCGGGGATAATTTCCTGCTCCAACAGTTCTTCATACATCTGAGCCGATCTTTCCACCAATTGCGTACTGTATTTCTCAGTGGACTTCCGCCATACAAAAGTAAACTTGTTGGCATTTGCTTCGATTTTGGTGCCATCAATAAAAATGGCTTCTTCTTCAATGACTTTTTCTTGAACCAGCTGGCTGCGAAATTGGACAAAGCACTGGCGTAAGAGTTCTTTTACGTGAGGGTTCACACGGAATCGGTTGATGGTGCGATAGCTGGGCTGATAATCTTGGGCAAGCCACATCATGCGTACGCTGTCTTGAAGTAATGACTCAATTTTACGGCCCGAGAAAACGGATTGCGTATAGGCACATAAAATAATCTTCATCATCATGCGAGGGTGATAAGCAGGGTGTCCGGTTTCCCGACGGAAACCGTCAAAAGCTTCGTCTGGAATACTTTCTACTAAATGGTTAACGGTAAAAGCAATATCATTTTCAGGTAATTTTCTTTCCAAATCTAGAGGTAAAACGACTTCACACATGGTATAATGTTTAAACATAAGGACCCTCCTCTTTTGTGTTTTGTGTCGTAACTTAATTCTATCAGAGGGGTCCTTTTTTTGCTTCTATAAACAGTAAATTAACGATAAAAAGATGAGGCAGGCATCTCCGAATTCTCGGAGACGCCTGCCTCATTTTAATTTCTCATTTTTTGGGGTTTTGTCCCGCTCTCTATTTTGTAGGCTGCCAAGTCATGACAGACAAGTTATCTTCTTTTTTGCCAGTCTCTTTGAAGTTACACTGCTCCCAGAAGGATTCCGAATTCACGCGTGCTTTCGTACGTACGGGCTTTGTAAAGGATTGCACAAATTCAACAAGGGATGAGCCAAGTCTTTTTCCTTGGTATGCTGGCAGTACTTCAAGTTTGGTAATCTCAACGTATCCTTTTGGCGGATAAAAAGTGTTATCCTTCTGTTCGCTTACGAAAGCGAGTGCCATTCTTGCAGCAAGCTGCTCATCCATATAAATACCGTAAAAAAGCGTATCATCGTCACTCTCGATTAAGCTGAGCTGAAATTCATCAAACATCGAAAGCTCTGCATTCCCCTGTGCTGCAAAGCGTTCAAAATCTTCCGCTGTTTTGTAGTTCACTGGTAATTTTTCCACTTTAGCCACTGTCATACAGATTCCCCTCTCCGTATTATAAAAAATCGCTAGGTGCTTATGCATTCAGCATATATGAAAACGTTTACAAATTCAAGTGATATATTTCTTATATCCTTTTGGCGAATCCCTTGCTAAAATAAACAATTAGGTATGTGTCAAATGGGGGGACAGAGATGAGAATAACTGTAATCGGTGCAGGTGCAATCGGACTGCTTACAGCTGCAAAACTCAGCAGCATCCATGAGGTGCAGCTTCTGACGAGAACAAACGAACAAGCAAAGTTAATTTCTTCTAAAGGAATATGCCTCGATAAGGAAACAATACATATAAATGCTATACCGTTAGACGATTTGTATACTGTGCAATCAACGGATTTATATATTATTTGTACAAAGCAATACGACGTAAAGTCTGTATGGGATAAACTGGTGTCGCATGCAGCTGCGCCTGTTTTATTTCTTCAAAATGGAATGGCTCATACAGATATGCTGCTGTCTTCGGCGTTTGATTATCCGATCGTTGTCGGTTCTGTGGAGCAGGGGGCTATGCGGGTAGACTCTCATCGTGTGCGGCATACCGGAAAAGCAGGAATCCGTTTGGCAAACCTAACGGGTAACAGCGCAGCTATGCTTGTACAGCGTTTGCATGACCCGAACTTTCCTTTTTTATTAGAGAAGGATTGGCATCGTATGCTTGGAAGGAAACTGATTGCCAATGCGGTGATTAACCCTTTGACGGCTATCTATCGTGTGAAAAATGGGGAGATTCTTGATTGTCCTGCTTTCTGTGTGATAGCGGAAAAATTATGTGAAGAAGCAGCGGAAGCACTGGGTTTCCATTTCGCGGAACAATGGGCGTATGTACGCCAAGTGATAATGACCACCAAGAACAATCGTTCCTCCATGTTAAAAGATATCGAAGCAGGCAGAAAAACCGAAGTGGAATCCATATCAGGATATGTGAAGAAGCACGCTAACCGAGCCGTTCCTTATACGGATTTTGTCTACTATAGTATAATTGGACTTACAAGACAGCAAGAAAGGACTAGCTTATGACGCATTTTATTGCTTACCTTCTGGCGGCAGCCATTACAGTTCCACCGCTTGCAACTTGGATTTACTTTCTTATCGTTCGCAAATTTATTCGCAAAAGACGGAATGCTTTCCTGCATACGGTGCAAACGACTGCCGTGTTTTACATTGTTTCTGTGATGATCATGTTGCAAATCATTTTACAGCAAGCTGTAATCGGTTATATGATAGGATTTCTTGCAGTATTGTTCATGCTAATCGTATTTATGCATTACAAATACCGAGGCGAGATTGTTTTCAAGCATATTTGGCGTATGTTTCTGCGCATTTGCTTCTTAATGTTTGCTCCGCTGTATGTACTGCTGCTCGCAGCAGGCATTATCGTTACATTCATCAGGCAATAATACATATAATAATAACTGTTAATTAAAACAAAGGAGTACTTACTATGGTAATACAACCAATGAGACTGGAAAGTCCGAATAAATTGGTGACCGATTATCGGGCAGAGCATCCTTCTGTTATAGATAAATTCGATTACGCACCATTTCGCCAGGATAGCTACAAAGTCCGGCAGCAAGAGTTGAAAGAACGCAGCTTTCCGCGAGGAGAACTGGCTGATTTGCTATATAAACGAAATAAAGAGTGGGGTGCTGATGAAAAGGCGCTTCATAACACGGAAGCTCTGATGGATCCTAATACCGTTACAGTAGTTGGGGGGCAGCAGGCAGGCTTGTTTACAGGTCCGTTATTGACGCTGCATAAGATTACTTCTATTATCGCGCTTGCTGCACAGCAGAGTGAAAAGCTCGGAACAAAAGTTATTCCGGTATTCTGGATTGCCGGAGAAGACCATGATGTAGAAGAAATCAACCATATTTATCTTCCGAAACAACATCATTTACATAAGTTCAAATGGAAACAGCAGCTCACACAAAAAGTGGCAGCTTCCGATGTGGTGCTTGATAAAGAGCTAACGCATAACTTTCTGCAGGAAGTGATTGCTGCTTTACCAGAGACAGCTGTTACGAAGGATATCCACAGTATTGTTAGCGGATTGCTGGACCAATCTGATACTTTTGTCGACTTCTTTGCGAGACTTATCCACCATCTTTATCGTGATTCTGGTCTGATTTTACTGGATTCCGGTGATAAAGAGCTTCGTCGAATTGAAAGGCCGTTTTTCCAGCAGCTAATCAAAAAACAGCAGGAAATAAGTGCAGGGGTGTATAACACCGCACAAGAGCTGCAGCAGCAAGGCTATTCGAATACGTTAGGGCCAGAAATAGAGGATGCCAATCTCTTCTGTTATATTGATGGCGAAAGAACTCTCTTGATTCGTGATGAAGAAGGTAAATGGCGCGGGAAAGCAGATGAAGCAGTCTTCACCGAGGACGAGATGCTGCAAATGGCAGAAGCTGCGCCGGAACGACTTAGTAATAATGTGGTAACACGCCCGCTTATGCAGGATTACCTTCTCCCAGTGCTAGCTTTTATTGCTGGTCCTGGAGAGATTTCTTATTGGTCGAATCTGCAAGCTGGATTCCATGCCGTCGGTTATAAAATGCCGCCGATTATGCCGCGACTGTCGTTTACGATGCTGGACAGTAAGACAGAAAAATTGCTGCATCGTTATCAGCTGAATAAGAAAAAAGCAATCGCAGGCGGAGTAAATGCCGAAAAGCTTCAGTATTTGGCCGCACAGCAGCAGCCACCGCTCGCTGTTTTATCACAGCAAGTCAAACAAGCAATGGCAGACTTGCATATGCCGCTTCGCCAAAGTGCTGCTGCCATTGCCGATGATCTAGGACGGCTTGCCGATAAAAATTTGCTTCATTTGGAAGAAGATATTGATTTTCTTGTAGGCAGAATGGAAGCTAGGATTAAAGAGCAGCACCATGTAGCGCTGTCGCATTTTGATCATGTGCAAGCTGCACTGCATCCTGAACAGGGGCTGCAGGAGCGGACGTTAAACGTATTTGCAATCTGGAATACTTCCGGAGTGGGGATTTGGCGTGAATTATGGCAGAAAAACTATGATTTTACTACCGAACATTATATTGTTTCGGTATGAAGACACAGGAAGCGTGTTTGGTCGACGACCAAGCACGTTTTTTTGTGCAGTTAACTCCGAAAAACCGCTAAGTACGGGAGAAAATGCTAGTAAAAAGTGTGAATATGAAGGTGGTGAAATGTGGGGGGATGTGGTACTATGAAAATGGAAAGTGGGGGCGGAGTCTATGTTCATGGGGGAATACCAGCATACGGTCGATACGAAAGGACGTATTATCGTGCCTGCAAAGTTCCGCGAGGACTTAGGTGAGCGGTTTGTGCTTACGCGCGGATTGGACCAATGTTTGTTTGGTTACCCTATGGAGGAATGGAGACTCTTAGAAGAAAAACTAAAAAAGCTGCCATTGACCAAAAAGGATGCCCGGGCATTCACACGCTTCTTCTTTTCAGGAGCAGTGGAATGCGAGCTTGATAAGCAGGGAAGGATTAATATTCCTGCACCGCTCCGGAAATATGCGAAGCTGGAGAAGGACGTTGCTATTATCGGCGTGTCTGGACGGATCGAATTCTGGGCGGAGAGCGAATGGAATTCCTATTTCGATGAATCTGAAGAATCTTTTGCTGAAATTGCTGAGAATATGCTTGATTTCGATATTTGATGGCAGCCGAAAGGATGTAGAGCTTGTTTGAACATTATAGTGTGCTGAACAGAGAGACAATTGAAGGACTCGCTGTGAAGCCAGAAGGTACATATGTCGATTGCACCCTAGGTGGAGGCGGTCACTCGGAAGTGATTTTGAAGCAGCTGTCTGATAAAGGAAAGCTGTATGCATTTGATCAGGACAAGCAAGCCATAGAGGCCACATCGGCGAGGTTGGCAGAATACAGCGATCGAATCGAATATATCCAAGCGAACTTTCGTGATTTGAAGAGTGAGCTGGAAGCAAGAGGTGTGACAGAAGTAGACGGGGTTGTATTTGACCTTGGTGTTTCTTCACCTCAGCTTGACCAGGCAGAGAGAGGATTCAGCTATCAGCACGATGCGCCGCTGGACATGCGCATGAACCAGCATCAGGCACTGTCTGCCTACGAGGTGGTCAATACGTGGTCTTACGAGCAGCTTGTACGGATCTTCTTCCGCTACGGCGAAGAGAAATTTTCCAAGCAAGTTGCAAGAAAAATAGAGAACAGACGAGAATTGAAACCAATTGAATCAACCTTTGAACTTGTAGAAGTGATTAAGGAGGCCATTCCTGCACCTGCAAGACGAAAAGGCGGCCATCCGGCCAAACGGATTTTCCAAGCAATCCGAATTGCAGTAAATGATGAACTGCAATCATTTCAGGATGCGCTGCAGCAAACTGCTGAAATTGTAGCAATAGGAGGCAGGGTGTCAGTTATCACCTTCCATTCATTGGAAGACAGAATGTGCAAGCAAGCGTTTAAAGCTTGGAGTACGCCGCTTCCTGTACCGCGTAATATCCCAATATTACCGGAAGACAGTAAGGCACCATTTGCTCTTGTTACAAGAAAGCCGATTGTTGCAAGTGAGACGGAACTAGAAGATAACAGAAGATCTCGTTCCGCAAAACTCCGCGTAGCAGAGAAAATAAAACCGTGGAGTTCAAAATTTGAATTTTAGTACAGGGGAGGAATAAGCTTGAGTGCAGAAAGAGCTAGAAGCTGGCAGCAAGGAAGTCCGGCGCAAAGACCGCAGCAGCCGAAGCGGCAAGTAAAAGTAAAAGTTCATAAAAAAACGTGGATTACGCCAGGAGAGAAGGTTCTCTATGCATTCTTCGGCTTAATCATTTTGGCTGCGGCAGCTTATTTCGTAACTTTCGCAGCATCTACGTACAACGTCAATAGTGACTTGGAAGCACTGGAGTCCAAGATCGATCGCCAGCAAGTTGCCAACAAAGACCTCACCTATGAAGTGAAGGAATTGAGCAAACCGGAACGCATCATTGATATCGCGCGTGATGCTGGCTTGAAGGTACAGAGCACGAAAGTAAAAGAGGCAAATAAAGTCTCTGAATAAGCGAGGTTGTTATCACTATGAAAAAGAACAAGACGACACAAAAGATGACGATTGCTCTTTTATCTATCTTTTCCGTGCTCTTTCTTGTCTTAGCTGGACGCTTCTTATTCATCCAGGCCTCTGGGGAAGTGGCAGGGGAAAATTTAATAGAGTATGCGGCAGATAAACGAACCGATGCGTATAAGCTGGAAGCGACGCGCGGGAAGATATTGGACCGTAATGGAATGGAGTTGGCGTACGATCAGCCAACTTATTCTATTTATGCCATCGTTACGGAAGAATACTCCACAGATAAAGATAATCCAATTCATGTGACCGATGTAGACAAAACAGCTGAAGAAATTGCTCCCATAATAGGAGCAGATGCTGCAGATTTAGAGAAACGTCTGCAGAAGGGCATTGATGATGATTTATGGCAAGTGGAATTTGGTGCAGCAGGCAGCGGCCTGTCACAAGATCAAAAGAAAGAGATTGAAGAACTTGACTTGCCGGGCATACAGTTTACAGAAGAAGCGAAGCGCTTCTATCCGAATGGAACGTTTGCTTCCCAAATCATTGGATTGGCACAGCGAAAAGATGGTGTTATTACAGGATTGACCGGGATTGAACAGCAGCTCAATGATCAGCTCGCCGGCAAAGACGGCAAAATATCGTACGAGCGTGATGGATATGGAACAAAATTAATCAATCCGAACGAACAAGTGCAGGCAGCTCATGATGGAGACAATGTCTACTTGACAATTGATCAGAAAATCCAGACATTACTGGAAGACACCCTCACACAAGTTGATGAAAAATACAATCCGAAAAAAGTCAGTGCCATCGTCATGAATCCGAAGACCGGAGAAATTGTCGCAATGAGCAACCGGCCCAGCTATGACCCGAACAACCCGGAAAATGTTGAAAACTGGTATAATGATAGTATCTCCAATCCCATGGAGCCTGGCTCTACGATGAAGATGTTCACGGTAGCATCTGCGATAGAGGAAGGAAAATGGAATCCGGATGAAAAATATAAGTCTGGTACGTACAAAGTGGATGATACAGCTACAATTAGCGACTGGAATAACGGTAAAGGCTGGGATTCAATCTCTTATTTAGAAGGTATGCAGCGATCCTCTAACGTCATGGTCGCAAATCTCGTGGATAAGAAGATTGGCGAAGATACCTTCTTAGAATATCTAAAAAAATTCAACTTTGACCAGAAGACAGGCATTGATCTGCCAGGAGAAATACCTGGTACGATTTTGTACAACTACCAGTCAGAGAAAATTAGCACTTCATTTGGACAAGGTACAACGGCAACACCAATTCAAATGATTACAGCGGCTACTGCTATTGCTAATGATGGCAAGATGGTAACGCCGCATATTATTGACAAAATCGTCAATCCGGATACGGACAAAGTGGTTGAACAAAAGAAAACAGAAGTACAAGGCAACCCAATTTCCAAGAAAACGGCTGATGAGACGTTGAAGATACTTGAGTCAGTGGTTACCTCTGAGCATGGAACAGGAAAACCGTATAAACTGGACGATTATAGTGTAGCAGGAAAAACTGGTACGGCACAGATTCCATCACCTAATGGCGGTTATATGGATGGGAAGGGGAATTATCTATTTTCTTTCCTAGGCATGGCTCCGGCTGATGATCCAGAATTAGTAATGTATGTGTCAGTGCTGCAGCCTGAATTAGAAGCAAGCGAAGCAGACTCTGCACCTACTTCGTTTATCTTTAAAAACGTGATGGAAAATGCGCTGCATTATATGGATATCAGCCCTGATCAGACGAACAATCAGGAAGAAATTACGGAGAAACGGGTTCCTAATATGGATGGCATGTCCACTCGGGCAACAAAGAAAGCACTTGAAAATGCAGGTATGGAAGTTGTCGTAATAGGTGACGGAGAAGATGTTGCCAAAACGAGTGTGGATGACGAAGAGAAAGTGATCGAGGGACAGCGTGCGATTATCGTAACTGATCAACCGACGATGCCAGATATTACGGGCTGGTCGATGCGAGAAGTATTGGAACTAAGTGAACTGCTGGAGCTTGATGTAGAAACAATCGATAGCGGTTATGCGAAGATACAAAGCATCAAAAAAGGCACAAAACTGAATAAAAACGACTACCTTGCTGTCGAATTTTCGACGTAAGGATAATGAACAGTGGTCTATCCACTTGCGTACCGTCATAACATGGATACAAGCCTACCTTTGTGTATGAGGGAGAGATTTGTATGAAGAGAGTATCCAATGTTACGATGCGCAAGCGGTTAGTCACTGTTTTTATTTTGGCTTTTATCGTGTTCCTTATTATCGGAATCCGGTTGGCATATGTCCAGTTTGTTCTTGGCAAAGACTTAGTGGATAAAGCGGAGGATTCCTGGAGCCGAAATATTACGTTCGAACCGGAAAGAGGAAGGATTTTAGACCGAAACGGAGATGTACTGGCGGAGAATGTGTCGGCACCTACTGTCATGGTTGTACCGCGTCAAATTAAAGATCCGGAGGAAGCAGCAGCAAAACTTTCACAAATACTTGGAATGAAAAAGGACAAGGCCATGCAGCATGTGACCAAGAAAGCATCTATTGAGAGAATTCATCCAGAAGGACGGAAAATAACCGAAGAGCAGGCAGAAGCAATTCAGGCGCTGAATATGGAAGGTGTTTATATCGCCAAAGATTCGAAGCGCCACTATCCAAACGGTGATTATTTATCTCATGTACTCGGCTTCAGTGGTATTGATAACCAAGGCTTAATGGGGCTGGAGGCATATTATGATGAAGAACTAAGCGGAGAAGCAGGCAGTCTGTCCTTCTTCTCTGATGCTAAAGGACATCGACTGGAGGATATGGCGGATGTTTATCAGCCGCCAACGGATGGCCAAGACTTGCAGCTGACCATTGATTCGGATATCCAGACGATTGTGGAGCGTGAACTGAACAACGCGGAAGCAAAGTACAATCCAGACGGCGCTATTGCATTGGCAGTTGATCCGGACAATGGAGAAATTTTGGCAATGTCCTCCCGGCCTTCATTTGATCCAGAGAAATACAAAGAAACAGACCCAGACACATATAACCGAAACTTGCCGATTTGGAGTTCGTATGAACCAGGAAGTACGTTCAAAATTATTACCCTTGCCGCAGCTTTGGAAGAAAAAGTAGTCGACCTGGAGGAAGACCATTTTCACGACAGCGGATCAATAAAAGTAGATGGTGCCACGCTGCATTGCTGGAAGCGAGGCGGACACGGTGACCAGACGTATTTGGAAGTTGTGCAAAATTCCTGTAACCCAGGTTTCGTTTCTTTAGGCCAAAAGCTCGGAACTGACCGCTTGTTTTCGTATATCAAGGATTTCGGATTTGGAGAGAAGACAGGGATTGACTTGCAAGGAGAAGGAAAAGGGATACTATTTAACCCAGAAAAAATTGGCGCAGTAGAAACAGCAACCACTTCTTTTGGTCAAGGAGTTTCCGTAACACCTATCCAGCAAGTGATGGGTGTATCAGCCGCAATCAATGGCGGTTATTTGTATCAGCCGCATATTGCCGATTCATGGAAAAAACCTGTGACAAATGAGACCGAAACGGCGACTGAGACGGTAATGAAGCGACGTGTTGTATCAGAAGACACGTCCGAGCAGGTCCGCTTAGCCTTGGAAACAGTTGTGGCGAAGGGGACGGGGCGAGGTGCTTATCGTGAAGGCTTCCGAATTGGCGGAAAAACCGGAACAGCACAAAAAGTTGGTACCAACGGTCAATATATGGATAACAACTATATTCTTTCCTTCATTGGATTTGCGCCGGCGAATGATCCAGAGATTGTTGTTTATCTTGCTATCGATAACCCGAAAGACACCATCCAATTCGGTGGTAAGGTAGCTGCGCCAATTGTTGGCGATATCTTGGAAGACAGCTTACGTTCTATGGGAGTAGAGCCGCAGACAGATGGCCTTGAGAAATCATACAGCTGGCCAGAGGAACCGCCATTGGAAGCACCAAACTTCATTGGTATGAAAAAACGGGAATTGACGGAATATTACACCACACTTCAATTAGAAGTAAGCGGTTCTGGTGAGTATATTATTGATCAAGAGCCAAAAGCAGGTACAAAGGTGGAGGCAGAGTCGACAGTACGGCTGTATTTGTCGGAAAACCCGCCGGAATAAATCGGATGAACCATTCCTGCAGACATAAATTCTGGTATAATGATGTTTGGTATAAAATCTAGACTAGTATAATAAGGTCTTTTGGCAAGCAGCCTTATAAAATCAAACATCTTTTCGCAAGGATAAATGAAGGACGTGGCAATTTTGAAACTGGCAGCACTATTATCCGCACTGCCATTCTATGAACCGCAGGCGGAACATGAACAGGTTAATATTAACGGCTTGACGATTGATTCTCGGAATGTCAAATCTGGCAATCTATTTATTTGTATAAACGGAGCGCTTGTCGATGGACATCGATTTGCCGGTCAAGCAGAGAAACAAGGAGCAGCAGCAATTCTTGCGGAACGTCCGCTTGATGTAAACGTACCTGTCATCCTGGTGAAAGACACGCTTCGTGCGTCGGCTGCATTGGCGGCTCACTTTTATGGTCACCCATCAAAAGAAATGCGTGTCGTCGGGATTACTGGTACCAATGGAAAGACGAGCATGACTTACTTGTTGGAGAGTATTTTCCGTGCTAATGCGGAAGCGACTGGCGTTATTGGCACAATTCAGATGAAAATCAAAGAGCAAGCCTATCCGGTTAAAAATACAACACCTGATGCACTATTTCTGCAGAAAGGTTTCAGGCAAATGGTCGAGGAAGGCGTAGATACGGCAGTTATAGAAGTTTCTTCTCATGCTTTGGATATGGGGCGGGTACACGGAACGGATTTTGATGTTGCTGTATTTACAAATTTGTCTCAAGACCATTTGGATTATCACAATAGCTTTGAGGACTATTTCCATGCGAAGAGTTTGTTATTCTCTCAGCTTGGCAATACATTCGATCCAAATAAGCCAAAATTTGCGGTTATTAATACAGATGATCGTTATGCGGACGCTTTAATTAAATCAACAGCACAGCCGGTTTGCAGCTATGGCATTGAAAAGCAAGCAGATATTATGGCGACTAACATTGAACTTGCTGCCAATGGAACATCTTTCCGCTTGCATACGCCTAAAGGCGAAGCGACAATCCATAGCAAATTAATGGGCAAATTCAACGTATACAACATGCTGGCAGCTGTTGGGACCGCACTATGCAGCGGAGTACCTTTTGAGACGATTTGCAGTGCCTTGCATGAGACTACAGGAGTAGCAGGACGATTCGAACCAGTTGCGGCTGGCCAGCATTTTGGTGTTATCGTCGATTATGCGCATACCCCTGATTCGCTGGAAAATGTACTGACTACGATAAAATCATTCGTGAAGGGTAAGATAATTACAGTAGTAGGCTGCGGCGGAGATCGTGATAAAACAAAACGTCCGTTAATGGCCGGAACCGCAGTACAATATTCTGACACAGCTATCTTTACAGCCGATAATCCGCGGACAGAGGATCCTCATGCGATTATAGAAGATATGATTGCCGAATTAGACGAGGAAGCATATGTTGTCGTGCCGGAACGAGCAGAAGCTATTAAGCGTGCGGTAGAGCTTGCAGAAGCGAACGATATAGTTCTTATTGCGGGAAAAGGCCATGAGACGTATCAAATCGTTGGAGATCAAGTACTGGACTTCGACGATCGCCTTGTTGCTGCAGAAGCAATAAAACGCGCGGGGGTAGGAGAATAACGATGCTATTTTCAAGTGAGTTTCTATACGATTTATTTCCTGATGCAACGAAGCAGCAGGAATTTGCAATCAGCCTAGTTAATACCGATAGCAGAATGGATGCGCCAGAAAGCTTATTCGTTCCGATTCGCGGGGAGCGTTTTGACGCCCATAACTTTATCGAGCAGGCAATAGCACAAGGAGCATCAGCAGCACTGTGGGACCGTTCCGTACCGGTTCCGCAGGCAGCTGCTGACATTGTGCTCTTTCTTGTTGATGACACATTGGAAGCTTTGCAGAAACTGGCACAGGCACATCGGGAAGCAGTTGATCCAATTGTTGTAGGTATTACCGGTTCAAATGGTAAAACAACGACAAAGGACCTTGTAACGAGTGTTTTGAGTGAGAAATATGATGTGCTCGCGACAAAGGGGAACTTCAACAATCATATCGGCTTACCGCTCACCGTTTTGTCCATGCAGCCATCCTGCGAGGTGCTCGTATTGGAAATGGGAATGAGCAACTTTGGTGAGATTGAACTCTTGTCCCACATTGCACAGCCGGACTATGCAATCATTACGAATATTGGGGAATCTCATATCGAATATCTCGGTTCCAGAGAAGGTATTGCCAAGGCGAAAAGTGAGATAACTGCCGGAATGGGAGAAAAGTCAACCTTAATCATTGATGGAGACGAGTCATTACTAGATTTCCATCACGAGAAGGAACATACCGTAACATGCGGTTTTGGAGAACAGAACGCGCAGAAGTTGGTAATTGAAGAGACAGGTGGTAATGCAACTGTTTTTTCCGTAAACGGCGAAAGTTATTCATTTTCTTTGCTCGGTGCGCATAATGTACGAAATGCGGGTTATGCAATTATACTCGGGACACAGCTTGGCGTAAGTCAGAGTCAAATTCAACAGGCATTGCACGCTCCTGCAATGACAGGGATGCGGATGGAACTGCTGGAAGGAAAAAATGGAAGCAAGATTATCAATGATGCGTATAACGCATCGCCAACTTCTATGAAAGCTGCTATCCAGACCGTACAGGAGCTTCCGTTTGAAAGGAAAATTCTTGTGCTCGGAGATATTTACGAAATTGGTGCCGAATCAAAACGCTACCATCGCGAAGTTGCCGATGTTATTACAGCAAAATCGGCTTATGTTTTCACAATTGGGGAAGATGCAGAAGAAGTCTCAGCAGCAATAACAGATCAAACGATTCAAAGTGCCCACTTTCCAGATAAAGCTTCCTTAGCAGAATCACTTTTGCCGCTTCTGCAGGAAGATACAATTGTGCTGCTTAAGGCATCCCGCGGTATGAAGCTGGAATCCATACTTGACACAATTGGCATTATGAAAGAAAATTAATAGCTGGTATTTAGAAACGCCAAAACAGATGCTTTTTTCGTGCATCTTGAATTGATTGGACGGGTGCTTTTTTAAAGGAGGAAACAACAATGAACGTGGCACTATTACTTGTGACAATTGCGGTAGCATTCATCGTCACCGTCCTTATTTCTCCAATAGTCATACCATTTCTACGCAGATTGAAATTCGGTCAGAGTATTCGTGAGGAAGGACCTAAATCACATATGAAAAAGTCGGGTACACCGACAATGGGCGGCGTGATGATTATCATCAGCATTGTCGTCTCAACATGGATTATGCATGCAATCGGAGGAATCCAGATTAGTCTGGAAACATGGCTTCTTTTGTTTGTACTAGTCGGGTATGGCTTGCTTGGATTCCTGGATGATTACATCAAAGTTGCAATGAAGCGCAACCTTGGGCTGACATCCAAACAAAAAATGCTTGGACAAATTATAATTGCAATCGTTTTTTATGGATTGCTTCGCTACAATGATTTCGGTACTTACATACAAATTCCTGGAACATCGATTCAATGGGATCTAGGCTGGGGTTATTTCTTCTTAATCCTTGTTATGCTGGTTGGTGCATCCAACGCAGTTAACTTGACCGATGGACTGGACGGACTGCTTGCAGGTACCGCAGCAATTGCTTTTGGAGCATTTGCTGTTGTCGCGTATTATGATGTACAACAAACGCAAGTGACAGTATTTGCTTTGGCAGTTGTCGGCGCTTTGCTAGGTTTCCTTGTGTTTAATGCCCATCCTGCGAAAGTCTTTATGGGAGACACAGGCTCACTAGGACTTGGCGGGGCAATTGCTGCTGTTGCCATTCTGACGAAAATGGAGATTTTGCTAATCGTAATCGGCGGTGTGTTTGTTATTGAAACACTTTCTGTCATGATTCAGGTAATCTCGTTTAAGACAACAGGTAAACGGGTCTTTAAGATGAGTCCGCTTCACCACCATTATGAATTGTCTGGATGGTCCGAATGGCGTGTTGTAACGACCTTCTGGGCTGTAGGACTATTATTCGCTGTTATCGGCGTGTACATGAAGGTGGGATTATGATGCGAGATTTTGAGACGCTATTCCCATATAAACGCGTACTTGTTCTTGGTTTGGCGAAGAGCGGCTTCGCTGCTGCCAGTACCCTGCTAGCGCATGGTCGCAATGTACGCGTTAGTGACCTAAATGCTTCCAATCAGGATGAATTAGTAACCATTCTGGAGCAAAAGGGAGCGGAAGTGAAGCTTGGTGTGCAGGAAGTTGATCTCCTCGATGGTATGGATGTTCTAATCAAGAATCCGGGTATCCGTTACGAAAATTTGATTGTACAGACAGCGATGGAACGAAATATTCCAGTATTGACAGAGGTAGAACTGGCTGGCTTGCTTCACAAAGGAACACTTATCGGGATTACTGGTTCGAACGGTAAAACGACAACAACAACACTTGCATATGAAATGCTAAAAGAAAGTCAAGTGCGTACATATGTAGCAGGCAATATCGGCACGGCAGCATCCGAAGTGGCAGATAAAACAAACGAAGATGATCGGCTTGTTTTGGAGCTCTCCTCATTCCAGCTGCAAGGAATTGATCAATTCAGACCTCATATTGCCGTTATGCTGAATATTTTTGAGGCTCACTTAGATTACCATCATTCATTAGAGAACTATGAACAAGCGAAAGCAAATATTTTCCGCAACCAAGATGCGGGAGATTATCTTATTTATAATGCAGAGGATGAGCGTTTGCAGCATATTGTCAAAGATGCCAAAGCGACGCTTGTTCCTTTCTCTGGTTCCAGACAGCTTGCTGACGGGGCTTGGTATGATGAAACACATGTCTATTTTAAAGACGAAGCCGTAGCGGCTATCGACGATATTCTGCTTGTAGGCGGCCATCAGCTGGAGAATATTCTTGCAGCAATCGCTGCTGCAAAGCTTGCTGGAGCTACAAATGAAGGCATTCAGCACGTATTGAAATCTTTCTCAGGTGTAGAACATCGACTGCAGTATATCAAGCATCTGAACGGCAGAGCATTTTATAATGATTCCAAGGCTACGAACATATTGGCTACGTCTAAAGCTTTATCAGCATTTGAGCAGCCGACGATTCTGCTTGCTGGCGGATTGGATCGCGGTAATACGTTTGAGACACTTGTCCCATTCATGGAACATGTGAAAGCTTTAGTCGTATTCGGTGAAACAGCTGAAAAGCTTCGGGAAACTGCTTATCTGGCAGGTATAGAGCTTATTGAGTATGTGGAAGACGTCAAAGAAGCTGCAGAAGCCGCTTATCGTCTATCGGAGAGCGGCGATGTGATCCTGCTGTCACCTGCATGTGCAAGCTGGGATCAGTACAGAACATTTGAAGAAAGAGGAAACATGTTTGTTGAAGCGGTGCATACATTAGAGTAGGGGCTTGTCCTGCTCAGCCGCTTCGCTGCATGCGGACCCCCAATTCCAATCAAGGAAATGGGGTTTTTCTTTGCGTAAAAGTAATCTTCCAAAGACGGACTGGCTGTTGCTATTCTCTATTGGTGGTTTGCTGACAGTCGGTATCATTATGGTTTACAGTGCTTCAGCAATTTGGGCGGGTTATAAATTCGATGACAGTTTCTTCTTTGCCAAGCGACAGTTGTTGTTTGCTGGAGTAGGGCTGGCTGCCATGCTGCTCATCTCCAGGGTGCATTATGAGAATTGGCGCCGATATGCGAAAGTGCTTCTGCTGATTTGTTTCCTTTTGCTTATTGCTGTGCTCATACCAGGTATCGGAATGGTGCGGGGCGGAGCACGAAGCTGGATTGGAATCGGAGCATTCAGTATTCAGCCTTCTGAATTTACGAAGCTAGGCTTGATCATCTATTTAGCCGTCTATCTATCAGCCAAACAGAAGTATATTACTTCCTTGAAGCAAGGGTTTCTTCCTTCGCTGCTGCTTGTCTTTACCGCATTCGGAATGATTATGCTTCAGCCTGACCTTGGAACAGGCGTAGTCCTTGTACTCACCTGTATGGTAATGATTCTCGTTAGCGGGGCGAGGATTTCCCATTTTGTCGGACTAGGCGTGCTGGGAGCAGGGGCTTTTGCAGCCTTAATCTTGTCAGCTCCTTATCGAATTAAGCGTATAACCGCTTTCTTGGATCCTTGGGAAGATCCGCTGGGAGAAGGGTTCCAAATCATTCAATCGCTGTACGCTATTGGACCAGGAGGGCTTATGGGGCTAGGTTTAGGAAACAGTTTGCAAAAATTCTTTTATTTACCTGAACCGCAAACAGATTTTATTTTTGCTATTTTGGCCGAAGAACTTGGTTTCATCGGCGGAGCTGGTGTGATGCTTTTATTCCTGCTGTTTTTGTGGCGGGGAATTCAAGTTGCGCTGCGTGCACCTGATGGATTCAGCAGTCTGCTAGCCCTAGGGATTACAGGGATGATTGCCATCCAGGCAATGATAAATATCAGCGTCGTCACCGGATTGATTCCTGTGACCGGCATAACCCTACCATTTTTAAGTTATGGAGGGTCCTCGCTGACACTGACCTTAAGTTCTGTCGGGATACTACTGAATGTGAGCCGGTATAGTAAGCTTTAGTTTTCTCTATTAGTTTTCGTTTCAAAGTTAGCTGTGTAGATTCCTTCTTAAGTTTGCCTCAAGTAAAAGTGCTTTTCCCTTACTAAATGAGTAAAGCGCTATTTTTAAAATATTTGCACAATTGCATTGACTTTCCTTTCCAGCCCACGTATCATGTAAATTAATTTCATATAGTTCTTATCAAGAGAAGCCGAGGGACTGGCCCGTTGAAGCTTCAGCAACCTCTGACACTGTCAGAAAGGTGCTAAATCCAGCAAGATTAATTTCTTGGAAGATAAGAGTGCGGACGATTTCTCAAAGCTCTCTTTTCTTCGGAAAAGAGAGTTTTTTTCGTTTCGTCACTCTAACCCAAAAAGGAGGAGAAGAAACATGACCGACATTATTATTTTATCTGGCAGTCCATCACGAAAGTCGAGGTCGCTGCTGGCGGCTGCTTATGCAGGTGAGCTGGCGAAGCAGCAAGGCTACACAGCAGAGGTAATCAGTATTACTGATTTTAAACCAGAGGATTTAGTTTATGCGCGATTTGACAGTCCTGCAATTGTGGAGGCTGGCAAAGCAATTGAGACTGCGAAGGGTCTCATTATTGCATCGCCGGTTTACAAGGCTTCTTATACAGGGGTGCTGAAGGCGTTACTGGACGTGCTGCCTCAAGGTGCTTTTACGAACAAACCTGTACTCCCGATTATGACAGGTGGAAGCCCAGCACATCTGCTAGCAATTGATTATGCATTAAAGCCGCTTATCGCTAATTTAAAGGGAGAGTCCTTGCAAGGCGTTTATATATGTGATCAGCACATTTTGAAAGACAATCCAACCGAGCCAATTACCGAAAAAGAAACAGCCGCCAGATTAAGGGAGCAGTCGAATCACCTTCTCGAAGCGATTCGGCGTAATGATGCTGTTAGCTTAGTGAAATAAAGGAGGAGAAGTAATGCGGATTCTGTTAGCGGAAAAGAAGTTGTTCGGAATGCCGATTCAAATTATCGGCGGGCTGCTTGCAATACTGTTGTTTATGACTGGTGACGGAATTGAGCAGGCATTTTTATCAAAGTATGTTGTCGACATAGGTTTTTCTGCTAATCAATCTGCCATTATGTTCAGCGCTTATGGCATTGTACTTACATTTGCTTCTTGGCTTGCCGGAGTACTTGGTGAGGTAATTGGCCCGAAAAAAACAATGCTGTTAGGTCTCCTTACATGGGTGCTTTTTGAAATAGGCTTTCTCTACTTCGGTCTGTATTTAGAAAGTTTTTCAATGATGGTGCTTATGTATGGGCTGCGCGGGTTCGGATATCCTTTGTTTGCTTTTGCTTTTATCGTGTGGATTGCTTATCGTACCGAAAAGCACAAGCTGGCAACGGCTATGGGTTGGTTTTTCTTTATGTTTGCAGGCGGGATCGGGTTCCTTGGTTCGTACTACCCTAGCATTTTGCTGCCACTTGCCGGTGAAATGGCAACGCTGTGGAGTTCACTTATCTGGATTATTATCGGCGGTGCTTTAGGTGTGCTTCTTGTCGATGATAAAGACCGGCAGGGGATTAAGATTCAAGACCAGGTGAAGGGTAATAAATGGGCAGAAGCATTGAAAGGAATTACAATTCTATGGGAAAGTCCGCGTGTTGCAGCAGGTGGTTTGCTGCGTGCTATTAATACAGCTGGCTGGTATGGATTTGTTGTTGTGATGCCAGGCTTCTTCACTAGTTTCTTGGATATTACCACAAGCCAGTGGCTGCAGCTCTGGGCTGTCCAGTCTGTAAGTAATATGGTGGCAGGGGTATTATTTGGTATGCTCGGTGACCGAATCGGCTGGCTTCGGGTAGTTCGCTGGTTTGGCTGTGTCGGTGCAACTGTTTGTTCTTTGCTTTATTACTATATTCCGGTTGCATTTGGGGCGAATATCCCTATGCTCCTGCTGAACGCCATTCTTTTTGGAGCAGCTATTGCAGCTTTTGTACCGCTGTCAGCCATCTTGCCTACACTGGCACCGGCCAATCGAGGCGCAGCCATCTCTGTTCTTAATTTAGGTGCAGGAGCCAGTCAGTTTATCGGACCAGTACTTGTTGGTGTGCTTAACAATTACCTGGGGATTGTCGGTGTTGTGTGGGGATTTGCCATTATGTATGCGCTCAGTTTCTGTTTAACTGCATTTTTAACGCCAGCTGCGAAAGCACAGCTTCAACATACGACCAACGAAGGACTTGCTGTTCGATAACCAAAGGAGGAATAACAAATGACAAAGAAACGGATATATCTAAATGCTTTTGACATGAATTGTGTAGGGCACCAATCCCCTGGTTTATGGACACATCCGAAAGATCAAGCGCATCGTTATAAAGATTTGGATTATTGGACAGAACTAGCGCAGATTTTAGAAAAAGGGCAGTTTGATACGCTGTTTTTAGCAGATGTGCTGGGAACGTATGATGTGTATCAAAACTCCAGGGAAGGAGCGGTACGCCAGGCAGCTCAAGTACCCGTTAATGATCCGCTGCTTGTTGTGCCGGCAATGGCGCAAGTTACCAAGCATTTAGGCTTTGGAGTTACTGCTTCTGTTACGTATGAGCATCCGTATAGCTTTGCGCGCCGCGTATCCACGTTGGATCATCTAACGAAGGGCAGGGTAGGCTGGAATATAGTCACTTCTTACTTAGAAAGCGCAGCTAAAAACTTGGGATTGGATACACAAATCAAACATGATGAACGTTATAATATTGCAGAAGAATACGTAGAGGTTTGTTATAAGCTTTGGGAAGGCAGCTGGGAAGACGATGCCGTTGTGCGAGATACAGCTCGAAAGGTATATACCGATCCGGACAAAGTTCATGACATCCATCATAACGGCAAATATTATCAAGTCCCAGGAGCGCATCTATCTGAACCTTCCCCGCAGCGGACACCAGTACTCTTCCAAGCAGGTTCCTCACCTAAAGGCAGAGCGTTTGCTGCGAAGCACGCCGAATGTGTATTTATCAGTACGCCGACGGTTACCGTAACAAAACGCTATGTAGAGAAGCTGCGGGAAGAGACAAAGCGTCAAGGCCGAAATCCGGAAGAGGTAAAAGTAATGAGCTTGTTCACACCAATTGTGGCAGAAACAGAAGAATCTGCCCAGCAAAAGCTGCAGGAGTACCGCAGCTATGCAAGCTATGAAGGCGGACTTGTTTTACTAGGCGGCTGGACTGGTATCGATTTCTCCGACTATGACCCGGACGAAGAATTGCGTTTTGTGGAGAATGAAGCAATTCACTCAGCGGTAGAGACGTTTACTAAAATCGATCCGAACAAAAAATGGACTGTACGTGAAGTTGCCGAATTTGTCGGTATCGGCGGGATTGGTCCAGTTGTCGCTGGAACACCTGAACAAGTTGCAGACGCGATGGAGGATTGGGTGGAACAAACAGGTGTCGATGGATTTAATATTGCCTATGCTGTTACACCAGGAACGTTTAAAGATCTTGCTGACTACGTTGTGCCGATTTTACAAAAGCGGGGCAGAATTAGAGAAAAATACGCAGGAGATACGTTGCGCGAAAATTTAAGCGGAACCAGCAGACTGCCCGACCGCCATCCTGCACGCCAAGCCGGGAAAGCAGTGCAGCAGTTTAGAAAGCAGACGGTGTAACGTATGCCATATAAAGCAGAGACCAAACGAGAAATAATTCAATCTTTAGTTGATGCTGTAGTGGAACAGGTGATAGCTCCTTCCGCAGACCAGCTGGATCGGGAAAAGATCTTTCCGAAAGCAAACATGCTGGCTCTTGCTGCAAAGAAATTAAATGGCATCTTGCTTCCCGAGCATCTTGGCGGACTTGCTGCAGGCTATACCGAATTCTCTGTAATAGCAGAGAAAATTGCCGCGCATTGTCCATCCACTGGTCTTGTGTACACGATGCACATTGAAGCGGCGGATGCAATTTATCGGCATGGTACCGAGGCGCAGCACCAAAAGTGGCTGCTGCCAATACAAGAAGGAAAGTTTGGTACAACATCAACAAGTGAACGTATATCTGGCGGAAGATACTGGATTAATGCAAGCCGAGCGAAACGCACCCCAGGTGGCTATCAGCTCGATTTAGAAAAATCTTTTACGACGAGCAGTGGCTTTGCTGATTTTTATATCGTACAAACTGGATCGCCAGAAGCAGTGGTAACAAATGACTTAAGTTATTTTATAGTTGAAGGTACAGACCGTGGTATAAGCTGGGGAAAATGGGATGCACTTGGAGTCAGAGGCAATCATAGCGCATCACTGACATTTGCTGGCGTACGCGTACCTGAGGAAGATTTGCTTGGAGGTGAAGGAGGCGGCAGAAAGATAATCGAGCATAGTGTCGCTTACTTGCTTGGACTTGGCTCTGTATGGACCGGATTGGCCGGGGGGATTGTAGAAGAAATTACAGCATATGCGAAGCGAAATCACCACCAAGATGTGAATAAAAGCCTCAGTGACTATCAAGTTATTCGTGGATTGCTTGCCAAAGCAGCTATTCAATACAAAGGATTGGCTGCTTGGCTGAAACAGCTTCGGTACGACATTGATTTGCAAGTTCAAAAAAAAGAAATGCTCACCCCCTCCACCCAGCAAGATTTACTGGCATTTAAGATTCATGCTTCTGAAACAGTAAATGATATCGCCCAAATTGCTATGGATATTACCGGCGGTTATGGCTATAAGATTGGAAAGCTGGAACGATTTTATCGAGATAGCAGAGCGGGAATGGTAATGGGACCATCCAATAATTTAGCGCGTGATTTACTTGCAAAACAACTTGTTGGAATAGCAAATAATTTATGGGAAGAAACCTCTACTTGAAAGAGGTTTCTTTCTTTCTGAAAAGGGGTAGAAGAGTAGTTGGCTGTATGATGCAGCAATACTTCGCTCTGCCGTATTGTTTGAATCGTTTAGGCTTGTATCTCTAATAAAGCTTGTGTTAATTAACCGTGCTAAACCAGTTGGCAAAAATTACTAAATGAAAATGCAGCCTTTGACCGTCAGAACGGAAGGCGAACAATCGAATGTCATGGTAGAATGGGAAAGAAAATCCTGCAAGGAAGTTATCATTTCTTCGTCTTGGAGGAAGGAAATTGGCGGCTTCTTATGTAATTAGGTAAAGAACCCCTTTTACTAGCGGATATTTGACAATTTAATGGATTGGAGACTACTTCCGCTATATGAATGTGTTATAATTTTATAATTACAATACAAGCAGTTTTGAACTGTACAGCATAGGAAGAAGAGGAAATGAGCGAAAAGAAAAAAATTGTTTCCATCGAAGATCGTATCCCAAAATTAAAGCAAGCCAGAAAGAAAAAAGCAAATAGAAGACTAGTGTTCTATCTATCTATTTTCTTTGTACTGATTTCCATCATTGTTTACTTACAATCTCCATTAAGCGATATCCATCGTCTGAAGGTGGAGGGCAATGACTTTCTGTCTGATGAGGTCATTATCCAAAGCAGCGGTCTTACTGTTTCGGACAATATATGGCGAATTGATAAGGACAAAGCAATCAAGCAAATTCAGAAAAATGAAGAAGTCGAGAACGTCTCGATCAGCCGGGAATTTCCGGCAACTGTTACAATCCAAGTGGCGGAACTGGGCAGAGTTGGTTATCTGCAGCAGGACGGAAAATATCGTGCGCTGCTCGCCAATGGGAGCATTTCGGAGAAGGATTGGTCTCAGCCTAAATCAGATGCTCCGATACTTTATGGATTTTCTGATGATACGTATTTGGAGGGAATCGCCGAGGAGCTTGATCAGCTTCCAGTATCTATTACCCGGCTTATCTCTGAGATTCACTATAAGCCAACGGAAGATAGTAAGTACGTCATCCAGTTGTTTATGAATGACGGGATGGAAGTGCAAGGAACAATTCGGACATTTGCCGACAATATGGAGGCTTACCCGAGTATCGCTGCGCAGCTTGATCCCGATGTGGATGGTGTGCTGCACATGGGGGCAGGTGTTTATTTTGAACCTGCTAAAAAGAAAAAGACGAATAAGTACAGAAATACCGATAATATTGTCGGTTTATGTAGAATAAACGTGCTATATGCGGTATAGTCGAGTCAAATACTAGCGTAGTAGGCAAAATTCTTACAGAATGTCGCTTTTTCGGCAAATTCCCTTGTGAAATTTGTTATAATTATGCGTGTCTGCACACAAATACAAAAGATGAGTTAAATTTAAAAGGATTTCTTGGCGACATGTCTCTAGGATTAGGAGGTGCCTTACATGAACAACAGTGAAATTTTAGTCAGCTTAGATGTAGGAACATCAAAAATTAAAGTGATTATTGGGGAAGTATTTCAAGACTCCCTTAACATAATCGGTGTCGGTACTGCAAAATCGAATGGTCTGAAAAAAGGCGCCATCGTCGATATTGATCAGACTGTCCAATCGATCCGCAATGCTGTAGAACAAGCCGAGCGAATGGTCGGTATGCAAATTGAACGGGTAGTAGTAGGAGTCAATGGCAATCAGATTCAACTGCAGTCCTGTCATGGCGTAGTAGCGGTGTCCAGTGAAACAAGAGAGATTGATAATGAAGATATTTCTCGCGTAATGGAAGCAGCACAGGTTGTATCCATTCCTCCTGAACGTGAAATTGTGGATGTCATTCCAAAGCAGTTCATCGTGGATGGCCTAGATGGAATAAATGATCCGCGCGGCATGCTCGGTGTACGGCTGGAAATGGAAGGGACCATCATTACGTGTTCTCGTACAGTCTTACATAATCTATTAAAATGCGTCGAGAAAGCCAACCTAGAAGTAATGGATATATGTCTGCAGCCTTTAGCTGCAGGGGCTGTTGCCCTTTCAGAAGATGAAAAGAACCTAGGTGTTGGCTTAATTGACATAGGCGGAGGCAATACGACTGTTTCTGTTTTTGGAAATGGTCAGCTTATGTCTACAAGCGTTGTTCCGCTTGGCGGCGAAAATATTAGCAAAGACATATCTATTGGTCTTAAAACATCCTCAGAAGAAGCAGAGGAAATTAAGCTGGGATATGGACATGCTTTCTATGACGATGCCAGAGAAGACGAGACGTTTGAAGCATCCATGATTGGCAGCAATAAGAAACAAACACTTTCACAGATTGATGTAGCGGACATTGCGGAAGCTCGAGTGGAAGAAATTTACGCTTATGCAGATAGTGAAATCAAGCGAATGGGCTTCCCTGAACTGCCTGGAGGCTATGTGCTGACAGGCGGAACTGCGATGATGCCAGGGATGCTTGAGCTGGCACAAGACTGCTTCCAGGCGAACGTCAGATTGGCAATTCCAGATTACCTAGGCGTGCGTGAACCCCAATTTACAAGTGCTGTCGGAATCTTGCAATTTGCTTATCGTAATGCGAGAATACAAGGGAAGGAAATCTTCTCAGCAGTTTCTGAGGGAGATTTTGACGAGCCGGAGAAAAGACCGGCAAAACCTGCTAAATCACAAAAGAAAAAAGGCGAAGAGAAAAAGAAAGAATCAGGGTTTGCTAACCTGTTCAAGTACTTTTTCGATTAAGACAGACATGATTCTTCCATTAATACAGGAAGAACGATTGTAAATAGGAGGACGTTAAGATGTTAGAATTTGACACAAATATGGAAACATTAGCAACGATAAAAGTCATCGGCGTCGGCGGTGGCGGCAGCAATGCCGTTAACCGGATGATTGAGCATGGCGTCCAAGGCGTAGAATTCATCGCAGTAAACACAGATTCTCAAGCATTGAATCTTTCCAAAGCGGATGTGAAAATGCAAATTGGTGCAAAACTCACACGCGGTCTTGGTGCTGGTGCAAATCCTGAGGTTGGCCGAAAAGCAGCAGAAGAAAGCAAAGAACAGATCCAAGAAGCACTTCAAGGTGCTGATATGGTCTTTGTAACAGCTGGTATGGGTGGCGGAACTGGTACAGGTGCTGCACCTGTCATTGCACAAGTAGCGAAAGAGCTTGGTGCACTTACTGTCGGTATCGTAACCCGTCCGTTCTCCTTTGAGGGGCGGAAACGCCAAACACAAGCACTTGCTGGAACGGAAGCATTAAAAGGCAGCGTGGATACACTAATCGTTATCCCGAATGACCGTTTGCTGGAAATCGTTGATAAAAACACACCAATGCTGGAAGCATTCCGTGAAGCGGATAATGTATTGCGTCAAGGTGTACAAGGTATTTCTGAATTGATTGCTGTACCTGGATTGATCAACGTTGACTTTGCTGACGTGAAGACAATCATGGCGGACAAAGGTTCTGCTCTTATGGGTATTGGTATTGCCACTGGTGAGAGTCGTGCAACAGAGGCTGCCAAGAAGGCGATCAGTTCTCCATTGCTGGAAACATCCATCGATGGTGCGCATGGTGTCTTGATGAATATTTCCGGTGGCGCGAACCTGAGCTTGTATGAAGTGCAGGAAGCTGCTGACATCGTGACGAGTGCAGCTGACCAAGAAGTTAACGTTATTTTCGGTTCTGTAATCAATGAAGATCTAAAAGATGAAATCGTCGTAACAGTTATTGCTACAGGATTTGATGAGACGCAGATTCAGCAAGCAATGAATCAGCCGCGTCCAAAAGCACGCCCTGTACAAAAAGAAACACAAAGTACAGAGCAGCAGCAGCCTGCAAACACAGAAAGAAGAAGAGAGCGGGAAGAGCTTCGCCGTGAGACACCTTCTTCTTCACCGCAGCCGCGTAAGCAGGAAGAGGAAACACTTGATATTCCTACATTCCTTCGCAACCGCAATCGCAGAAGATAAGGAAATAGGCAAAGGATAGCATCCAGAGATGCTATCCTTTTTTTTATGCAAAAAAACGTTAGACAAAAAGCCTGCAAAAGACATAAAAATAGTGGAACGTAACAGGCATAAACTGACAGCTTTTGAATGCCTGCTCCGTTATACTAACTTCATCTATTAAGGATGAAAGGACGGGCTGATGTGACAATCTATCTTGATGCTGTCTGGACGCTCAATCTATTTTTGGACTGGCTGCTGCTCTTAAGTACACAAGCAATTGCGAGATTGCAAGTAAGTAAGCTGCGTGTCTTCCTAGGTGCACTCCTTGCATCGCTCATCGTCCCTGTGACTGTTTACTTTCCGGAAAGTCTCGCAGCACATCCTGCAGGCAAACTGGTGTTTTCTATGGTTATTATCTGGTGTGCATTCGGATATCGCTCCATCTCACGTTTTATCAAGCTGCTGTTCCTTTTTTATTTTGTCACATTCGCAGTAGGCGGCTGTTTATTCGCCGTTCATTATATGCTGCAAACCCAGTTAGCATTCACGCCTTCCTCCTTCTTGACAGTAAGCACTGGGTATGGAGATCACATCAGCTGGCTATTTGTCATCATCACATTTCCAGTCGCGTTATTTTTTACGAAAAACAGAATGGACAAGCAGCGTTTTGAACAATTTCGTTACGACCAGATTCATGACGTACAAGTTAGTATTAATGGGATCACACATAAAACATCGGGCTTTATTGATAGCGGAAATCATTTATCAGATCCGATGACAAAGCGTCCTGTTGTCATTTGTGATCAGCATTTTCTGCAAAACTGGTTCGGGGAGGAAGAGTGGGACTTATTGTCTCAAGCAAACCAGGAACTGGATTTGGACGTGCTGCCGGATAACTGGCCTTATAATTTTTCGGTTGTTCCCTATCAAGGTGTTAATGGTGAAGGTGCTCTGATGCTTGTTTTGAAGCCGGATTCTATCTTAATTGAACTAGATAAAGGATCGGTAGCGACAGATCGGGTCTGGATTGGTATCCAATTCGGCAGTCTTACCGCAGATCGGCGCTATCACTGTCTGCTGCACCCGTCACTTGTCCATGATGCCAGCACGCAAGCAGGATAAAAGGAAGGGAGATAAACATGAAAACAAAAGCATGGAAGATCAAGATCTGGTGGTATAAACTTCTGGTCAAACTAGGAATCAAACGAAAGGAAATTTATTATATTGGCGGCAGCGAGGCATTGCCGCCACCGTTATCGAAGGAGGAGGAGTTCAAACTGCTGCAGCTCTTGCCTACAGGTGACAAATCAGCAAGAGCTATGCTTATTGAACGAAATCTCCGTCTCGTTGTTTACATTGCGAGAAAATTCGAAAACACAGGCATCAATATTGAGGATTTAATAAGTATCGGGACAATCGGTTTAATTAAAGCTGTTAATACATTTAACCCAGAAAAGAAAATCAAGCTCGCAACATATGCATCCCGCTGTATTGAGAATGAAATCCTCATGTACCTCCGTCGAAACAACAAGCTGAAATCAGAGATAAGTTTTGACGAACCGCTGAATATTGACTGGGATGGAAATGAATTACTATTGTCGGATGTGTTAGGCACAGACGATGATATTATTACAAAAGATATTGAGAAAAACGTAGACAAAAATCTACTGAAAAAAGCTTTAGAACAGCTCAATGATAGAGAAAAGCAAATCATGGAACTTCGGTTTGGGCTGATTGGGCAGGAAGAGATGACCCAAAAAGATGTGGCGGATATGCTTGGCATCTCCCAATCGTATATTTCCCGCTTGGAGAAGAAAATTATAAGAAGATTACAAAAAGAATTTAATAAAATGCTTTAAGCCCAACTGGTGCCTGCATTTGTCCTTCATAGACAATAGCAGGCACTTTTTGTCTTTGCATAAAAAAAATCCTGCGGGGAGATACTGTGCTTGATCGTATCTTCAGTCGGGAGGAAAGAGAACATGTCGAGACAAAAAGTTGAAATATGTGGTGTAGACACTTCGAAGCTGCCAGTACTTAAAAATGATGCAATGAAAAAACTA
This sequence comes from Terribacillus sp. DMT04, assembly GCF_019056395.1. NCBI lineage: Bacteria > Bacillati > Bacillota > Bacilli > Caryophanales > Bacillaceae > Terribacillus > Terribacillus sp. DMT04. The sequence continues at coordinate 1,408,296 of NZ_CP077639.1, forward strand.
TTCATTCGCATGCAGCAAGAGAACGACATATCAGCCCGGGAAGAGCTCGTAAATGGAAATCTTCGTCTCGTGCTCAGTGTAATTCAGCGTTTTAACAATCGCGGGGAGTATGTCGACGATCTTTTCCAAGTCGGCTGTATTGGACTAATGAAATCCATTGATAATTTTGATTTGAAGCATAATGTGCGTTTTTCTACATACGCAGTGCCAATGATCATCGGTGAAATCCGCCGTTACCTACGGGATAATAATCCGATTCGTGTATCCAGGTCATTACGCGATACGGCATATAAAGCGTTACAAGTACGTGAACAGCTGATAGCCAAGACTTCCAAGGACCCTACTACAGCGGAAATTGCGGCGGAGCTTGGTATCGAGCCTTCGGACATAACGTTTGCCATGGATGCTATTCAAGATCCGGTCTCTTTGTTTGAACCAATTTACAATGATGGAGGAGATCCGATTTTCGTTTTAGATCAACTGCGGAATGAGTCTGAAAACGATGGAACATGGCTTGACAACCTATCAATCAAAGAAGGCATGCATCGTTTGAATGAAAGAGAAAAGATGATACTGAACAAACGCTTTTTCCAAGGCAAAACACAAATGGAAGTGGCAGATGAAATTGGCATTTCCCAAGCGCAAGTGTCCAGACTTGAGAAAGCAGCAATCGAAGAAATGAATAAGCAGATGTTTGAATGAGAGGCACCTTTTATAGGTGTCTTTTTTTATATAGAAAAGTACTTTAATTTCCGCTCCAAAAACTACTTCCCCATATTAATTGCCATATCATCAGCTTGGCCGCATAGAATAGATTAAAACAACAAAGGGGTCTGGCTTAGATGACATTAACGGAATTGCAAATGAAGGACATTATTTTGATGGAAAACGGGAAAAGAGTAGGAAATGTTTCGGATTTAGAGATTAATGAACAGAATGGTCATATAGCAGCAATTGTTGTAACACTTCGAGGAAAAACGATGGGATTGTTTGGCAAGGAAGAAGAGTTGGTCGTTCCTTGGCACCAAATTATTACAATAGGAACAGATGTTATCTTGATTAAAAGCCCGGAAGCTGTACCTGTTGCAGAAGAAGAGGGAAAGTAATCCTATACAGTACAAAGCTGAAATATGGTACTATTAAAGCAATTAGAGGAGTGAGAGTACCATATGAGAGAAGCAGCTTCCAATAAACAAAGATTGTATATGGAGCTTGGCGGCTGGTCAGCTCCTAACAGGATAGTAAGCGGCATCACAACAAAAAACAACGGTGTAAGCAAATCACCATTTGATAGCCTTAATATGGGACTGCATGTTGGTGACAAAGATGCGGATGTGATTCAAAACCGAGAGCTGCTTGCAGGCGAAATAGCGTTTCCGCTAGCGAATTGGGTGCTGGGCGAGCAAGTGCATGGCACAGAGATTGCAGTTGTGCAAAAGAAAGATGCTGGACGGGGCAGCAAGTCATTATCGGATAGCATCCCATCAGTTGATGGCCTGATAACCAATGAACCGGGCTTGCTTCTGGCAGCTTTTTTTGCAGACTGTGTTCCGCTGTATTTTTCTGATGCAAAAACTGGCTGGATTGGCATGGCGCATGCCGGCTGGCGCGGTACTGTCGGAGACATGGCTGGAAAAATGATTGCAGCACTAGGCAGCCAAGGTGCCAATCCTGCTAACATAGAAGCAATGATTGGTCCTTGCATTTCGAAGCACAAGTACGAAGTGGATGACCGTATCTTCCAGCAAATTCCGGAGCGCTTTCGTGCGCAAGTACTCACAGCAAGCGGGGAATCTGATAAGTATTATTTAGATTTGCAAGCGCTGAACCGACTGTACTTGCTGGACGCTGGTGTAAAGGATGCGCATATTAAAACAGCACCATTTTGTACATATGAGATGCCGGAATTTTATTCGCATCGTCAAGATCAAGGTAAAACAGGCAGAATGATTGGTTTTATCGGAATGAAAGAGGAGCAGGTATGAACACGGTACAAGAGAATTTCGCACAAATACAAGAAAAAATAAAAGCAGCAGCTGCTAAAGCAGGCAGGAATTATGAGGATATTACACTCCTAGCCGTTACGAAATATGTTACAATTGAACGAACAGAGGAAGCGGTCAATGCCGGTATTGGCGATTTAGGTGAAAACCGGATTGAGGGCTTCTTAGAGAAGCAAGCGGTCATTGGAGACAGAGCTGTTTGGCATTTCATTGGCAGTTTGCAATCTAGGAAGGTGAAAGATGTCATTAATCAGGCAGACTATCTGCATGCTCTTGACAGATTATCACTTGCAAAAGAAATTCAAAAACGTGCAGAGAAAACAATTAAATGCTTTGTTCAGGTTAATGTGAGCGGCGAAGAAACAAAAGCAGGTGTGTCACCAGATGAGACGCTTTCTTTCATTCAGCAGCTGGAAGCATTTCCTGCCATTGAAGTTGCAGGACTGATGACGATGGCACCTCACACAAAGGATGAAGATGTACTTCGCCGCGTATTCAGCGAGTTAAGAGAGCTACGTGATAAAGTTGCTGACGAGGGAATGGCGCATGCACCTTGTGCCTTGTTGTCAATGGGAATGAGCAATGATTACCAAATAGCAATTGAAGAAGGAGCCACTCATATCCGAGTCGGCTCGGCCCTTGTAGGTCCATACGAATAAGCGAGGTGAAAATATGAGTTTCAAAAATAAGATGCGGAACTTCTTTACAGTGGATGATGAAGAGTATGAGTACGTGGAGGGACAGCCAAACGACGCAGAAGAAGCAGAACCGTATCCTAACGGTCGGGAGCGCAGTCAAAATCAAAACGTTGTCAGCTTGAAAAGTGTCCAAGCTTCATCAAAAGTAGTACTTTGCGAGCCAAGGACGTACAATGAAGCGCAGGAAATTGCTGACCATGTGGTGAACAGAAAAGCAGTTGTACTCAATCTGCAGCGCGTTGACCATCAGCAAGCGAAACGGATTGTGGATTTTCTCAGCGGTACCGTTTATGCGCTGAATGGCGATATCCAAAAGCTAGGCAGCCAAACCTTCCTGTGTGCTCCTGACAATATCGAACTTACTGGTAATATAACCGATATGATAGAGGAACAGGATGAGTATAATAAGAGGTGGTAGAAGCAGATGCTCTTTAACATAATTAGTACAGCCTTCACGGTCTATTCCTTTGCATTAATCATTTATATTCTGATGTCATGGTTCCCTGGAGCAAGACAATCAGCATTCGGTGAAATGCTTGGCAGGATTTGTGAACCATATTTAGATGTATTTCGTCGATTCATTCCTCCACTTGGAATGATTGATCTATCGCCACTTGTAGCGCTGATTGTCCTTAATCTGGCGCGGAGCGGAGTAGCTACAATTTATTTCATGATCTTCTAATAAGGAGTATACAGCAGCGTGAGTATTTACCAGCATTACCGGGAAGAGGAGCGTCCTTTTATTGATCAGATCCTCTCCTGGATGGAACAAGCAGAGCGTACTTATCAGCCACGCGTAACCGATTTTCTTGATCCAAGAGAACAGCTTATCTTCCGGCAGCTGCTCGGCGGGCAAACTGAGCTGCAGTGGGCTTTTTCAGGTGGTGCGGATGCGGCAGAGCGAAAACGCGGCATCATCGCACCGCTTTATGATGCTGTGGCAGACAGCGACTTCGATATTGTGATGCTGGAAGCAACTTACCCAGTGAAGTTTGTTTCTTTGGAGCATCGCGATGTGATGGGGGCATTTATGTCTCTTGGGATAGATCGGAGAAAATTGGGTGATATTAGCGTGCAGGATGGTGTGATGCAGCTGTTCACAACAGCTGATATCGCCGTATACATTCGGGCCAATTTGACAGAAGTGAAACGTGCTAAAGTAAACTGGGAGCTTGCGGATGCATCGCGTTTTCGTCCTGAACAGGCAGAATGGATGCAAATGGAAGCATCTGTATCCTCGCTCCGCCTTGATGCAGTCATGAAGGAGCTTTATCGTATGTCGCGGCAGCAAGCATCTTTAAGCATCCAGAAAGGTCTTGTCAAAGTTAATTTTAAAACAGTCGAAGATAGCAGTTACCCATTAGCCGAAGGAGATTTAATTTCTTTACGCGGCAAAGGCAGAGGGAAGCTGACGGAAGTGAAGGGCACGACAAAGAAGGACAAGCAGCGTATTACATTAGAAAAATTAAAGTAGCAGTATCAGCTCTTTTGTGCTATCTTTGTCGAATAACAGCAATTATAGATCTATTAATAGGAGGTGGCCGTTGTGCCATTAACACCTTTGGATATTCATAATAAAGAGTTTGCCCGCGGATTCCGCGGTTATGATGAAGATGATGTAAACGACTTCCTTGACAGGGTGATAAAAGATTATGAAATCATCATCCGCGAGAAGAAGGAATTAGAGGAACGCGTAAGCACGCTGGAAGAACGCCTTGGTCATTTCAATAATATTGAGACGACATTAAACAAGTCCATCTTAGTAGCACAAGAAACAGCAGAAGAAGTAAAAGGCAATGCGATGAAAGAATCAAAGCTGATTATTAAAGAAGCGGAGAAAAATGCAGACCGCATTATCAACGAGTCGCTTTCCAAATCCCGTCAAATCGCACTTGAAGTAGAAGAGCTGAAGAAGCAAGCAAAAGTATTCCGTACGCGTTTGAAGATGCTAGTTGAAGCGCAGCTAGAGATGATTGAAACAGATGACTGGGATGGTTTGTTCGCGACAGAAGTAGCTTATGAGCCGCAAGAAGAGCCGGCTGAATAAGACTCGCTTGACGTTTTTCGCAAACTTACATATAATCTTACTATTATTAGCAAATAACATGACTCAGATAAAAAGACTGTGATCGGGACAGTAAGAAGTCCATACCGACTGAAGCGAGCCAGGGAAGGTGAGAGCCTGGTGCGGTATTTCTTCCGAACATCACCCGTTAGTTTCCATTCGAACCGCAAGCAGTAGAAATGGACGTCTCATTCACGTTACGAATTCGAGTGGATAGAAGTAATATACTTTTGTCTATAAGGGTGGTACCGCGAGTCTCTCTCGTCCCTTTGGGATGATGAGGGGCTCTTTTTATTTACCCGGAAAATAGCTGGTCATGATAAGGAGGAAGAACATTGGATTACAAAGACACACTGCTGATGCCGTCCACGGCTTTCCCAATGCGCGGCAACCTGCCAAACAAAGAACCAAAAATGCAGCAAGAATGGGAAGAACAAAATATCTACCAAAAAGTACAAGAAAGAACCGAAGGACGACCGCTTTTCGTCTTGCATGATGGACCTCCGTATGCAAATGGCGATTTACACATGGGGCATGCACTGAATAAAGTATTGAAAGATTTTATCGTCCGCTATAAATCAATGTCTGGTTTCCATGCACCATATGTTCCGGGCTGGGATACACATGGTTTACCGATTGAACAGGCGCTTACGAAGAAGAAGGTTGACCGCAAGAAAATGACGGTTGCTGAATTCCGCCGTCTGTGTGCAGAGTATGCGATGCAGCAAATCGATAATCAGCGCAGCCAGTTCAAACAGCTGGGTGTACGGGGAGATTGGGATAACCCATACATCACGCTAACAAAAGATTATGAAGCAGCTCAAATTAAAGTATTCGGTGAAATGGCTGAAAAAGGTTTCATTTACAAAGGGATGAAGCCAGTTTATTGGTCTCCATCTTCTGAGTCTGCATTGGCAGAAGCGGAAATCGAATATCAAGATAAGCGCTCTGCATCCATTTATGTTGCTTTCCAAGTGAAAGATGGCAAAGACTTGTTTGAAGGAGATGAGAAATTCATCATCTGGACAACAACGCCTTGGACATTGCCTTCTAACGTTGCAATCTCCCTTCACCCAGAAGTAACTTATGTGGTCGCTAACGTTGGCGGTGAGAAATTCGTCGTAGCAGAAGATTTGTTAAGCAGCGTAACAGAAACACTTGAATGGGATAACCCAGAAGTAGTGAAAACTTTCTCTGGTAAAGAAGCGGAATATGTGACAGCACAACATCCGTTTTATGACAGAGAATCCCTTATCATCCTTGGTGAGCACGTGACTACAGACAGCGGTACAGGCTGTGTACATACAGCGCCTGGACACGGGGAAGAAGATTTCTTCGCTAGTCAAAAATACAAGCTGCCTGTAATCAGCCCATTGGATGATAAAGGTGTATTCACAAAAGAAGCTCCTGGTTTTGAAGGTGTATTCTATGATAAAGCAAATAAAGAAATCACCGAACTTCTTGAAGAAAAAGGTGCTTTACTGAAGCTGGAATTCTTTACACATTCCTATCCGCATGACTGGCGTACGAAAAAACCAGTTATCTATCGTGCGACTGCACAATGGTTTGCTTCGATTAAAGCATTCCGCGATCAAATTATCGAACAAATTAAAGAAGTGGAATGGTTCCCGAAATGGGGCGAAACACGTCTTTACAATATGTTCCGTGACCGCGAAGACTGGTGTATTTCCCGTCAGCGTGCATGGGGTGTGCCAATCCCAGTCTTTTATGGAGAAGATGGAGAACCAATCATCACAGAAGAAACAATCCAGCATGTGTCTGATTTGTTCTTAGAACATGGGTCGAATATTTGGTTTGAGAGAGAAGCGAAAGACTTGCTTCCAGAAGGATTTACATCAGAGCATAGCCCGAATGGTATCTTCACAAAAGAAACAGATATCATGGATGTTTGGTTTGATTCTGGTTCTTCTCACCAAGGTGTGCTTGTAAATCGTCCGGAATTGCAGCGTCCAGCTGATTTGTACCTGGAAGGTTCTGACCAATACCGCGGCTGGTTCAACTCTTCTTTGACAACTGCTGTTGCTGTAACGGGTAAAGCACCTTACAAAGCAGTGTTAAGCCATGGCTTCGCGCTTGATGGTAAAGGGAAGAAGATGAGTAAATCACTAGGTAATATTGTCGTGCCATCTAAAATCATGAAGCAGTACGGTGCTGATATTCTTCGCCTGTGGGTTGCTTCTGTTGATTATCAATCCGATGTTCGTATCTCGGATGAAATCATTAAGCAAACATCTGAAGGATACCGCAAGATCCGTAACACATTCCGTTTCTTGTTAGCCAACTTGCATGACTTTGAGCCGGCGAAGGACAGTGTTGCATTTGCTGACTTGAAAGAAGTAGATCGTTATATGCTTGTGAAGCTTTCTGATTTGATCAAGCGTGTGCGTGAAAGCTATGACAAATACGAATTCGCTGATGTATATTCAGCTGTCTTAAGCTTCTGTTCGGTTGAGCTAAGCTCGTTCTACTTGGACTTTGGGAAAGATATTCTTTATATCGAATCTGCGGATCATCCAGCACGCCGCAGCATCCAAACAGCGTATTATGAAATCATCAAAGCGCTTGTACAGATGCTGTCACCAATCATTGCGCATACTGCAGAAGAAGCATGGAGCTACATCCCAGGTGAGAAAGCTGACTATGTGCAGCTGACTGACTTCCCAGAAGAGCTGTCTATTGCAGATCATGATGACTTGCTTGGAAAATGGGATCATTTCATGGCCGTTCGTGATGATGTGCTAAAAGCCTTGGAAATAGCGCGCAGTGAGAAAGTAATCGGTAAATCACTTGAATCGAAGCTGACAATTGCTGCAAAAGATGACGCAACAAAACAGCTGCTTCAAAGCATCGATAACTTGCATCAGCTGCTTATTGTATCCGAAGCAAATGTAGTGGATGCTGATCCAGAAGCAGCTGATTATGAACATGTTGCCGTACGTGTTGAAAAACACCCGGCCAAACGATGCGAACGCTGCTGGGTAGCATCTGAAACGGTCGGCGAAGATGATTCGCACCCGGATCTATGCTCCCGCTGTGCGAGCGTTGTAGAAGCTCATTATCAGGCGTAAAGGAGAGAAAGCTTCGCCAGTAAGGCGGAGCTTTCTTTTTTATCTATACAATCTTTTTGTATGTAATTATGGTAAAATGCAAGATAGATTGTATTGAACGGGGGAAAATAGAATCATGTATTTTATCATCGCGATCATCGCAGTCATTATTGACCAATTAACAAAGTTAGCTGTTGTGAAGAATATGACTGAAGGAGAGTCCATTCCAATCATCGACAATTTTCTGTACCTGTCTTCTCACCGCAACCGAGGAGCAGCGTGGGGAATGTTAGAAGGACAGTTTTGGTTCTTTTATCTTGTTACAGCGATTGTTATTGTTATAGTCAGTTACTATATTGTGAAATATAGCAAAGAAAGCAAACTGATGGGTGCATCACTTGCACTTGTACTTGGTGGAGCGATTGGCAACTTTATCGATCGTTTATTCCGAAAAGAAGTCGTCGACTTTGTAGACACGAGGTTTGGCGATTATCATTATCCGATATTTAACGTGGCAGATTCCTGCCTGGTTGTCGGCGTTATCCTCATCATCATCGCAATGCTGCTTGATGAGCGAAAGAAAGGGAGAAAAGAAACATGAGTCAGTTTGAACATACAGTTGCAGCCGAGCAAGCGGGACTGCGCATTGATAAACTGCTGTCAGATATCCAGGAAGATGTTTCCCGGAGCCAAGCACAAAGCTGGATTAAGGATGATTTGGTGACAGTGAACGGCACGACAGTTAAGAATAAGTATACAGTGCAAGAAGGCGACGAAATTGCTTGGTCGATTCCCGAGCCTGAGGAAATGGAAATCAAAGCGGAGAATATCCCGCTTGAAATTGTTTATGAAGATGCAGATATTGCAGTTGTAAACAAACCGAGAGGAATGGTGGTTCACCCTTCCAATGGACATCAGTCTGGTACAATGGTGCATGCATTGTTGTATCATCTGAAAGATCTTTCCGGTATTAATGGAACATTTCGTCCGGGGATTGTCCATCGTATTGATAAAGATACGAGTGGTCTGTTAGTTGTTGCAAAACATGACAAAGCACATCAAAAATTAACCGATATGCTGAAGGATCATGATATAGAACGTAAATACCGTGCAATTGTTCATGGTGTTATTGATCATGAATATGGAACGATTGAAGCACCAATCGGACGTGACCCCAATGACCGTCAGAAAATGGCTGTTGTGGAGAATGGGAAACCAGCCGTAACACACTTTGAAGTGTTAGAGCGCTTCGAAGGTTTTACTTACATTGAATGTAAGCTGGAAACAGGTAGAACGCACCAAATACGTGTGCATATGCAGTATATTAGCTATCCGCTGGCTGGCGATCCGAAATATGGACCGCGCCGTACACTTGACATTGGCGGACAAGCGCTTCATGCAGCTGTACTCGGTCTGCATCACCCAATTACAGGAGAATGGATGCGCTTTGAAGCACCTGTCCCAGAAGTGTTCCAAGCGGAATTGGACAAGTTGAAATTGAACGCTTGACAGTAATGCAGTCCTATGCGATACTAATTGCAGTTGAATAAGAACCTTTAAGACAGTCCAGAGAGGCTGATAAGGAAGCGGAGAAGAACGGGATACAAGTGTGTATCTATGCCCCTTATTACCTCATGGTGATAAGGGGTTTTTTCATAGCTTCAGAAAGGTGGGACAACAATGAACAAAAAAGCGACATTGCTTGATCAAGCAGCAATTAACCGCGCTCTTACGCGGATTGCTCATGAGATACTCGAGCGAAATAAAGGGCCAGAAGATTTGGTGCTGGTCGGCATTCAGACAAGAGGTGTTCCCATCGCCAAACGCTTGCAGCAGAAGATAGAAGGAATTGAACAAGCGACGGTTCCGCTGGAAGAAGTGGATATCACATTATACCGTGATGATTTAGCACATGCTTCTGATAATCAAGAACCAACAGTGCAGCCAGTTAAGCTTGGAACAGACTTGACGAATAAGACAGTCATCTTAATTGATGATGTGTTATATACAGGAAGAACAGTCAGAGCAGCAATGGATGCGATTATGGACGCGGGACGTCCGGCGCAGATCCAGCTTGCCGTTTTGATTGACCGCGGTCATCGGGAACTCCCAATCCGCGCTGACTATATTGGGAAGAATATCCCAACTTCGCAATCCGAAATTATCGTCGTTGAACTGGAAGAAACAGATGATTACGAGAGCGTAGATATTTACGAAAATTAAATAGGACCTTTAATGGAAGTCCAGAGAGGCTTACAAGGTCGCAAGCAACAACGTCGTCACGACTAGTGGCAGACGTGTGCCTCTTTGCGACCTACATCGCAAAGAGGCTTTTTTTATAGCTGAAAAGAGGAGAGACACAGATGAAACCAGCACTAGCAATACACGACATACCAAAATGGCACCAATGGATAATATTCAGTTTACAGCACTTATTCGCAATGTTCGGCTCGACAATTCTTGTGCCAGCGCTGACAGGCCTTGATCCGGCTGTCGCACTTGTATCCAGCGGGGTTGGAACACTGGCGTTCATCCTTATAACAAGAGGATCCGTACCAGCTTATCTTGGATCCAGTTTTGCTTTCATTTACCCTATCACACAAGCAATTGATGCTTCTGGTATCGGCGGGGCCATGATTGGAAGCTTTTTTGCGGGGCTGGCTTACGGAATCGTAGCCATCGCCATCCGATTTGGCGGGATGAAAGGTATCATCCGGCTGCTGCCGCCAATTGTTGTCGGACCTGTCATTATTGTCATCGGGTTGGCGTTGGCACCAACTGCAGTTGATATGGCAATGAATGCTCCTGATACAGGAGAATACAGCATCAAATACTTCATCGTAGCACTTGTCACATTAGCAATCACAGTAGCAGCTTCTATCTTCCTGCGCGGGTTCCTTGGTCTGATTCCAGTTTTAATCGGAATTGTTGGCGGATATGTTTTCGCTTTAACACAAGGAATTGTGGATACAAGCGGCGTGCAAGCAGCCTGGAACCAAATTGTGACGGCTGATTCTGTTGGAGCTTTCTTTAGCGGCATTTTCCATGTGCCGAACTTCACGGTCCCGTTTGCAGATTACAATGTTGCTGATGTGTTCAGCTGGCAGCTGTTCTTCACCATGGTGCCAATCGCAGTTGTTACTGTATCGGAGCATATTGGACATCAGTTAGCACTATCCAAAATCGTAGATGAAAACATGCTAGTAAAGCCAGGGTTGGACAAATCCATCACTGGAGACGGTGTAGCGACCATGATTGCGTCTATGCTCGGAGGACCGCCCAATACAACTTACGGAGAGAACATCGGTGTACTGGCGATCACGAGAATATTCAGTGTGTATGTTATCGGAGGAACCGCGGTGCTTGCCATCCTGTTCGGCTTCACGGGTATCGTCACTACATTAATTAGTTCTGTGCCTACCGCAGTAATGGGAGGCGTCAGCATTATGCTGTTCGGAATCATCGCAGCCAGCGGTCTTCGGACAATGATTGACAGTCAGCTTGACCTAGGGGATAAGCGCAATCTGATTATCAGTTCGATTATCTTGGTCATCGGAATCGGAGGAGCATTCCTTCGCTTCCAAATTGCTGAACTTGACTTGGAAATCAACAGCATGGCTTTAGCAGCACTAGTTGGAGTCGTTCTGAACTTGGTCTTGCCGGGAAGAGAATCTGGCCTTGGAAATGGCAGTCTGTTCTCTATTGAAGAGCAGAAACAAACATCCAAATAAGGAGGAGAAGGACATGAAGCATTTTGTATCGATGAAGCATCTTAGCGCAGCAGAACTGCTGCAGCTCGTACAGCTCGCTGCAGACATACAGGCACAGGGGGTATCTGCATACAGGCAGCAGCTGTTCGCAGCTAATCTTTTCTTCGAGCCGAGCACACGGACGAAGATGAGCTTTACCGTAGCAGAACGCAAACTCGGATTGGAAGTACTGGATTTCGCTGCAGAAGCATCCAGTGTCACCAAAGGCGAGACCGTTTATGATACTGCGAAGACCCTTCAATCGATCGGCGCTTCAGTCCTTGTCATCCGGCACCCAGAGGAAGGCACAGCTAGTATGCTGGCGGAGAAGCTGGATATACCGGTTATCAATGCTGGTGATGGAAAAGGTGAGCATCCGACACAATGCTTGCTTGATTTGATGACCATCTACCAAGAGTTTGGCCGCTTCGACGGACTCAAAGTCGTGATTGCCGGCGATATACGTCACAGCCGAGTTGCCAGGAGCAATGCAATGGCACTGCAGCAATTGGGGGCGCAGGTCTTTGCAGCAGGCAAACCGGAATGGATGGATGCGTCCATTAACCTTCCAGTACTAAGTATGGATGAGGCGGCAGCGGAATGTGATGTGATGATGCTGCTTCGTATCCAGTTTGAGCGGCATGATAAAAAGGAAGTAGCAGCAGGTTACTTAGAGGAATATGGCTTGACTGTAGCTAGAGAAAAACGGATGCAGCCACACAGCATTATTATGCATCCCGCACCAGTCAACCGAGGTATTGAGATTGATGACAGTCTTGTCGAAGCACCAAGGTCTCGAATATTCCGCCAAATGGAAAATGGCGTTGCAGCAAGAATGGCAGTAATTCTAACTTTATTGGAAGGCAGGGGAATGCAGCATGGCTATAATTTTGACAAACGCGAAGCAGTTAACAGCTGATAACAGCTTGGAAGATGTAATGGTAAAAATCGAGGGTGGCGTAATCAAAGAGATTGCTCCGCATATAGAGACAACGGCAGGTGATCAGCTTGAAGATTTAGAAGGACAACTGATCACAGCCGGTTTTGTAGATGTACACGTCCATTTGCGAGAACCAGGCGCTGAAAGAAAAGAGACGATTGAGACTGGTACAAAAGCAGCAGCAAGAGGCGGTTTCACAACGGTTGCAGCAATGCCTAATTTGCGCCCTGCACCTGATTGCCCAGAGACACTTGCCAGCATACAAGCGAAAAATGAAGAGAGCGGCGTCATTCGTGTGCTTCAGTACGCCAGCATCACCAAGCAGCAGCTGGGCCGGGAGATTGTCGATATGGAAAATATGACAACTGCTTTTGCTTTTACTGATGACGGACTCGGTATCCAGTCTGCCGGTATGATGCTGGAAACGATGCAGCGGGCAGCAAAACTTGGCATCCCGGTCGTTGCACATTGTGAAGATGACAGTCTTGTGCCAGGAGGCGTCATGCATGAAGGAACAGCAAGCAAAAGACTTGGCTTGCCAGGTATTAATAATGTGTCTGAGTCAGTACATATTGCTCGGGATGTTTTACTAGCAGAAGCAGCTGGCTGTCATTACCACATTTGCCACGTCAGCACAAAAGAGTCTGTTCGCGTTATCCGTGATGCGAAACGCGCCGGTATTCGCGTAACAGCAGAAGTAACACCGCATCATTTGCTTTTGACAGATGAAGATATCAAAAGTGATGATGGCAACTATAAGATGAATCCGCCACTCCGATCTGAAGCCGATCGTCAGGCGCTTATCGAAGGCTTGCTGGATGGCACAATCGATATGATTGCAACGGATCATGCACCGCACACAGCAGAGGAGAAGAACGTCAGCATGCTGGATGCATCATTCGGTATCGTTGGATCAGAAACAGCGTTCAGCTTATTGTACACACAATTTGTTGAGACAGACATTTTCACGCTTCGTCAGCTTATCGACTGGCTGACAATCAAGCCAGCAGAAGCATTCAAGCTGCCATACGGGCGCTTTGAGACAGGAGCAGCTGCAGATTTGACTGTACTAAATTTACAAGCAGACGGACTAGTAGATCCGACTTTATTCCAATCAAAAGGAACAAACACACCATTTATCGGCTGGCGTTACACAGGAGAGCCGACAATGACAATTTGCAACGGAGAAATTGTATACAGAAAGGAAGCGGTAAAATGAAGAAACGACAACTTATCCTGGAAGACGGGACTGTATTCAACGGAACAGCATTCGGAAGCGATCAGGCAACAACGGGAGAGATTGTGTTTAATACAGGGATGACAGGCTATCAAGAAATTCTATCGGACCCTTCCTACTTCGGACAAATCGTCACACTGACTTATCCGCTTATCGGCAACTATGGCATCAATAGTGATGACTTTGAAAGCATCCAGCCATCCATCCAAGCACTTGTCGTAAAAGAAGCATGTGCCGCTCCTTCTAATTTCAGGAAGCAGCATACAATAGACAGCTTCCTGAAGTTTCATGAAATTCCTGGAATTGAAGGCATAGATACTCGTAAACTGACAAAAATCATTCGCAAACAAGGTGCGATGAAAGCTAGATTAACAGAAGCAGCCGAAACACGGAAAACAGATGCTGCTTGGGAAGCAATCTCCCTGCCAAACGACCAAGTGCAGCGTATGAGTACAACCAAGCCATATGTCGTTCCGGGCCGCGGTAAACGTATTGTAGTGATGGACTTCGGTATGAAGCATGGTATTTTACGTGAACTTGCAGCACGCGACTGTCATATTACGGTCGTACCTTGGCACTACTCGCCAGAACAAATCCTTCATTTAAATCCTGATGGCGTGATGCTGACGAATGGGCCTGGAGATCCGAAAGACGTGGAAACTGCCATCAAAACCATTCGTGAGCTGATCAGTCAAGTACCTATCTTCGGAATCTGTCTCGGCCACCAGCTAATTGCACTTGCTGCTGGCGCCAATACAGAAAAACTGAAATTCGGCCATCGGGGCTCCAACCACCCTGTCAAAGATTTAAAAACAGGGAAAACCTACCTAACATCTCAAAATCACGGTTATACCGTTACCAAAGAATCACTTTCTTCGACGGAGCTTGAATTAATGCAAGTAGCGTTAAACGACGGTACCGTAGAAGGGATTCAGCACACAAAATACCCAGTCATGAGTGTGCAGTACCACCCAGAAGCTGCTCCGGGACCAGAAGATACCCGACATTTATTCGATGAATTCCTGGACATGACAGAACAAACAACACAACCATCATCCAAGGGGGAAGCTACTTATGCCTAAACGTACTGACATCCAAAAAATCCTTGTTATCGGATCTGGTCCGATCGTCATTGGGCAGGCAGCAGAATTTGATTATTCCGGCACACAGGCTTGCCAAGCACTGCGTGAAGAAGGCTATACGGTCATTCTGGCAAACTCCAACCCAGCCACCATCATGACGGATCACACCGTAGCAGATATTGTCTATATGGAGCCGCTAACGGTCGAATTCCTAAGCAAAATAATTCGTAAAGAACAACCTGATGCACTGCTGCCGACACTTGGCGGTCAAACAGGTTTAAACTTGGCTGTTGCGCTTGATAACTCTGGTATTTTAAAAGAATTTGGGGTTGAGCTGTTAGGAACTTCTTTGGAAGCTATTCAGCAAGCAGAGGATCGGGAGCAATTCCGCGATTTAATGCATCAGCTCGGTGAACCAGTGCCCGAAAGCCAGATTGTCACAACTGTTGAACAAGCTGTAGCTTTTTCTGAGGAGATCGGTTTTCCGCTGATCGTCCGTCCCGCATATACACTTGGCGGCACAGGGGGCGGTATGTGTTATGACTTAGAAGAGTTAAAGACAATCACAAAGAACGGCCTTGCACTTTCTCCCGTCACACAATGTTTGATTGAACGCAATATTGCCGGGTTTAAGGAAATTGAATACGAAGTGATGCGCGACAAAAACGACCAGGCCATTGTCGTTTGTAACATGGAAAACGTGGATCCGGTCGGTATTCATACCGGAGACAGCATCGTTGTTGCGCCATCGCAAACACTAAGCGATCGCGAATACCAGCTGCTTCGAAATGCATCTATCAAAATTATTAAAGCTTTGCAAATTGAAGGCGGCTGTAACGTTCAGCTTGCGCTTGACCCGCACAGCTTTAATTATTACATCATAGAAGTGAACCCGCGCGTCAGCCGCTCTAGTGCGCTCGCTTCCAAAGCAACAGGATATCCAATTGCCAAAATGGCCGCTAAAATCGCAGTTGGTCTGACACTGGATGAAATTAAAAACCCTGTAACAGGTACTACATACGCTTACTTTGAGCCAGCTCTCGATTATGTTGTAGCCAAACTGCCGCGCTTTCCATTTGATAAATTCGTCAGCGGCAATCGCAAGCTCGGCACGCAGATGAAAGCAACAGGAGAAGTGATGGCAATAGGGCGCAATATCGAAGAAGCGCTCCTGAAAGGTGTTCGTTCGCTCGATAATAAAGCAAACGGCCTCGCATCTATTCGTTTGGACCAGATGACAGACGACGAAATGGAGCATCGTCTTGTCAAAGCTGACGATGAGCGCTTATTCATCTTGGCAGAAGCATTCCGCCGCGGCTATTCTGTTGAACAGCTGCACGCACTGACAAGGATTGATTGTTTCTTCCTTTGGAAAATGGAAGCACTTATCAAGATGGAGGCAGACTTACAAGAACAGCCGTGGGAATTGGAGCTGTTACAGGAAGCGAAACAAAAAGGCTTCTCTGACCGTGAAATTGCGCACTGGTGGAATACAAATGAAGACAAAGTTTATCAGTTCCGCATGGAAAATCAGCTAGCACCGGTTTATAAAATGGTGGATACATGTGCAGCCGAATTTGAATCGCAAACACCGTATTTCTACAGCACGTACGAAGAAGAAAATGAATCCATTGTCTCTGATAAAGAAAAAGTAATCGTGCTTGGCTCCGGTCCGATCCGTATCGGCCAAGGAATTGAGTTTGACTACGCCACCGTTCATTCTGTTCTGGCAATCCGGGAAGCAGGCTACGAAGCCATTATTATCAACAG
This sequence comes from Terribacillus sp. DMT04, assembly GCF_019056395.1. Taxonomy (NCBI): domain Bacteria; kingdom Bacillati; phylum Bacillota; class Bacilli; order Caryophanales; family Bacillaceae; genus Terribacillus; species Terribacillus sp. DMT04. Next base: position 1,424,908 of record NZ_CP077639.1, read on the forward strand.
CAACCCAGAAACCGTTTCGACTGATTTCAGTGTTTCCGATAAGCTGTACTTTGAACCGCTAACTTTAGAAGACGTCATGCATGTGGTCAACTTGGAAAATCCGCTGGGCGTAATCGTCCAATTTGGCGGTCAGACAGCAATTAATCTAGCAGAAGGATTGGAGCGCCGCGGCGTGAAAGTGCTAGGAACATCTTTGCAAGCAATTGATGCTGCCGAAGACCGAGATAAGTTTGAAAGATTACTAGACGAACTCAAAGTCGCAAAGCCAGAAGGTGCATCGATCACGAAACTTGAAGATGCAGCAGAAACAGCGGCTGAAATTGGTTATCCGGTACTTGTCCGCCCGTCTTATGTCATCGGCGGCAGCAACATGGAAATCGTCTACAACGAAGCAGAATTACAACATTACATGGAAAAACGGGTTCATGTTCGCCATGATCATCCGGTTCTAATCGACCAATACTTGACTGGCATTGAAGTGGAAGTCGATGCCATCAGTGACGGAGAAACAACGATTATCCCTGGTATTATGGAACATATAGAACGCGCAGGCGTCCATTCAGGAGATTCTATAGCCGTGTACCCGACACAGACAATTACTGAAGAATGCCGCCAGCAATGTATCGACGCAACGATGGAAATAGCGAAAGCACTTGGTGTAAAAGGGCTGATTAACATCCAATTTGTTATCCACAAAGGAAAAGCTTATGTGCTGGAAGTAAACCCTCGAGCAAGCCGTACCATTCCTTTCTTGTCTAAGATTACGCACGTAACGATGGCTAATATTGCGACAAAAGCGATTCTCGGACAGAAGCTGGCTGATATGGGCTACGTGAGCGGCCTGCTGCCAGAACCAGAAGATGTGTTTGTGAAGGTGCCGGTATTCAGCTTTGAGAAGCTGCGCAGTGTGGATACCTTGCTCGGACCAGAAATGAAGTCTACAGGAGAAGCGATTGGTCACGATCGGACACTTGAAAAAGCATTGTACAAAGGACTGCTCGCATCCGGATTGTCTGTGCCGCAGGAAGGAGCAATACTTCTCACAGTAGCAGATAAAGACAAAGCAGAAGCAATGGAAATCGCCAAACTGTTTTATGCACTAGGATTCCAATTATATGCAACAGAAGGAACTAGCTCAGCTGTCGAGGAAGCAGGACTGCCGGTAACAACTGTCGGTAAAGTCGGATCAGCGGAGCAAAATGTCATTAGCATCATTGAGAATGGTGACGTACAATTTGTCGTCAACACACTCACTTCCGGCAAACAGCCGCGTTCTGATGGGTTCCTTATCCGTCGAGAAGCAGTGGAGCACGGACTCGCATGTTTGACAAGCTTGGATACTGCTAAAGCAATTGCCAGCATTATCGAATCCATGACTTTTACTGCCAAACCGGTTGTGGCAGGAGGCGTACTGTCTTGATTCATGAGCAGCTCGAAATTATCAGCAAACGGCCTATTGCCAAAGATACAGTAGAGATGACCTTTCACGGAAGAATGGCCCAGGAGAAAATTCTCCCAGGCCAGTTTCTTCATCTGCTTGTAGGTGAAGGGACGAATCATATGCTTCGTCGTCCAATCAGTATAGCGGGAGTAGATAAACAAGCATCTACAATCACTATTATATTTAAACTGCTTGGAGAAGGAACAAACACATTAGCCAAAGCAGCACCAGGAGATCAGCTGGATGCGCTCGGACCTTGCGGACAAGGCTATCCTGTCGATGATTTGCGATTGGAACAAGCGCTGCTTGTCGGAGGGGGCATTGGGGTACCGCCACTTTACTATTTGGCGCAGTGTCTGAAACAGAAAGGTGTGCACGTCACAATGGTGGCAGGATTTCAGAACAAAGAGCACGTTTTTTATGAGGACCAGTTCCAGACTCTCGGAAACTACTATCTGGCAACAGATGATGGCAGTGCGGGAGTAAAAGGGTTTGTAACGGATATTATAAGTGCTGAAAAGCTGGATTTTGATCAGTACTTTACTTGTGGTCCGACTGGCATGCTAAAAGCTGTATCTACGCAGCTTTCTGATCAGGAAGGGTTTATCTCCATTGAACAGCGAATGGGGTGCGGTATCGGAGCTTGCTTCGCTTGCGTTGTTCCTGCCCCGGATAGTGCAAGTGGGTATAAAAAAATCTGTAAAGACGGTCCTGTTTTCCGAGCAAAGGAGGTTGTGTTGACATGAATCTAGCAGTTCAGCTGCCAGGCTTAGCATTGAAAAATCCGGTTTTGCCAGCTTCCGGCTGCTTTGGCTTTGGCAAAGAATATGCCGAGCTGTATGATTTGAACTTGTTAGGGGCCATAACAATCAAGGCGGCAACTGGCACAGCCAGGTACGGAAATGCAACACCACGTGTAGCCGAAACAGATGCTGGCATGTTGAATGCAATCGGTCTGCAAAATCCAGGCGTGGATCAAATTATGGCACAAGAGCTGCCGTTTCTAGCAAAATATGATACACCTATCATGGCTAATGTAGCAGGAAGCACCATTGAAGAATATGTCGAAGTAGCACAAAAGATCAGCAGACATTCAGTCATTAAAGCAATTGAATTAAATATATCTTGTCCAAATGTAAAAGAAGGCGGCGTGCAATTCGGAACCGATCCAGCGCTGGCTCAGACAGTTACGGCAGCAGTAAAAGATGTTAGTGCGGTTCCTGTATATGTGAAGCTGTCTCCAAATGTCACGGATATCACCGCGATAGCAGCTGCCGCAGAAGCGGGCGGAGCAGATGGCTTATCGTTAATTAACACGCTGACAGGCATGCAAATCAATTTAGCGAGCCAAAAACCGCTGCTTGCGAATAAGATAGGCGGTTTATCAGGACCGGCAGTGAAGCCTGTTGCCATTCGCATGGTCTACCAAGTCCGACAAGTGACGGATTTACCGATCATTGGCATGGGCGGCGTCACAACAGCAGAAGATGTGCTGGAATTCCTGCTTGCTGGTGCCACAGCTGTTGCAGTAGGTACTGCCAATTTCCAGCATCCATTTGTTTGTCCGGAGATTATTCAGCAATTGCCGGGTGTACTGGAGAAATATGGTTTCGCTAGTGCAGAGGATGCAATCGGAAAGGGGCATGAACATGCAGACACCCATTTATCTCGCACTTGATTTTCCGACAGGGAACGAAGCACTGCATTTCCTTGATCAGCATGAACTGGAAGAAGTGCCAGTAAAAGTTGGCATGGAGCTTTTCTACCGCGAAGGGCCGCAAATCATCTACCAATTAAAAGAGAAAAATCATCCAATTTTTCTTGATCTGAAATTGCACGACATTCCGAACACGGTTAAAAGAGCAATGCGTAATCTTGCAGCACTTGATGTTGATATCGTCAATGTGCATGCGCTTGGCGGAGCGAAAATGATAGAGGCGGCAAAAGAAGGATTACATAGCGGAGCAGCAGATGCTGTACCGAAACTGATAAGCGTGACAATGCTGACCTCCATGGATGAGCATACATTCCAAACTGATTTGCAGCAGCCGAAGACATTAGCTGCTTATGCACGTCATTTAGCTGAGCTGTCTAAGCGCGCCGGGGCAGATGGCGTTGTATGTTCTCCGCATGAAGCGGCGAGCATTAAAGCAGTATGCGGTGAAAGCTTTCTTACTGTAACACCTGGCATTCGTTTGGCCGGCTCCGCGCAAAACGACCAACATCGTATTGCTACACCAGCTGCAGCGAAGAAGATGGGTGCCGATTATTTGGTCATCGGCAGAAGTGTAACAACAGCAGATAACCCAAAACAAGCCTACAATCAGGCAGTACAGGAGTGGAAAAACGATGACAACAACAACTAATCTAGCAGAAGCACTGCTTTCTATCGGCGCAATCCAAATTGATCCTTCCAAATCGTTTATCTGGGCAAGCGGGATTCATTCTCCGATCTACTGTGACAATAGACTTACATTGGGTCATCCCGAAGTTCGAAGTGAGATTAGCAGACAGTTTCAAGGTAAACTGGCAGAATCACCGGAAACAGAAATTATTGCTGGCTGTGCTACAGGAGGAATCCCGCACGCAGCCTGGCTTGCGGAAAAAGTGGATTTGCCTATGATTTACGTTCGATCCAGTAAAAAAGGACACGGCAAAGGCAACCAGATTGAAGGAGCAGATGTAGCTGGTAAGCATGTGGTCGTCATTGAAGACCTTATTTCGACAGGCGGTTCCGTTCTGAATACCGTGCAGGCTCTAAAAGAAGCAGGAGCTATCGTTACAAAAGTTTTAGCTATCTTCAGCTACAATTTACAAAAAGCAGATGATAACTTTGCTCAGGCAGATGTTCCGTTTGAAACGTTGACGAACTTTGATTCATTAACAGAAATTCTTGTGGAAAAAGGCACTATAACATCGCAGGATAAGCAGGAACTATTAGAATGGCGCAACACCCTCTAAAATGAACTGGCAGCTTAGCTGTAATATCAAACGTGTAAAGGCTTTAGCTCTGAAAGGTAGGTAGCTAAAGCCTTTTCGCGTTTCTTCATAAAAAAACTAAACTAACATGTTCGCAGCACGTGAAGGCAGCGTTATCGCACAAACACCCATTTCTCACATAAACTAACCACAAGATTCAGGGACAGATCTGTCATTTCACGAGCAGCGTATCAATTTATACAAGCAATTGGCTGTTCTTATGGGTGACAGATATCGTGGCTAAAGATGTTGATGAGAATATAAAGGAGGTGCTTGGTCAGATGTCAATTAGAAGAGCTACGCGTATCGAAACACAAACAATCTGGAATTATTCTTTTACTGTTTTTAATGAAGCAACGATGGGTTATGGCAAACTAACAAGTGATAAGGTACTGCAAATGGCAGCTTCATTTTTGCATAATGGCGGCTATTACCTTGTTCATCATGAAAATGATATGATCCAAGGATGGATTGGGGTGGGAAAAACTGTCGACCATTATAATAATGAAATGGCAGGATTTATATTCGAGATATATGTGCTGCCGCTTTTCCGCAAACGAGGAATAGCTGAAAAGTTATGTGAGGCAGCGTTCCGGCAATTGAGCGCAGAGGGGCTTCATAAAGTTCAATTAAACGTTTTTGCAGGAAACCGAGCAAAACACCTGTATCAAAAACTTGGCTTCCAAGAAGTCTCGTCATTAATGGAAAAAAGAATAAGTTATTAGAGAGAGTTACTCGTTGTCAGCCATCAGTTTCATTCGGTTTAAAGCTGATAGCGCGTGAAATAATTTCATAGAAACATAAACAGACTGAGTGGCTTTCAACTTTTAAAAGGGTGCATCGTTGCATCCTTTTTTGCTTTATAATAGACAAGTAGGAAACGGAAAATCAGTTAATGACAGGGAATGGGGGAGAAGTTATGCAGATTGTCGAGTTAACAGAGATCGGCGGTTATGAAGAAGAATTGGCTAATTTGTTTGAGGAAATAGTGGCGGCAGGGGCTTCTATGAACTATTTGTATCCGATGCAGCATGAAACCGCTCTTGCATATTGGCAACACGTCCTCTCCGAGCATGTACGCTTATTTATTTGCTTACTAGATGGAAAAATAGCAGGTACAGTGCAAGTGCAACTCAGTGATAAGGAAAACGGCCAGCATCGAGCTGAAATTGCCAAGCTTATGACACACCCAGATGCCCAGCGCAAAGGTATTGCAAGAAAGCTGCTGCAGCACGCTGAACAAGCGGCTCGACAGGAAGGGAGAACGCTGCTTTTGCTGGATACAGAGAAAGATGGACCAGCGAATGTGTTATACCAGTCAGAAGGCTATGTGCTATTTGGAGAAGTACCTGCATTCGCACAAGATGCATTCGGTAAGTATAAAGATGGAAACTTTTATTACAAGAAATTGATTTAGTTTGCTAATAATACAAATATTGTTAGGTACTGTCGGATTGGAATAAATGCTAAGCTTAACGTTACAAATAGAAAATTCATACTCAAACGCTGTTAAAGTGGTTATATCAGTTAACTTTTATCTGAACAATACGGTATTTTTAAAGCGTGAAAGTGTACCGTATTGTCCGGTTTTTTAGTACGTTTGAACTGAATTTGCTAGTTTCCTTATGATCATCTCTTCTATTTCTTCACAAACTTCCTCTACTCCCTTTCTAATGTTCAGTATCATACAATATATAGCAATTATAGTTTTTGAAATTGAAATACTTTTATAAAAAATGTTAATAATGCAACTAATAATAAAAGTGTTATCACGAAATATGATATGTGTCATAATAGACGCCAGTACGCAGGAGATACTGTTAACATTTTTATAATCTGCTTATGATAACGGATTTAGGTTAATCCTATTAATAAGTCCAAGTATAGGATCGCAGCTGCAGCAGCAGGATGCGGGTCTATTAACTTTATATTTATAAGCTATGTACAAAAATCCACGGTTGGTTCTGCAAGGTTGGAGGTAAATTGCGTGTCTATTGTTATTGGAGTTTTAGGAATACTTGTTTTAGTCGCTATTGCCTGGGCAATGTCAAACGACAAAAAACATATCAATTATCGCGCAGCTGGTATCATGTTGGCTGTGCAGCTCATATTAGCTTGGTTCTTGCTTAATACGTTAATTGGCAGAACGATCATAAGAAAAATAGTCGAGGTATTCACGAAAGTCCTTTCCTTTGGACACGAAGGCATTTCATTCGTATTCGGTGATTTGTCCACAAAAGGTTATTTCTTCCTGAATGTTCTTATGATGATTATCTTTATATCTGCATTATTGTCTATTTTAACGTATCTTAGAATACTGCCTTTAGCGATTAAGTATGTAGGTGGTTTTGTGTCCAAAATAACGGGACTGCCGAAAGTTGAATCTTTTGTTGCGGTGAATTCTATGATTTTCGGTGATACAACGGCAATCATTTCCGTTAAGTCTCAACTTCATAAGTTGAGCCCAAACCGTTTGTTTATTGTTGCAACATCCTCACTTGTCGCGGTGTCTTGTTCAACTTTAGGAGGGTATTTACAGCTGATACCACCTGAGTATGTGCTTGTCGCATTGCCGATCAATGTATTCTCTGGTTTAATTTTATCTTCCATTGTAGCTCCTGTTCGAAGCGAAGAAGATTATGATATAGATCTAAAAGAGATGAATACAGATAAATCATTTTTTGAAGCTGTTGGAAACGGTACCTTATTAGGTGGTAAAACGGCGTTAATCGTAGGTGCCATGCTGATTACGTATATGGCGTTATTGGCCATGATTAACTATGTGTTTAACGGCTTAGTAGGTATGACATTCCAAGAAATACTTGGGTATATTTTTGCACCTGTGGCATTTATCATGGGGATACCAACTTCTGAAATTGTCAATGCAGGTTCGATTATGGGAACAAAAGTAGCTGCCAATGAATTCGTTGCCATCTCAGATTTCGTTAAGCTTGTCCCTGACATGTCTGACAAAACAGTCGGTATTATTTCAGCTTACTTAATTTCATTTGCAAACTTCTCCTCAATCGGAATGATTTTGGGAACCGTACAAGCAATTGATCAAAAGCAGGCAAGTTTGCTTGCGAAAGTAGGATTGAAGGTATTGTTAGTGGCAACAATGGGGTCGATATTGACTGGTACGATTGTCGGATTGTTTTTATAAACACCAGATTATCTTCTTTCCTAAGTGAACGAAGAAAGAGTCCCATAAATGAACAGTTTAATCAAAAGTACATCGTTTTTTGAATGAGAGCGGGACATAACTCCTCTCTGACACAAAAAAGATCTCGGTCACCAGGAAAATGGTGACCGAGATCTTTTTTGATCTGATATTTTTTGAATTCCTTACTATACTTGCTGATCTGGCGGTGAACTTCCTGATGTTCACCGCCATGAAGGCGAATCCTAATTCGTTTTCCACTTTCTCTTTACTTCGTACCGAGAAACGAGTGAAACACAAATGAGCCTTCAGAAATCCGAAGACTGGCTCGACATCTATTTTACGTTTTCCGTAAATTTTCCCTGTTTCTTTTTCGCTGAGTAATTGCTGGGTATATGCTTTTTGTTTTTCCCATCTTTCGTTGTAATAGATTTTCCGGTTGTTTCCTTCTTTCGCTTTCGTACATTCTGCACGTAAGGGACAAGCAGTACAATCGTCACATTCATACACGCGATAATGACGCTTGAATCCAAATTTGTCGCATCTTTCGGATAGGTACCGAAACGCTAATTTCCGGTTATTCGGGCAAGTGAAAAAGTCGCCTTCGGCATCATAATCCCAGTGAGCTACTTGGTAAGGATCTTGTTTATATTTCTTTTGCTTTTCTTTTCGGTAGTGATTATAGGTGATGAGAGGGATGCGCTTCCGATTATTTACCACATCATCATAATTTTGCTCACTGCCATATCCGGCATCCGCGACAATATAGTCGGGCAGCTCAAAAAAGTCCCGTTCAATCTTATCAAGGAAAGGGATGAAAGTTCGCGTATCCGTAGGATTCGGGAACACATCATAGGCCAGGGCATATTGACCTTCAGTAGCCAGCTGCACATTGTACCCAGGTTTAAGTTGGCCATTTTTCATATAATCATCTTTCATGCGCATAAAAGTGGCACCATGGTCAGTTTTGGAGTAGCTATTTCTGTCTCCGAAGATTTCCATGTCGACCTGATATTTTGATTTCCGTTTAATGAAATCATTGACTTGCTTTCGGTACTGTTTTGGTGCTTTACGTTCGGAACGAAGCTGCTTGCGTTCGGCAGTATCATCACTTGCTTCTATGCGGCGATCGTATTCCTGCACCTTTTCGTCCAGTTTTTCTGCTACTTTTGTTAACTCTTCGCCCGATAGGGCTTCGGGGTTCTCCAGCTCGATTGCGGGGATAATTTCCTGCTCCAACAGTTCTTCATACATCTGAGCCGATCTTTCCACCAATTGCGTACTGTATTTCTCAGTGGACTTCCGCCATACAAAAGTAAACTTGTTGGCATTTGCTTCGATTTTGGTGCCATCAATAAAAATGGCTTCTTCTTCAATGACTTTTTCTTGAACCAGCTGGCTGCGAAATTGGACAAAGCACTGGCGTAAGAGTTCTTTTACGTGAGGGTTCACACGGAATCGGTTGATGGTGCGATAGCTGGGCTGATAATCTTGGGCAAGCCACATCATGCGTACGCTGTCTTGAAGTAATGACTCAATTTTACGGCCCGAGAAAACGGATTGCGTATAGGCACATAAAATAATCTTCATCATCATGCGAGGGTGATAAGCAGGGTGTCCGGTTTCCCGACGGAAACCGTCAAAAGCTTCGTCTGGAATACTTTCTACTAAATGGTTAACGGTAAAAGCAATATCATTTTCAGGTAATTTTCTTTCCAAATCTAGAGGTAAAACGACTTCACACATGGTATAATGTTTAAACATAAGGACCCTCCTCTTTTGTGTTTTGTGTCGTAACTTAATTCTATCAGAGGGGTCCTTTTTTTGCTTCTATAAACAGTAAATTAACGATAAAAAGATGAGGCAGGCATCTCCGAATTCTCGGAGACGCCTGCCTCATTTTAATTTCTCATTTTTTGGGGTTTTGTCCCGCTCTCATTTTTTAATGGGACCGTTAGTCACCGGATAGTGTCAAAAGGGATCTGATCTTAGTGGGGTGGTCTACATCTCAGATTCGTACACAAAAAATCCAAACGACACGGCTGTTAAACGGCGCATCGTTTGGATTTTATATAGTCAAAAGCACTATTAATTGTGTGTCTTGCAAGTATACTGCTTTATTTCACAGCTAACTTTTTCACTAAGCTTTCTTCTGGTGTCACGTACAAAGTTTTTTGCTGGTCATACGTTACAAAACCTGGCTTGGCGCCATTTGGCTTTTTGACATGACGTATAAGCGTATAATCTACTGGTACGGAAGAGGATAGTCTGGACTTACTGAACCAAGCTGCTAATTTAGCTGCTTCTTCTAATGTTTCTTCAGAAGGTTTGCTTGATCGGATGATGACGTGGGATCCCGGAATATCCTTTGTATGCAGCCATGTATCTTGTTTGTGCGCAAGCTTCATCGTCAAGTATTCATTCTGCTTGTTGTTATGTCCGACCAGAATGGCCGTGCCGTCTGTTGCGGTATATGACTCTGGTGTTGGCAAGTTCGGCTTTTTGTTTTTCTTTTGCTGTGTTTTAGCTTTCAAGTAGCCTTGCTCACGCAGTTCCTCACGAATCTCCTCAACATCCTGCTCTCGCGCACCTTCCACTTGCTGGACGAGCTGATCTAGATAGTCGATTTCCGCATTTGTTTTCTCTAGCTCCTGCTCTACCATCGTACGTGACTTTTTCAATTTATTGTATTGCTTGAAATAGCTTTGTGCATTTTCGCTAGGTGTTTTGTTTGGATTCAGCTTAATACTTACCTGACTTTGGTCTGGATCGTAATAATCCGTGACGACAGCTTCAGTATCACCTTGCTTGATTTGGTGCATATGTGCTGTCAGCAGCTCACCATTTCGCTGGTACGTATCCGCTTCTTCGGATTTTTTTAACGTATTCTCATGAATGGTAAGCTTTCGGATATTCTTTTCCCGTTCATTTTTCAAGAAACGAATCAAGTCACCTGCTTGCTGTTTCACGCGGTCGCGCTCTGCTTTCCCGGAATAAAACGCATCGATGAGTGAGCTCATCGTATCGTAATGTTCCCGAGTCCCTTCAATAGAGGATAAATCCATTACATAGAAATCCTCTTTTTTGCCTTTGAAGTACGTAGGCTCGTAGCTGTCTTGTTTCATTTTATCAATGAAAGCGGAAAACGCAGCTGCATAAGCTTCCTTATCTCCCATATAAGCTTGTTCCGCGAGTTCGCCTGCTAAAGCAGGAGATACACCTTGCAGCAGGTTTAAGATCTGCTTGTGCATACGGCCGCTATTGAAATCGAGCTTGCGAGCAAAGTCAGCTGGATCCAGTGTAAATGGATTCAGCTTCTCCTGACTTGGCGGCAGCTTGTACGTTTGCCCTGGGAGAATCGTACGGTGCCGGTTCACACTTGCGGAGATATGCTTAATGCTGTCGATAATCATATCTGTTTCATTATCTACCAGCATAATATTGCTGTGTTTACCCATGACTTCCATAATAATACGCTTAGAAGTTTTGTCACCGAGTTCATCTTTACTAATAAAGGTTAGCTGGATGATACGCTCGTTTTCAAATTGCTCTACTTTCTCTAAAAATCCACCTGCCAGATGCTTGCGGAGCAACATACAGAACATCGGAGGATTTTGCGGGTTTTGGTAGGTATCATCTGTTATGTGCACGCGTGCGTAACTAGGGTGCGCCGATAATAATAGGGCGTGATTCTTCCCTTGACTGCGGAAAGTAAGCACGATCTCCGTATCAGTCGGCTGGTATATTTTCGATAGTCGGCCAGTTGATAATGTATGATCCAATTCTCTAGCCATCGCTCTTGTTACTATTCCATCAAATGCCATGGTTTCACCTCATTCTCTGCTAGTATAGCATTTTATCGGACAAGCACGCATACATTTACACTAGAAATAAGAGGTGGAGGTATGCAACGTGCGATGGTATCAATTTTCTGCAGAGGAAACAGCCAAGAAGACAGGATCTAATCCAGAGAAAGGCCTGGCTTCAAAAGAAGTCACACAGCGGCTGAAGCGGGACGGAAGAAATGAGTGGAAAGAAGAGAAAAGCGTATCTCAGCTGGCGTTATTTCTTGGACAATTCAAAGACTTCATGGTCCTGGTGCTTCTTGCTGCTACTGTTATATCAGGAATATTAGGCGAATACATCGATAGCATCGCTATTTTGCTCATCGTCTTTTTAAATGCGCTGATTGGATTCTTTCAAGAAAGAAATGCCGAGAAATCACTCAGCAAGTTAAAAGAGTTAAATGCGCCATTGGCACGTGTGCTGCGAGACGGTCAATGGACCAGGGTGCCTTCCGCGGAACTGGTCATGGGAGATATCGTCTCCCTGACAGCAGGTGATCGGGTGCCTGCTGACTTGCGTTTAATTGCTGTAACGAGTCTGGAGACAGAAGAATCCGCACTAACCGGCGAATCACTGCCCGTAGCTAAAATGACAGAGCCATTGAACAGAGAAAAGCTTGGTCCGCAAGATCAGGTGAATATTGCGTTTATGAGCTCCCTCGTTACGCGAGGCAACGGAACAGGCATTGTTATCGGTACCGGCTCGAACACAGCTGTCGGACAAATTGCAGAACTGCTAATTGATACAAAGCGCAAACAAACACCGCTAGAAAAAAGATTAGAGAAACTTGGTAAGATACTAATTGTTATTGCTTTGCTTTTGACGGCATTAACAGTACTTGCTGGGGTGTACCGCGGCAATCCGCTTTATGACATGCTGCTTGCTGGAGTGTCGCTTGCGGTTGCTGTTATACCAGAAGGTCTTCCGGCTATCGTGACCGTAGCACTTTCTCTCGGCGTGCAGCGTATGATCAAACAAAAAGCCATCGTCAGAAGACTGTCAGCGGTCGAAACGCTTGGTTCAGCAACCGTTATATGTTCCGATAAAACCGGAACACTGACAGAAAACCAAATGACAGTAAAAGAAATATTCCTGGGTGGAAACAGCTATACGGTAACCGGCAGCGGGTACGATCCATCTGGTGGATTTTATCGGGACGAAAAGGAATCAACGGATAAAGCACTTATCCGCTTTCTTCGCTACGGTGTTCTTGCTAGCCATGCAAAAATGATTCGTAAAAAGAAACGCTGGCTCATTGACGGTGATCCGACGGAGGGTGCGCTCGTTGTTGCCGGAAAAAAAGCCGGTCTGGATGCTGATAAACTGACAGATTATGAAGTCGTGCATGAAGTACCATTCGATAGTAAACGGAAGCGCATGACCGTCCTCATCCGAACGCCAGAAGGAAAGCTGGTCGCCATAACCAAGGGAGCGCCGGATGTTTTAATTGATAAAGCTGTTTATGAGGAAGTAGACTCCAATAAGAAGCCGCTTGCTGCGAAAGATAAAAAAGTGCTGTACGAGGCCGTCGATCAGATGGCAGCGAAAGCATTGCGCACAATTGCGGTTTGTATCCGTGAATTTCCAGCTGGGTATGAACCAAAAGAAGAAGAATTAGAGCAGAACATGACATTCGTCGGGCTCAATGGTTTGATTGATCCGCCACGTCAAGAAGCGATGGATGCGATCATTGATTGCCGAGAAGCAGGCATCAAGACAGTTATGATCACTGGTGATCATGTGAAGACGGCAGCAGCCATCGCCAAGATGCTCCATATCTTGCCGGCTGGCGGGAAAGTAGTGGAAGGAAGAGATCTGGATCGTATGTCAGATGAAGAATTGCGTGATGAAGTGGATAGCATGTATGTCTTCGCGCGTGTGACACCGGAACATAAGCTGCGAATTGTACAAGCATTGCAGCATGTGGGGCATATTGTTGCCATGACAGGCGATGGTGTGAATGACGCACCAGCTATCAAAGCAAGTGACATCGGCATCAGCATGGGCATCACAGGCACAGATGTTGCCAAAGAGGCAAGTGGACTTGTGCTAATGGACGATAACTTTGCCACGATTAAAGCAGCAATTAAGGAAGGCAGAACCATTTATTCGAATATCCGTAAGTTTGTCCGTTATTTACTAGCCTCGAATGTCGGTGAAATACTTGTCATGCTGTTTGCCATGATCTTAGCTTTGCCTATGCCGCTCGTCCCAATTCAAATTCTTTGGGTGAACTTGGTGACTGATGGGCTGCCAGCCATTGCTCTAGGAATGGACAAAGCAGAAGATGAAGTAATGAAACAAAAGCCGCGTCATCCGAATGAAGGCATATTTGCCCGCGGACTTGGCACAAAAATCGTCACACGTGGTATCTTGATCGGCTCGGTCACCATTATTGCTTTCATGCTTATGTACCAAGGTGATCCAGACAATCTTATTTATGCCCAAACAACAGCATTCACAACGCTCGTAATGGCCCAGCTCATTCACGTTTTTGACTGCCGCAGTGAGAAATCAGTATTTGCCCGCAATCCGCTCGGCAACATCTGGCTTATCGGTGCCGTTCTTATATCGATGATTCTCCTGCTCGCTGTTATTTATATCACACCACTGCAGCCGATTTTCCATACAACAGACATCCTGCTTCGAGACTGGCTGTTGATTATAGGATTAAGTGCTGTGCCGACCGTGCTGTTTGGGTTTATAAAGAAATAGTAAGAAGATATAATTACTCCTTTTAAGAAGATCCGGGCTATGATGATATAGGTCGGATTTTTATTTTGAGTACTTTACACCATTCATAAAGTAATAAGCCTGACAACCTTAATTGCACCCGACACTCATTAAGGTTTTTGGTCAACCCATTGAAAAAGAGAAAGAAACAGAAACATGGAATAGTTTAAACTAGAATATGATGATTTATTAATAATTAAAGCTTATTAAGGTATCTGCTCTAGCATTGGACACCCTTATCATAACTCTAAGTTTTTAACTGAAGAACTGAATTAGGAAAAACGTTTAGCGTTAAATAATTAAATAGATTCGGAAGAGGTGAAAGTATGGATTATATTAAATGGATTAGAGAAAAAGTTGGTCAGGAAAGAATCTTTTTAAATTTTGCTGGTGGTTGTATCGAAAACGAATATGGAGAAATACTGCTGCAAAAAAGGAAAGATAAGGAGAAATGGGGTTTTCCAGGTGGTGCTATGGATATTGGAGAATCAGTAGAAGAGACTGTAATTAGAGAAGTAAAAGAAGAGACTGGATTAGATGTTAAAGTCGATAAGTTAATTGGTATCTATACAAAATACTTTGATGAGTATCCTAGTGGTGATAAAGCTCAAACAGTTGTATTCTTTTTCAAGTTACAGGCTATAGATGGGTCATTAAACATCGAAGACGATGAAACATTGGATTTAAGATTCTTTTCACCTGATAAGATTCCACCGCTGGTTAATAAACAGCACGAAGACGCTTTAAAAGATTACCTTAGTAAACAAGAAATCTTTATCAGGTAGGATGAGATTTAGTTATAGTCAATCCAAAAGGGTTTTATGGAAAATGTCGAATAATATAATAATGATTAACAAGGGGTGATGTTACTTGGTCAGTAGTGATATTCTGTCGAAGACTTTCCTGACGTTTGCTGAAAGAGAATGTAAAGGTTCTAGCTTATTGTACGACTATTTGTCCAGAGAGATTACAAGAGATGATGATATACTCAACATTTGCAGTAATGCACGAGCAGGGCAGCCTGTTCCTAATCTTCTATTTGGTGCTGTACACTATCTCTTACTAAGGGGGAAGGAGCACCAATTAAATCAGTATTACCAAGCATTGTGGATAAACCGAAAATATACACTGAATCATTCGGGTATTTTAAAGAGTTTTGCATCAAATATCGAATGGAAATTGAGTGGATTATTAAAGTTAGACTTGTCCAAACAAACGAAGTACGAAGGTGCGCATACCTTTATCCGGCATTTTGTGCAATTTACGAGAAAGCAAAAAAACCATTAGCACTTGTCGAAATTGGCACGAGCGCAGGGTTACGGCTTTTTTGGAATAATTACTCTTATTCATGCGGAGATAATCACAGATATGGAGAAAAAGAGTCTAGATTTACTATCTCATCAGAAATAAAAGGAGAAAATATTCCAAAACTCCATTCGGCATCTCCGCCAGTCTCCACAAGAATTGGTTTAGACTTAAATATAGTAGATTTAAAAAATGAGGAAGAGTACTTATGGCTAAAATCTTTGATATGGCCTGAACATAAAGAGAGGTTATTTATGTTTGAAGAAGCTGCAAATTATGAAGGAAAAATCAATCCATCTGATAGAGGAGATGGAATAAACTTATTGCAAGAATATGCTGAAAATATACCAGATAATAATGCACTTTGTATATTTCATACGCATGTTGCTAATCAAATACCAGTTGGAAGGAGAAAACAACTATTAAAAACTGTCGAAGCAATAGGTAAGGATAGAATGTCTTCCATGTTTACAATAACATTCAAGATAGATTTTTACATATGGATTATTATATAGATGGTATTGAGAGTCAAAATACTATTGCAGAAACCGATGGACATGGTAGATGGTTTGAATGGTTCCGATAACGTAATCTGTCAATTACTCAGTAAGCAGATATAACTTCATAGTGGATGAAAATATGATAGGGCGTTAGAGTGTAATGAAAATCTTGGACTTTGAAAAGGATAGAGGGAGATAATACAATGATTAAGGGAAAATCTGTGTATTTAAGGCCTATTAAAGATGAAGATTTAGAAAGTATCTATAAATCATGTCAGGATGAAGAGTTTCTTTTTATGACTGGGACTCGAAAAACGTTTACATTGGATGAAATCATCAAAAGTTATAAACAATTTAGCGAAGACCCTACGCGTTATGATTTTGCCATATGTTTATTAAGTAAAAATGAGGTAATAGGTGATTTGGCTATACTAGATGTAGATAAAGTCAATCGAAAAGCAGGTTTTAGAATATCGTTACATAATAAAAGTATTATAAATAAAGGTTATGGTACTGAAGCAACTAAGCTTGCACAAAAATTCACTTTCGAAGAACTTAAACTTAATCGTTTGGAATTAGAAGTATTCTCACATAACACTCGAGGTATAAAAGCGTATAAAAAAGCGGGGTTTAAAAAAGAAGGAGTGTTAAGGCAATCCCTATTTATGAACGGTACATACTCTGATGAAATCTTTATGGGTATGCTTCAAGAAGAGTATTATAAATAAAGAGTGATCGATACTTATATGATTTTGTTGTGAAGAATCTAATGGAAGATGGCTGCATCAGTATCACATTTTCACCTGAGTTAGTATCAAATTATGTTAATGTTCAGCTAAACTTTAATACGGAATGAAGTAGGAAAGATAATTGTCTACTTCTCCAAAAATCAACTTACATATGATTTATAATCGGGTGTATTAGAGTGTATTTATCATTTCTGTTTTCATACTTGCCAGCCAAATTATTACATACCTTCTCTCCCCTCCCAGCTCTCAAACACGACAAACACCCTCACATTTGATAAACTATAAATACCACGAAACCGGAGGGGTTTTCTTGACAAAAAGTATGACAGGTTATGGCAGAAGTACAGCTTCAGGGAACAGCCTTACCGTCACAGCAGAAGTAAAGAGTGTCAATTCCAGATACTTAGACATTAAATATAAGCTTCCAAAAATGGCTGCCTCCTTGGAACATAGTCTTAAAGACCAGCTGCAGCAGGTTGTTAGCAGAGGAAAGCTTGAACTTACAGTAGATATCGATGGGGAAGGACTGCGTAACAGGGAAATCTCTATTGACTGGGAATTAGCCGAGACATATATGGATAAGCTGAAAGCAATACGCAATGCTTTTGGAATGCGCGGGGACATTACCATTGATACACTTCTGGCGCAATCATCCGACATCTTGCTGGAAGAAAAACAGCCGGAGCTTACAGAACTGCCTGACTTGGTCACCGAGGCGGTGCAAGGTGCGTTGCAATTGTTTATCGAGATGCGGTCAGCTGAAGGAGCAGCACTCGCGAAAGATATCCGAAACCGAATCGTCGGATTACAGTCGATGCTGCAGGAGCTTAAGGCGTTGCGGCCGCAAGTAATGCTGGCCTATAAAAACCGGGTGGAAGAGCGGATCAATCATTATGTAGACGGCGGGCTGCCGGAAAACAGCCGCTTGTATCAGGAAATAGCCTTATTAGCTGAAAAAGGTGACATTACGGAAGAAATTATCCGGTTAGAAAGTCATGTAGAACAGCTGCACAATAATCTCGATAAAGAAGGTCCGATTGGAAGAACGTGTGATTTCATTTTGCAAGAAATGCAGCGGGAAGCCAACACCATTGGTTCAAAGTCAACAGATGCTTCCATTAGTGTGATTGTTGTGAGCATGAAATCGGAGCTGGAGAAAATAAAAGAGCAAGTGCAAAATATAGAATAGTGTTGAGTTTATTATTAAGTATAATTATAATGTATAAGATATAGTTTATTTGATGATAAAGGTATAATGATGATAAATCCTTTTTTATGCAGAGCGGTTTACATACATTATCGAAATTTTTGAAAGCCGTTCAACAGAGCAGTACAGCAAGGGGGAGAAGCAAGATGAGCTTACGATTGATTAACATCGGTTTCGGGAATGTCGTTTCCGCAACCAGAATAATCTCTATAGTTTCTCCTGAATCGGCTCCCATCAAACGAATCATTACGGTTGCCCGTGATGCAAACAAACTGGTGGATGCTACTTACGGAAGGCGCACAAGAGCTGTCATCATCACGGATAGTGATCACGTCATTCTTTCAGCAGTACAGCCGGAAACAGTAGGACAGCGTGTCCTGCGTGACGATGAACTATCTGAGGAATAGCTAGGAGGAAGCACATGATTGAACAGAAAGGAATTCTTTTCATCCTGTCCGGCCCATCAGGTGTCGGTAAAGGGACGGTAAGAAAGGCATTATTTGAACAGGATACACATTTGCGTTACTCGATCAGCATGACGACTCGTAATATGCGTCCGGGAGAACAAGATGGAGTAGACTATTTCTATAAATCAAAGGAAGAATTCGAGCGTTTGATTACGCAGAATAAGCTTTTGGAATACGCGAGCTATGTCGACAATTATTATGGCACACCGCGTGATTATGTAGAAGAAACGTTAGAAGCGGGTCATGATGTCTTCTTGGAGATTGAAGTACAGGGAGCATTGCAAGTGAAAGAGAACTTCCCGCAAGGTGTTTTCATTTTCCTTATCCCGCCAAGCCTGGAGGAATTAAAAAATCGTATCGTTGGCCGCGGCACGGAGACGCCAGATTTGGTGAAAAACCGTTTGAATGCAGCCCGCGACGAAATTGAGATGATGGATGCATATGATTACGTGGTTGTGAATGACCAGCTTGATCATGCTGTTTCAAAGATTCAATCAATCGTGCAAGGCGAGCATTGCAAGCGAGAGCGTGTTGCCAAAGAATACAAGAAAGCATTGGAGGTAAACTAATATGATGTTAGAACCGTCTATTGACAAATTGCAGGAAAAAATCAACTCTAAATACACACTGGTTACGTTATCATCACAGCGTGCCCGTCAGATGCAGGTAACGAAAACGACGAAGATTGCGAATCCGAAATCGCATAAAACCGTTGGTATCGCACTTGAAGAGATTCAAGCTGATCTATTGGAATTCACAGAAGAATAAACGGTGAGGATGCCAGGCGCATCCGATTGAGATGCCCTCGCGTTGGTGAAGACCAAGCGGGGGTTTCTTTCTTATTGTAATCAGGAGGGGAAAACGTAATGAATTTAGCTGGCAAGACGATTTGTCTAGGGGTTTCCGGCGGAATCGCGGCTTATAAAGCATGTGCGCTGACAAGCAAATTAACACAAAAAGGTGCCGATGTTCACGTTATTATGACACAGCACGCAGCAGAATTTGTGTCGCCGCTCACATTCCAGGCATTATCCCGCAACCCTGTTTATACAGATACATTTGACGAAAAGCATCCGGAAAAGATCGCTCACATTGATTTAGCAGACAAAGCAGATTTGTTCTTGCTTGCACCGGCTACGGCCAATTTGATCGGCAAAATTGCCGGTGGGATTGCAGATGAGATGCTCACCACAACATTACTTGCAACAGAGGCACCAGTTTATATTGCACCAGCCATGAATGTACATATGTATGCCCATCCTGCTGTGATTCGTAATATGCAGCAGCTCGATGCATGGGGATATCGCTTTATTGAGCCAGAAGCTGGCTATTTGGCATGCGGATATGTTGGAAAAGGACGATTAGAAGAGCCGGAATCAATTATACGAATCTTAGAAGAACAAGCAGAACAAGCAGAACAAGCGCAAGACCTTGCTGGAAAGCGTGTGTTGGTGACTGCCGGTCCGACACAGGAGACGGTCGATCCCGTTCGTTTCTTTACCAATCATTCGTCCGGTAAGATGGGCTATAGCATAGCGGAAGCTGCCGCCAAACGAGGTGCTGCCGTAACGTTAGTAAGTGGTCCGACACAGCTGACAGCGCCTGCCGGTGTGAAAAAAGTAGATGTTGTCAGTGCTGATGATATGCTGCAGGCAGTGCTGTCTGTTTATGATGAGCAGGATATTGTTATCAAATCGGCAGCGGTAGCGGATTATCGTCCCGTTCAGACTTCAGACAAGAAAATGAAAAAGCAAGCTGGTAATCTGGTTATAGAGATGGAACGGACAACAGACATTTTGTTAACACTTGGACAGCGGAAACAGCATCAGTTCCTTGTCGGGTTTGCCGCAGAGACAGAGGATGCAATTACGTATGGTCTTGGAAAACTGGAGCGAAAGCACTTGGACGCAATTTGTGTGAATACAGTAGGAAAAGACGGAGCTGGATTCCAATCAGATACCAATGAAGTAACGTATCTCAACAAGGAAGGTAAGCAACAGCATTTTCCTTCCAATACAAAACAGCAAATTGCTCATCAAATTCTAAACGAAATTTTGGCCGACATGGAGGCAGATGAAGTATGAATATCGCGAAGGTTGTCGTGGACGTCCCGGCTAGTCAGACCGATCGTGTCTATGATTATCTGATTCCAGCAAAGCTGATGGATGTCCTGCAGCCGGGGATGCGTGTGATTGTTCCATTCGGCAACCGCCGTATTATGGGATTTGTTTTGCAAATCAGTAATAGTACCGAAGTGGACAAGCTAAAGGAAATACAGGAAACGATGGATTTACTACCAGCACTGACTCCGGAATTGCTTGATTTAGGTGTATGGATGGGCGAGAGAACATTGAGCTTTCACATTACTGCCCTGCAAGCGATGCTGCCGCAGGCGATGAAGGCGACATATAAAAAAATACTGGTTAAGACTGGAGACATACCAGTCGAGCTGCAGTCGGTATTTTCAAAAGATAACACAGCTTTATTTGAACAATTTGAGCAAAGCGGGGTCTCTTTTGCAATTCTGCAGCAAGCTATCAAAGCTGGACAGGTGGAGCTGCGCTATCAAGTTAACTCCAAGGAAACGAAAAAAACAGTCCGCATGCTTGATACAAAGAAAACGGTTGATGAGCTGCAAGAGGAACTCAGCAAGGTAAATCCACGGGCGATGAAGCAAAAGGCACTATTGGAGCATTTCATTGAAGAGCCTGGGCCGGTAGCACAAAAACAGCTGTTATCAATTTACCAGACGACAGCTTCCACTCTAAAGCCGCTACTAGATGCAGATATCCTGCAGGCATATGATAAAGAAATAATGCGCGACCCGTACGAAGATAGAAAAATAGAGCCAACAACGCCATTGGAATTGTCTGATTCGCAAGCTCAAGCACTCCAGCCGATATTAGAAAGTATTTCGACGGAAAAGCATGATGTTTTTCTTTTGCACGGCGTTACCGGAAGCGGCAAAACGGAAGTATACTTACAGGCAATTCAGCAAGTGCTGGACAAAGGACAAGAAGCAATTGTACTTGTACCTGAGATTGCCCTCACGCCGCAGACTGTGAATCGTTTTAAAGGGCGGTTTGGTTCTGATGTTGCCGTGCTGCACAGCGCATTGTCAGCAGGTGAAAAATATGATGAGTGGCGTAAGATTCAACGTAAGACAGTGAAAGTTGCTGTGGGAGCCAGATCGGCAATATTCGCCCCATTTGAGAATTTGGGCATTATTATAATTGATGAAGAGCATGAAACGAGTTACAAGCAAGAAGATCATCCTAAATATCATGCTCGAGATATTGCCATTTTCCGCGGCAAGTATCATCACGCACCTATCGTTCTTGGAAGTGCAACACCTTCGCTTGAGTCTTATGCCAGAGCAGAAAAAGGCGTCTACCAAATGCTCGAACTTCCTGAGCGGGTAAACGATGCAAGTATGCCGGATTATCAAATCATCGACATGCGCGATGAATTGCATGCAGGAAACAGGTCCATCTTTTCTCGCGAACTGCTGGATCAAATGAAAGAACGAATTCGTAAAAAGGAACAAACAGTGCTGTTTTTAAACCGACGCGGTTACAGCACCTTTGTTATGTGCCGCGATTGCGGTCATACAGTTGAATGTCCGCACTGCGATATTACGCTAACATATCATCGAAGCAGTGAGCAGCTGAAGTGCCATTATTGCGGTTATGAAGAACCTGTTCCCCATTTTTGTCCATCCTGCGAAAGTGATACAATTCGCTATTTTGGTACAGGGACCCAAAAAGTCGAAGAAACGTTAACACAGCTTTTGCCGGAAGCGCGTGTCATCCGAATGGACGTGGATACGACAAGAAGGAAGGGCTCCCACGAAAAACTGCTCGGTGCATTCGGCAGAGGAGAAGCTGATATTTTGCTCGGTACCCAAATGATTGCAAAAGGCTTGGATTTTGAACGCGTAACACTAGTTGGTGTTTTAGCGGCTGATTCCATGCTGCATTTGCCTGATTTTCGTGCTGCGGAGAAAACGTTCCAGCTGCTCACCCAGGTAAGCGGACGTGCTGGCAGGCATACGCTTCCAGGAGAAGTAATTATTCAGACATACTCACCAGAGCATTACAGTGTGGAGCTTGCAGCTTCAGGTGATTACCGGCCGTTTTTCCAGACGGAAATGCAAACGCGCAGGGTGTTTCAATATCCGCCTTATTATTACTTGGCACTGCTGACAATCAGCCATCAAAACCAGGTGAAAGCTATGCAGACAACACAGACAATCGTCCAGCTGCTGCAGAAGCATTTATCTGACCAAGTAAGAATATTAGGGCCTACTCCCTCTCCACTGGCGCGAATCAAAGATAGATATCGCTTCCAGTGCATGATAAAATACAAAAACGAACCGAACCTTCGTGATGTAATCCGGAGAATTCTCCATTATTACGAAGATGCACGGAAAAAAGAAGATTTGCAAATACATGTTGATTTACAGCCGTATTCGCTCATGTAAGAAAGGAGCTATTTTTAAATGAAACGCATAGTATTCATGGGTACACCAGATTTCGCTGTACCATCACTAAAACAACTGACAGAGGAGGATTGCGAGGTAGTCTTGGTTGTCACACAGCCAGACCGTCCGAAAGGCCGCAAAAGAGTACTAACAAGTTCCCCTGTTAAAGAGGAAGCATTAAAGCACGGTATTCCAGTTTACCAGCCGGAAAAAATTAAAGAAAGCTATGAAGAAATTTTCTCCTACAAGCCGGATTTAATAGTGACAGCTGCGTTTGGACAGATTTTGCCAAAAGAGCTGCTTGATTATCCGAAATATGGCTGTATCAATGTGCACGCATCACTATTGCCAGAACTGCGCGGCGGAGCGCCGATTCACTATGCTATTCAGCAAGGAAAAGCAGAGACTGGCGTGACAATTATGTATATGGTAGAGAAATTGGATGCAGGGGACATGCTGCTTCAACGATCTGTTCCAATTACAATGGAAGATCACGTCGGCACGATGCATGACAAATTAGCTGTATTAGGAGCAGAGATGGTGCATGCTATTCTGCCCGACATCTTCGCCAATTCAGTAAAACCGATTCAGCAGGACGAAACTCAAGTTACCTTTGCGCCAACAATCAAGCGAGAGCAGGAAGTAATTGATTGGAATCGTTCGAACTGGGAGGTTTTCAATCATATTCGCGGTATGCACCCTTGGCCGGTAGCATTTACGACGTACCAAGACAAGCCTTTTAAAATTTGGTGGAGTGAATTGCTTGAGCAGAAGTACGAAGGGGAACCTGGGCAAATCGCAGCTTGTGAACAAGATGGTATTGTTGTCATCTGTGCGGAGAACACGGCTGTTAAATTAACACAAGTACAGCCAGCAGGAAAGAAACAAATGACAGCAGCAGATTTCCTGCGCGGTGTAGGTAAAGAAATGCAAGCTGGAGAAAGGTTGGGCCAGAATGAAGAAGTATGAATTACGTGATACGGCAGTCACCCTGCTTTCTCGCATCGGAGATCAAGGAGGGTACAGCCACCTGCTGCTTGATAAGACAATTCAAACGAAAGGTTTTGACAGCCGGGATACAGCGCTGTTAACCGAAATCGTATATGGAACTTTGTCTTATAAATTGACGCTGGAATACTTTCTGCGCCAATTTGTTAACAAGAAATTAGAAAACTGGGCGCGCTGGCTGCTTTTGTCTGCCTTTTATCAGATGTATATATTAGATCGTGTGCCTGACCATGCGGTTATCCATGAATCGGTAGAAATCGCTAAACAGCGCGGGCATAAAGGCATTGCCTCGCTTGTTAATGCTGTTCTGCGCAATGTGCAGCGAAAAGGATTCCCGAATCTAGATACGATACAAGATTCTGCTGAGCGGATTTCTTTGGAGACAAGCCATCCGAAATGGCTTGTGGAACGTTGGATTTCTCAGTATGGCGAGAAAACAGCGCGGGAAATGTGTGCAGTCAATCAAGTAGAAAAGCCAATAAGCGTCCGTGTGCAGCCGATGCTGACAACACGTGAGGCTGCCATGGAGGAGTTAACGTCACAAGGCTTTACAGTGCGTGCGTCGGCTATTAATCCACAAGGAATTATAATCGAAAAAGGAAATATCCTGAAAAGCGATCTGTTTTTGTCTAACCAAGTAACGATACAAGATCAAACAAGTATGCTCGCTGGTCAAATGGTTGATGCTGCACCTGGGATGATGGTGTTGGATGCTTGCAGCGCACCTGGCGGTAAAACGACGCATATTGCTGAAACGATGGAAAACGAAGGAAAGCTTCTTGCTTATGATCTGCATGCGAAGAAAGCGAAGCAGGTGAGTCAGAAAGCCGAAAAACTGAAGCTTACCATCATTGAAGCAAATCAAGCTGATGCTCGTCATTTGCAAGAGACACATGCACCAGAGACCTTTGACCGTATCTTGCTTGATGCTCCTTGTTCTGGTCTTGGTGTGTTACGCGGAAAACCGGATATCAAATATCACAAATCAGAGCAAGATGTCTTGTCACTTGCTTCTATCCAGGCTGAACTGCTGCATGACGTGGCGCCGCTTTTAAAAGTTGGAGGAAAACTTGTTTATAGTACGTGTACAGTTGACAAAGCTGAAAACGAGCAAGTGGTACAAACCTTCCTTGCCGAGCATCCAAACTATGAGGTTGATTCGGCCTTTCAGCAAGAATTGCCGGCAGTGGTACAAGATGCGCCTGGTCTAAGTTCAAATGGCTTACAAATATTCCCGCAAGATTTTGATACAGATGGCTTTTTCCTTGTACGTCTTGTTAGAAAAGCGTGAAAAATGTGGTAGGATAAATTTGGAGCAGCAAACAGACTGCATATAGATGAGGTGAGTAGCGTGAGAGGTTATTTCATTACCGACCGAGGTCAAATCAGAAGTCATAACGAAGATGCGGGCGGCGTATTCTCGAATGCCCATGCGCAGCATTTAGCTGTCATTGCCGATGGTATGGGCGGGCATAAAGCAGGCGATGTTGCCAGTGAGCTGGCTATATCACATTTACGACAGTGGTTTACGGGCGCAAGTGCGTTTGAATCTCCAAAGGAAGCAGAAGAAGCGATTCAGCAAGCCATCAAAGAAATTAATTTACATGTCTATGAAGAATCCCGTCAAAACGAAGAGTTGAGTGGGATGGGTACAACAATTGTTGCCGCCCTGTGCACAGATCATTTCGTTACGATTGCACATATTGGAGATAGTCGCTGCTATTTGCTGAATGAAGAAGGATTCAAGCAAGTGACGGAGGATCACTCTCTTGTTAATGAGCTCGTCCGATCTGGACAAATTACCGAACAAGACGCAGAAAACCATCCGCGGAAAAATGTCCTGCTTCGTGCACTTGGTACGGATCAGAATGTAGAGATGGATGTGCTTTCCATTACGTGGGATGCAGGTGATCGTCTGCTGCTATGCTCGGATGGTTTATCAAATAAACTGGACAAACAGGAGTTATTGCAATACCTCACATCGGAAGAAGATATGGAGAAAATCGCTTCTCAGCTTGTGTCTGTCGCTAATGATCGCGGCGGGGAGGATAATATCTCCTTAATAATTGCCGACTTGGCGGATGCACCAGTCCGAGAGGGGGCATAGCATGCTGGAAGGACGTACGCTGAATGAGCGGTATGAGATTGACCGCCTGATCGGCGGTGGCGGTATGGCGAATGTCTACCTGGGCCAGGATATTATTTTGGACCGCGAAGTAGCCATAAAAGTCTTAAAGCTGGAATACGCAAATGATGATGAGTTTATTGCCAGGTTTCATCGGGAAGCACACGCAGCAACGAGCCTGTCTCATCAAAACATCGTTACCATATATGATGTTGGTGACGAGGATGGCATTTACTATATGGTCATGGAGTACGTCAGCGGTATGACGCTGAAGCAATACATACAGGCGCATGGGCCTGTTGTGGTACCTGATACGGTTGATATTATGAAACAGGTTACCTCTGCTATCTCACACGCCCATGCTAACGGGATCGTCCATCGGGACATAAAGCCTCAAAATATCTTGATTGACAATTACGGAAAAGTGAAAGTAACTGATTTCGGCATTGCGACCGCGCTAAGTGCAACTTCTTTAACACAAACAAATGCAATGCTAGGGTCTGTGCATTATTTGTCGCCGGAACAAGCTAGAGGCGGCATAGCCACGAAGAAATCAGATATTTATTCACTTGGGATTGTGATGTTTGAACTGCTGACTGGTCGTTTGCCTTTTTCAGGTGAATCTGCAGTGAGTATTGCCTTGAAGCATCTGCAAAATGACACGCCATCTGTCAGACGCTGGGCTGGAGATATTCCGCAAAGCGTCGAGAACATTGTACTGAAGTCAACAACAAAAGATCCATTTTATCGCTATATGAGCACGTATGATATGGAGTCGGATTTGGAGACTTGCTTAGAGCCGAGCCGGGCTGACGAAATTCGTTTTGAGCCGCCAAAAGAAGACGGTGATACAACAAAAGCAATTCCGATTATTACCGAAAGTGATTTGAACAAAGCATCCTTAGCAGATACGATTGTTCATAACGGAAATACCAATCCGCCGAAGCAAACAGAAGAACAAAAGCCGAAGAAGAAAAAGAAACGCCGGAAAGTTTTTCTTTGGGTGATTGTGATCTTGTTAGCACTAGCTGCAGTAGGAGTTGGCGTGGTCTACGCGATGACGCCAAAGGAAGTTACCATGGTTGATGTAACAGACCAGCCTTACGCAGATGCTGTAGACAGGCTATCAGATTTGGATTTGCGTGTGAAGCGAGAAGTAACAGCATCAGATACAATTGATGAAGGGAATGTGGTGAAGACTGATCCTACTGCGGGAAACAAGATTAAAGAGGGATCAAAGGTCACCGTTTACACAAGTATCGGGAAGGAAAAAGAAGATTTCCCAGATTACGAGGGAAAGTCATTTTCTCAAGTGGAAAAATTGTTAGAAGATAAAGGTTACAAAAATGTCCGCTCCTATGAGGAATTCTCAGATGAACCAGAAGGAACCATCATCTCGCAGATTCAGCCGCAAGCCGGTACAGGGGTAGTGCCAGAGGACACAACCGTCATTTTTGAAGTGAGCAAAGGGCCGGAAGCTGTCACGCTGACAGATCTTTCGGGTATGACAGAAGATGAGGCACAATCCTATCTGAACAAGAACAATTTGAATGGCAGCTTTATTGAGCAGCCTTCTGATGAAGTCGAAGAGGGAATTGTCATCCGCCATGATCCGGAAGAGGGAGAATCTGTCGAAGAAAATGGCAGTGTAGATGTATATATTTCCACTGGACCGGAAAACCTTCCGCCAGCTACGCATACTGTGACATTTACTGTTCCATACGAGCCGCCCGAACCAGAAGAAGGAGAAGGAACGCAAACGGATGAAGCAGGTGAACCAACTGATCAAGCACAGGACCCGGTTCCGCAGAAACTGCAGATTTATGTCGGGGATGCTGATCACGATATAACGGAGCTTTATGACGAGCGCTCCATCACGGCAGACGAAGAGGTAACACTTCGCTTAAGTATTCCGGCAGGCGGAGAAGCGGAGTACCGCGTAATGCGTGATGATGAAGTATATTTAGAAGAAACGGTACCGTATGAAGACAGGGAAGGTGAATAGATGCCAGCAGGAAAGATTATGAAAGCACTGAGCGGTTTTTATTATGTGCTTACAGCAGACGGAGAAACCTACCAATGCCGCGGCAGAGGCGTTTTCCGTAAACAGAAAATCACACCTTTAGTTGGAGATGAAGTAGAATTCGAAGCAGAAACGAAACTGGAAGGCTATGTGCATGATGTCCGACCGCGCAAGAATGAACTTGTCAGGCCTCCAATTGCCAATATTGATCAAGCAATTATCGTGACTTCTGCTGCACAGCCTGATTTCAGTACCGTATTGCTGGACCGTTTTCTTGTATTGGTGGAATCCAAGCACATTGACCCGGTTATCTTTATTACAAAGATTGACATGCTGTCAGAAGACGAGCTTGCGAAGATAGAGGCTTACAAGCAGGATTATGAAAAGATCGGCTATCCTGTGGAAATGTTATCTTCAAAAGAAGAGACGAATCTGGAGCAAGTAAAACATCATATGAAAGACAAAATATCAGTCATTGCCGGACAATCTGGTGTCGGAAAATCGTCCATGCTGAATGCAATTGATCCGCGCTTGGAATTGGAAACCAAAGAGATTTCCGAAAGTCTGGGCCGCGGTCGTCATACGACGAGGCATGTGGAGCTTATCCCAATCGGCGGCGGACTAGTCGCTGACACACCTGGATTTAGTTCACTTGAATTTACCGAGATTGAATCTGAAGAGCTTCCTTCTTGTTTTCCGGAATTCAGAGAACGAGAAGAAGGCTGTAAGTTTCGTGGCTGTATGCATCACCGAGAACCGAAATGTGCAGTGAAGCAAGCGGTAGAAGATGGGGAGATACCAGAATACCGCTATACGCATTATTTACAATTCTTAGAAGAAATCAAGTCAAGAAAGCCGAGGTATTAACGATGACAAAAATCGCACCATCAATTCTTTCAGCTGATTTTGCAAGTTTAGGAAATGAAATTAAAGATGTGGAACAAGGCGGAGCAGATTATATCCATGTCGATGTGATGGATGGTCATTTTGTACCGAACATTACGATTGGGCCGCTGATTGTTGAAGCGATACGGCCGGTAACAAAGCTGCCTCTTGATGTTCACCTGATGATTGAAAATCCAGACAGCTATATTGAAACATTCGCTAAAGCAGGCGCGGATATTATTACTGTACATCAAGAAGCTTGTATTCACCTTCACCGCACGATTATGTTAATCAAAGAACAAGGCGTGAAAGCAGGTGTGGTCTTAAACCCTGCAACACCTGTCAGTTTGATTGAAGAAATACTTCCAGAATTAGATATGGTTCTGTTGATGACAGTTAATCCAGGCTTTGGAGGGCAGAAGTTCATTTCGTCTGTATTGAAGAAAGTGGAGGAGCTTTCCCGTCTTCGCGCAGCTTTGGAACTTGATTTTGAAATTGAGATTGACGGCGGTGTGAACGCAGAAACAGCAAAATTATGTACAGATGCAGGAGCGGATGTTTTAGTTGCTGGCAGTGCTGTTTATGGCAAGGAAGACAGAGCAGCAGCGATTGCAGCAATTCGGGAAGCGGCTGAGTAAAACATGAGCGCCAAGCTTAGTATTGGTATTGTCGGCGGTTCGGGAAACCTGCCTGACCTGAATCCAGCTGCGCATACAATATGGATTGGAGCAGATGCCGGTGCATTAGCACTGGCATCTGCTGGTATTCGAATGAATTTTGCTGTTGGTGATTTCGATTCGGTATCAGAAGAGGAGCTAGAGATAATCAAGCAATACGCTGACGAAGTAAATGTCTATCCTCCTGAGAAAGATGAAACAGATTTCGAGCTTGCTATTCGGCAAGCGAAGGAGATAAAAGCGGATGAGGTCGTTGTTTACGGCGTTACTGGCGGGCGCCTTGATCACGAGCTGATCAATATTCAAATGCTTTACCGCCTGCTGGACAGCTTCTCTCGTGCTATCATCGTCGATAGACAAAATAGTGTACAGATGCATCGGCCAGGTACATATCCTATTGAACAAGATCAAAACTACCGTTATATATCATTTCTTTCATTTTCTGAGCAAGTTACTGGTCTAACCTTGACCGGATTTAAATATCCTTTAACAGATGCCGGCATCCAATGGGGGGAGACGCTGTCCATCTCGAATGAGCTTGTTGCACAAACTGGTACTTATTCTTTTGTTACAGGCATAGTAATAATCATAAAGAGCAAGGATGTACAAAAGCTACAACGTTAGGCTGCTCAGAAAAAGGAGGAAGGGGACCAATGAAATTTTATACCTTTAAACTCCCGAGGTTCATCGGTGGCTTTGTTCGCGTCATTATCGGCACATTCAAGAAAGATTAGCACAAAAAAAAGCACCCTTTCCATGAAAGGTGTGCTTTTTTTGTCGCATGCGAATGCTCCATAAAAGTATTTTAGAAATGCTATTTATACGCGTTCGATGTTACCTTTTTTAAGTGCACGAGCTGATACATAAACTTTTTTAGGTTTACCATCAACAAGAATGCGAACTTTTTGAACGTTTGCTTTCCAAGTACGTTTATTAGCGTTCATGGCATGAGAACGAGCATTTCCAGAACGAGTAGTACGTCCAGTGATTACACATTTGCGTCCCATGTTATCCCTCCTAATATGACGATTAATTGTAACACTAAATAAATCTATCATAACTTAGCACGTAATGCAATAAAATACATCAAGAAAATTTACTTGACAGTGCAGATTTTATCGGGCATTGTAAAAAGGGCTATTTTTAATCCGCTTTCAAATACACTTGCTATATAGTATAGTAAGTGTAGATTTGAGTAGCGTTAGGAGGAGCCATTATGAGCTTTCATCTTACTACGGAAGATGGGAATATAACAATTGCGACGGATGTAATCGCGACATTGGCTGGAAGTGCTGCGGAAAAATGCTACGGCATCGTCGGTATGGCTTCCAGACATCAATTACGTGACGGAATAGCAGAAATTCTTCGCAGGGAAAACTATTCTAAAGGAATAGTTGTCACCCAGGCGGACAACAAGGTCCAGATCGACTTGCATATTATCGTAAGCTATGGAACGAAAATATCGGAGGTTGCGCATAATGTGCAATCCCAAGTGAAGTATACATTGGATCGGGCATTGGGCGTGCTGACAAGCTCTGTAAACATTTATATACAAGGCGTCAGCGTTTCTGCAGACTAAACAACAGCCGGCAGATTGAGGAGGAAACAGTTTGAGTGTTCGACATATAGATAGTAAGACATTTTCAGCGATGCTGCTCACAGGTGCACATCATTTATCGAATAATGCCAACACAATTGATGCACTGAATGTATTTCCTGTGCCTGATGGTGATACAGGTACTAATATGAATTTAACAATTACAGCTGGTGCGAAAGCAGTACAGGAGACAGACAGCGAGGAAGTCGGTCAAATAGCAGCTTCGTTTGCTAAAGGATTATTAATGGGAGCACGCGGTAATTCCGGTGTCATCCTTTCCCAGCTGTTCAGAGGTTTTGGTAAAGCACTTGAAGGTAAAAGTGAATTAACGGCTGGTCAGTTCGCTAATGCGTTAGATGCTGGCACGAAGACAGCATATAAAGCTGTCATGAAACCAGTAGAAGGCACGATTCTGACAGTGGCAAAAGACGCAGCAGCAGCTGCAGTTGAAAAATCACGAACAGAAGCAGACCCGGTGGAATTGTTCCGTTATGTGGTAGAAGCTGCGAAGCAAAGCCTTAGCCGAACGCCTGACTTGCTGCCTGTTTTGAAGGAAGTTGGCGTAGTGGACAGCGGCGGACAAGGGTTGGTAACCATCTATGAAGGATTCTTAGCTTCACTCACAGGCGAAGAACTGCCGGAAGCTGTGCAGCATGGCAGCATGGATAACCTAGTTAGTGCCGAGCATCACAAGCAGGCACAGGACTTCCTGGATACAGCGGATATCACGTTCGGCTATTGCACAGAGTTTATGGTAAAGCTCGAATCGGACAAGCTGCAGGAGCATCCTTTCGATGAGCAGGCTTATCGTGAGGAATTAAATGAACGCGGAGATTCTTTGCTCGTAGTGGCAGATGAAGACGTTGTAAAAGTGCATATTCATACGGAATTTCCTGGCGATGTAATGACATACAGCCAGCAATACGGCAGCTTAATTAATATGAAAATCGAAAATATGCGAGAACAGCATGCGGCGATTGTTGGCAAGAAAGAAACAGCAAAAGAGCGCAAACAGCATAGTATTGTAACAGTTGCGATGGGCGATGGTGTGAAAGCATTGTTTGAAAGCCTAGGTGCGAATGTTGTTATTTCGGGCGGTCAGACAATGAATCCGAGCACACAGGATATTGCAGATGCCATTCAGGAAGCAAATGCTGATGCTGTTTATATATTACCGAATAACAAGAATATCACGATGGCTGCAGAGCAAGCAGCTGAAATGGCAGATACACATGCATTTGTCATCCCTACGAAAACAATCCCTCAAGGAATGCGCGCACTGCTTGCTTATGACGAAACACAAGCAGCTGATCAAAATGCAGCTGCTATGAAGGATGCAATGACGCAGGTGAAATCCGGCCAAGTAACGCATGCAGTACGAGACACGACGATTGAAGGCGTCAATATTAAAGAAGGACAATATATCGCTATCTTGGAAGGGAAGATTATATCTGCTGCTTCCGATGCGGAGGAAGCCTTAGAGCTGCTCCTGCGCAAGATGGTCGATGAAGAAGATGAATTAATTACAATCATTCGCGGTGACGATGCAAGTGCTTCTAGTGAGCGATTAGAATCACTTGTAGAAGAAGAGTTTCCGGATTCAGAACTAGAGATACATGACGGCAATCAGCCTGTATATACGTATCTTGTTGCAGTTGAATAAGGAAGGGGAAAGCTCCTGCTGCAGGAGCTTTTTTCATTGTTTGCAGTAGGAACATATGTGTGCTGCATGCTTGAATACATGCTAAAATAGATAAAAGAGTAAAGAAAGAGGAGTGAGCCTATGAAATACCAATCCGTATTCGATATTATCGGACCGGTGATGGTCGGTCCATCTAGTTCGCATACTGCTGGTGCTGCGCGTATCGGCCGAGCAGCGCGCCTTATCTTCGGAAAAGAACCAACGTGGGCAGCTGTTCACTTGTATGGCTCGTTTGCGAAGACATATCGAGGACATGGAACTGATTTGGCGATTGTCGGCGGTCTCTTAGGCTACGATACAGATGATGATCGAATCAGGTTCGCGTTAGAAACTGCGAAGCAGAAAAATATGAGAATTGAATTCATTGAAGATACAGCAGCTACAGAACACCCGAACACAGCACGAGTAAAGCTAGGAACAGATGACAGCAGCATGGAGCTCGTCGGTGTTTCTATTGGCGGCGGAAAAGTTGAGATTACGGAACTGAACGGCTTTGAACTGCGTATGTCAGGCAATAAGCCAGCTATTTTGATTATGCATAATGATCGTTTTGGTGCAATTGCTTCGGTAACTCAAATTTTAGCAATGCATGAGATTAACATTGCGCATATGGAAGTTTCCAGAAAAGATGTCGGGAAAGACGCGTTAATGGTAATTGAGACGGACCAAAATGTCGAGGACAATGTGATGAAAGACTTGGAGCAAGCATCGCATATCAACCGTGTGTCTCGTTTGATGAGCTGACAGGAGGAATGAACATGTTTCGCAACGTAGCGGAATTGATTGAACAAGCAAAGGCGGATAGCATATCTATTTCGGAAGTGATGATTCGCCAGGAGATGGATGTCCATCAGCGCTCTCGTGAGGAAGTGATGGGACAGATGGAGCGAAATTTAGTAATCATGGAAGAAGCTGTGGAGCGTGGTTTACAAGGGGTAACGTCTCATTCCGGCTTAACCGGAAATGATGCTGTATTGCTGCAGAAATATATGGAAAAAGGCAATACGCTCTCAGGCCATCTGCTGTTGGATGCCGTAAGTAAAGCTGTGGCAACGAATGAAGTAAATGCCGCAATGGGAATGATTTGTGCCACGCCAACCGCAGGAAGCGCAGGTTGTGTGCCGGGAGCGTTATTCGCTGTTAAAGAAAGGCTGCAGCCGACTCGCGAGCAAATGATCCGTTTTCTGTTCACAGCAGGAGCTTTTGGGTTTGTGGTAGCAAACAATGCCTCCATCAGCGGGGCTGAAGGAGGTTGTCAAGCGGAAGTCGGATCCGCTGCTGCAATGGCTAGTGCAGCAGTAGTCGAAATGGCTGGCGGCACACCAGAACAAAGTTCCGAGGCATTTGCCATAACGTTAAAGAATATGCTTGGACTTGTATGTGACCCGGTCGCTGGGTTAGTAGAGGTTCCATGTGTAAAACGGAACGCTGCTGGAGCATCAAACGCAATTGTATCTGCTGATATGGCACTGGCAGGCATTACGAGCAGAATTCCTTGCGATGAAGTCATCGGAGCGATGTATCGTATCGGGCGTTCGATGCCATCTTCCCTTCGAGAAACAGCAGAAGGCGGCTTGGCAGCTACGCCGACTGGACGGCGACTGGCAGAAATGATTAATGGTATAACTAAAGAGAAAGAGTGAGAAACGTGCTGAAGCAACCGGTTAATCAAGTAAAAGGAATCGGTGATAGGCTTGCGGAAGGATTGGCGAATATGGGGATCTTCACCGTAGAAGATCTCCTTTTTCATCTGCCATACCGTTATGATGTTTTCGAAGTCCAGCCGCTAGCTGAACTGATTCACGACGATAAAGTGACAATTGAAGGAGAAATCGCCTCACCTGCCCAAGTGCAGTATTACGGTCGTAAAAAAAATAGACTGACTGTCACACTCCTTGTAGAGAATGTCGCTGTGAAGGCAATTATGTTCAATCGCGCCTTTGCGCAAAAACAGCTGCTTCCCGGACGGCGAGTGACGATGACTGGCAAGTGGGACCAGCACCGCCTGCAGCTTACGGTTAGCAATTTTAAGCTGGGTGATGCCGATGAAATGACGCCAATTCAGCCTGTCTATGGTGTGAAGGGCAGTGTGACAGTGCGGCAGCTCCAAAAAAGCGTCAAGCAAGCATTGAACCAATTTGAAGCAGATATCAAAGAAATCCTCCCAAATACATTTTTGACGAGTTACAAACTGCCTGATCGCCGTACAGCGCTTCAACATATGCATTTTCCAGCAGACAGGCAGTCACTTGCGCATGCCAGACGGCGATTTACGTATGAAGAATTTTTGCTTTTTCAGTTGAAAATGCAGTTCATTCGGAAGAAAAAACGGGAAGCAAGTGCTGGCGGCAGTTTGTATTATGACAAAGAAAAAGTGAAAGACTTTATAACGACGCTCCCGTTTCAGCTGACAAATGCCCAGCAGCGTGTTTTGAAAGAAATTATGCGTGATCTTGGGTCTGCTTACCGCATGAATCGTCTGCTGCAAGGAGATGTAGGTTCAGGTAAGACAGCAGTTGCTGCAGTTGCGCTGTATGCCGCTGTAACTGCCGGGAAGCAAGGTGCTATTATGGTGCCGACGGAAATACTGGCTGAACAACATGCACAATCATTGGCTGCTATGCTGGATGGATATGCGACGGTAGCACTGTTAACAGGAAGTGTAAAAGGCAAACGGCGTAAAGCTGTTCTCGAACAGATAGCGAATGGTGAAGTTGACATTGTTGTCGGTACACATGCGCTCATTCAAGATGAAGTCCACTACAAAGCGCTTGCTGTGGCAATTGTCGATGAGCAGCATCGTTTTGGTGTGCAGCAGCGTCGCACACTCCGAGACAAAGGTTTGCATCCGGATGTTTTGTTTATGACTGCAACACCAATCCCGCGTACATTGGCAATTACTGCTTTTGGCGATATGGACGTCTC
The DNA here is from genome assembly GCF_019056395.1 of Terribacillus sp. DMT04. Lineage (NCBI taxonomy): Bacteria > Bacillati > Bacillota > Bacilli > Caryophanales > Bacillaceae > Terribacillus > Terribacillus sp. DMT04. The sequence continues at coordinate 1,460,720 of NZ_CP077639.1, forward strand.
TGCTATTGACGAAATGCCGGCTGGCCGTAAAGAAATTGAGACGTACTGGGTAAAAGAAAATACGGTGGATCGGGTGTTGGATTTTATCCGCAAAGAAGTAGCAGCAGGGCATCAAGCCTATGTAATTAGTCCGCTTATCGAGGAATCGGACAAGCTAGATATTCAGAATGCGGTTGATCTTCATCAGATGCTGTCAGCAGTATTTGAACCGGACATTCGAGTCGGACTCATGCACGGCCGTCTGCACCCAGATGAAAAAGAAGCTGTAATGAAGGAATTCGCCGATAATGAAACACAAGTTCTTGTTTCTACAACGGTTGTCGAAGTTGGAGTTAACGTACCGAATGCCACGCTAATGATTATTTATGACGCAGAACGCTTTGGATTATCACAGCTGCACCAGCTGCGGGGGCGTGTTGGACGCGGAGATGCACAAAGCTATTGTATTTTAATTGCGGAGCCAAAAGGAGAAATCGGTAAAGAGCGGATGCGAATTATGACGGAAACAACGAATGGATTTGAGTTGTCTGAGCAAGACTTGCAGCTGCGCGGACCTGGTGATTTCTTTGGTAAAAAGCAAAGCGGTATCCCGGAATTTAAAGTAGCGGACATGGTGCATGACTATCGTGCATTGGAAACTGCACGAAAGGATGCAGAAGAGATCATTGCCGAAGAAAAACTGGAAAACGATCCGGATTATCGCATGTTATTAGAAGCTTTAGATGCCCAGTTTGCATTGAATGGGGAAGTGCTTGACTAAAAACGGCTGTTGCAATTTAAAGCCTGCTATTATATATTACCTTTAGTACCTAGTCTTAATTTTGGCGGTGGAGAAATGAGAAGAAGCAAAAAAGACAGACAGGACTTGTTACGGCAAACAATTGAACATACACCGTTCATTACAGACGAGGAATTGGCCAAAAAGTTTGGTGTCAGTATTCAGACAATCCGGCTGGACCGGATGGAGCTGACAATACCAGAACTGAGGGAACGGATTAAGCATGTTGCTAATTCCCAATGGGATGAAACCGTTAAATCTATCAATATCGATGAAGTAATTGGTGAGATTATTGATTTAGAGCTTGATGAACGGGCAATAAGTATATTAGATATTAAACCAGAGCATGTATTTACACGAAATCAAATTGTTAGAGGTCATCACTTGTTTGCGCAGGCGAATTCTTTGGCTGTTGCCCTGATAGATGATCCGCTGGCGCTGACATTTCATTCGGAGATTACATTTACGAGACAAGTAAAACTGCATGAACGAGTGGTTGCCAAGGCGAAAGTCATTCGTCAGGATCGAAAACGAACAGTTATTGAAGTAGAAAGTGCTGTAGATCAAGAACAAGTATTCAAAGGTACGTTCGAGATGTTTCGCTCGAGCGTCAAAGAAGGGAATTAAGTTATGCGAATCGCAATTGATGCAATGGGCGGAGATCACGCACCAGAAGAAATTGTCAAAGGTGCCGTACTCGCAGCTACAGAGGACGCCTCTTTACAGCTGACGCTTGTTGGAGATCAGAAAAAGATCGAACCGCATCTTGGCGAGGTACGTCCGTCGAACATCCAAATTATACATACAGAGGAGTTCATTACGGCAGACGATGAACCAGTGCGTGCTATCCGGCGCAAAAAGCAATCTTCGCTTGTACTGACAGCGCAAGAAGTGAAAGAAGGACGTGCTGATGCCTGTGTATCAGCGGGTAATACAGGTGCGCTAATGACAGCGGGACTCATGGTTGTCGGGAGAATCAAAGGAATTGAGCGCCCTGCGCTCTCCCCCACGCTGCCGACAGTTGATGGAAAAGGGTTTGTATTGCTTGATGTTGGAGCGAACATTGATGCGAAAGCAACGCATTTGCTGCAGTATGCGGTAATGGGTTCCATTTATGCAGAAAAAGTCCGCGGTATCGACAATCCGCGAGTAGGACTGCTGAATGTAGGTGCTGAAAACGGAAAAGGCAATGATTTAACGAAGAAGGCGTTCGAACTTCTTAGTCAAGCACCAATTAATTTTGTCGGTAATGTAGAAGGCCGCGATTTTCTATCGGGTGATTTTGATGTAGTTGTGACAGATGGCTTCAGCGGGAATATTGCTTTAAAAACAATTGAAGGTACGGCCTCCATGTTTTTCTCTATGATGAAAAAAGCTTTTTTGCAAAATATGAAAACCAAGCTTGCAGCAGGGATGATGAAGCCGCAGCTGAAAGAAATTAAAGCCAGCACCGAATATGCAGAATACGGGGGAGCGGCGCTGTTCGGATTAGGAGCACCAGTTGTAAAGGCACATGGCTCTTCTAACGCACGAGCAATCCAAGTAGCAATCAAGCAAACAAAACAAATGGCAGAAAAAAATGTAACAGGAATTATTGAAGATACGATTAAGCAAATCAAGACGGATGAGGAGGAAGTATAAGTGAAAAGAGTAGCATTTGTATTTCCGGGGCAAGGCTCCCAAGCAGTAGGCATGGGACAGGAAATGTACAATGAATATCAGGAAGTCAAAAGTCTTTTCCAAGCTGCAGATGAATTGCTTCCGCAGCCGATTACACCTTTAATGTTTGAAGGACCGGCTGAAGAACTGACAAAGACAGAAAATGCACAGCCTGCGCTGTTATTGACAAGTGCAGCAATTTATCAAGTATTGCAAAACGAAGGCGTTCGACCAGTTGTTACAGCAGGTCATAGCTTAGGTGAGTACAGTGCGCTAGTTGCTGCTGGTGTACTCTCTGCAGAAGATGCCGCAGTGCTCGTCAACAAGCGTGGACAGCTCATGGAGAAAGCTTATCCAGCTGGGCAAGGCTCTATGGCAGCGGTGCTTGGACTTGGAGCAGAAGAAATTCAGACCGTTCTCCAAACAGTCAATGATACGCATAATGAGGTTGTTGATGCGGCCAATATCAACTGCCCAGGCCAAGTAGTTATTTCCGGTACGAAAAAAGGCATTGAGCTTGCGGAACCTTTGCTGAAGGAAGCAGGTGCCAAGCGTGTGCTGCCACTGAATGTGAGCGGACCGTTCCATTCTCGATTGATGAAAGAAGCGGCTGAGGAGTTTGGTTCTGTCTTGAAAGAAGTAGAAAAGACAGATGCTTCTATCCCGGTGTATGCCAATGTAACGGCAAACAAAGTGCAAGATCACAAAGATATTGAACAGCTTCTCATTGAGCAGCTATACTCTCCTGTACGATTTGAAGAGACAGTTGTACATATGCTGCAGGATGATAACCTGGATGCAATTGTAGAAATAGGAAACGGCAAAGTACTAAGCGGTCTTGTCAAAAAAATCAACCGTCGCACAACAACTTTCAACGTACAAGATCCTGAAACATTGCAGGCTTTCTTGACGTGGTATAAGGAGGAAGCATAATGTTAACAGGCAAAGCAGCACTTGTAACAGGTGCATCCCGTGGAATTGGCAGAGAAATCGCATTAGAGCTTGCACGCAAAGGTGCGAATGTGGCAGTTAACTATTCTGGCAGCAAAGAAAAAGCCGAAGCTGTTGCAGAAGAAATCCGCGCGCTAGGGCAGGAATCTATCGTAATTCAAGCGAATGTAGCCGAAGAAGATAGCGTCAAAGCGATGGTTAAGCAGACGATTGAAGCTTTCGGAAGTCTGGACATACTAGTGAATAATGCTGGTATCACGCGTGACAATCTGCTAATGCGCATGAAGGAAGAAGAATTTGATGCTGTTATTCAGACGAATTTGAAGGGTGTTTTCCTTTGCACAAAAGCGGTTACTCGTCAGATGATGAAGCAGCGAGCTGGGCGTATTATTAACGTGGCAAGCATAGTGGGCGTAAGCGGCAACCCTGGACAAGCGAACTATGTTGCGGCTAAAGCAGGAGTTATCGGATTGACCAAAACAGCTGCAAAGGAATTGGCAGCTCGTAATGTTTTAGTTAACGCTGTTGCGCCAGGATTTATTACGACGGATATGACAGATGATCTGACAGAAGAGCAGAAACAAGCCATGCAAAGCATGATTCCGCTTGGCAAACCTGGTAAGCCGGAAGACGTTGCGCGTGTCGTACGATTCCTTGCTTCAGAGGACAGCAATTACATGACAGGACAGACGCTGCACATCGATGGCGGTATGGTAATGTAATTCCATAAAAAAACCTGTAGTTTTCCGGGACAAAATGTCCTATAATAACGAAGGGAGGTGAGTTTCCTATGGCAGATGTATTCGAGCAAGTAAAACAAATCGTTATTGATCGTCTTGATGTAGACGAATCCAAAGTAACACTAGAAGCTTCTTTCAAAGAAGATCTAGAAGCAGATTCCCTTGATGTAGTGGAATTGGTTATGGAATTGGAAGATCAATTCGACACGGAAATCTCTGATGAAGATGCGGAAAAAATCGCAACTGTTGGTGACGCTGTAAACTACATAAACAGCAAACAGTAAGATTTAAATAAGATGCATAGGTGAAAGTCCCGCTTAATTAGGCGGGGCTTTCTCCGCATTATCACACCATTTAGGAAAGTGGGGACAGCAGTATGACATTACAAAAACTGCAGGAGCAGCTAGAAATTTACTTTCATGATGAAGCTTTGTTGCAGAATGCTTTAACCCATTCATCTTATGTGAATGAACATCGCCACCTGAAGAAGACGGATAATGAACGATTGGAGTTTCTAGGAGACGCAGTACTTGAACTTGGCGTTTCACAATTCCTGTACAAGCATTATCCTGATATGCCGGAAGGAAATATGACCAAGCTCCGAGCAGCAATCGTCAGGGAAGAGTCCCTTGTGTTATTTGCGAAAGAGATGAATCTTGGGGCTTATGTTTTGCTTGGCAAAGGTGAGGAGCGTACTGGCGGCAGAACGCGTCCAGCACTCTTGGCAGATGTTTTTGAAGCATTTGTCGGGGCGTTGTATTTGGACCAGGATTTTGAAGTGGTACTCCGGTTCTTTGACAGAATCGTATTCCCTAAAATAAGCCAAGGTGCTTTTTCACATGCGATGGATTATAAGAGCAAACTGCAGGAAGTCGTACAGCAAGATAAGGACAAGCTGATCACCTATGCCATTGTCGACGAAAGAGGACCGGCACATAACCGAGAATTTGTAGCTGAACTGAAAATTCAAGGTGACTTGGCAGGCACAGGCGTCGGCCGCACTAAGAAAGAAGCGGAGCAAAACGCTGCTCGTATTGCATTGGAAGTTTTGAAATCATAAGAGCCGAAGCTTGGGAAAGTGCTATAATAAGAGGAAAATCCGAACCGATGTAAATTCTTAACAAGAATTCATATTGATTCGGATTTTTTATTGAGCTAGGTATGGAAAACGTAAGGCTGACATATCAACGGAAGTGTTGGTCGCTCAGATTAGATTGAGCTGTTTTTACTTTCTGTATCGTGCCAGTTCTTGGATGAAAGCTTCTGTTTCATACACACTGAGTTGTCCTTGCGATTCAATATGATCATACAGATCTTTAATATCTTGGTACTTCTCCAGCTGATAATCTTCTGGCTGCATAATTGAGCGGTTAACGACAGAGAGGCGGTCAGCAATCGTGTTAATCAAGATTGCTAGATTCTCCTCTGATGCTTGTTCAAGCTGCATGGTCAGCCTCCTTTGCGCGTAATTGATACCTATTATGTACCTTTAGTTTATGATAAAATAAATAAGTTAAAAACGAAAGAAAAATTACCAACAATGCAGAATAAGCGAAATGCTTTTATATAGGAGAATGAATATGTTCCTGAAACGATTAGAGACCGTAGGATTCAAATCATTTGCTGAGAAAGTCACACTTGATTTTGTACCAGGTGTTACAGCTGTGGTTGGACCAAACGGCAGCGGGAAAAGTAATATTACTGATGCCATTCGCTGGGTGCTGGGTGAGCAATCAGCCAAGTCCTTACGCGGATCCAAAATGGAGGATATTATCTTCCAAGGCAGTGATACGAGAAAGGCGCTCAATGTAGCAGAAGTAACACTCGTATTGGATAATGCAAATCAGACATTACCGCTGGAGTATCAGGAAGTGAGTGTGACCAGACGGGTGTTCCGTTCTGGAGAAAGTCAGTTTTTGATCAACAACCAAAGCTGCCGGCTGAAGGATATCGTCGACTTGTTTATGGACTCCGGACTGGGAAGAGAAGCCTTTTCTATTATCAGTCAAGGTAAAGTAGAGGAGATTTTAAGCTCCAAACCGGAAGAAAGACGTTCCATTTTTGAAGAAGCTGCCGGTGTGCTCAAATACAAACAGCGGAAGAAAAAAGCAGAATATAAGCTAGCTGAAACCCAGGAAAACTTGAACCGAGTAGAAGATATTACATTTGAAATTGAGGGACAGCTGGAGCCGCTGCGTGAACAAGCAACAATCGCCAAAGATTATTTGGAGAAAAAAGCGCAGCTCAAAGATGTTGAAATTGGACTGCTTGTAGCAGAAATAGAACAACTACATAAAGAATGGAAAACTGTCCTGGAAGAACTGGAAAGCAACAAGTCTGTTCTTCAAAGCCAACAGCAGGAAATCAATCAAAAGGAACAGCTGCTGGAGGCTGAAAAGAGTGAGCTCCAAGCTTTGGATGCATCTATCGATGAACTTCAAGCATCCTTGCTTATCGTAACCCAAGAGCTTGAGAACTTGGAAGGGAAAAAGCAGCTGTTAAATGAACGTTCCAAGCATTTAGCTGAGAATAAAGATAAGCTGGAAAAAGATACTGAACAGCTTAGCGTCACCCTTGCGCATCAAACACTGCAGCTCGAGCAGGAGCAGTCGGTGTTGACGGCGTTAGAGAGCGAGAATAAAACAATCAAATCAGAACTGCGGAATTTGGACAAATTGCTGTCGCGTACACAAGAAGATTTGAGTGAACAAATTGAAGAAAAGAAAAGTGAGTATATTGACTTACTGAACGAGCAAGCTGCCAAACGGAATGAAACAAACTCACTAAAACAGCAAATTGCAGCTATAGAAGCGAAAAAAGACCGCCAGCAGACAAAGTATAAAGATGTCGTTCAAAATCGCGATGAAATAGAAGCAAAGCGGGAAGAACTAGCAGTTCGTTTGGAAGAAGCAACTGCGAGCAGGAAACAAGCGGAGGACCGGGAAGAAGCACTGCGCGGTGAATCGGCAAAAAAACGGGAGCAATATCAGGATGCACAAAGCAAACTGTACACCGGCTACCAGCATATTGAAAAGCTCCGTTCCAAGCAGGAAATGCTGCAGGAAATGAAAGAGGAGTTCCAAGGATTTTTCCAAGGTGTAAAAGCGGTGCTCAAAGCGCGTCAAGAACAAAAGCTGGAAGGCATTGAAGGAGCTGTCATTGAACTAATTGATGTACCAAATGAGTACGTGACAGCTATGGAAACGGCTTTAGGAGGCCAAGCCCAGCATATTGTGGTCGACAATGAAGCGAGTGCGCGCCAAGCTATTAATTGGCTGAAGCAGACGCATAACGGAAGGGCGACATTTTTGCCGCTTGGTTCTATCCAACCAAAGCAAATTCCATCCAATGTGCTGCAGAATGCAATAAACCGTGAAGGCTTTATCGGTATTGCAGCTGATTTAATACAAGTAAATGAAGCGTACAAGCGTGCTGTTGATTTCCTGCTCGGTAATGTCGTCATCGCAGAAAATCTGGAGCACGCAAATGCGATTGCAGCTGCATTGGGCAGACGTTACCGAATCGTAACGTTAACTGGTGATGTGGTGAATCCTGGCGGTTCTATGACAGGAGGCGCCCAAAAGCGGAGTGGACAGTCTTTATTCACGAGAGAAAAAGAAATGCAGGAAGTCACAGAGAAACTTGCTGATTTTCAGGCTCGTACAGAAGTGTTTGAACGCAAAGTATCACAGCTGAAGGAAGAGCTGCAGCAAGTCGAGACTTCTTCAGAAGAAATTCGGCAGCAAATGAAACAGCTGCAAGAAACAGAGCAGGTATTACAAGCAGCATTTACAGAGACGAGCATTCGTTTTATGCATGCGAATGATAACCTGACGATGTATGACCAAGACAATGCGCAGTATGACGACGAACGCAAAGAAGTAGAAATGCGCACGGAGCAGCTGCAGCAGGAGCTTGCTGACTTGGATGGCCAGCTGCAGCAAATACAGCAGGAAATCAAAGAGCTTACGGAAGCACATCAAGCATGGCAGGATACGAAGGAAATAAAACGGCAAGAACAACAAACCCTTCAAATCCGTTCAGCAGAAAGTCTTACAAAGCTCCAAAACCAAGAGCAGCGTATCGGCGAGCTGACAGAGCAGCTTCAGCAGACAAAGCAGAAATTCGAGGAGCAGCAGCGCACACTGCAGCAAATGAATGAAGTCGGCGAGAAAGGTCAGACAGAAGAAGAGATTATCGAATTGATTACAGTGAAGCAGCAGCATAAGCAGCAGACGACCGCGTTAGTGGAAGAACGTAAAGCAGAACGGCAGGAGCGGCACGAGTGGGTGCAGCAAGAAGAGCTGTACGTTAAAGAAGCTAACCGTCAGCATCAAAATCTAGTACAGCAAGTACAAGATCAGGAAGTTCGCACCAATCGTCTAGATGTGGAGCTGGAGAACCGCCTGTTGAATCTGCAGCAGAGCTACTCACTGACTTTTGAAAAAGCATTGGCCACATTCGGCAGAGCAGCAGACATGGAGAGTGCACAAACGCAAGTAAAACTGATTAAACGCGCTATTCAGGAACTGGGCACTGTCAATGTAGGTGCGATTGAGGAATTTGATCGCATCAATGAAAGATACAGCTTCCTTACGGAACAAAAAGATGACCTGTATCAAGCAAAAGCGACATTACTTGCGGTTATTGAAGAAATGGACGAAGAAATGAAGCGGTTATTTGAAGATGTGTTCACGAAGATTAAAACCGAATTCACGGAAGTATTTCGTTCGCTCTTCGGCGGCGGTCATGCGGAGCTGAAGCTGACTGATAGCGGCAATCTTTTAGAGACAGGCGTTGATATCATTGCGCAGCCGCCAGGTAAGAAACTGCAAAACCTAGGTCTATTGTCAGGTGGCGAGCGGGCGTTAACAGCCATTGCATTGTTATTCGCCATTTTGCGCGTCCGGCCAGTGCCATTCTGTATTTTGGATGAAGTAGAAGCAGCGCTGGATGATGCAAATGTCAGCCGGTTTGCGCAATATATGAAGCAATTCAGTGAAAAGACGCAGTTCATTGCGATTACGCATAGAAAAGGTACAATGGAGGAAGCAGATGTCTTGTATGGCGTTACCATGCAGGAATCCGGCGTCTCCAGGCTTGTATCTGTCCGTCTGGAAGATACACCTGCACTAGTGAAGGTATAAGAAAGGAAGAACAAAATGAGCTTTTTTCAGAAACTGAAAAATAAATTCAAAAATCCTGAAAACAACACAACAGATGAACAAACACCTGAAAAGTACAAAGAAGGTCTGAAAAAAACCAGAACATCCTTTTCTGACAAAATGAATAACTTGATGGCGCGCTACCGGAAAGTCGACGAAGATTTCTTCGAGGAGCTGGAAGAAGTTCTGATTGGTTCTGATGTGGGCGTCACGACTGTGATGGATTTAGTAGACGAGCTTCGCATGGAAGCGAAACGGCAGAATATTAAAGACAGCAGTCAGCTGAAAGACGTTATTTCAGAAAAACTAGTCGAAATCTATCAAGGCGATGAAGACGAACAGCCGCAAAAACTGCAAATGAACGAAAATGGCTTGACGATTTATCTGTTTGTTGGTGTTAATGGTGTCGGTAAAACAACGAGCATTGGTAAACTGGCATATAAGCTTAAGAACGAAGGAAAAAAAGTTGTTATGGCGGCGGGAGATACGTTCCGGGCTGGAGCTATTGAGCAGCTTCAAGTTTGGGGAGAGCGCACAGGCGTGGAAGTAATCCGCCACAACGCAGGAAGCGATCCAGCTGCTGTCATTTATGATGGTATCAAAGCAGCTCAGGCACGCGGTGCGGATGTTCTGCTCTGTGATACAGCTGGTCGTTTGCAGAACAAAGTTAACTTGATGAATGAGCTGAATAAAGTGCATCGTGTGATAGAGCGTGAAGTACCAGGTGCTCCTCATGAAGTATTGCTCGTGCTGGATGCTACAACAGGTCAAAATGCACTAGCGCAGGCGAAAACCTTCCAAGAGACTGCGCAGGTATCTGGGATTGTTCTGTCCAAACTAGACGGTACCGCAAAAGGTGGTATCGTGCTGGCAATTCGAAACGAAATGCAGATTCCGGTTAAATTCGTCGGTCTCGGTGAACAAATGGAAGATTTGCAGGAGTTCGATCCGAACGCCTTTGTATATGGTTTATTTGCTGATTTAATGCAGGAAGAAGAACAGGCTGAGTAGCAGGTTCTTGACAGCTGTGCACTTTGTTGGCTACAATTTTGTAAAGGCATTTCACTTAACAAGGGGTGCGCTATATGTTAGAAAAAACGACGCGAATGAACTATCTTTTCGATTTTTATCAAGCACTGCTCACGCCGAAGCAGCGCAGTTATATGGAAATGTATTATTTAGAGGACTTATCTTTAGGAGAAATCGCAGAATCATTCGACGTATCCCGTCAGGCAGTCTATGATAATATACGGCGCACGGAAACAATGATTGAAAGCTATGAAAAAAAGCTAAACTTGTATGGTCGATTTAAGGAAAGAAGCACGCTGCTGGATGAACTCGAGGAGACAATAGACTCGGACGCCCAGCCGCATGCTCAGAACCTGATCATGCAGATAAAAGAATTAGATTAGGAGGTCGATTCCATGGCATTTGAAGGATTAGCCGACCGACTGCAGAGTACGATTCAGAAAATACGCGGGCGCGGTAAAGTTACAGAGCAAGACGTAAAAGAAATGACACGTGAAGTAAGACTGGCGTTATTGGAAGCCGACGTTAACTTCAAGGTCGTTAAACAGCTGATTAATAAAATTAAAGAGCGTGCTATCGGACAGGAAGTAATGGAGAGCTTAACACCTGGTCAGCAGGTTATTAAAGTCGTCCAAGAAGAGCTCACACAGCTTATGGGCGGTGAACAAAGCAAAATTGCTACGGCGGATCGTCCGCCGACTGTCATTATGATGGTCGGTCTGCAAGGTGCTGGTAAGACAACGACAACCGGTAAGCTGGCGAATCATTTGCGTAAAAAGCATAACCGGAACCCATTGCTCGTGGCAGCTGACGTATACCGTCCAGCGGCTATTGATCAGCTGGAGACACTAGGAAAACAGCTCAGTCTTCCTGTTTTCTCTATGGGAACAGAAGCCAATCCGGTTGATATCGCCAATGAGGCAATAAAGAAAGCAAAAGAAGAGCATCATGATTATGTGATTATCGATACAGCCGGTCGTTTGCATGTTGATGAGAAGCTTATGGATGAGTTGACGCAGATTAAGACAGACGTTAAGCCTGCAGAGATTTTTCTCGTTGTAGATGCGATGACTGGACAAGATGCTGTGAACGTGGCGGAGAGCTTTGATAGTCAGCTTGACATCTCTGGTGTGGTGCTGACAAAGCTTGATGGCGACACACGAGGCGGAGCAGCGCTTTCCATTCGTGCTGTAACCGGCAAACCGATTAAATTTGTCGGGATGGGAGAGCGGACAGATCAGCTGGAAGCTTTCCATCCGGAGCGTATGGCATCCCGTATCCTTGGCATGGGGGACGTGCTTTCCCTTATTGAGAAGGCACAGGAAAACGTTGATGAGAAGCAGGCGCGTGATTTAGAAGAAAAAATGCGCAGCATGAGTTTCACTTTTGACGATTTTCTTGAGCAGATGAGTCAAGTGAAGAAAATGGGGCCGCTGGATGATTTATTAGATATGCTTCCAGGTGCAGGAAAAATGAAGGGCATGAAAAACGTACAGCTGGATGAAAAACAGCTTGTTTATGTCGAGGCGATTATTCAATCCATGACGCGCAAAGAGCGTCAGGAACCGTCTCTGATCAATGCCAGCCGTAAAAAAAGGATCGCAAAAGGCTCTGGCCGCAGCGTTTCTGAGGTCAATCGTCTGCTGAAGCAATTTGAAGATATGAAGAAAATGATGAAGCAGATGACCAACATGCAAAAGGGGAAAAAGAAACGCGGAATGAAATTTCCGTTTATGTAATGTAAAAACCCTTTACAGTGATTATTTAATCTGATACAATCTATTCTTGTGAGAAACATTATTTTGGAGGTGCAACAACATGGCAGTAAAAATTCGTCTAAAACGTATGGGTTCTAAAAGAAACCCTTTCTATCGTGTAGTAGTTGCTGATTCTCGTTCTCCTCGTGACGGACGTATTATCGAGCAAATCGGAACATATAATCCAACAGTTAACCCAGCTGAGGTTAAAATGGATGAAGCGAAAGCTCTTGATTGGATGGCTAAAGGTGCGAAACCAAGCGATACAGTTCGCAATCTTTTCTCTAACGAAGGCATTTTGAAAAAGTTCCACGACGCAAAAAACCAGAAGTAAAGGGCTGATCGATTCTGAAAGCACTCATTGAAGCGATGGTTGCTCCGCTTGTTGATTTTCCTGAGCAAATCGTCGTGTACGAACAGGAAGAGCAGCATAAGGTCACCTATCAGCTTCATGTGCATGAATCTGATATTGGCAAAGTGATCGGCAAGGACGGCCGCAATGCACGTGCCTTGCGTACGGTGCTGCGAGCGGGCGCTGATTACGGTAAACGCATTTATCTGGATATTAGGTAAAAGGGAGAGGGAAACCTTTCCCTTTTTTACCATGTAAAAAAGTTTTGCCAGCAGAAAGCCGGAGGTGTCCAATGAAGATCATCCGAAAACTGCGCGTCGATGAAGTGATTACTGAATCCAGCAAAACAGCAATCAGAGAGCGTCTTCAAAAGGCTGCGCATCAACTTGACCAAGAGAGTCAACAGCTGTTGTTCGAGAAACGGAAGCTAGAAAAGAAACAAGGCGTATCCAAACAGGATGTACATAACCGTTTCCAATCAGAAATTAGAAAGCGGCAGGAAAAGAGAGCTTCGATTGAATTCCAGCTCAGTCAGCTGGACGTATTGCCAATTGGCAGTGAGATTTTAGTCCAAGAGGTTGAAGCTCTTGTTGAAGTTGAAGTAGGCATGAAGTGGGACGAGCTTACAACACAGAAAATCGTCATCCAGGATGGCACTGTCATCCGGATCGAATAATAAAGGTGAGATATAATGGATATTAAAATGTTCAATGTAGGAAAAGTTGTTAATACACATGGAATTGCTGGTGAAGTACGAGTTGTCAGAATTACCGATTTTGATGAACGATTTGAGCCGGGACAGGAGCTTTATTGGTTCCAAGATGAAAACAGCAAGCCGCAGAAACTAATTATTCAAACGCATCGACAGCACAAATCATTTGATTTGCTTACATTCCAAGGGTATACCACCATCAATCAGGTGGAAGGATTGAAAGGCGGTGTCCTTAAAGTGCGAGAGGATCAGCTGGGTGATTTAGAAGAAGATGAGTTCTATTATCACGAGATTATTGGCTGCTCTGTTGAGACAACAGAAGGAGAAATGCTTGGTAAAGTGAAAGAAATCCTTTCTCCAGGAGCAAATGATGTTTGGGTTGTGCAACGCGTGAAGCAGAAGGATTTGCTATTACCTTATATTGAAGACGTCGTCAAACATATCGACGTAGATGCAAAGAAAATTGTCATCGAGCCAATGGAAGGATTACTGGATCTATGAAAATTGATATATTAACTTTATTTCCGGAAATGTTCGAAGGTGTGCTGCAGCATTCTATCTTAAAACGTGCGCAGGAACTCGGTGCTTTTCAGCCGAATTTAGTGAACTTCCGAGAGTTTACAACAAACAAACATAAAAAGGTTGATGACTATCCATATGGCGGCGGAGCAGGAATGGTATTGGCGCCGCAGCCTATCTTTGATGCGATAGAGCATGTAACAGAAGGGGCTGCTAAACCTCGTGTCGTACTCATGTGTCCGCAGGGAGAACCATACAACCAAAAGAAAGCAGAAGAATTAGCGAAAGAAGAGCATTTGATTTTCATTTGCGGTCACTACGAAGGATATGATGAACGTATCCGTGAAAACCTTGTAACGGATGAGATCTCAATTGGTGATTATGTGCTTACAGGCGGAGAAATTGGTGCTATGGCTGTTATTGATAGTGTTGTAAGATTATTGCCGGATGTACTAGGCAATGCCTCATCTGCCCCAGAAGATTCGTTTTCAACTGGCTTATTGGAGCATCCGCATTATACACGCCCAGCGGATTTCCGCGGTATGCAAGTGCCAGAGGTACTTACATCAGGTGACCATGGTAAGATTGAGGCTTGGCGCCGGGAACAGTCACTATATCGAACCGCTACGAGAAGACCTGACCTGCTTACAGATGCGGCACTTTCCGACAAAGAACGCGACCAAGTGAAAAAGTGGCAAAAAGATTAAATAATGCTTTGAATTCATGATGTAAATATGATATATTTAATGCTGTGCTTACAACGGTAAGCATTATATTACAATGTTCCGCTGTCGTTTATACGAGAATGAGCATTGGTGAGAAGGAGTTGAACAGAATGCAGGAATTAATTCATGACATTACAAAAGAACAGCTTCGCGCTGATCATCCTGAATTCCGTGCCGGAGATACGGTTAAAGTACACGTTAAAGTAGTAGAGGGTACTCGCGAGCGTATCCAGCTATTTGAAGGCGTTGTAATCAAACGTCAAAACGGTGGAATTTCAGAAACTTTCACAGTACGTAAGATTTCTTCAGGCGTTGGTGTAGAGCGTACTTTCCCAGTACACAGCCCACGTTTGGATAAAATTGAAGTTAGCCGTCGCGGTAAAGTACGTCGTGCGAAACTTTATTACCTACGTAAACTTCGCGGAAAAGCTGCTCGTATCAAAGAAATCCGCTAAGTACCAGAAAAGAGAGCTTGCTTCGTCAAGCTCTTTTTTTGCTATTATGACATTTTATTAGACAATTGGAGGCTTCTGCATGGCCAAACAAAAAAACGAATGGCTGGATTGGCTAAAAGCACTGGTCATCGCTGTTATCATTGCTGTTGTGGTTCGGATGTTTTTGTTTGCCCCGATTGTAGTTGACGGGCCTTCCATGCAGCCGACATTGCATGATAATGATTTTATGATTGTAAATAAACTCAGTTATCATTTGCACGATCCGGAACGGAAAGATATCGTTGTTTTCCATGCCACGGAAGAGAAAGACTATATAAAACGTGTGATCGGTATCCCGGGCGATCATGTTGAAATGATTGATGATACCTTATATATAAATGGTGAAGTTGTAGAAGAGCCGTATTTGGAAAGTGAGAAAGAAGCGCTAGCAGACGGCGGTAATTTGACCAATGATTTTAAGCTTGAAGATTTGCCGGGTAATTACGAGGAGATTCCAGAAGGCTATGTACTCGTACTCGGGGATAATCGCAGAAACTCAACCGATAGCAGATATATTGGGCTGATACCCGAGGATCAGATTGTTGGGAAAGTACAGCTGACTTTCTGGCCGCTAAATCGCATCGGTCTGACAAATTAGGAGGAACATATTCTCGTGACGATTCAATGGTTTCCCGGTCATATGGCCAAAGCTAGAAGAGAAGTAGAAGAAAAATTAAAGCTGGTGGATTTTGTCATTGAACTGGTCGATGCACGAGCGCCAGAAGCATCGCAAAATCCGATGCTCCGAAAAGTACTTGGCAATAAGCCAAAAATGGTTGTACTCATGAAAAAAGACTTAGCAGACAAATCGGTGACAGATGCTTGGATTCGTTATTACGAGGAACAAGGAACGCCGGCACTTGCTGTTAATGCAGATGAAAAAGGTGACGTACAACGTGTTATTCAGCGGGCGCATGATATGCATGCAGCCAAACGGGAAAGATGGAAACGCAAAGGCTTGCAAAATCCTCCTCCCGGCCGTGCGATGATTATTGGTATACCGAATGTAGGAAAATCGACGCTGATCAACCGGCTTGCAAGCAAGAAAATAGCCAAAACAGGCGACAGACCAGGTGTCACGACACAGCAGCAATGGATCAAAGTAAAAAAAGATTTCGAATTACTGGATACACCAGGGATATTATGGCCGAAATTTGAGGATCCGCAAGTAGGTCTTGTGTTAGCTGCAATCGGTACAATCAAAGATCAGATTTTGCCGATGGAAGAAGTCGCTACATTCATCCTTTCTTATTTAAAAGAACATTATCCGGCTCAGCTATCCGAGAGATATGGAATCGATAATCTTGCTGATGCAGATGTGGTAGAGATGTTCACGCATATTGGCCGTATCCGAGGTGCTCTAGAAGGCGGCGGTATGATTAACTATGAGAAAACGTACGAAATAGTTATTCGCGACCTGCGCAGTAAGCGTATAGCTAATGTTACATTTGAAAAGCCAGCAGCAGAATAATTGGACATACATATTTTTTATGTATGTCTTTATTTTTTGCTGTGCTGACCGATAAACAGAGAAAAGGGAGATAGTTTAATGAAAGACGCACTGACGATTCAGCAAATACGCTCTCATTTACATGAAGGCACGTACTCAAATGAGATGCTTACTTCCTGGCAGGAAGACCATCGTGCCGGTGTTCAAAAGCTGATAGCGACACATCAACGGAAAAAAGCGAAGGAAAAAGAACTTCGTGATTTATACACTGAAATGTGCAGCTTTGAAAATGCTTCTTACGCAGATGGAAAAAAGTATATTGCTGGTATCGACGAAGCGGGCAGAGGTCCACTTGCTGGGCCGGTCGTGGCAGCATCCGTTATTTTACCGAGAGAAGTCTACATAGCTGGATTAAATGATTCTAAACAGCTGAGCGAAGCAAAAAGAGAAGCATTATATGAGCAAATAATCACGTCTTGCACAGCTTATGGGGTTGGTATTGTGTCAAGTAAGCGGATTGATGAAATTAATATCTATCAAGCTGCAAAGCAAGCAATGATGGAAGCTGTCGAGGCAATGGAGCAGCAGCCTGACCACGTGTTGGTCGATGCTATGCCGCTGGATACATTGTCATGTTCTTACGAATCGCTTATTAAAGGAGATCAGCGGAGCGTAAGTATTGCGGCAGCCAGTATTATTGCCAAAGTAACGCGCGACCGGCTTATGAAAGATGCTGATAGAGAGTACCCGGGCTATGGTTTTAAAGACAATATGGGCTACGGTACAAAGCAGCATCTTGAAGCTTTGCAAACGCAAGGGGCAACACCTCTTCATCGGACGACTTTTGGTCCTGTGAAGGAACTTTCCCGCGTCTAGAAGGGAAGCGACAGCATGTACCAACAATCAATTCAAGCAGCTGGTAAGCTTATGCAAGCAACACAGCTGCAGGAAAAAATGCTGCGGACAGGTGAAATTGTCACCGGCAAAATCAATAAGTTTTATCCTGATAACAAGGCGTTGCTGCAAATTGGCGCCAAACAGGTAATCGCGGAATTACAAACGCAGTTAGCAGCTGGGGGTACGTATTGGTTTGAAGTCAAAGAAGGCGGCGAGCGCCCAGTGCTGCAAGTTCTTCCGCATTCAACAGAAAAGCAGAGCAGTATCGCAAATTTAATAGAACTCACTGGCAATAAGGTAAACAGCACAACTAGCAGTTTTGTAGAAACGCTTCGAAAACAGCAAATCTCTTTTACGATGCCAGAGTTGAAACGAGCATTGCAGCTTCTTCAGCAACAGGAACCGTACCTTATGGAGGTCAGCAAAGATGCACTGCAAGTTATGCTGAAACGGCAGCTGCCGCTATCAGCAAATGTACTGCAAGCAATTACAGCGCGTCAAACGATGGATATGACAGCTTCCATACAGCAGCTGGCCCAAGTTTCGTCAGCGGACGTAAAAGTAAACCAGCCTCTTCAAAACGTACTTAGTAAATTGGCGCCCGTTAGTGCCGCAGGAAATAGCGCACAGCTTGTGCAGCAGATTGTGCAAGAAGTGAAAACAGGCACGCAGGATACGTATCAAGCGATTCGGCCATTCTTTCCTTCCAATCCACCAACATATAACGCGTGGCAAGAAGAGTGGCTTGCATTTGACACAAAGACAATGAAAGCAATGGATATACAAAGTTTGCAGCAGTTATTTATGAACAGCTTGTCTAAGGACAGTAAAATGCCGTTCCCGAATGCTTTGCAATTATTTATGGAAGAACTACAGCAAGCTGCCAAGCCGATTACTGCAGCGCAGTCAAATGCGCAGACAGCACTTTCTACAGCGCAGCAGCTGCTTCGTATGTTTCCGGATCAGCCATTACCGCAACACGTTCAAGCCAGCGTAAATCAAGCATTAAGTGCGTTCGACATGGTCACAACAGCTCAGCGTTTACAAGAAATGCTCACAAAAAGCCATCCGAAGCATGAGGAGCTATTAGCAAAGACTGCTGATATGCTGCAGCTTCTTCAACTGGTACAGCGGAATGAACGAAGCAAAGACGGTGCATTTTTTATGTCGTTATTACAAGATGTGTTACGGATGACGGGATATTCCTATGAACACGATGTGGCAGCCGCTAATGTAACAGAGCTGCCTTTAAAAGGATTGCTGCTTCAGCAACATGCAGCAGCTGGCGAGAAAGCAGACCTATCTACGCAGCTGCTGCAGCAAATTACGGGCAGTCAACTGCTTCAAGTTCAAGATGACAAACAAATGGCTTATATCCAGCTGCAATTGCCTGGTGCGCCGTTTGGTCTGAATAAGGATATGCTGCTGAACATCGAAAGCAGAAAAGAAGCAGATGGCCAATTATCTGCAGAACATTCCCGCATCATGTTCTATTTAGACATGCCTGTTTTAAAAGAGCTGGTAGTCGATATGTTTGTGCAGAAAAAAGCAGTTAGTTTGCATATTTATACAGAATCAGATGCTGCAGAGGCTGCGATGCGGCCGCTGCAGAACAAACTGAAGACAGCATTGGAAAAAAGCGGTTATCATCTATCTTCCGTAAAATATTCTTTGCCGAGCAAAGCAAATCCAGCTGGTCAGTATGCTGCTGCAAAACCAAACGTTCCCTTCGAGCAGAGAGGAGTCGATTTCCGGATATGACAGACAAGCATTCTGTACGCCAAGCAGCAGCTTTAAAATACGATGCAGCAAAGCAGCACGCCCCTGTACTGACAGCGAGTGGGTATGGTTTAACAGCTGAAGCTATCATCAAGCGAGCAGAAGATAACGGTATTCCAATCCAGCAAGATCCTGCATTGGTAGGCTTATTAGGTGAATTAAAGGTAAATGATACCATTCCAGCGGATTTATACGAAGCTGTGGCAGAAGTTTTTGCTTTCATCTATCAAGCAGACAAACGAGCCGGAGAGTGAGCATCCTATTACAGGGTGCTTCTTCCATAAATTCTCTTATGAAAGCACTTTCATAAATTTTCATTAAAACTGCGTTATCTTCTTCCTATCTGTTTCAAAGTTTTATATAGATTCTGTATTTTCTATAGTTTTTGGTAGACATTTCTAAAAGAAATCGTTTACAATAGTCATGCACGGAATCTGACGGGGAGGGTACAGAATGAATATTCATGAGTATCAAGGCAAAGAGGTTTTACGTGAGTTTGGTGTGTCTGTTCCTGCTGGTAAAGTGGCATTTAGTGTCGAGGATGCTGTGGAAGCAGCTGAAAGCTTAGGCACAAATGTATGCGTTGTCAAAGCGCAAATCCACGCCGGCGGACGCGGTAAAGCAGGCGGAGTTAAAGTAGCGAAGGGCTTGGATGAAGTTCGTACATATGCGGAGGAAATCTTAGGCAAAACGCTTGTGACGCATCAGACAGGCCCTGAAGGGAAAGAGGTTAAACGGCTTCTCATAGAAGAGGGCTGTGATATCCAGAAGGAATATTATATCGGTCTTGTTCTTGACCGCAGCACTTCTCGTATTGTCATGATGGCTTCTGAAGAAGGCGGCACAGAGATCGAGGAAGTTGCTGAAAAGACACCGGAGAAGATTTTCCGGGAAACGATTGACCCTGTTGTCGGGTTGACTGGCTACCAAGCTAGAAGACTGGCATTTGCAATCAACATCCCGCCAGAATCCTTAAACAAAGCTGTTGGTTTCATGATGAGTTTGTATCAGGCATTCGTGGAGAAGGATTGCTCGATTGCTGAGATCAACCCGCTTGTTACGACAGGGGACGGTCAGGTATTGGCACTGGATGCTAAATTGAACTTTGATGAAAACGCATTATACAAACATAAAGATATCGCTGGACTTCGTGATCTCGATGAGGAAGATGAAAAAGAAATTGAAGCGTCAAAATATGATTTGAGCTATATCTCCTTAGACGGGAATATCGGCTGTATGGTAAATGGTGCTGGTCTAGCCATGGCTACCATGGATATTATTAAGCATTACGGCGGAGATCCCGCTAATTTCCTCGATGTTGGGGGCGGTGCTACAACAGAAAAAGTAACCGAGGCGTTTAAAATCATTTTGGCTGATCAACATGTAAAAGGTATCTTGGTTAATATTTTCGGAGGCATCATGAAGTGTGACGTAATTGCAGAAGGTGTCATTAGTGCATCTCGTCAAGTCGGACTGGACATTCCGCTTGTTGTGCGTCTGGAAGGTACGAATGTAGAGCAAGGTAAGCAGCTGTTGGAAGAATCCGGTCTGAATATCACTTCAGCATCTTCCATGGCTGATGCGGCTGAGAAAATCGTTGCACTTGTAAACTAACGGGGGAGGTACAAATACATGAGTGTTTTCATTAATAAAGATACAAGAGTACTCGTACAAGGTATTACTGGTTCTACTGCACTATTCCACACAAAGCAGATGATCGAATACGGTACCCGAATCGTTGCGGGTGTTACGCCGAAAAAAGGCGGTACGGAAGTGGAAGGCGTACCGGTTTATAATACAGTGAAAGAGGCTGTACACGAAACTGGAGCTACCGCTTCGGTTATTTACGTACCAGCTCCGTTCGCTGCGGATGCAATTTTGGAAGCGGTAGATGCAGAGATAGATTTAGTAATCTGCATCACAGAACATATCCCAGTCATGGATATGGTGCGTGTGAAACGCGCAATGGAAGGCAAGCATACAAGATTGGTAGGACCGAACTGCCCAGGTGTTATCACACCTGACGAATGTAAAATCGGCATCATGCCAGGTTATATCCATAAAAAAGGTCATATCGGCGTTGTATCTCGTTCCGGCACCCTTACGTATGAGGCAGTGCATCAGCTTACACAAGCTGGCATCGGACAGTCCACAGCTGTCGGTATTGGCGGGGATCCAGTAAATGGCACAGACTTTATTGATGTTTTAAAAGCTTTCAATGAGGATCGTGAGACAGAAGCGGTTATTATGATCGGAGAAATTGGCGGTACGGCAGAAGAAGAAGCCGCTGAATGGATTCGTGATAATATGACAAAGCCGGTAGTCGGTTTTATCGGCGGCGCAACAGCACCTCCAGGAAAACGAATGGGGCATGCTGGGGCAATCATTTCCGGCGGGAAAGGCACTGCAGCTGAAAAGATGAAAGTTTTGGAAGCATGCGGAGTGAAGGTCGCGGATACACCTGCTGTTATGGGTGAGACGCTGATTGAAGTTTTGAAAGAAAAAGGACTGTACGAAATCTGTCAGACACATTAAGATGAAAGTGGGCCGAACAGTCGGCCCGCTTTCTTATCTTTTTTAAAGACAGGAGTGAGATATTGGAGAAACGGGAAAGACTGTTATTGTTACATCGTGTGCTCCAAGGACGGCGTAAGCTAATGCGGCATATCCTCGCATGCGATCCTCTACTGGATAACCTCCTACATGCAACCTCACAAGAATTGAGACTGCACTACCACCTCTCTGAGAATTTTGCAGGGAAACTATTCCGCGCACTGCAAGACGCTTCTCATCGGTACGCAATTGAACAAGCTGTGCAAACCTTTCATACAATAACCTGTTTTGATGCAGCTTACCCAGCTGTTCTGCGATTAATTCCGGATGCACCGCTTGTATTGTACGCTGCTGGCAGACTTGAACTGCTTCACCAAATGCCCGCTGTCAGTGTTGTCGGCAGCCGTCAGCCGACACATGCTGCGCCAGGAAAAATAGCATACTTACTAGAGCCTTTAGCATCAGCTGGATGGACAATTGTCAGCGGCATGGCCAAAGGAATAGACAGCATGGCTCATCATGCTGCCTTGCGCGTTCATGGAAGCACCATTGCTGTTTTGGGCAGCGGATTGCAGCATATTTACCCGCTTTCCAATAAAAAATTATTTGAGACAATGGCAGAATCACAGCTCCTGATTAGTGAGTATTATCCCGACCAGCCACCGCGTAAGCATCATTTCCCGGAGCGCAATCGAATTATTAGCGCACTGGGTTTTTGCACCGTCGTTGTAGAAGCGAAAAAGCAAAGCGGCTCCATGCATACAGTGATGCATGCTCTTGAACAAGGAAGAGAAGTTTTTGCCATTCCAGGTGATCCGCTCAATGCCCAAACAGCAGGGTGTCATCAAATGATTTCAGAGGGAGCTGGGATTATATTTGAACCAGGACAGCTGCTAGAGGAATGGGAACAGAATAAGACAAATTGGGCACACTATAATAGTAGAAACTAGCATTTTTTTAGCTCTTATATTACAAAAAATAGCAAGTTATGTTTGACAAACAGAAGTTAAGTATTCAATAATAGGGAAGATTTATCAAATAATATACAAAAAAGAGAACAGAAAAGAAAAACCTCTTGGGAGGAAACAATATGGCAGATTATCTTGTAATCGTGGAATCTCCAGCAAAAGCGAAAACAATTGAACGATATTTAGGAAAAAAATATAAAGTAAAAGCATCGATGGGACATATTCGAGACTTACCTAAGAGTCAGATGGGTATCAATGTCGAGGAATCATTTGAGCCGCGCTATATTACCATCCGCGGAAAAGGCCCTGTGCTAAAAGAATTGAAAAGTGCCGCGAAGAAAGTGAAAAAAGTGTATCTCGCAGCCGATCCCGATCGCGAGGGAGAGGCAATTGCCTGGCACCTTGCGCATAGCTTAAATATAGATGAAAATTCAGATTGCCGTGTCGTATTTAACGAAATTACCAAAGATGCTATTAAAGAATCCTTCAAGCATCCACGCAGCATTAATATGGATTTGGTCGATGCACAGCAAGCACGTCGAATCTTGGACCGACTTGTTGGTTACAATATCAGTCCTTTACTTTGGAAAAAAGTGAAAAAAGGATTAAGTGCGGGACGAGTCCAATCGGTAGCTGTTAAAATGATTATGGACCGCGAAAACGAAATCAAAGCTTTCATTCCGGAGGAGTATTGGTCCATTGATGCAGCGTTCCAATCCGGTAAAAACAGCTTTGAAGGAGCCTTTTACGGAGTAGACGGTGAGAAGGTCAGCCTTGCATCTGAAGAAGAAGTTCAAGAAATACTTGGTAAATTAAACGGTAAAGACTTCCAAGTAGATAAAGTAAACAAACGGGAACGTAAGCGTAACCCGGCAGCTCCTTTTACAACCTCATCTCTGCAGCAAGAAGCAGCTCGCAAGTTGAACTTCCGTGCACGTAAAACGATGATGGTTGCACAGCAGCTGTATGAAGGTATTGATTTAGGGAAAAAAGAAGGCGGCATTACTGGTTTGATCACGTATATGCGTACCGATTCTACCAGAATCTCGAACACCGCGAAGGAAGAATCAGCTAACTTTATTAAAGAAACGTATGGTGAGGAATTCCTCGGAGCGGGAGCGAAGGCGAAGAAAACAGAAGGCGCACAAGATGCCCATGAAGGTATTCGTCCTACATCCGCTTTCCGCCATCCGGATAGTGTGAAAGCAATCCTTTCTCGTGACCAGTTCAGACTGTATAAGCTCATCTGGGAACGCTTCATTGCAAGCCAAATGTCACAAGCGGTTTTGGATACAATGACGGTGCACTTAACCAATGAAGGTGTCGAATTCCGTGCAACAGGATCTAAAGTGAAATTTAAAGGATTCATGAAAGTCTATGTTGAAGGAAACGACGATAATAAGGACGAGAAAGATAAAATGCTTCCAAATTTGGAAGAAGGCATGCAAGTGAAAGCGGAAGAAATTACGCCAAATCAGCATTTTACGCAGCCGCCTCCACGTTATACAGAGGCACGCCTCGTACGTACGATGGAAGAGCAAGGAATCGGAAGACCATCTACATTTGCACCGACATTGGACACAATTCAGCGCCGCGGCTATGTAACACTTGATAATAAACGCTTTGTTCCGACAGAACTAGGCGAAATTGTAATTGATATTCTGAAGGAATTCTTCCCGGAAATTATCGATTTAGAATTCACGGTTAAGATGGAGGAAGACCTTGACCATGTAGAAGATGGCAAAACACAGTGGGTTACCATCATCGATGAGTTTTATAAAGGCTTTGACACAAGATTGGAAAAAGCTGAACAGGAAATGGAAAAAATCGAGATACGCGATGAACCTGCCGGTATTGATTGCGAAGAATGCGGTCATGAGATGGTATATAAAATGGGGCGTTACGGTAAATTCCTCGCTTGCTCCAATTTCCCGGACTGCCGGAATACAAAGCCAATTCTGAAGAAGATTGGTGTAACATGTCCAAAATGTAAAGAGGGCGAAGTAGTAGAGCGTAAGTCGAAGAAGAACCGCGTCTTTTATGGGTGCGATCGTTATCCTGACTGTGATTTCCTAAGCTGGGACAAACCGATATCCAGACCTTGTCCAAAATGTGCTTCTATGCTTGTGGAAAAGAAAGCGAAGAAGGGCACACAAATTACATGCTCAAGCTGCGATTATAAAGAAGAAGTACAGCAGTAGGGCAAGCAGACTCCGGCTTTTGGTAAGCCGGAGTTTTTGTTTAAACTGTTAAGAATTAGTTAAAATAAACATATATACGGGAAATAGTTTGACACAGTTTTATGTGAGGTCTATAATAACGGATTGGAAAGGGATTTTGCTTGACACTTGAGAGGTACAAGCAAAGCGCCTAGATGCATATAAACAGTAATGGATGGAAATAGACCGCCAACGAAGTAAGAGTAATTGTAAGCTTTACTAGTCGGCATGGACACCAATTCAGAATTTTTCCACAACTTGCTTTTATCGTTTGCTTATGCGCTCGAAGTTATGATAAGCTTTATACGCTTGAAGTGGGGAGATCAAATTGAAAAAAGCAGAACAGTATATACAAGCGTTTAAATCTTACTTGCAAGTGGAGAAGCATGCTTCTTCACATACCGTTTACTATTATCTGAATGATGTGAATTTTTTCCTTGATTTCCTTCAAACGGAAGCGATTCAGTTTGAACAGGTTGATCCTGGTGTTGTCCGCGTGTTTCTTACACAATTATATGATCGTAAGCTTTCCAGGCGAACTGTTTCCCGGAAGATATCCAGCTTGCGTGCTTTTTATAAGTTTTTAGAGCGCGAGGATGTCGTTTCAGCTAATCCATTTCTGCGTCTTGTACAGCCGAAAGCGCCGGCTTATGTACCGAGCTTTCTGTATGAACAGGAACTTGATAAGCTGTTTGATGCGTCTGACTTGGATTCACCTTTAGGGCAGCGAGACCAAGCTATTTTGGAGTCTTTGTACGGAACAGGAATGCGGGTCAGTGAATGCGCTGGTATGACTTTGGATGATATCGACATGTCCATTGGAACTGTGCTAGTACGAGGGAAAGGGCGCAAGGAGAGGTATATTCCGTTCGGCAGCTTTATGGAGAAAGCAATCCGGACCTATGTAGAGGATGGCCGCCGCCGTCTTTTAGAGAAATCGCAAGAAAACACCGACAAGCTATTTCTGAACAGCAGAGGAAAACCGATAACGGAACGGGGTATTCGTCTCATTCTGAATAAATTGGTTGAGCAGTCCGCTGTACATATGCACCTGCATCCGCACAAGCTGCGCCACACATTTGCCACGCACATGCTGAATGAAGGTGCTGATTTGCGTGCAGTGCAGGAGTTGCTCGGACATGAGCATTTATCTTCTACACAGATTTATACGCATGTAACGAAAGATCGTTTGCGTACGATATATATGAATAGCCATCCGAGAGCGAATCGGGAATAAAGGAGTTGGACTAGAGATGAGTTCGGAATTTCATGCGACCACGATTTTCGCCGTACGTCATAAGGGTACGTGTGCAATGTCAGGAGATGGACAGGTGACGCTTGGCAATCAAGTAGTCATGAAGCATAAAGCGAAGAAAGTCAGACGACTATTTAAAGGACAGGTGCTGGCAGGTTTTGCTGGATCTGTGGCGGATGCTTTTACGTTGTTTGAGAAGTTTGAAGGCAAACTTGAGGCCTATAATGGCAATCTTGCGCGGGCAGCTGTCGAATTGGCAAAAGAATGGCGAAGCGATCAAGTGCTCCGAAAACTTGAAGCAATGCTCATTGTAATGAATAAGGAGCAAATGTTCCTAGTTTCCGGAACTGGCGAAGTAATTGAACCAGATGACGATATTCTGGCAATTGGTTCTGGCGGTAATTTTGCTTTGAGTGCCGGCCGTGCACTGAAAAGATATTCCGAAGAAAAGTCTGCTGCTGAAATTGCTCGTGCAGCTCTGGAGATTGCAGGAGAAATTTGTGTATTCACAAATGATCAAATCACGTTGGAAACTCTGGAATAGGAGGCGTTAAGATGGAGACAAATTTGACACCAAAACAAATTGTGGCGCAGCTGGACCGTTATATTATTGGGCAGAAGAGTGCCAAAAAATCGGTTGCTGTCGCGCTTAGGAACCGTTATCGTCGTATGATGCTGAGCAGTGACTTACGTGATGAGATAACGCCGAAGAATATTCTGATGATTGGTCCGACAGGTGTAGGGAAGACAGAGATTGCCAGAAGACTTGCGAAGCTTGTTGGTGCGCCATTCGTTAAAGTAGAAGCAACTAAATTTACGGAAGTTGGCTATGTTGGGCGTGATGTAGAATCCATGGTCCGCGATTTAGTTGAAGCTGCTGTCAGAATCGTACGAGAAAACAAGCTTGAATCTGTGACCGAGAAGGCGGAAAGACAAGCGAATAAACGGCTTGTGAAGCTACTTGTGCCGGAAACGAAAAAGCAGCATAACAATTTTAAAAATCCTCTCGAAATGCTCTTCAATCAGCAGCAGCACGAAGAGCTAGATGAAAAAACTTCCGACGAAACAGAATCGAAGCGTGAACGCACTAAGCGCATGCTTGAGATGGGTGAATTGGAAGATACAATGGTGACCATCGAAATCGAAGAACAGCAATCATCCATGTTTGATATGCTCCAAGGCTCCGGAATGGAGCAGATGGGCATGAATATGCAGGATGCACTTGGTCAGTTTATGCCAAAGAAAAAGAAAAAGCGCAGGCTGCCAGTATCCGAAGCACGTCCGCTGCTCGTCCAGCAGGAAGCACAAAAGCTGATAGACATGGACGAAGTATCACAAGAGGCCGTTCAGTTAGTAGAGCAGTCCGGTATTATCTTTATTGATGAGATTGATAAAGTAGCTGCTAAAGGGGATCAAGGCGCCAATGTATCACGTGAAGGTGTACAACGTGATATTCTTCCTATTGTCGAAGGGTCGACTGTTACAACAAAGTACGGGCCGGTAAAGACTGATCACATCCTATTTGTTGCAGCAGGTGCCTTTCATATGGCTAAACCTTCCGATCTTATACCAGAACTGCAAGGCAGGTTCCCAATCCGTGTAGAACTGGAAAAGCTGTCTGTAGAAGACTTCAAAAAAATTCTTGTCGAGCCTTCCAATGCGCTGCTGAAACAATATCAAGCTTTATTGGAAACAGAGGGTATAAATGTCGTGTTTACGGACGAAGCTGTTACCAGACTAGCAGAAGTGGCTTTTGAAGTGAATCAGGAAACCGATAATATTGGTGCCCGGCGTCTTCATACGATTTTAGAGAAGCTTCTGGAGGACTTGAGTTTTGAAGCATCAGATATCACGATGGGCACAATAGAAATTACACCAAGTTATGTAGATGACAAACTGGCATCCATTGCAAAGAACAAAGATTTGAGCCAGTATATTTTATAAATCACAGGAGGACAACATGAAATTATTAGATAAGGCAAGAGATATAAACTTTATGCTGCAAAAGACAGCAGGAAAGGCTGTTAACTTCAATAATATGTCGGAAACACTTCAGCAAGTTATTGAGAGTAACACGTTCATTGTCAGCCGTCGCGGTAAACTGCTCGGCTTTAGCATTAACCAGGCAATTGAAAATGACCGGATGAAACAAATGCTGGAAGAAAGACAGTTCCCGAAAGAATATACAGATAGTTTATTCCAAATTCAGCAGACAACAGCTAATATTGATATCGACAGCCCATACACGGCTTTCCCTGTCGAGAATAAAGATCTTTTCCAAGGCGGGTTAACAACAATTGTACCAATCATCGGCGGTGGAGAGCGCCTAGGTACTTTAATTTTAAGCAGAATTGCAGAGAACTTCAGTGACGATGATCTTCTGCTGGCAGAATACGGTGCCACAGTAGTAGGTATGGAAATATTGCATCAAAAATCAGCGGAAATTGAAACAGAAGCACGCAGCAAAGCGGTCGTACAGATGGCGATTAGTTCTTTGTCTTATAGCGAATTAGAAGCTATCGAGCATATCTTCGAAGAATTGGATGGAAGTGAAGGCTTACTTGTAGCAAGTAAAGTTGCCGACCGCGTCGGTATCACCCGTTCCGTAATTGTCAATGCGCTGCGTAAGCTTGAGAGTGCAGGTGTTATCGAATCTCGTTCGTTAGGAATGAAAGGAACATATATCAAAGTTCTTAACAATAAATTCTTAGTAGAGCTGCAAAAACATACAAGTTAATTAGAAAGAAGCAGGCATTCTGGCCTGCTTCTTTTTTTTGTATTAAAACTGTGACTCTTATACTAGAAAATTATTAGAATGAAAGAAATTCAAAGAAAACCCTTACATATATTTCGAAAAGAAACATTTTAGTCTAGTAAAATATATTCAGATAGTTAGAAAAAGAAAGGTAATTAAGCAGGATAGATGAATTGTCTAGTAGATTAATATCAGTCTCTCAAAAAAGTTAATATCGTAATATCCGCGAAATATGTAAGTAATTGTAACTGTTATAGGTATATAGGATTAGTATGCTTAGACCATTTTGTAAAATATAAGAAAATTATCACAGAACATATAGACACACGTACCTCCTTTCAATACAATTATCCTGTACATTAGAGCTAATTCGACAATATACATAGCACTCTAGGAGGGACGACAATGGACCTATATGGAGGGACGATTCAGAAATTAGATCGTTCATTGGATTTTGCCAATCTAAAAAATCAAACCATTGCCAATAATATATCAAATGCAGATACACCAGGATTTAAAGCGGAAACAGTTTCCTTCAAAAACACTTTTGAGCAGACGATGAATGCTGCATTTACTGCCAAGCGCACCAACCTCAAACACCTCGCTTTCGGCAGTTCTGATAGTTCATCAGCTTTTCTGGTAACCAAGAAAGAAGGCACTTCCTATTCAAACAGCGGCAATAACGTAGATATAGATAAGGAAATGTCGGAATTAGCCGACAACCAGCTGTACTATCAAGCGCTTGCTGATCGGATAAGCGGAAAATTCAATAGTTTATCCAAAGTTATTAAGGGAGGCAATTAATCGTGACAATTTTTTCATCTATGAATATAAGTGCAAGCGCACTTACTACACAGCGACTGCGAATGGATGTTGTGTCGTCTAACATTGCAAACGCAGAGACGACTCGGGCAACAATCGATGAGGATGGAAATTATGTTCCGTATCGAAGAAAAATGGTATCTCTGGAGTCACGTGATTCTAATACTTTTTCTTCATTTTTAGAACGCGCACAAGGCGGGAAGCAATCCTCAAGCGGTGTTAGGGTATCAGAGATTACTGAAGATGAAACCCCCTTCCAAATGGTATACAATCCCACATCACCAGATGCAAACGAAGAAGGGTATGTCGCGATGCCCAATGTTGATCCATTAAAGGAAATGACAGATTTGATTAGCGCTACTCGCTCATATGAAGCAAACGTAACAGCAATGAATGCGACAAAAGGTATGCTTCAAAAAGCATTGGAAATCGGTAAATAAAGGAGGATAAACCATGGCAGTTGAAGGTATTAGCGGATTGAGTGGGCTAAATGGCTTATCTTCAGTCAAACAAGCTACACCAGGACAAGCACAAGCAAGTTTTACTGAGAGCTTGAAAACAGCAGTTGATAGTTTGAATGAAACCCAGCAAGCATCGGATAAGATGACAGAAGCGCTGGCAGCTGGAGAAGTCACAAATTTGCATGATGTTATGATTGCGTCTCAAAAAGCAAGTGTAGCGATGGATGCAGCTGTTCAAGTACAAAGGAAAGCGATCGACGCTTATACAGAAATGATGCGCATGTCTATGTAACAGAAGGAGAATCTTCTGTTTAATCGGACATGCTGTTGTTATGAATTTGACCTAGCTTTGGGGGAACAAAATGAATCAGCAAATTGCTAAATACAAAGAAAAGATGGCTGGATTCTGGCAAACAAGACCAGCCTGGCAAAAAGCTTTACTAATAGGTACCCCAATTCTTCTTATCTTAATCATCGGTATCTCATCTTTTTTTGCATCAAAGGAAACGATGGTGCCGCTGTACAAAGACCTATCCGCACAAGAAGCCGGGCAGATTAAGGAAGAATTGGACGCAAAAGGTATTACCTATGAATTAGAAGGAAAGGGCACCACTATCCTTGTGCCAGATGCAGAAGCAGAAGGACTGCTTGTCGATTTGGCTGCTGAAGGACTGCCAGAGACGGGAAGTATTGATTACTCCTTCTTTAGTAACAATGCATCTTGGGGCATGACGGATAATGAATTTGACGTTATCAAGCTGGATGCCCTTCAAACGGAAGTGGCATCATTATTGACGAATATAGACGGCATTAAGAGTGCGGAAGTAATGATTAATAAGCCTTCTGATCCGGTGTTTGTTACTGATGAGCAGGAAGAAGCGTCCGCGTCCATCGTGCTGAACACAGAAACGGGATACGACTTTCAGCCGAATCAAGTAGAAGCAATGTATCGCCTTGTTTCGAAAACAATACCTAATCTTCCAGAAGATAATATTGTTATCACTAACCAGGACTTTGAATACATCAATATGGAAACAGCGCAAGCCGGCGGCGGAGATGCTTACACGAGTCAAATGGGCATCAAGCAGGAAGTGGAGCAAGGGCTTCAGCAGCGTGTACAGCAAATGCTAGCAGCTATGGTAGGCGCTGAAAATGTGCGGGTATCTGTTACAACTGATATAAACTTCGATCAGGAAACACGTACAGAAGAACTGGTTGAACCAGTTGATGAAGAAAACAATGAAGGTCTTCCAGTAAGTGTAGAAACGATCACAGAAACGTACGAAGGTGAGCCAGGAGAAGAAGCTGGTGTAGCGGGAACTGGAGAAGAAGAAGTTCCAAACGTCGCCGCTGAAGAAGAAACAACTGGTGATGGTGCTTATAACAATGTAAAAGAATCTGTAAACTATGAGTTCAATAAGATTAAGAAAGAAATTACAGAGAGTCCATACAGCATTCAAGACATCGGTATCCAGGTGGCGGTAGACAGCAATAAAAATGCATCTGCACAAAATGGCGAGATAGAACAGCTGAGTGCGCAAGAGCAAACCAATGTTGAAGAAAGTATCACATCAATTTTGAATTCAATTGTATCCACATCAGTAGATGCAGAAGCAGCGCAGGCAATTAATCCGGAAAACAGTATTTCTGTTGTGTTCCAGCCTTTTGCGAAGAGTACGAATACACAAGCTGATGATGCAGCGAAAGCAGGAATTCCAATTTGGGCATATATCGCTGGCGGTATTTTATTAGCGGCTGTAGCGGTACTGATCTTCATGTTAATTCGTTCGAGAAGAAATCAAGCAGAAGAAAGTGAAATGGATGACATGCCAGAAGTTGTATCCCCAGCAGTTAGTGTGGAAGAGATTGATGATGCACCGGAAACAGAAGCAACATTGAAGCAGAAACAACTGGAAAAATTAGCACAAGAGTCGCCAGAAGATTTCGCGAAGATATTGCGAAGCTGGATGGCAGAAGATTAAAGGAGCAATGAAGGAATGGCAGCTGTGAAAGGACGTTTAACAGGAAAACAAAAAGCGGCGGTCTTGATGATCTCTCTTGGCGCTGATACAGCGGCGAACGTATATAAGCATTTAACAGAAGAAGAAATTGAACGTATGTCGCTGGAGATTTCTTCTGTAAAAAAAGTTGATAGTGCAGAAAAGGAGTCTATTGTCGACCAGTTTCACCAGATCGCTATTGCGCAGGACTATATAACGCAAGGCGGAATAAGCTATGCGAAGTCCATTCTCGAAAAAGCACTCGGAGCAGATGAAGCAGCTGCTATCATGAACAGGCTCACTTCCACTTTGCAAGTCAGACCATTTGATTTTGCGCGAAAAGCGGATCCAACCCAAATACTTAACTTTATTCAAAACGAGCACCCGCAAACGATTGCGTTAGTACTATCTTATCTGGATGCGGAGCAATCTGGTCAAATATTGTCTGAATTACCGCAAGATATGCAGGCTGATGTAGCGAAGCGTATTGCGACGATGAGCAGTACCTCTCCTGAAATTATCAATCAGGTAGAACAAATACTAGAAAAAAATCTATCCGCAACGGCGACACAGGATTACACCCAAACTGGAGGCATTCAAGCAGTCGTTGAAGTGCTAAATGGAGTGGACCGCAGCACAGAACGGACCATCTTGGAAGAATTAGAGATCCAGGATCCAGAACTGGCTGAGGAGATCAAGAAACGAATGTTCATCTTTGAAGATATTGTTACACTTGATAACCGTGCGATTCAGCGAGTGATACGTGAAGTAGAGAATGATGACTTGAAGCTCTCTTTAAAAGTAGCAAGCGACGAAGTGAAGGATATTGTATTCCAAAATATGTCTGACAGAATGGCGCAGACATTTAAAGAAGAAATGGAATTCATGGGACCTGTCCGTTTGAAAGATGTAGAAGAGGCGCAAAGTCGAATTGTTTCCGTTATCCGGCGACTGGAGGAAGTAGGCGAAATAGTTATATCCCGCGGTGGAGGAGATGACATCATTGTCTAATATCTGGCAATCAGTTGCAGTGAAAGAATCAAAAGTAATTGGATTGAAACCAATTCGAACTACTTTTGAAGTGATGGATGACGCAAACTATCATGCTGATTTGCAGGCAAAAGAAGAGCTGCAGAATCAACATCTTCGAGAAGTAAAAGCAGAAGCAGACCAGATGTTAGCTGATGCTAAAGCAGACATCGAAAAGCAAAAGAAGCAATGGGAAACGGATCGGCAGAAATTAGTGGAACAAGCACAGTTGGAAGGGTATCAAAAAGGCTTTACTGCGGGACAGCAGGAAGGTCTTCAGTCATACGAGGCAAAGATGAATGAAGCGCAACAGCTTGCAGTTTTAGCGCAGCAGGACTATGAAGCAACAGTAGAAGCAAGTGAGGACGCTGTTCTCGACTTAGGGCTGAAACTAGCAGAAAAGATTTTGCATGCAGAATTGACAGCTGATAAAGAACGTTATGTACAGCTTGTAAAAGGAGCTATTGCCGACTGGAAAGAACGAAGTAACGTGCGTATCTTTGTCCATCCGGAAAGTTATGAACTTGTCTTACAGCAAAAAGAAGAGCTGGCAGTCTTGGCAGGGAAGGATTTTGATATCTCGATAATGCCGCAGCACGATATGCAGGCAGGAGGGTGTGTGCTGGAAACTAAGCATGGTCGAATTGATGCAAGTATTGATTCACAGCTGACCGTTCTGCGGGAGAAGCTGTTCGAGATTAGACGTGAGGGAAATGCCTGATGCTGCACCGTTATTTTGATGAAATTGACAAAATGGATACGTATAAAAGATACGGCAGAATTCATCGGGTTGTCGGCTTGCTGATCGAGTCACATGGACCAGTTACAAGTGTCGGCGAGGTATGTTACATCCATCCTTCTTCGAATTCAGGAGAAAAATTCCCGGCAGAAGTCGTAGGATTTGATGATGAAAAAGTATTGCTCATGCCTTTTGCTCCATTAAAGGATGTAGGCCCTGGCTGTTTAGTAGAAGCTACTGCTCAACCGTTGTCAGTGAAGATTGGTCATGGCTTAATCGGAAGTATTATTGATCCGTTAGGCGAGCCATTAGACGGCAGTATGCTTCCAAAGGGATTAAAGTCATTTACGACAGACCGAAATCCGCCGAACCCGATGACAAGACCGCGGATTTTACAGCCGTTGGAAACAGGCGTACGAGTTATTGACAGTATGCTGACAGTTGGCCAAGGGCAGCGAGTAGGTATCTTTGCCGGAAGTGGTGTTGGTAAAAGTACGTTACTCGGTATGATTGCCCGTAAATCAAGTGCTGATGTGAATGTTATAGCTCTAATCGGTGAGCGCGGCAGAGAGGTTCGGGAATTTATCGAAAAAGACTTGGGAGAAGAAGGTATTAAAAGGTCAATTATCGTTGTCGCTACCTCAGATCAGCCAGCGCTCATGCGGATAAAAGGAGCATATACAGCTACGGCTATTTGTGAATATTTCCGTGATCAAGGAATGCATGTCAATTTGATGATGGACTCGGTCACACGAGTGGCAATGGCACAGCGGGAAATCGGACTTGCCTCAGGTGAGCCGCCAACAACGAAAGGCTATACACCTTCTGTTTTCGCAGCTCTGCCCAAACTTCTTGAACGGACAGGTACGAATGATACGGGAGCCATCACCGGTTTTTACACGGTGCTTGTAGATGGTGACGATATGAATGAACCGATAGCAGATACGGTACGCGGAATTTTGGATGGGCACTTTGTGCTGGATCGTAAATTAGCAGAACAAGGGCAGTTTCCTGCTGTAAATGTTCTAAAGTCGATCAGCCGTGTAATGCCGCATATAACAGACCAAGAAGATTATCAGCTGGCACAGCGGCTGCGAACCATGCTTGCTTTATTCGAGGAAAACCGAGAGCTGATTCAAATCGGTGCGTACCGAAAAGGAACAAGTCCAGAAATCGATGAAGCAATCTTGTATCAAAAACCGATTCTTGAATTTCTCAAGCAGGGAATGCATGAATTTACCAGCCGCAGCGATGCGATGCAAGCGATGCGGCAGCTGCTCGGAGGGATAACGTAATGGCCGATACGAAGGTATTTGAAAAGATATTGCGCATGAAGGACCGTGAACGCAAAGCGGCGCAGCAAGCATTTACTGAAAAGCAAGAACAGTTTGAAATAGCCGCAACCAATTTATATGAATTGCTGAAGAAAAAAGAAGATGCAGAAGCACTGCTTACCAATGGCTTGGCAGCATCACTTCCAATACAGCGATTATCAGAGCATCATGCATTTCTGGAAACAGTCAACCGGCAAATTGACCGAGCCCAGATTGCGGTACAATTTGCCCGAACAGCGATGTTGGAGAAGCAGGAATTGCTCTCTGAGGCGTATATAGAAGTGAAAAAAATCGACAAGCTGATAGAGAAAAAACGGCAAGAAGCTTGGCGAAAGCTGCAAGAAGAAGAAAACAAGCAGATGGACGATCTATCTATTCGGCAATTTTTAGCAAATGGAGCACGATAGCATGGCAAAACAAAAAGCAGAACAACAAAAGAAGACAAGCAAAGGCAAAGGTTTCTTTCTTTATTTTCTCCTGCCAGTTGTACTGGCAGCAGCACTTGTCGTTGCAATACTTGAATTCTCGGGCGTATCCGTTGCCAAAGCAGCTGCTGGTATCCCGGTGATTGGAGATCTCATCAGTGAAGAGACTGCAGCTCCAGCCGCTAATTCAGCAGATACAGAAAAACTAAAAAATCAGCTGAAAGAGCAGCAAGCGACTATTGATATGATGAAAGAAACAGAAGACGCGAAAAACACAGAGATTGATGATTTAAATCAACAAATCCTCAAGCTGAAGAACCAATTAAACGGCGCTGAACCAGCCGGTGCTGAAACAGCACAAACAGCCGGCAGTAATAGTCAGACTGCTGAAGGAGAAGAGGAAACATCTCCTTATAAAGAAGCAGCAACTTCCTTTAACAAAATGGAGGACAGCAAGGCAGCAGAAATCATCAGTAAGCTGGACAGTGAAAAAGCTTTAGGTGTCCTTCAGCAGCTATCTGGTAAGAAGCGAGGAACAATTCTAGCAGAAATGGATCCGGAAGCTGCAGCGTCTTATACAAGCGCCATGGTGGAAGAAGCGGAGAAGGAGGGATAAGCGGTTGAATAATATAATTACACCGCTGCTGCCAGCGGTAGGGGTTGTAAAAGGTCAACAGAATCAATCTTCTTCAGGGGATAAGCTGTTTCAAAATCTGTTTCAGCAAGTTAGTAAAGATAAAAATATCGAGCTCGCTGTAAATGAAGATCCCAAGAGCAATCAAGTTCTGAATTTACAAGATAAGCAGGATATACAGGTTATCTTACAAGCATTCTTTGATAAACTCCCAGACAATGAATCTTTGCAGCTAAAAGAACAGCCGG
This sequence comes from Terribacillus sp. DMT04, assembly GCF_019056395.1. Lineage (NCBI taxonomy): Bacteria > Bacillati > Bacillota > Bacilli > Caryophanales > Bacillaceae > Terribacillus > Terribacillus sp. DMT04. The sequence goes on from NZ_CP077639.1 coordinate 1,497,169, forward strand.
CAAATGCTTGGGAATTAATGGAGCAAGTACTGGGGGCAGATAAGCTTACTGCCTATCTGCCCGAACAAATAAAAGGTAAAGCCGAGACAATTCTTACAGACATAAAGACAGATCAGAATGAATTATCAGTTGAAGGGCTTCTAGAGGGACTTCAAGAGTTGCAATCTTATCTTATGAATTCTGGTAGTATGCAGCCCGTGTCGAAAAATGGAACGCAAGAAAAAGCAGCTGCTTCACACGTATTCTTGAGTGAGTTCATGGGTAATCAACAAGTCAACACAGGAGCAGTCAGCTTGCAAAAGACTACTATTGGACAAGCTGCTCCTGTAAAGGAGACAGAATCGAATTCAGTCTTGCTAAAATTGCGAGGTTCTATTCCAATCTCGGAATCACATGAAACACAGGAGCTTGTAAAGAAAAATACGCCTGCAGATCAATTAACGGTAAGACAGCATCCTAGTAACGCTGCAGTGGCCACACAGTATTCTGTTGGTAAGCATACAGTCACGGAAACAGCCAAAGCAATCCAAAGTATTGTTGAGTCTTCTAATAGAACCGAAAAATCACAGCTAGGTAATGTTGCAAATCAGCTGCAAGAGGAACCTACACCATTAGACTCGAAGCAAGTGAGTAATTTTCAAATATCTAAACAGGAACAGCTTGTTTTCCACTTAAAACAAGCTGATCAAGTACCGCAGCAAGCAGGTAAAGAGCTAGTAGAAAAACTAGAACAAGCAGTGAAATTCAGCGGAATATTATCTGACAGAAATGGCCTGAAGGAACTCTCAATACAGCTGCGTCCCGGTAATTTAGGGGATTTACAAGTTAAGTTACTTCGCGAAAATGGTGAGATTACAGTTCAGATAATCGCTGCTTCTAAACAAGCTAAGGATATGCTGGACTCTAATATATCTAGTCTTAAGCATATGTTCTCGCCTCATCAGGTAAGTGTTTTGGAAAGAGTTGATCAACCGCAAGGAGCTCCGGCAGAGAGAAATGCTGACCAAAGTTTTCGAGATAACGCTGATGAGGAAAGAAAAGACAAGCAGCAAGAACAGCAGGGTAATCATGCACGAGAGCATACCGATTTTGCGTTCGCAGATATATTATCTGAACAGAAGGAGATAAGGATATGAAGACAACAGGAGCTATAGACTCCAGCTACTATCTGGACTCACAAAAGGGACGTACGCCAAGTGCGACACTTGATAAAGATGATTTTCTTGAGATTCTAATGGTTCAATTACAAAACCAGGATCCGACCAGTCCTATGGACGATTCGAAGTTTGTGGAGCAAATGACCACTTTCACTAATTTAGAACAGGTAATGAATATTTCAGAAGCTGTTCAAAAAATTGCTGGTTCGCAAACAGTTATGTCGCCAGTTCTCCAATACAGTCATATGATTGATAAACAAGTGACTTATAACGAATATGACGAAGAAACCGGAGAAACAGTTACTGACACTATTACAAGCAAAGTGAAAGCCGTTACTCAAAATGATGGACATGCGGTGCTTGAACTGGATAATGGAAAGTCCATCTATGCAGATGCGGTAACAAAGATTAGCAACGAATAAAACAATAAGGAAAAGGATGATGACGGATGTTACGCTCACTATACTCTGGTATTTCTGGTATGAAAGGTTTTCAAAATAACCTAGATGTTGTAGGAAACAATATTGCGAACGTTAATAGTACAGGTTATAAGAAAAGTAGAATTGCGTTCCAAGACTTGATGAGTCAACAAATCAAGGCTGCTCAAAATCCAGTAGAAAACGGTGCTGGAGGAACAAATGCAAGTCAAGTAGGTCTAGGCTCGAAGATTGGTGCAATTGATAATATACATACTCAAGGAAACCGTCAAACAACTAACCGAGCGCTCGATTTGGCTTTAGAGGGAGATGGTATGTTTATTCTTTCTAAGGACGCTCAAGGAAATACAATTAATGATGAAGATGTTAGCTTTACAAGAGCAGGTAACTTCTACCTTGACGGAGAATCCCGCTTGGTAAACAGTGATGGATTGTTTGTTCTAAATACTGCAGGCGAGTCAATAACCATACCGGACGGAGCTACTCAAATTAGTATTAATGGAACTGGTGAAGTTACATTCACAGGTGCAGAACTACCGGAGGATGCTAATGCTAATACTTACCAGATTGCAGTTGCAAAATTTTCTAACCCTGGTGGATTGATTAAACAGGGAGGAAGTACTTACCGAAACACTGAAAATGCTGGTTTAATGTTGAATGATCCAGATGTAGACGCAGGAGAAGGTGAGCCGATTAATGGATTTAAGATTCCTGGTTCAAATGGCACAGCTGATGTAGTCTCCGGCGCTTTAGAAATGTCCAATGTTGACTTATCTGAAGAATTTACAAACATGATTATTGCGCAGCGCGGATTCCAGGCGAATACAAGAATCATCACAACTTCCGACCAAATTTTGGAGGAGCTTGTTAACTTGAAGCGTTAAGAAGGAGGTGAAGGGGGTTTTCTAGACTCCCTTTCATAACATGATCCTGTTAACTAGATTGAATGGAGAGACATTTACGTTAAATGCATTGTTCATTGAGCAGATACAGTCGTTTCCTGATACGACGATCACACTGACTTCCAGTAAGAAAATTATCGTACGTGAACCTGAGATAGAGGTTGCGAGAAAAATACGCGAATTCTATCAAACTATCGGCCTGGTCGTTGTAAAGGAGAAGCAAGAGAAAAATGAACGCTAAACTAATTATTATCATTTTATCAGTCGTAATCATCTTAGGAGCTGGCGGCTATGCAGCTTGGAGTTTCTTTATAAGCCCTACTTCGGAGACGGAAGCAAAGGAACCATCTGCAACGGAACTTGCTGAGCATTCTGTAACAACAGATGAATTGACCACTAATCTGAAAGATGGCAGTATTGTCCGTTTGCAGTTCCAGCTCATTACAGATGGAGAGAAAGCCAAAGAAGAAGTGACTGCGAGACAGTTCCAGCTGAAGAACATTGTAATCAAGGAACTGACAGAAATGAATAAAGAAGATATTGAAACAGGCTTAACAGAATTGGAAGAAAACCTTAAGAAAAAACTGAATGAAGACATGCAAGAAGGCAAGATCGACGATGTGTATACAATCAACAAGGTACTACAATAAAACAGTGAAAAGCAGGAACGGAGGTGACGTGCATGGCAGAAGAGGTCTTATCACAGAATGAGATCGATGCACTGTTATCCGCTATATCTTCCGGTGAGATGGATGCCGACGAGCTGAAACAAGACGAGAAGAACAAGCGAGTGAAAACGTACGATTTTAAGCGGGCGCTCCGTTTTTCCAAAGACCAAATTCGCAGTCTGACAAGAATCCACGAGAACTTTGCCAGAATGCTGACAACTTTTTATTCAGCCAGACTAAGAACGTTTGTTCAAATAGCAGTTGCTTCTGTAGATCAAGTGCCTTATGAAGAGTTCATCCGCTCCATCCCGACGATGACTATCTTGAACACGTACAGTTTGTCACCGCTTGAAGGAAAAATACTCATTGAGTATGATCCTACCATCGCGTTCGCAATGCTAGATCGAACGCTTGGCGGACAAGGAAGCAATGTGAATAAGATAAATAACTTGACTGAAATCGAAACAACATTGATGACGCAGCTATTTGAGTCAAGTATGGAAAACTTGAAAGTTGCTTGGCAATCGCTCGAAGATGTTGACCCGATGCTTGAGGACTTTGAGATCAATCCGCAATTTCTGCAAATGGTTTCACCTAATGAAACAGTTGTCGTTGTTACGTTGAATTCCACGATTGGGGAAACAACAGGCATGATTAATATTTGTATTCCTCATGTCGTTTTAGAACCGATTGTATCGAAGCTGTCCATTCATTATTGGATGCAAGCACCGACTGATAAACAAGGCAATGAGGCAGAATGGCATGATTTGTCAGCTGGAATCCAAAGAGCTTCCGTTGACGTGAAAGCCATACTCGGAGAAACGTCAATTGATGTGCAAGAATTAGTTAACCTTCAGGAAGGTGATGTGCTGATGCTAAATCAGTCCATTGACGCCCCTTTGCAAGTTAAGGTAGATAATCAAGTGAAATTTAAAGCCCAGCCGGGCAAAAAGAAAAACAGGATGGCTATTCAAATAATGGAAGAGATTGATACAGGGGGGGAAGAAAATGAGTGATATGTTATCCCAAGAAGAAATTGATGCGCTACTAAACGGATCAGCTGATAATTCTACCAACACAGCCGATGAGCAGCTCCTCCCTGGAGATGACCTGGGAACGATGGAAGTGGATGCATTAGGAGAAATTGGCAATATATCTTTTGGCAGTTCAGCAACGACACTTTCTACTTTATTAAATCAGAAAGTAGAAATCACAACACCGAAAACAGCTGTAGTAAAAAGGTCAAGTTTATATGAAGAGTTTCCGCAGCCGAATGTGGCAATTGAAGTAAGTTATACGGAAGGGTTTACGGGTGCCAATCTCTTTGTTATTAAACAAAGTGATGCCGCAATTATCGCTGATTTAATGCTTGGCGGTGATGGAAGTGCTCCAGCAGAAGAATTCAATGAAATTCACCAAAGTGCCGTACAGGAAGCGATGAATCAGATGATGGGCGCTGCTGCGACTAGCATGAGCACGATATTCAGCAAGAAAGTGGATATCTCCCCGCCATCCATCGCGCTAATGAATCTGACAGAAGGAACAGGAGCTGAAAAACTGCCGGAAGATAGTCAGGTTGTCAGTGTTTCCTTTGATTTGAAGATTGGGGATTTAATAGATTCTTCTATTATGCAGCTGCTGTCAACTGAGTTTGCGAAAGATATGGTAGATGAATTGCTTAATCCTGCTGCTCCAGCTGCTGAAGAACCAGCACCAGCAGCAAGCAGCGCACCTTCAGCACCAAGTGCACAACAAAGTGTGCCAGCACCGCCAGCAACAGCGCAGCAGCAGTCCGTACCGCAGCAGCAAGCAGCTAGTCAGCCAGCTCCGAATGTGCAGCAAGCTGCATTCACGACGTTTGATACGCCAGCTGCTCCGCCGGCAGAACAACCGCGCAATCTGGATTTATTGATGGATATTCCATTAAAAGTGTCCGTAGAGTTAGGACGAACGAAAAGAACCATTAAAGATATCCTGGAGCTTTCTGTTGGTTCTGTAGTAGAGCTGGACAAGCTTGCAGGAGAACCAGTAGATATTCATGTGAACGATAAGCTTATTGCTAAGGGAGAAGTTGTTGTAATTGAAGAAAACTTCGGCGTGCGTGTAACAGATATCCTTAGCCAGACAGATCGATTGAAATCAATCAACTAATTTGACCATTGAGAGGAAGAGATAATATGGGTAACAGAATTCTAATTGTAGACGACGCCGCATTCATGCGCATGATGATTAAGGACATTTTGACAAAGAACGGGTTTGAAGTTGTAGGGGAAGCCCCGGATGGCCAGCAAGCGGTTGAAAAATACAAAGAACTAACACCTGATCTAGTAACAATGGATATTACAATGCCGGAAATGGATGGAATTGCGGCTATGAAAGAAATTAAAAGCCAATATCCGGATGCGAAAGTTATTATGTGTTCAGCGATGGGACAGCAGGCGATGGTTATTGACGCTATCCAAGCGGGCGCAAAGGATTTCATCGTGAAACCATTCCAAGCAGATCGTGTTGTAGAAGCAATTACAAAAGCATTAAGCTAAAAAAGGTGAGTAGGAAATGATAAAAAGAACAGTCTGGGCATGCGTGCTTCTGCTCGTGCTGCATTTTGCCGTTTCTCCAATCGCAGTCTCGGCTGCGGCAAGTGTAGGAGATTGCTTAAAAGAAGATGCTGCAGGATCGGATGCCTGCAAGGACATGAATGAAGCCGGTAACCAACAAGAAAATACACCAACAACAGACGCGGCAGATTCGTCAGCTGGAGGTACATCTACTTTCCTGAATCTTGTCAAGCTTGCATTGGCTTTAGTGGTCGTGCTCGGACTGATCTATGTCCTACTGAAGTTTTTAAATAAACGTAATCGATTGTTTCAGCAAGTGCGCGCTATGGAGAATGTAGGCGGAATTGCTTTAGGAAACAACAAATCAGTACAGATTGTCAGAGTTGGCGAGAAGGTGTATATGCTTGGTGTGGGAGACAATGTGGACTTACTCACCGAGATTACCGATGAACAAACAATTCAGGAACTAACAGAGAAAGAGCAGCAGGAAATGAAAGCTTCGGCTCTGCTGACAAGCATGCTGCCAGGCAAAAAGCAGCAAGCCCCTGCACCAAAAGAAACAGCAACAGAGCAGAACGAATCGCAAAAACGTTTTCAAGACCTTTTCAAGCAAGAGTTAGGGAAATTGAAACAGTCAAGAAACAAATTGAAACAGCAGCAAAGGGAGGGCGCAGAAGATGAATGACTTTATTAGTGTATTTTCTGGAACCGACCCTGAGAGTGTATCGACCTCAGTAAAGCTGTTGCTTCTGCTGACTGTATTTTCCTTGGCGCCTGGGATTTTAATCTTGATGACTTGTTTTACGAGAATTATTGTCGTTTTATCTTTTGTACGAATGAGCTTAGGTACACAACAAACACCGCCAACACAAGTATTAATTGGAATTGCACTATTTATGACATTTTTTATCATGGCACCTACTTTCAACGAGATTAATGATCAGGCAATTGCTCCTTTAATGAATAATGAAATGTCATTAGATGAGGCGTATACCGAGGCGAGCGGTCCAATTAAAGCATTTATGGCGGAAGAAACGAGACAAAAGGACTTATCTTTATTTATGAATTATGCCGGAATCGATAAACCGGAATCGATTGATGATATTCCATTAACGACGCTGGTACCAGCATTTGCAATCAGCGAATTGAAGACTGCCTTTCAGATGGGATTTATGATTTTCATTCCGTTCCTGGTTATCGATATGGCAGTAGCCAGCATCCTTATGTCAATGGGGATGATGATGCTTCCGCCGGTAATCATTTCCTTACCATTTAAGATTTTATTATTCGTCTTGGTAGACGGTTGGTATCTGGTGACATCTTCCCTGTTAAGAGGGTTTTAGAATGAAGGAGCGTACGCATTATGAGCAGTGAATTTGTCATATCGATCGCAGAACGCGGTATTTATACAGTACTTATTATTACTGGTCCTTTGCTAATTCTTGCACTTGCAGTAGGGTTGATTGTCAGCATATTCCAAGCAACAACACAGATACAGGAACAAACACTCGCGTTCATTCCTAAGATTGTTGCTGTTTTAGTAGGGATCATCTTTTTTGGACCGTGGATGCTGACCAGGATGGTTGAATTTACAGCAGGTATCCTAGAGAATTTGGATCGGTTTGTGGGCTGATTAGATGCTATCTCAGATTGATTACACCGTTGTTCCAGCATTTGCATTAGTACTAGTTCGCCTAATTGCGTTCTTTGTAACAGTTCCATTATTCTCATACAAGAATGTACCAACGACCTTTAAGATAGGATTCAGCTTCTTCCTGGCCATGATTATCTTTTTCACCATTGACCGACCGACGATACCAGTTGATTCGACTTATTTCCTGCTGCTTTTCAAGGAAGCGTTAGTAGGCTTGTCCATTGGACTGCTCGCTTTTATTGTGATGCAGGCAATCAATGTGGCAGGTGGATTAATAGATTTTCAAATGGGATTTGCTATTGCCAACGTCATAGATCCAGTAACAAGAGCACAGAGTCCTTTGACCGGACAATTCTTGTATACAATTGCTACTCTTTTCCTGCTTTCAATAAATGGACATTTGCTTTTAATCGATGGAATCTTCTATAGTTACCAGCTTATTCCACTGAATGAGATGGTGCCGTTTGGCAGTCAAGACATTGTAGACCTTGTGCTTCATACATTCGGCCAGATGTTTATTATTGCCTTCCAAATGAGTATCCCAATTGTTGGCAGTCTGTTTCTTGTGGATGTTGCAATTGGTATTGTTGCCAGAACTGTTCCTCAGCTGAACGTTTTCGTTGTTGGCCCGCCGATCAAGATACTAGTTGCTTTTGTTTTACTTTTCATATCGATAGGCGTTTATATGACCGTTGTAAGACAGCTGTTTGACTATATGTTAGTCACAATGCGTGATTTGATGGTCTTGTTTGGAGGGGCATAAATGAAATACCGTTTAGACTTGCAGTTTTTCGCTGGTGAGAAAACGGAAAAAGCAACATCGAAGAAACGGCAGGATACTAGGAAAAAAGGGCAGGTAGCGAAGAGTCAAGATATCAACACAGCTTTTCTGCTGTTGTTATCGTTAGGTTTACTGGCTTTAATGGGTGGATATTTTAAGAATCAGTTTCTTTATCTCTTTACCCATGTGTTTGATGAATATCTCACAAAAGATATTACGGCGAATACAGTGCAGACCTTACTGGTAGAGATGAGCATCTCTCTTGCTAAGATTGTAGGACCAGTTATGGGCATTGCCATTATTGCCGGAGTTGTTTCCAACTTTGCGCAGTTTGGCTTGCTTTTCAGCCCAGAGGCTATAAAGTTTGACTTAAAAAAGATGGATCCGATTCAAGGTGCAAAGCGTATTTTTTCGGCTCGTGCCTTGGTTGAGCTAGTAAAATCATTGCTTAAAATCAGCATGGTGGGAGCAGTTACCTTCTTTATTCTGTGGCAGAACATGGACACAGTAATGACAATGTTTACGAAAACCGCAGAGAATGCATTGCAGTTCTTCGGCAGAATTACGTTGTATATGGGGTTTGCTGCTACAGTTGTGCTGCTGTTCATAGCTGTGATTGATTATGTTTATCAGCGTTTTGACTTTGAAAAGAATATTAAGATGTCCAAGCAAGACATTAAGGATGAACACAAGAACATGGAAGGTAATCCGCTTATTCGTTCCAAGATAAAAGAAAAACAGCGGCAGATGTCCATGATGCGCATGATGAGTGAAGTTCCAAAAGCAGATGTTATTATTACCAACCCAACACATTTTGCTATTGCTATTCGGTATGATGAATCAAAATCAGATACACCGATTGTTATAGCAAAAGGAATGGATCATGTCGCACTCAAAATTAGGGAAATCGCAAAAGCAAATAACGTTACGATGGTAGAAAACAAGCCGCTTGCTCGCGGATTATACAGTAAAGTAGAGCTTAATCAGCCGATACAAGAAGAGTTCTTCCAAGCGGTAGCGGAGGTGCTTGCCTTTGTTTACCGTACGGAGCGTAAAATGTAAGAGAAGAGGAATAACTATATGAAAATCAAGGATATGTCAGTACTTATAGCGGTAATATTAGTGATCGTGATGCTGATCATTCCAATGCCAGGCTGGATGCTCAGTGTTTTAATTTTAATCAATATTACGCTAGCTTTAATCGTTATCTTGGTGTCAATGAACACCGAGGAACCGCTTCAATTTTCAGTCTTTCCTTCTCTCATACTCTTACTTACGCTGTTTAGGCTGGCGTTGAATATCTCAACGACTAGATCAATTCTTTCAGAAGCGGAAGCTGGCGGAGTAGTAGAGACGTTCGGCAGTTTTGTAACTGGAGGGAATACGCTTGTTGGTTTTGTTGTTTTCGTCATTTTAGTTATCATTCAGTTCCTTGTCATTACGAAAGGATCAGAACGTGTTTCAGAAGTGGCAGCCCGGTTTACATTAGATGCAATGCCAGGGAAGCAGATGAGTATTGATGCCGATTTGAATGCCGGTATGATTTCGGATATTCAAGCGAAGGAACGCCGCCAGAAAGTCGAGCATGAAGCCGATTTTTATGGTGCGATGGATGGTGCCAGTAAATTCGTTAAAGGAGACGCCATTGCCGGCATTATAATCCTTTTAATTAATATCATTTTTGGACTTATCATTGGTATGGTTCAGCTGGGTATGGGCTTCCAAGAAGCATTTGATACATACATGCGCCTTACTGTCGGGATGGATTGGTTTCTCAAATACCAGCAATTCTGATTTCGACAGCTACTGGTATCGTGGTAACTCGTGTGGCGTCAGAAGGAAATCTCGGAAGTGATGTTACAAAGCAGCTTTTCCGTTTTCCAGGGATGCTTTATATTGCTGCCGGTACTATTTTCTTGTTAGGGTTAACACCAATTAACTTCTTCTTAACGACAGCACTTGCCGGTATATTAGCAGGCATTGCATTCTTCTTATCGAGATTACAAAAGCAGCAAGAAACAGCAGAGGTAGAAACAGAGGAAGTGAAAGAAGAAGCTTCCATGAAATCCTCGGATAATGTTGTCAGTCTGCTTAGCATGGATCCAATTGAGTTTGAATTTGGATATGCGTTGATTCCGTTAGCGGATACGAACCAAGGCGGAGATTTGCTTGATCGGATTGTGATGATTCGAAAACAGCTGGCAATTGAACTGGGTATCGTTATACCAGTTGTGCGTATTCGCGACAATATCCAGCTAGGTCCAAACGAATATCGTTTGAAAATTAAAGGCAATGAAGTAGCAGCAGGAGAAGTGCTGCTTGACCATTATTTGGCAATGAGTCCAGGTGTGGAAGATGACGGACTGGAAGGAATCAGTACACTGGAACCAGCATTCGGCTTGCCAGCGAAATGGATTAGCGAAGATGCGAAAGATGAAGCGGAGTTGTCTGGTTATACAGTAGTTGATCCTCCGTCTGTTGTTTCTACTCATTTGACTGAAACGATAAAGAGACAAGCACACGAGTTGCTTGGAAGGCAGGAAACAAAGCAGCTGATTGATCATTTGAAAGAATCGTATCCAATTCTAGTAGAAGAAGTAACACCAGATCCGCTTTCTGTCGGTGATGTGCAGAAAGTACTGGCAAAACTGCTACGAGAACATGTTTCTGTACGAAACTTGCCTGTAATCTTTGAAACGTTAGCTGATTTTGGAAGAATGACGACCGATACAGATTTGTTAGCAGAGTATGCACGTCAAGCGTTGGCTCCGCAAATCACGAAACAATATGTGCAGGGCAGCCAACCGTTACAAGTAATTACAGTTTCTGGGACAGTTGAGAAGTTAATTGCCGATCATATTCAGCAGACAGAGCATGGAAACTATTTATCACTCGATCCAGATGCACAGCAGCAAATCGTCCAATCTGTTATGCAGCAAGCAGAGCGGTTGTCTTTACAGGAGGAAACGGTCGTTGTGCTCTGTTCACCAACAATTCGTATGTATATCAGACAGCTGCTTGACCGCAGTCTGCCGCATGCAGTCGTACTTTCGTATAATGAATTGGACAATACAACAGAGATTAAGAGTGTTGGGATGGTGAATGTCGCATGAAAATGAAAAAATACACAGCGGCATCTATGCCTGAAGCGATGATACAAGTAAGACGGGAGCTTGGAAAAGACGCAGTTATCTTGCGTACAAAAGAGTTCACAAGCGGTGGATTTCTTGGGTTATTTAAGAAGAAGCAGATTGAAGTTATTGCAGCATTAGACCCTGACGTAAGCAAAAGCGAACCTGTCAAAGAGAGCGGCGCAGCTATGTTAGCGGCACCTGCTAATAAAGTAAGCAACAAAACAGAGAGTGAAAGGCAATCAGATATGTCTTCTGAATTGACTGCCTTCAAGCAGGAATTACGAGCAGCAATCTCCGGCCAAACAAGACACTATGCCATGCCGCTGCAGCGTTTATATGAAAGACTGCTGCATAATGAGGTACTTCCTCAAATCGCTTCAGGTCTGATGGAAAGATTAATTGAACAGGGACATGCTGAAGATGCAGAAAGCAAGCTGCTAGCGCTGCTTACAGAACGTTTCAGTAAAGTACAGCAACCGACAAGCTTTCAAAAGAAATATATTCATCTAGTCGGTCCGACAGGTGTGGGCAAGACAACAACGATAGCCAAGTTGGCAGCCAAAAGCGCGTTAGTTGATAACAAGAAGGTAGCTTTTATCACGACGGATACATACCGTATTGCTGCCATTGATCAGCTGCGAACATATGCAAAAATATTGGATGTGCCAATGGAAGTTGCTTATTCACTGGAAGATTATGAAGCAGCAAGAAAGAAGTTTGCTGATTATGATCAAGTGTTTGTAGATACTGCCGGCAGAAACTTTAAAGATGCTGCGTTTGTAAAAGAGCTGGAGCGTACTCTCGATTTGCAGCAAGATGCAGAAACATATTTAACATTGGCTATTACGACGAGAGCAAGTGATCTGGCAGCTATTTATCATCAGTTTGCTCATCTGCCGATCAAGCAGTTTATATTTACAAAAATAGATGAAGCGAGTCGCTATGGCGGAATACTGAATCTCATGCAGCAAGCAAATATTGGTGTTGCTTATCTTACACACGGACAGGATGTACCGGATGACATTTTAACGCCGACTGCAGATTTTTTGGCAAAACGTGTAATGGAGGAAACGGCTCGTGCGTGATCAAGCTGCAAAATTACGGGCAAGTGTGCAAGGTGCCAGAACAGGTCGTACAGTAGCAATTGCTAGTGGAAAAGGAGGCGTTGGGAAGTCCAATTTTGCTTTAAACTTCTCTTTGGCTCTATGTAATCTCGGTAAAACTGTTCTTCTGATTGATTTGGACCTGGGCATGGGGAATATTGAGATTCTGTTAGGGAAATCAGCTGACTATTCCTTTATTGATATGATTCAAAAACGACTAGACTTTGAGGAAATTGTGGCATCTGGGCCAAAAGGTCTGAATTTCATCGCGGCCGGAACAGGCATGAACAATTTGTTCCAGATGGATGACGCGGGATTTATCCATTTCCAAACGGAATTTGAAAGGGCACAGCTTCAGTATGATTATGTCTTCCTGGACATGGGAGCTGGTTTAACAGAAGAAAGCGCAGCCTTCATTTTGGCAGCAGATGAAAGTATCGTTGTTACAACAACAGAGCCGACGAGCATGATGGATGCATATGCTTTGATTAAGCATATGAAACAGCGTCATGCCAACTTGCCGATGCATCTGCTTGTAAACCGAGCGGCAGATCGGCGAGAAGGTCAGGATACAGCAGCCAGAATGCAAGAAGTAGTACAAACTTTTTTGCAAGCAGAAATCAATCTATTGGGCGTATTGCCCGAAGATAAGCAAGTCACAAGATCAGTGAAGCTTCAACAGCCATTTTTTGATCTAAAAGATTCAAAGGCTGCATCAGCTATTCGTCAGCTTGCAGCCAGCTATCAACAGCCAGTTACAGATGCAGCAGCGAAAGAATCAACATCATTCATTGGCAGATTGAAAGATATCTGGCTGAAAGGAGGAACACGCAATGGGAAAAATCCGCGTTTTAGTCGTTGATGACTCAGCTTTTATGCGGAAGATAATCTCAGATCTGCTGAATAGCGATGATCGCTTGGAAGTAATCGGAACAGCAAGGAACGGCCAGGATGGACTCAAACATATACAGCAGCTGAAACCAGATGTTGTAACGATGGACGTTGAGATGCCTATCATGAGTGGTCTGGACGCATTGAGAGAAATTATGAAACAGCATCCTCTACCCGTCGTCATGCTTTCCAGTCTCACAAAACAAGGTGCAGATATGACTATTCAAGCGATGTCGCTTGGCGCAGTTGATTTCATCGCCAAGCCATCGGGATCCATTTCATTGGATCTTGACAAGGTCCGAGATGAACTTGTCGTTAAAGTGGCGGCAGCAGCTTCGTCCCGTCTTTCTGTTAAAACACAAGTGAAGGCGCCGGAAGTGAAAGTCATCAGCAGGACTCCAATAAAGAAGCGTTCTGCTCATAGTCTTGTTGCAATCGGGACTTCCACAGGAGGTCCGAGAGCTCTGCAGGAAGTAATCGGCAAGCTTCCCGCCGCTCTTTCTGCTCCGGTTGTTGTTGTCCAGCATATGCCAGTAGGGTTTACCAAGTCTCTGGCAGAAAGACTGGACAGCTTGAGTGCTGTTAAAGTGAAAGAAGCCGAGCAGCATGAAATATTGCGAAATGGCACAGTATATATCGCTCCTGGCGGGTATCATCTGACAATTGTGCAGTCAGAAGACAGATTAGTTGCTAAATTGACGACTGAGGCACCTGTAAGAGGACACCGCCCATCCGTGGATCGACTGTATGAGTCAATTAGTAATCTGAAGAATGTAGATGTATGTACAGTCATTATGACTGGCATGGGAGCTGATGGGACAGAAGGGTTGCGCAAGATTAGTAATCAGTTGTCTTCTGTCTACAGTATTGGAGAATCTGCGTCAACTTGTGTCGTCTACGGTATGCCTCGGGCAGCTGCTGAAGCTGGTTTGCTTCATCATGTTAGCCCTGTGCATTCGATTGCACAAGCCATTCACCAGCGAATCAATCTTTTGGAGGGGGTCAATTAATGGAAACAGATCAGTATTTAGATGTATTCATTGAAGAAAGCAAAGAACATCTGCAGGCGTTAAACCAGCATTTGCTCGAACTAGAAAAGCAGCCGGAAGATCTCAGCTTAGTAAATGAAATTTTCCGTTCCGCTCATACGCTGAAAGGTATGTCGGCTACGATGGGGTATCAGGATTTAGCTAATCTAACGCATCAGATGGAGAATGTCCTGGACGGAATTCGTAATCACCAAATCAAGATCAATCCAGACATCCTTGATGTAGTCTTTGCAGCTGTAGACAGCTTGGAAGAAATGGTACTGGATATTGAGTCCGGCGGAACAGGGAAGAAAGAAGTCAGCGAACTTGTGCGTCAGCTAGAGACAATCGAATCAGGCGAAGCTGTTTTGCAAACAGCAGCAGCTGTAGCTGAATCAGAAACAATTCATGACACATCCAGCTTCACATTGGACGAATTTGAACTAGCAGTTCTCCGGGAAAGTGAAGAAAAAGGATACCAAAACTTCTACGCAAAAGTCACATTGCGTGAAGATTGTATGTTAAAAGCTGCAAGGGTTTATATGGTCTTTGAAGCATTAGAATCTTTAGGTGAAGTAGTAAAATCTAATCCGGATGTTTCTCAGTTAGAAGATGAAGCATTTGATCTGAGTTTTGAAATGTTGTTCGTAACACAACAGTCGATGGATCTAATAAAAGAGAAAATTCTTCAAGTTTCAGAAATAGATACAGTCTTCATCCAAGACTTTTTCGTTGATACATATAAGCAGGTGCAAGATACAACTGCAGAAACGAAAGAAACGCAGGCTCCTGTATTGGAAGAAAAACAGCAGGAAGCTGCGGCAGAGAAAAAGGCGCAGAACGGCAACAAGACAATACGTGTGAATATCGAGCGATTGGACATTCTTATGAACTTGTTTGAAGAGCTGGTAATTGACCGCGGCAGACTGGAACAGATTGCCGAAGAAGTGAAGCATCCAGAACTGAATGAAACAGTGGAGCGTATGGCAAGAATTTCTGGTGACCTGCAGAGTATCGTACTGACAATGCGGATGGTGTCGATTGACCAAGTGTTCAATCGTTTCCCGCGTATGGTTCGGCAGCTTGCCAAGGATCTTAACAAAAAAATCGATCTTCAAATTGAAGGAGCGGAAACAGAGCTTGACCGTACTGTAATCGATGAAATCGGTGATCCGCTTGTACACTTAATCCGCAACAGTTTAGATCACGGAGTGGAAACTCCGGAAGTTAGACGCGAGCTTGGAAAACCGGAAACAGGAACCATTAAACTGAAAGCTTATCATTCTGGTAATCATGTCTTTATTAATATTAGTGATGATGGCGCTGGAATCAATCGCAAGAAAGTAACCGAGAAAGCGATTAATAATGGGTTAATCACAAAAGAACAAGCCTCAATAATGACAGATAATCAAGTGTTCGGTCTCATCATGGAAAGCGGTTTTTCCACTGCAGATACTATTTCGGATATCTCTGGAAGAGGCGTAGGGCTGGATGTAGTTCGGAACACGATAGAATCGCTTGGCGGAGCAATTTCCATTGACTCTGTAGAAGGACAAGGGTCTACATTCAGTATTGAGTTGCCGCTGACATTATCTATCATTAGCGTCTTGCTTGTAGAGATACAACAAGAAAAATATGCAGTTCCGCTCTCGTCTATCATTGAGACGGCAATCATCTCAAAATCGGATGTTATGCATGTCCATAATCAAGCAGTAATAGATTTCCGCGGCAGAGTCGTACCACTCGTTTCCTTGAAAGATGTATTCCAGGTACCTGAAGTAAATGAAGAAACGGATCATTATTCTGTAGTTATCATTAAAAAAGGTGATAAATCTGCCGGCTTAATCGTCGATGGTTTTATCGGTCAGCAGGAAATTGTACTCAAATCACTAGGCAACTATCTGACTGACATTTTTGCAATCTCCGGAGCTACCATTCTTGGAGATGGACAAGTAGCACTTATTATCGACAGCAATGCGCTAATTAAATAAGGAGGGTTTATTATGGCAGAAGAAATCGTACAAGATGTGAAAGTAATTGTTTTTCAATTAAAGAATGAAGAATATGCGGTACCAGTAACACAAGTAGGTTCCATTGAGAAGATGGAACATATCACGAGAGTTCCAAATACGGAAAACTTCATTAAAGGCGTTATTAATATGCGTGGTATTGTGACACCGATTGTCGACTTGCGCAGCCGCCTTGGATTAGAGGAAACACCTGCTGATGAAAATACAAGAATTATTATTGTGGATCTTGCGGAAACATCCATCGGTTTAATTGTTGATGCTGCGAATGATGTCGTAGATATACCTGTCGACAAAATTGAAGAAGCACCGCAAGTGATTGGTGCCATTGACATCGATTATATTGACGGTGTTGTGAAACTGGAAGATAGACTAATCATTTTGCTTGATTTGCGAAAAGTACTTAAATTCCATGAAATTGAGCAAATCAAGTCTATTGAAAACTAATGTATGATTTAAGGCATATAACAGAGGATCAACTGGATGCATTGAAAGAAGCAGGAAATATAGGAGCAGGTAACGCCTCAACAGCTCTATCAACTTTGCTTCGCCGAGATATCGATATGCAGGTTCCTGCGGTGCGAATATGTCACTTTAATGAATTGATTGATTCGACAGGCGGCGCGGAGCAGCCAGTAGCAGCCATTTATCTCAGAATTCAGGGTGATGCGCCTGGGAACATGTTTTTTCTGCTAGAACCAGGAGATGCAGAAATGTTTGTTCATTATATTACGGGCAGTGAGTCTTTCGCTTGGTCGAACACGTCCTATGATGATATCAACTTGTCTGCTTTGCATGAGATGGGTAATATTTTGGCCGGAAGTTATTTGTCTGCTATCAGTGATTTCGCTGATGTAAACATGCAGCCATCCGTTCCGCAAATAAGTGTGGATATGGGCGGTGCCATTTTAGCAAATGGACTAATTGAGATTGCCCAGGAGAGTGACTATACGGTTGTCATTGATACAGTCATATCCTTACTTAATCCAAATCAGGAACAACAAATGATTGAAGGAAAATTTCTTCTGCTATTGGATCCAGATGCGTTCGGTCAATTATTTCGATCTTTAGGTGTCGACGAGCATGACTGATACAGAGGTGTTGCATGTCGGCATCGCTGATGCAAAAATTGCTGCTTCTCCACAGCATTTGCGCACAGCGGGTCTTGGTTCTTGTGTCGGTGTTGTTGTCTACGACAGACAAACCAAGTTAGCAGGTATGGCGCATGTGATGCTGCCTGACTCGAGTCTGGCCATGCAGACTCAGATGAACCGTAATAAATACGCAGATACCGCGATGGATGATTTAATTGCGAATCTTCTGCGATTAGGTGCGAGCAAAGTGCGCTTTAAGGCGAAGATGGCTGGGGGAGCCCAGATGTTTTCTTTCATGTCAAGTGATGAAAAAATGCGGATTGGTCCCCGAAACATTGAAGCAGTGGAACGGAAGCTTTTAGAATATCGGATTCCAATTGAAAGCAAGGATGTCGGCGGGAGTAATGGACGTACGATTGAGTTTGATACAGATACGTGTGCTTTGAAGGTCAAAACAGTAAATAAAGAGGAAGCGATCATAT
Organism: Terribacillus sp. DMT04; assembly: GCF_019056395.1. Classification (NCBI taxonomy): domain Bacteria; kingdom Bacillati; phylum Bacillota; class Bacilli; order Caryophanales; family Bacillaceae; genus Terribacillus; species Terribacillus sp. DMT04. The sequence goes on from NZ_CP077639.1 coordinate 1,515,085, forward strand.
AATGGAGCAGCTTTATGCCTATGACGAAACAGCAAACGAAGGAGGGAGTTTCATGGTCAATAATGGATCAGAAACAGAACAGCAATATTGGGACAGCTGGCTCATAAAGAAAGATAACGAAGCTGCCAATGAATTGATGCGGATGTATATGCATGTAGTAGATTATCACACCCAGCGCATCGCTGCTCATCTTCCCTCCAGTGTGAGCAGAGATGATGTCAGAAGCTTTGGTTACACAGGATTGTATGATGCCTTGCAAAAATTCGAACCAAGCCGGGATTTCAAATTTGAAACTTATGCTTCTTTTCGTGTAAGAGGCGCCATTATGGATGGCTTACGCAAAGAAGACTGGCTTCCTCGTACTGTACGAGACAAAGTGAAAAAAATTGAAGCAGCTGCTGCCAGCTTGGAACAATCACTCGAACGTCAGCCGACTAGCTCCGAAATTGCTAAGAAGACTGGTTTGAGTAAAGAAGAAGTGGAAGAAGCGGTACGTGATTCACTGTTTTCCAATGTGCTTTCTATGGATGACAAGCCTGCTCAGCCTAAACAGGAAAAACAGGATTCCGGTTATGTTCTACCTGATTTAAAGACACCTCAGCCAGAGGATGCTATTATGCAAAAAGAACTGCTGCTTCAGCTCACAGATTGTATAAAATTGCTCAATCAGCACGAACAGCTCGTCATCAGTCTTTTCTATAAAGAAGAATTGACGTTTACGGAGATTGGTCACATACTGGAATTAACCACTTCCCGGATTTCTCAGATTCACAAACGTGCGATCTTTAAATTAAGGGAATCTTTGGCAAAGCTTTCAGCTATCAGCTGAAAGCTATTTCCATTTTATATAGAAAGAAGGTTCTCCATGCTTACACTGCTAGTAGCCGCAAGTCTTATGCTGCATCTTCTTACTTTTATTGCGATACGAATACTTCAATCGAACGTGCAGCGGCAAGAAAGCAGACATAAAGAAGAAAAGCAGGCTTATGAGTCAATCCTCAACTCCATCCTAGATGAACTAAAAGAAGAAAATGAACGACTGCTTCAAGCTGAACAAGCAAATGCGAAAGTTTCGCCAGTAAATAATAGGAAACAGGAAACTACTGCTGTTCCTGCAGCTTATCTTGAAAAAGAAACAGAAGAAGCTCCTTATTCTGCAGATTATGCGCCTCCCCAGCCTGAAGAGGAAGAAGACCTAGTATCGATGTCTAATCTTGGCCGTGTTCTGCAGCTTCATGAGCAGCATTACGCTCCTGCAGAGATTGCCAAAAAGCTTGGAATGGGGAAAACGGAAGTAGAATTAATCCTATTAATGAGGAAAAATAGCAAAACAGATAAAAAAAGCTGAGAAAGTATAAAAACATGTCTAAGAAGCTTGATTGAAGGCAATAGCTGTGCTATATTTATTTTTGGTGTTAATACACACGTCTGCCGATTTTTACGGGAGGTGCTGATATTCATTCAGTTCCCGATAAAAGATGAAGCAGTCGGAGGAGAAAAAACCATTAGGAGGAAACACTATGTCAGTCATTTCAATGAAACAATTGCTTGAAGCTGGTGTTCATTTCGGTCACCAGACTCGCCGTTGGAACCCGAAAATGAAGAAATACATCTTCACGGAGCGTAACGGTATCTACATCATCGACCTTCAGAAAACAGTTAAGAAGGTTGACGAAGCGTACAATTACGTAAAGGAACTTGCTGCAGATGGCGGTACTATCCTATTCGTAGGTACGAAGAAACAAGCACAGGAATCTGTTAAAGAAGAAGCCATCCGTTCTGGTCAGTACTTCGTTAACCAACGTTGGTTGGGCGGTACGCTTACAAACTTCCAAACAATCCGCAAACGTATCAATCGCTTGAAATCTATCGAGCGCATGGAAGAAGACGGTACTTTCGAAGTACTTCCTAAGAAAGAAGTAGTAGGTCTTCTTAAAGAAAAAGATCGTCTTGTTAAATTCCTTGGCGGTATCAAAGACATGGAAAGAATTCCAGACGCTCTATTCGTTATCGACCCGCGTAAAGAAAGAATTGCAATTGCAGAAGCTCACAAATTGAACATCCCGATCATCGGTATCGTTGATACGAACTGTGATCCAGACGAAATCGATTACGTGATCCCTGCGAATGATGACGCTATCCGCGCTGTCAAATTGCTTACTTCTAAAATGGCTGATGCTATCTTGGAATCCAAGCAAGGTGAAGAGTTGGAAGAACAAGAAGCTCCAGCTGAAGAAGCTGCAGAAGCTGTAAGCGAGTAATGGATGAAGGGTGATAAGGGGGGACCTTTTATCACCCTTTTTTCAAGAAATAAATTGTCCAAACCCTAAGGAGGCATTTACGATGGCAATCACAGCACAAATGGTAAAAGAATTGCGCGAAAAAACAGGCGCAGGAATGATGGACTGTAAAAAAGCGCTAACACAAACTGATGGTGACATGGAGAAAGCAATCGACTATCTTCGCGAGAACGGTATTGCGAAAGCAGCGAAAAAAGCTGACCGTGTTGCTGCAGAAGGTCTTGCGTTCATCGCTACAGAAGGCGACCAAGCAGTACTAATCGAAGTAAACTGTGAAACTGACTTCGTTACAAAGAATGATCAGTTTAAAACACTTCTAAATGATTTGGCACAGCATATTCTTGCTAACAAACCAGCAGACGTGGAAGAAGCACTTGAGCAGAAAATGAACGATGAGCAAACTGTTGGTGAATATATCAACGCTGCAATCGCTAAAATCGGAGAGAAAATCTCTCTTCGCCGTTTCGCTCTTGTAAGCAAAACAGAAAACCAAGCATTCGGTGCTTACCTGCATGGCGGAGGCCGTATTGGTGTATTGACATTGCTTGACGGTACAACGGATGCTGACCTTGCAAAAGATGTTGCAATGCACGTTGCTGCTGTTAACCCACGTTATGTTTCTCGTGACGCAGTTGCTGCAGAAGAAATCGACCGCGAGCGTGAAGTATTGAAAACACAAGCTTTAAACGAAGGCAAACCAGAAAACATCGTTGAAAAAATGGTAGAAGGACGCCTAGGCAAGTTCTTCGAAGAAATCTGCTTGCTTGAACAAAGCTTCATTAAAGACCCGGATCACAAAGTGAAAAAATATGTATCCGACAAAGGTGCTTCAGTCGTGAGCTTTGTTCGTTATGAAGTCGGCGAAGGTATGGAAAAACGCGAAGATAACTTCGTTGATGAAGTAATGAGCCAAGTTAAAAAATAAGCACGACAAAAAAAGGGGACACGTTGTGTTCCCTTTTTTACAAAATACATACCTTTGGAGGCAACAATGACGAAAGCGCGCTATAAAAGAATTGTATTGAAATTAAGTGGGGAAGCATTAAGCGGAACAGTTGGATACGGAATCGAGCCATCTGTGATTCGCAATATTGCGGAACAAGTAAAAGAAGTTGCTGAAATGGACGTAGAAGTTGCTGTTGTTGTCGGCGGCGGTAATATTTGGCGTGGCAAAGTCGGAAGTGAAATGGGAATGGATCGTGCGAATGCCGATTATATGGGTATGCTGGCAACTGTGATGAACTCACTAGCTTTACAGGATAGCTTGGAGAATCTAGGTATCCCGACAAGAGTACAGACTTCCATTGAAATGCGCCAGGTTGCAGAACCATATATCCGCCGGAAAGCGATTCGCCATCTTGAGAAAAAGCGTGTTGTTATTTTCGCGGCTGGAACTGGAAACCCATACTTCTCAACTGATACGACAGCAGCACTGCGTGCAGCAGAAGTAGAAGCAGAAGTTATTTTAATGGCAAAAAACAATGTTGATGGTGTCTACAATGCAGATCCGAAATTAGTCGCAGATGCAGTAAAATATGATTCCTTAACATACATGGATATCCTCAATGAAGGACTTGGTGTTATGGATGCGACCGCCTCATCTCTATGCATGGACAATGACATTCCGCTGCTCGTTTTCTCAATCAGTGAACAAGGCAATATTAAAAAAGCAGTTGCCGGTGAGGATATCGGCACAATTATTAGGGGGAATAAATAATGTCAACGGCAATTGTAAATGATGCAAAAAATAAAATGACACAAACAGTACAGGCTTTCTCCAGACAGTTGGCAACTGTACGTGCAGGGCGCGCTAACCCATCTTTGCTTGACAGTGTTTATGTTGATTATTATGGTGCGTCTACACCGCTGAATCAGCTTGCAAGTGTTACAGCACCAGAGGCGCGTATGCTTGTTATTACACCATATGATAAAACAGCTATTTCAGACATCGAAAAAGCTATCCAGAAAGCTGACTTAGGCTTATCTCCTTCCAGCGATGGTAACATTATTCGTCTAAGCATCCCTGCTTTAACAGAAGAGCGACGTAAGGATTTAGTTAAAGTTGTATCCAAGTATTTGGAAGAGGCAAAGGTTCAAATCCGAAACGCACGCCGTGACGGTAATGACCAGCTGAAAAAAGCTGAAAAAAATAAAGAAATCACAGAAGATGATTTGAAAGGCTTCCAAGATGATGTGCAAAAGGAAACAGACAAGCATATCGGCGATTTGGAAAACCTTGCTAAAGATAAAGAAAAAGAAATAATGGAAGTTTGACCCTTAACCATGTAAAATAAGCAGTACAAGACCCTCTTGCTAAAGGGGGTTTTTGCTCTTTTTGCGAGAGCTAAAGAGCAAGTACTGTACAGGGCACCCAGTTTGACTCATGCAGTCAGCAGAGAAATAAGCCCAATGGAGGATTCAAAATGATTAAACTTCCTTTTTTTAATAGGAAAAGAAGAATAGAATTGCAGCCGACAACATTACAGTTGGAGAATATTCCAAATCATATAGCTATTATTATGGATGGTAACGGCCGCTGGGCCAAGAAACGTGGACTTCCGCGTATAGCCGGTCACAAAGAAGGCATGACGACTGTGCGTCGAATTGTAAAAGCTGCCAATCGTATTAATGTAAAGGTACTGACTTTGTATGCCTTTTCTAAAGAAAATTGGAAAAGACCGCAAGCAGAAGTCGAATTCCTAATGAAGCTGCCAAAAGAGTTTCTGACAACGTATTTGCCAGAATTGGTTGAAGAAAATGTGAAAGTGCAAACAATAGGGGATTTAGAAGGGCTGCCTTCTTTTACAAGAGAAGCTGTACGTGAAGCGATGGAACAGACAAAGCATAACGATGGGCTGATTCTTAACTTTGCGTTAAATTATGGCGGACGTTATGAACTGGTGAACGCTGTGCAAAGTATGATGCAGGATGTTCAAGAGCAAAAGCTGCAGCTAGACGAAGTAGATGAGTCTTGTATATCTCGTTATTTATATACAGAAAAAATGGCAGATCCTGATTTAATTATCCGTACAAGCGGTGAGCATCGCTTAAGCAACTTCCTGTTATGGCAGAGTGCTTATGCAGAGCTTTGGTTCACGGAAGTATTATGGCCTGATTTTGATGAGCTGCTGTTTGAGCAGGCTGTGAGTGATTTCCAGAACAGAAAAAGGCGCTATGGCGGTATTTGAGGTGAATAGTTAATAATGAAGCAACGTTTAATTACAGCGCTTGTTGCAGGCATATTTTTTATGATATTCGTGCTGCTCGGAGGAGAATGGTTTGAAGCATTCGTTTATTTGATTGCGACCATTGCCTTCATCGAGCTTTTGCGTATGCGCAAGATCGCAAAATACAAAATACCATCGGTTGTCAGTATCCTGATGCTTTGGGTTTTATTGTCACCGGAACTCGGCATGATTAATGCTATGTTTGATGTACATATCAATAAGACAGACATTCTGTTGTTCTCTGTAATTCTGCTTTTAAGTTATACGGTGCTTGCCAAGAATCGCTTCACATTTGAAGATGCAGGGTTTCTGCTCATTACCGTTGTATACATTGGATTTGGCTTCCTTTACTTCCTTATTACGAGAAATGCTGAGGATGTCATTATTGAAGGCCATGTTGTTACTGGTTTAGCTAAGTTTATTTTTGTGCTTGTCGTGATATGGGCAACAGACTCTGGTGCTTATTTCTTCGGGAAGGCATTTGGAAAACATAAATTGTGGCCGACAATAAGTCCGAATAAGACAATTGAAGGCGGCATTGGCGGTCTTTTACTTGGTTGTGTAGCCGGCATTATATTCCAAGTTATTTCGCCAGTAAATGCCTCTATCTGGGTCGTAATTGGAGTTTGTGTTTTAATTGCTGTATTCGGTCAGCTTGGTGATATGGTCGAATCCGCATTTAAGAGACATTATCTTGTAAAAGATTCCGGAAAGATTTTACCAGGTCATGGCGGCATTTTAGATCGCTTCGACAGTATGATTTTTGTTTTCCCAATTCTGCATTTAATTCAATTCATTTAATAAAGTATAGAGGGGGGCACGTCCGATGAAAACAATCGCTTTATTAGGTGCAACCGGTTCAATTGGTCTGCAAACCTTAGATGTTATCCGAAATCATCCTGAAGCTTTTCGGCTCCACAGTATGGCTTTCGGACGCAACATCGAAAAAGCTGTACCGTTTATTAAAGAATTTAAGCCATCAGTTGTTGTCGTACAGGATGAAACAGTAAAAGAAAAGCTTCATCAGGTAATGCCTCATATCGATATTTTGGTTGGTTCTGCTGGTATGGTTGCCATTAGTTCGGCTAGCGAGGTCGATGTTGTTGTTAATGCAGTGCTCGGAAGTATTGGACTGGAAGCAACATTGGAAGCCATTCGTGCGAAAAAGCAAGTTGCCTTTGCTAATAAGGAAACACTGGTGTCTGCGGGACATCTTGTCATGGCAGAAGCGAACAAGCATGGTGTGAATCTGCTTCCAGTGGACAGTGAGCACGCTGCTATTTTCCAATGCCTAAATGGTGAGAAGCTTGAAGATGTAAACAAACTTATCATAACCGCATCTGGCGGCAGCTTCCGTGATTATACAAGAGACGAGCTGAAACATGTAACGCTGGAGGATGCTTTGCGCCACCCGAATTGGAGCATGGGTCAAAAGATCACAATCGATTCGGCGACAATGATGAACAAAGGTCTGGAAGTAATCGAAGCACATTGGCTCTTTGGAATTGATTATGATGATATTGAAGTTGTTCAGCACCGAGAAAGTATTATCCATTCTATGGTGGAATACAAGGATTACAGTGTCCTTGCACAGCTTGGAACACCAGATATGCGTGTTCCGATCCAGTATGCGCTCACCTACCCAGAAAGACTTGATTTAGCTATCTCAAAAAGGTTAAACTTAGTGGAAATAGGCAAGCTCCACTTTGAAGAAATGAGTATGGATCGGTTCCCTTGTTTGCGCATGGCGTATGAAGCAGGCAAGGCAGGCGGTACTGCTACAACTGTACTTAATGCTGCGAATGAGGAAGCGGTCGCACAATTTCTTGCTGGGAAAATCGACTTCCTCACAATTGAGGATTATGTTGCACGTGCACTTGATGCACACGACTATGAATCTTTCCCGTCCTTAGAAACGATCATGGAGACTGATCGACTCACGCGCAGTCAAGTGAGGTCCTATATCCAATAAAGGCAGGTGCTCATTATGACAACTATTATTGCGTTTATTCTCGTGTTCGGGCTGCTCGTTTTCGTGCATGAACTTGGACATTTGATATTTGCAAAGCGTGCTGGCATGCTAGCACGTGAATTCGCTATCGGCTTCGGACCGAAAATTTTTTCTTGGACGAAAAATGAGACACTTTATACAATTAGACTTCTTCCCGTTGGGGGATATGTCCGCGTTGCAGGTGAAGATCCTGAAATTGTGGAATTAAAGCCAGGACATCATATTGGCCTGGAATTTAATGACAAACAAGAAGTAACAAAGATTATCGTCAACAATAAATCGAAGCATCCAAACGCCCGCGTCATTGAAGTGGAACGCGCAGATTTAGATCATAATTTGATGATTTATGGCTACGAAATAGGGGAGGAAGAACGTCTGTCATTCCCTGTTAACGAAAAAGCCATGTATGTTATGGACGAAACAGAAACGCAGATTGCCCCTTATAATCGTCAATTTGCTTCAAAGAACAAAAGACAGCGGGCCATGCAATTATTTGCCGGGCCTTTAATGAATTTCCTGCTAGCAATTTTCTTGTTCTTCGTGCTGGCACTTATACAAGGCATTCCGGCTGATAATGCTGCTGTAGGAACCGTACAACAGGATTCTCCAGCAGAAGAAGCAGGTCTGCAATCCGGTGATGACATTACAGCAATTAATGGGACATCTGTACAGACATGGGAGGAATTCACAGCAATTGTTCAAGACAGCCCGGAAGAAGAATTGCAAGCTACGATCGTACGGGACGGTCAAGAGCAGCAAGTTCCAATCACCCCTGCACTCGTAGAAAGCGGGGATCAAAAGATTGGTCAAATTGGTGTAACACTTGCTATGGAAAAATCCTTCTTGGGAGCAATTCCTTACAGTTTCCAGCAAACGTATGAATTTGGTACGCTAATTTTAACGAATCTTGGTCAGCTCGTGACTGGACAGCTTAATATTAATGCTTTATCCGGTCCGGTTGGAATCTATGATGCAACTGACCAAGTAGTGAAGACAGGTTTAATCAACTTGATTCAATGGACGGCTCTGTTAAGCGTCAACTTAGGAATTGTCAATCTCGTACCGCTGCCTGCGCTTGATGGAGGACGACTCCTATTCATCGGTGTAGAAGCGTTGCGCGGTAAACCAGTTGAACCGCAGAAAGAAGCGGTAGTGCATTTTATTGGATTTGCACTGCTGATGCTTTTAATGATTGTGGTCACTTGGAATGATATACAGCGGTTATTTTTATGATGCAGAGGTGGAAGAATGCGACAAAGTAAAACATTTATACCAACATTAAGAGAAGTTCCGGCTGATGCGGAAGCTATCAGCCATCAGCTTCTCGTTAAAGGCGGCTATATCCGTCAGACAGCCTCCGGAATATACAGCTACCTGCCGCTAGGTACGAAAGTGCTGCGTAAAGTGGAAGCCATCATTCGGGAAGAAATGAATCGATCAGGAGCAAGTGAGATGCTGATGCCGGCATTGCAGCCAGCAGAACTTTGGCAGGAAACAGGACGCTGGAAGGTGTACGGACCGGAACTAATGCGCATGCATGACCGAAATAACAGGCAGTTTGCGCTCGGACCGACACATGAGGAAGTCACAACTAGCTTAGTGCGTGATGAGCTGAACAGTTACAAAAAACTTCCGCTTACAGTTTACCAAATCCAAACAAAGTTCCGTGACGAACAGCGTCCGCGTTTTGGATTGCTTCGCGGCCGTGAATTTATCATGAAGGATGCTTATTCTTTCCATGCTGATTACGAAAGCCTGGATGAAGCTTATCAAACAATGTCTAATGCTTATCATCGCATCTTCAATCGTGTAGGGTTGAATTTCCGGGCAGTTGTTGCGGATTCTGGTGCTATGGGCGGAAAAGATACACATGAATTCATGGCGCTTGCATCTGTTGGGGAAGACACAATCGCCTTTAGTGATACGTCTGATTATGCTGCCAATATTGAAATGGCTGAAGTGCTTGATCAAGGGCATAAACCGGAAACAGAAGCGCTGCCTTTAGAAAAGGTAGAAACACCAAATGTAAAAACAATGCAGCAAGCTGCCGATTTTCTTGGGCATACATTAGAAGAAGGCTTAAAAGCCGTTGTCTTCAAAGTGGATGAACAGCTTGTCATGGTTATCGCTCGCGGCGACCATGATATTAATGATATTAAGGTGAAAAACCTGTATCAGGCGCAAATGGTTGAGCTTGCGGATGAAGCAGAAGTAAAAGAAATACTTGGCGCAGGTTTTGGATCGCTTGGACCAATTCATGTACCAGAAGCAATAGATGTTATTGCGGACAACAGTGTGAAGTATGTTGCGAACGTTTCATGCGGAGCCAATGAAGATGGCTACCATTTTAAAAACGTAAATCCAGAGCGTGACTTCCAAGTGAAGCAATATGCGGATCTGCGTTTCATCCAAGCTGGAGACGCTTCACCAGACGGTCAAGGCACTATCCAGTTTGCAGAAGGAATTGAAATTGGACAAGTGTTCAAACTTGGCGAATTTTATGCAGATAAAATGCAGGCGAAATTCCTTGATGAACAAGGAAAAGCACAGAACCTTATTATGGGTTGCTACGGAATCGGTGTTTCCCGTACACTTGCAGCAGCTGTTGAACAGCACAGCAAGGATGGAGCCGTTGTATGGCCGAAAGCAATCAGTCCATTCCAAGTACACCTGATCAGCTTGAATCCGAAAAAAGACGAACAGCGTGAGCTGGCAGACCGTCTTTATGAAAGATTACTTGAAGCTGGCGTCGATGTGTTGTACGATGATCGTAAGGAACGCGCCGGTGTCAAATTCGCTGATAGTGATTTGATTGGTATTCCAGTTCGCGTTACAGTAGGTAAACTAGCTGCAAGTGGCGAAGTGGAAGTGAAGTTCCGTGATACAGAACAAGAAGCAGTTTCACATGAAAATAATTTGCTAGATCAATTAGCTGCTTATCTATAAAAAGTACAAGCCCTTGTCAATTATTGACAGGGGCTTTCGTAAGACCGCATTTTAGTAGCGGGGGAGGAGAAGGTCAATATGAGTCTTACCAGCAATCAAAAAATGGACATGCTGCTAGATCAAATCCAGCTTGATGAAGAAACCATCACAGCTCATTTTAAAGAAAGTCAGCTGGAAAAATTGGAAGTTGATCCAAAGTCAAAAACATGGCATTTCCATTTTAAGCTGGCGAATCTGCTGCCACCAACTATATATAAGATTTTCACGACAAAACTGACTGATGCATTCGCGCATATCGCGGCGGTCAATTGGTCGATTACATGTGTCTCTAATACACTAGAGTCAGCTCATATTGCTGACTATTGGCAGGATTTTGTACTTACCTATCCGCAAATGTCACCAGCGTATAAGGATTTAGTCCAGACACAAGCGCCAGTAGTTAACGGTAATAAGATTATGTTAACTGCGAGAAATCAGGCAGAAGCAAGTGCACTGAAAAAACGCCTTGAACCTGCCTTTCAAACGTACTGTCAACGAATTGGCGCTAGTGTATATATGCTGACCGTCACTGTACAAGAGCAAAACATGGAAGAAATAACGAAATTCCGAGAACAAAAAGCTCTGGAAGACAGCTTGCTTGTACAAAAGGCGATGAAGGATCAAGAAGAACGTGCGAAGAAACAAGACGATGTTCCGCAAGGCCCGGTTATGATTGGATATGCGATAAATGATGAACTAACATCGATGCGTGATATACAAGATGAAGAACGGCGCATGGCTGTACAAGGGTATGTATTTGATGTAGATATTCGCGAATTGCGTTCCGGACGACACTTGCTTATTGCCAAAGTGACAGATTACACGGATAGCTTCCAAATCAAAATGTTCTCTAAAGGCAATAATGAAGACGCAGATCGATTCAAACAGCTCAAAAAAGGCATGTGGATCAAAGCACGCGGAAGTATTCAAACAGACACCTTCACCAATGAATTAACAATGATGGCAAATGATATCAATGAAGTCACTGTTCGTTTGCGTGAAGACAAAGCAGCAGCAGGAGAGAAGCGTGTGGAACTGCATACGCACACATTAATGAGTCAAATGGATGCTGTTACTTCTGCTAGCAGACTGATCGAGACAGCAGCCAGATTTGGTCACGATAGTGTTGCTATCACTGATCATGCTGTTGTACAAAGCTATCCGGAAGCGTATGCTGCCGGCAAAAAGAATAATATTAAAGTGATTTACGGCATGGAGGCCAATCTTGTCGATGATGGGGTTCCTATTGCATATAACACAAAAGACGCTAATTTAGAACAAGCAACGTATATTGTATTTGACGTGGAAACCACTGGTTTGTCAGCTTCTTATGACAAAATTATCGAATTAGCAGGTGTGAAATTCCGCGACGGAGAGATTGTAGACAGATTCGAGCGGTTTGCGAATCCACATCAAAAACTAAGCCAGACAATTATTGACCTGACTGGTATAACAGATGATATGCTCGTTGATGCTCCTGAAATTGATGAAGTTCTGCAAGATTTTCATACGTGGATGGGTGACGATATATTAGTTGCCCATAATGCTAGCTTTGATATGGGGTTCTTAAATCAAGGATTTAAACGAATCGACTTGCCAAAAGCAGAAAATGGTGTCATTGATACGCTCGAATTAGCTCGATTTCTATTCCCGCAGCTGAAGAATCACAGATTGAATACGTTATGTAAGTTCTTAGATATTGAACTGACACAGCATCACCGGGCGATTTATGATACAGAAGCGACAGGGTATTTGCTGTGGCGCTTGCTGAAGGAAGCGTTCAAACAAGAGATTATGAATCACAACCAGCTGAACGATTATATGGGTCAAGGAAATGCATATCAGCGTTCCCGTCCGTACCATTGCACCATTTATGTACAAAATGAGGTCGGCTTGAAAAACATGTACAAACTTGTGAGCATGTCGCATGTCGATTATTTCTATCGTGTGCCGCGTATTCCGCGCTCTAAGCTGGTACAGCATCGAGAAGGTTTAATCATTAGTTCCGGCTGTGATAAAGGCGAAGTGTTTGAAGCGATGATGCAAAAATCTAAGGAAGAAGCAGCAGAAGCAGCAGCTTTCTATGATGTGATTGAGGTTCAGCCGCCGTCCAATTATTATCATTTAATTGAGAAAGAGCTTGTGCAGAACGAAGCACATCTTTACGATATCATGCGCAATCTTGTTGAATTGGGCGATGAGTTAGACAAGCCAGTAATTGCAACAGGAAATGTGCATTATATAGAAGAACACGAAAAACAGTACCGAAATATCTTAATTAAATCTCAAAATGGTAACCCGCTCAGCAGACAGACTTTACCGGATGTACATTTCCGCACTACACCAGAAATGCTGGAAAGCTTTCATTTCCTTCCATTTGAAAAAGCAAAAGAAATCGTTGTAACGAACACACAGAAAGTTTCGGCAATGATGGAAGATGTGAAACCGGTAAAAGAAGATCTGTATACACCGAATATCGATGGTGCAGAGGATGAAATGCGCCAGATGAGTTATGACCGTGCAAAAAGTATCTATGGAGATACACTTCCGGACATCGTTGAAAAACGAATTGAGAAGGAATTGAAAAGTATTATTGGTCATGGTTTTGCTGTTATTTATTTAATTTCACATAAGCTCGTGAAAAAATCACTTGAAGATGGCTATCTTGTCGGCTCGCGTGGTTCTGTCGGCTCATCTTTGGTTGCAACGCTTACTGATATAACCGAAGTTAACCCGCTGCCGCCGCATTATGTGTGCCCAAGCTGCAAATTTAACGAGTTCTTTGATGATGGATCTGTAGCGAGCGGCTATGATTTGCCGGAAAAAGCTTGTCCTTCTTGCGGGGAATCACTCAATCGAGATGGCCAGGATATACCGTTTGAAACCTTCCTTGGATTTAAAGGTGATAAGGTTCCCGATATTGATTTGAACTTCTCAGGTACGTATCAGCCGCAAGCACATAACTATACAAAAGTATTATTCGGTGAGGACAAAGTGTATCGTGCCGGTACAATCGGTACGGTAGCTGAAAAGACGGCTTATGGTTATGTAAAAGGTTATGCGAGTGATAATCAGCTGCATATCCGAAATGCAGAAGTTGATCGCCTTGTGCAAGGCTGTACCGGTGTTAAAAGAACGTCAGGTCAGCATCCTGGGGGTATAATTGTTGTACCTGATGACCAAGATATATATGATTTCACACCGATTCAGTATCCGGCGGATGATCGGAACTCGGAATGGCGGACGACACACTTCGACTTCCACTCCATCCATGATAATCTGCTGAAGCTGGATATACTCGGACACGATGATCCGACCGTGATTCGTATGCTGCAGGATTTATCTGGTATTGATCCGAAAACAATACCGACAAATGATCCGGAGGTAATGAAAATCTTTTCCGGACCAGAGGCTTTAGGTGTAACGGCAGAACAAATAATGTGTAAAACAGGAACGCTTGGCGTGCCGGAATTTGGTACCCGATTTGTTCGGCAGATGCTAGAAGATACAAACCCTTCCACCTTTGCAGAACTTGTTCAGATATCTGGTTTGTCACATGGTACCGACGTATGGTTAGGCAACGCACAGGAACTAATTAATAAAGGTATTTGTACGCTGCCAGAGGTAATCGGCTGCCGTGATGACATCATGGTATATTTGATGCACAAAGGGCTGGATTCCTCGCTTGCATTTAAGATTATGGAGTTTGTTCGTAAAGGAAAAGGGCTGCAAGATGAATGGATCGAAGAAATGAAAAAGAATAATGTACCAGATTGGTACATTGATTCCTGTTTAAAGATCAAGTACATGTTCCCGAAAGCACACGCCGCGGCGTATGTGCTTATGGCAGTACGGATTGCCTATTTTAAAGTCCATCATCCGATACTTTTCTATGCAGCATACTTTAGTGTACGCGCCAGTGATTTTGAATTAGACACGATGGTCAAAGGTTCGGATGCTATTCGTCAGCGTATTAATGAAATTAATCAAAAAGGCAATGATGCTTCTCCAAAAGAGAAGAGTCTTGTTACGGTATTGGAATTGTCACTTGAGATGTGCGAACGCGGCTTCCATTTCCAAAAGGTAGACTTGTACAAATCCAGTGCCACTGATTTCCTTGTTGATGGAAACAGTCTTATTCCTCCATTCAATGCAATTGATGGGCTGGGCACAAACGCCGCTCTTAATATTGTAAAAGTGCGGGAAGATGGTGAGTTCTTGTCGAAGGAAGACTTGCGTGAACGCAGCAGAATCAGTAAAACCGTGTTGGAGTATATGGATCAGCATGGCTGTCTGGAAGGCATGGCAGACCAGAACCAGCTTTCGCTATTCTAATAGGATTCTTGCCTAAACAAGAAACTTGTGGTATATTATCCAATAGCGGTATTGATACGAACCAGATCAAGAGTGGGATTACCCACTCTTTTTCATACCCATGGATTCGGCATCATTTGTACGGGGAGCGCCTCTTCGTTGTTTTGTAGCAAAATGCACATGATAAACATTGTTCCCTTGCTTCCTTTTCGGGCAAGGGTTTTCTATTGATGAGAGGCACACCCCACCCATTCGAAGTAATAAATGTCTGAAAGCGTGCAGTAAAGGAGGAAGCATTTTGGCAGCCAATATAACGGAAGTTACGGAAAATTATCTACAACCGATCGTGGAAGAGCTGCAGCTTGAGTTAGTCGATGTGGAATTCGTGAAAGAAGGAAAGAACTGGTTTTTGCGAGTGTATGTCGACAAAACAGAAGGCATCGATATCGAGGAATGCGCAGTAGTTTCAGAAAAATTAAGCGCCATTCTAGATGAAAATGATCCGGTTGATTTCCCATACTTTTTGGAGGTTTCTTCTCCAGGAGCGGAAAGACCGCTTAAAACAAAACAAGCAATTACAAAAAACATCGGCAAAAATGTATATGTAAAACTATATGAGCCGATTGATAACGAGAAAGAGTACGAAGGTACATTGAAAGCGTTCGAAGACGACGTTCTGACTTTAGAAGTCATGGTCAAAGCGAGAAAGAAGGAAGTGGCACTTCCTTACGAAAAAATCGCCAAGGCACGTCTGGCTGTAACGTTTAACTAAAGGGGGATATACGAGTGAGCAGCGAGCTTTTTGATGCCATTAATTATTTGGAGAAAGAGAAGGGGATTAATAAAGACGTCCTGATTGAAGCGCTGGAAGCAGCCTTGATCTCCGCTTATAAAAAGAATTTCAAATCTGCTACAAATGTACGTGTTGATTTGAATGAAACTACTGGTTCTATGAAAGTCTTTGCGCGCAAGGATGTTGTCGAAGAAGTCGAGGACAGCCAGCTGCAGATGACATTAGATGAAGCTCGTGCCGTTTCCGGTACATACGATATCGGTGACGTTGTTGAGATCGAAGTAACACCAAAAGACTTCGGACGAATTGCAGCGCAAGCAGCTAAACAAGTGGTAACACAGCGTGTGCGTGAAGCAGAACGCGGCGTCATCTTCAGTGAATATGCAGATCGTGAAGAAGATGTTATGACGGGAATTGTTTCCCGAAATGATCCGCGATTCATCTATGTAGATTTAGGCAAGATTGAAGCGAAATTGCCTGAGAGCGAACAGATGACGACGGAAAAATACGATATTCATGACCGCTTAAAGGTATTTGTAACAAAAGTGGAGAACACGAACAAGGGACCAAGTATCTTTGTGTCACGGACACACCCGGGTCTTTTGAAGCGATTGTTTGAAATGGAAGTGCCGGAGATTTATGATGGTACTGTGGAGATTCGCTCCGTAGCTCGAGAAGCTGGTGACCGTTCCAAGATTTCTGTCTATGCATCTCAGCCGGAAGTTGATCCAGTCGGTTCTTGCGTTGGCCAGCGAGGTCAGCGTGTACAAGCAATTGTAAATGAACTAAAAGGCGAAAAAATTGATATTGTCGAGTGGTCTGAAGATCCAGTCGAGTATGTATCCAATGCATTAAGCCCTTCTAAAGTTATCCAAGTATTAGTGGATGAAGAAGAAAAAGCGACGACGGTCATCGTACCAGATTATCAGCTTAGCCTGGCAATCGGTAAACGCGGTCAGAACGCCCGTCTGGCAGCAAAGCTGACTGGATGGAAAATCGATATTAAATCCGAGACAGAAGCTCGGGACCTCGGGATTTTGACAGTACAAGATACCGAAGCAGATGACTTCGATGACTTTGACGAAGACACATATTGATAAGGGGCGCTGTATATGAAACAAAAGAAGGTTCCGCTTCGAAAATGTGTGGTTTCTAATGAAATGAAGCCGAAACAGGAATTGATCCGTATCGTCCGCAACAAAGAAGGCGAAGTATTCGTGGACGACACAGGCAAGAAGAACGGTCGCGGTGCGTATGTATCCAAGGATGCATTGATCATTGAAAAAGCGAAGAAACAAGACACGCTGGCGCGCCATCTAAATACACAGATCGATGATTCTATTTATGAAGAGCTTGAGCGAATCGCGAAAGGTCAGCAATCATGAGTAAAAATTATTTGAATTTGTTAGGGCTGGCTGTGCGTGCCGGACAGTGCACCTTTGGAGAAGAAGCCATTGTCCGTGATGTACAGCGACAGAATGCAAAGCTAGTAATAGCTGCCAGTGATATCGGTCCCCAAACCTTAAAGAAACTTCGCAACAAGACCGATTTTTACAACATTGCCTTTCTTCAGGTGGAGGAGGACCGGGAGCAATTATCACAAGCGGTTGGTAAATCCGGCAGAGTCGCAATTGCCGTCTTAGACAAAGGCTTTGCAGACAAATTGAAATCTTTGCTCACTGAATCCACTCGGAGGTGAACGTATGTCAAAGATTCGTGTTTATGAATACGCAAAAGAAAAGAACGTTTCAAGTAAAGATATTATTAATAAGTTAAAAGATATGAATGTTGAAGTGTCCAATCATATGTCGATGATTAACGATGCAGCAAAAGATAAATTGGACAAAAGCTTCACAGCAAAAAGCGCGGGTAGCGAGAAAGTAGCGATTAAAACGGGGAACTCAGCAAACACATCCAACTCAGCAAATAATGGTCAAAACAATAAGCCAAAAGGCAAAAGTGGCGGCGGACAAAACCGCAGCCAACAGCGAGGCGGCAACAGCCGACCTGGCAAAGGCGGACAAAATCGACGCGGCGGCCGCAACAACAACCGCAGCCAGAAACCGCAGCAGAAGCGTCCAGCAATGCCGACTCCAGACAAAATTACCTTCAAAGGGTCTTTGGCTGTCAGCGAATTGGCAGCGAAGCTTCACCGGGAGTCCACAGAAATTATCAAGAAACTCTTCTTGCAAGGTGTTATGGCTACGAAGAACCAAGAGCTTGATAAAGATGCAATTGAATTAATTTGTGCAGAGTATGACGTAGAAGTAGTAGAAGAAGTAGACGTCGATGTTACAGACCTTGACAACTACAAAATTGAAGACAAAGAAGATGACCTTCAAGAGCGTCCTGCGGTTGTTACGATTATGGGGCACGTTGACCATGGTAAAACAACATTGCTTGATTCCATTAGAGATACAAAAGTTACTGAAGGCGAAGCAGGCGGTATTACACAGCATATTGGTGCTTATCAGATTGAAGAAAATGGCAAGAAAATTACGTTCCTTGATACTCCAGGTCACGCAGCGTTCACAAGCATGCGTTCTCGTGGTGCGCAGGTAACGGATATTGCTATTCTTGTTGTTGCTGCTGACGATGGTGTTATGCCGCAGACAGTAGAAGCAATCAACCATGCCAAAGCAGCAGAAGTACCAATTATCATCGCTGTAAATAAAATCGACTTAGAAGGTGCCAATCCGGACCGCGTTATGCAGGAACTGACTGAGCATGGCTTAATTCCGGAAGATTGGGGCGGGGATACCATCTTCGTTCAGCTTTCTGCGAAGAAACGTGAAGGTATTGACGATCTTCTTGAGATGATTTTGCTTGTTACGGAAGTAGAAGAATTGAAAGCTAATCCAAATCGTCCTGCTGAAGGTACAGTTATTGAAGCACAGCTTGATAAAGGCCGCGGACCTGTAGCAACATTGCTTGTACAAAACGGTACAATGCATGTTGGGGACAGCATCGTAGTTGGTCACTCTTACGGCCGTGTCCGTGCTATGGTAAACGATTTAGGACGCCGAGTGAAGACAGCAGCTCCTTCTACACCTGTTGAGATCACTGGCTTGAACTCGGTACCAAATGCCGGTGACCAGTTTATGGTGTTCAAAGACGAGAAACAAGCTCGTCAAGTTGGGGAAGCAAAACAGCAAAGACAAGTAGAAGAGAACCGTTCTACTGGTGCTCGTGTAAGTCTTGATGATCTGTTTAACCAGATTAAACAAGGTGAAGTGAAGGATATCAATCTAATCGTGAAAGCAGACGTACATGGTTCTGTAGAAGCGATGGCTGCATCACTAGAGAAAATTGAAGTGGAAGGCGTTAAAGTACGTATCATCCACACTGGTGTAGGTGCGATTACGGAATCCGATGTTATTCTGGCATCTGCTTCTAATGCTATCATCATCGGTTTCAACGTTCGTCCGGATACAAATGCGAAGAAAGCGGCTGAATCGGAAAATGTTGATATCAGACAGCATCGTATCATTTATAAAGTAATCGAAGAGATTGAGTCTGCTATGAAAGGCATGCTTGATCCTGAATTTGAAGAAAAAGTCATTGGACAGGCAGAAGTTCGTGAAATATTTAAGGTTTCACGTATCGGTACCATTGCAGGTTCTTATGTAACAGAAGGTAAGATTACACGTGATGCTTCTATCCGCGTGATTCGTGACAGTGTCGTAATCGTCGAGGACGAAATCGATTCATTGAAACGTTTCAAGGATGATGTACGTGAAGTTGCTACAAACTATGAGTGTGGTATTACGCTGAAGAGCTTCCACGATCTTAAAGAAGGCGACACCTTTGAAGCATATGTGATGGAAGAAATCGAAAGAAAATGATTCTGGCTGCGGTTGTAGAATGTATAATCTATAACGCGCATTCCCTCAAGGATAAGCGTTCGGTCGTTAAACGGATTACAACTAGGATTGGCGGTTCCTTCAATATCGCTGTCAGTGAAGTTGATTATCATGATTTGTGGCAGCGCACTTGCTTTGAATTGGTAACAACTTCTCCTGACCGTGTCCGTGCCGAGCAAGTAATAGACCAAGCGCTTGCCTTGATTGATTCTTTTCCGGAGATCGAGAGAACAGCTGCTGATAAACAGTGGCTTTAGCATCCCTCCAAATGACGATGAGGTGAATATATGAGTGAATTACGCGCAAATCGTGTAGCAGAGCAAATGAAAAAAGAGCTCGGCGACATTATTTCCAGAAAGATTAAAGATCCGCGGATCGGTTTTGTAACAGTCACCGATGTAGAAGTTACGGGTGACTTGCAGCAAGCAAAAGTTTACATCTCCGTCCTTGGTGAAGAAAAGCAGAAAAATAATACGCTTCTCGGATTAGCAAAAGCAAAAGGTTTTATCCGCTCTGAAATTGGCAAGCGAATCCGTTTGCGCAAAACACCGGAGCTAGCCTTCGAATTTGACGAAGCAGTCGAACAAGGAAATCGCATCGAGCATTTGTTAAAAGAGCTTGATGATTCCGAAAGATAAGAACACGAAAAGAATCCCTTCGCCCTTATGGGAGAAGGGATTCTTTTTACATAGAGTAAAGGGGTGCTGGTATTGGATGGAATCCTGCCGTTATGGAAACCGAAAGGGATGACCTCCCATGACTGTGTGTTTAAAGCACGCAAGCTATTACAAACGAAGAAAATTGGGCATACCGGCACACTTGATCCGGATGTAGAAGGTGTCTTGCCGCTCTGTATCGGACAAGCAACAAAGGTTGTTCCGTATTTGACGGATACCTCCAAAACATATGTTGCAGAAGTAACACTCGGTACCTCGACCGAAACGGAAGACAAAAGCGGAGAGGTAATCGAAGAAAAACAAATCACAGAGCCAATTCCTATAGCCGCTATTGAAAAAGTACTCCAAAGCTTCCTTGGTGAAACAGAACAGATACCGCCTATGTATTCTGCCGTCAAAGTAGGAGGCCGCAAGTTGTATGAATACGCCAGACAGGGGCAAGTCGTGGAGCGTCCTATTAGGCGGATTACAATTCACAGCATAGACTTGCACAAAGATTCCGTTCGCGCGGATGGAAGCGTGTTCGGGTTCACAGTAAGCTGCTCAAAAGGTACTTATATTCGTACGCTTTGTGTGGATATAGGCAAGGCTCTCGGATACCCGGCGCATATGAGCAGTTTGGTGCGTACGCAAGCTGGAGCATTTTCTGCGCAAGATACAGTAACGTTTGCTAAAATAGAGGAAGCAATGGAAGCAGGAACGATAGAACAGTTGCTGCAGCCTGTCACGAAAGCAGTTGACTATCTGCCGCTCATTGAAGCAGATGCCGATATCGAACAAAAGGTCCGGTTCGGTCAGCGTCTTCCGCGGCCGGCAGAAGCGGATCTTTACCGTGTTCAAAGAGGAGAACAATTGCTTGGCA
This sequence comes from Terribacillus sp. DMT04, assembly GCF_019056395.1. Classification (NCBI taxonomy): domain Bacteria; kingdom Bacillati; phylum Bacillota; class Bacilli; order Caryophanales; family Bacillaceae; genus Terribacillus; species Terribacillus sp. DMT04. The sequence continues at coordinate 1,536,117 of NZ_CP077639.1, forward strand.
TTTATGAGACGCATCCTTCATATTCACAGCTATTAAAGCCAAAACGAGTATTCGTATCAGGGAAAGCAGGTGGCACAGATGCAAACGATTAAATTACAATATACAGAAACAATGAAACTAAGCGATATGCCTGCTGTCAGTGCAGCGATTGGTTTTTTCGATGGAATTCATCGCGGCCATCATCAGGTAATCCAGCAAGCAATTGATTATGCGGAAGAAAATCAACTAAAAAGCGCAGTCATTACCTTTCATCCGCATCCATCAGTCATTCTCGGTAAAGCAGAGACAAGAGAAGATTATCTGACTCCGCTTCATGAAAAAGAAGCGATTTTAGAGAAGATGGGGATAGATTATCTATATCTAATTGAATTCACGAAAGAGCTTGCAAGTTTAAGTCCAGACAGCTTTATAGAACGGTTTATCAATGGTCTCACCGTGCAGCATCTAGTATCTGGTTTCGATTTTACTTACGGCCAAAAAGGAGCCGGAAATGCTGCATCTCTTCAAGAAGCAGCACAAAATAATACATTCAGCTATGAAGCGGTTGCTAAAGTAGAAGATGCCGACGAAAAAATCAGCTCTACACAAATCAGGGAGTTAGTGGCATCTGGGGAAATTGAAAAAGCCGTCGAATTACTTGGCCATCCGCTCACATTGACTGGAGAAGTCATTACAGGTGATCAGCGTGGTCGTACAATCGGATATCCAACAGCGAATATTCGCATAGAGCCAGCTTATTTCCTGCCAAAAACAGGCGTTTATGCAGTAGAAGTACTTGTAAAAGGGCAAACATTTTATGGTATGGCCAATCTCGGCTATAAACCGACTTTCCAGGAAGACGCCGTCCTGCCTAATTTAGAAGTTCATATTCTCAACTTCGATGAACAAATCTATGGGGAGCAGCTGACTGTTTCTTGGAAATCATTCATTCGAGAAGAAGTGAAATTTAACGGTATCGATGAGCTGGTTGGTCAATTGAACCGCGATAAACAGCAAGTTAACGCATATTTTGCTTAGAAATTGACTGAAGGACTTGCAATCTGAGGCAAAAAAGTGTAATCTGGACTATGGAAAACCTTCGCTTGGCAATTCGCTACTCCGGCGATTGCTCGGGGAATGGGGTTACTATTAGATTTTTTAGGAGGAACAAACAAATGGCAATCTCTAAAGAACGTAAGAATGAACTAATCAGCGAATACAAAACACATGACAGTGACACAGGTTCACCAGAAGTGCAAATCGCTGTTTTGACGGAGGAAATCACTACACTTAACGAACACCTTCGTACACACAAAAAAGATCACCACTCTCGTCGTGGCCTATTGAAAATGGTTGGTCGCCGTCGTAACTTGTTAAACTATCTTCGCGATAAAGACGTTACACGTTACCGTGATCTAATTCAAAAACTTGGCTTACGCCGATAAGATGGACAAAGAAGCGGGAATTTTTCCCGCTTTTTCTATAGGAGAAAACCTATTCTACATAGTGTTATAAATGCAGCCTGAACTGGAGCATAATACAGACAGGATATGTTGTAAGATAAATGAGAGGGGCTTTATTCATGGCAGACCAAAAACAAGTGTTCTCCACGGAGATTTCCGGTCAGACTTTTTCTGTGGAAATCGGAGAACTTGCCAAGCAAGCGAGCGGCGCTTGCCTAATCCAGTACGGAGACACGTCTGTACTTTCCACTGTTGTTGGTTCTAAAGAACCGAAAGACTTACCGTTTTTCCCATTGACAGTGAACTATGAAGAAAGACTATATGCAGTTGGTAAGATTCCAGGCGGTTTCATTAAGCGCGAGGGCCGTCCGAGTGAGAAAGCTGTATTGGCTTCTCGTCTAATCGACCGTCCGATTCGTCCATTGTTCCCAGATGGATTCCGTAATGACGTGCAAGTAATCAGCATGGTAATGAGTGTGGATCAAGATTACTCTTCTGAAATGGCTGCAATGGTCGGTTCTTCCATCGCATTGAGCATTTCTGATATTCCATTCCACGGCCCAATTGCTGGTGTCGTTGTTGGTCGCGTAAATGGTGAATTTATCATCAACCCGACAAAAGAACAGCAAGAGCAGAGTGACATTGACCTGACAGTTGCAGGCACAAAAGATGCGATCAACATGGTTGAAGCTGGTGCAGAAGAAGTGCCGGAAGATATTATGCTGGAAGCAATCATGTTCGGTCATGAAGAAATCAAACGTCTTGTTGCATTCCAAGAAGAAATCGTTGCCGCTGTCGGCAAAGAAAAGATGGATGTTAAACTTTTCGATTTGGACAAGGAATTAACGGAAGATGTAAAAAACCGTTGTTACGACAAGTTGAAAGCTGCCATCGAAGTGCATGAAAAGAAAGCACGTGAAGCAGCAATTGATGAAGTGAAAAAAGAAACTGTCGCTTTCTATGAAGAACAGGAAGCGGATGAAGATACAGTGAAGCAAGTGAAAGGAATTCTTGGCAAACTAGTTAAGGAAGAAGTTCGCCGAGCTATCACGAAAGACAAGATTCGTCCGGATGGTCGCGGTGTTGACGAAATTCGTCCGCTTTCTTCCCGTATTGGTGTATTGCCTCGGACACACGGATCTGCATTGTTCACACGCGGTCAAACGCAAGCATTGAGTGTATGTACACTTGGCGCATTAGGCGATGTACAGATTCTTGATGGTTTGGATACAGAAGAAACGAAACGCTTTATGCACCATTACAACTTCCCGCACTTCAGTGTTGGTGAGACAGGACCAATCAGAGCGCCAGGACGCCGTGAAATCGGACATGGTGCACTTGGAGAAAGAGCATTGGAAAAAGTGATTCCTTCTGAGAAGGATTTCCCTTATACCATTCGTCTTGTTTCTGAGATTCTGGAGTCCAACGGTTCCACTTCTCAAGCTAGTATTTGTGCCAGCACAATGGCGATGATGGCTGCCGGTGTACCAATTAAAGCACCAGTAGCAGGGATTGCAATGGGCTTAGTGAAGTCTGGTGATGATTACACAATCCTTACAGACATCCAAGGCATGGAAGATGCGCTAGGAGATATGGACTTCAAAGTAGCAGGTACTGAAAAAGGTGTAACAGCCTTGCAAATGGATATTAAGATTGAAGGATTGAGCCGTGAGATTTTGGAAGAGGCACTAACGCAAGCCCGTAAAGGCCGTTTGGAAATCCTTAGTCATATGGTTTCGACAATCAGCGAACCGAAGCAAGAGCTTTCTGCTTATGCTCCGAAAATCCTGACAATGACAATCAATTCAGATAAGATCCGCGACGTAATTGGGCCAAGTGGTAAACAAATCAACAAAATCATTGAAGAAACGGGCGTCAAGATTGATATCGAACAAGACGGAACCGTATTTATTTCTTCTACCAATTCTGCGAAGAATGACGAAGCGAAGCAAATTATCAGCGACATCGTTCGTGAAGTTGAAGTTGGAGAAGTATACGATGGTACTGTAAAACGTATTGAGAAATTCGGCGCATTTGTTGAATTGTTTAAAGGAAAAGATGGACTTGTCCATATTTCTGAACTGGCAGAAGAACGCGTTGGTAAAGTAGAGGATGTTGTCAAAATTGGCGACAAACTGAAAGTAAAAGTAAAAGAAATCGACCGTCAAGGACGCGTGAATCTTTCACATAAACAGCTGCTTGTAGAAGCAAAACAGGAAAAAGAAGAGCAGTCTGCGACTGAAGAATAAGCAAGTCCCCAAGAAACTGGTTTAGCCAGTTTCTTTTTTTTCCTGCTTGTTCTTCCTTGTCCCATCTCCTCATAAGCTAGTTTAGGGGAGGGATGGGAATGCATCGGATTATTATACACTTGCTTGTTTTCGTCACGCTGATTCTTCTGCTGATTGATGGTGGTAATCTGCCGTCTCAAACAGCGTCTGTGAGCCATCATCCAGTATTTTCTGATATAGCAGTGAGATCTGATGAAGCACAATTGCGGCAGGAAATAGAGGCGGTACGCAAGGAAGTTGAAAAGCCGTCTGAGAATGCTCGAATCGATAAGATATGGAAGAAAATACCCGGTAAAGCGGGTGTCAAGGTTGATGTTGATGCTTCAGTAGAAAAGATGCAAAAGACAGGCACATTTGATCGGGACCTGCTCGTATTAGAGGAAGTCGAACCGGAAGTTACATTGGACGAACTTCCAGCTTCACCAATTTATCGGGCGAGAGAAGATCAAGAGCAGGTTGCTTTGCTGATTAATGTTTCATGGGGAGAAGAACATATTCCTGCTATTTTGCAAACATTAAAAGATGCCGGTGTGAAGGCGAACTTCTTCATTGAGGGCAAGTGGGCAAAAGAAAATAATGAAATTGTCGAAATGATTGAAGAAGAAGGGCACGTTATTGGCAACCATGCTTATAATCATCCCGATATGAAAAAAATGAACAAAGCAGACTCCGTTGAACAGATAACGCAGACGAATGAGATTATTAACGCTATTACAGGTGACAAACCTACCTATTTCGCTCCGCCAAGCGGAAGCTTTAATCAAGGTGTCATTGAAGCTGCCGCTGAACAGCAAATGGAGACGATTTTGTGGTCCGTTGATACCATTGATTGGCAAAAACCGACAGTACCTGTTATGATGAAACGCGTGACTGAGAAATTGCATCCAGGAGCATTCATCTTGATGCATCCAACACCTGTTGTAGAAGCAGGACTTGCCGACATGCTGAAAGTTATCGAAGAAAAAGGGTACAGTGTGTCGACTTTGGATACGATATTGAATGAAGGAAGATAATGGTACAGCAGTACATGCTGCTGATTGGGAGGATTTAAATTTGCTGCAAAGACACACATGCAAAAATGGATTACGAGTTGTAGTAGAAAACATGCCATCGGTACGATCCGTAACGATCGGTATCTGGATCTTGACAGGTTCCAGAAATGAAGAAGAAATAAATAATGGGCTCTCTCATTTCCTAGAGCATATGTTCTTTAAAGGAACAAAAAAGCGCTCAGCAAAAGAACTTGCGGAAGCTTTTGATGCTATCGGAGGCATGGTGAATGCTTTCACTTCTAAAGAATACACATGCTATTATGCCAAAGTACTTGATACGCATAAAGAATTCGCATTGGAAGTATTAGCAGACATGTTCTTTGAATCGCAATTTGCTCAGGAAGAAATAGAAAAAGAACAGAAAGTAGTTTTGGAAGAAATCAAGATGGCAGAAGATACGCCAGATGATATTATTCATGACTGGCTTGCAGAAGCTGCTTATGGCAAACATCCGCTTGGGTTGCCCATCCTAGGTACAGAAAGCACGGTAATGAGCTTTAACAGTGAGTCTGTTCGTAACTACAAAGAATCTCATTATGTTCCGGAAAAAATTGTTATTTCAATTGCCGGAAATGTAGATGATTCGTTTATAAAAGATGTGGAACATCATTTTGGTTCCTTCGAAGCGGCGTCGGCACATCGAGAATTACAAGCACCGCCATTCTTTCCGAATACAATCCGCCGAGCGAAAGAAACAGAGCAAGCGCATCTGACAATTGGGTACAATGGCTTGAAGCTGGATGATCCAGCTAGCTACAGCCTTATGGTTGTAAACAATGTACTAGGCGGCAGCATGAGTTCACGGCTGTTCCAAGATGTGCGAGAAGACAAGGGCTTAGCGTATTCTGTATTCTCTTACCATAGTACGCATAAAGATAGCGGCATGCTGACGATTTATGCGGGTACTGGCAAAGAGCAGCTGGATGAACTGCAGGAGACAATTCGTTTAACTACGGATAAGCTGAAAGCAGACGGGCTGACGGAAAAGGAATTGCGGAATACAAAAGAACAGCTGAAGGGTAACTATATGCTTGGCTTAGAAAGCACAAATAGCAGAATGAGCCGAAATGGCCGGAACGAATTAATGCTTGGTAAACACCCGTCATTTAATGAATTAATCGAGAAAATCGACAATGTGACGATGGATGATGTGAATGCTATCATTCATCACGTATTCGGCAAAGAGCAAGCTAGAGCGATAGTAGCACCAAAATAAAAAGGAGCTGATCGGCTTTGCGATTCAAGGATATTGGAGATAAAGAGATCATTGATGTGAACAACGGCGAACGTTTAGGGGTGCTCGGTCAAACAGATGTAGAGTTTAACCCAGTTACAGGCAAGATTGATGCTTTTCTCATTCCGAATTATAAGTGGTTCGGCTTGCGCAAAGAAGGCAGTGACAACCGTATTGCTTGGGAAGAAATCCAGACAATCGGCAAACATATGATACTTATTAACTCGTGACTAGTAAGATAAAAGTATACGTAAAAAAATCCAAACAAGGATAATTTCTTATGAAAGAATTTATCCTGCGTTTGGATTTTTTTGTGGGCGCTAATGAAAGCCGCACAGGAAGGCGGATGCACATCTTTCGTCACAGCATATAATTTCTGTCTGTACAATGCCACCAATTCAAGCACTCCTCTCTGTAATCCTCATATGATAACTGGAAAGCAACATTTCTATTGCAAGAAAATCTACGAAAATAACGCTGCAGAGCGAGGTGAGAGTTTGACCACCGAATTGACTATCGCTGTCCTTGGCGGTGATGCCCGCTACTTGGAGATGATTCGCAGCCTGCAGTGCAGTGCGAATGCATCTGTTTTTGCAGTGGGTTTTGATCAAATTAATCAAAGCTTCACTGGCGGTATTCAGCGGGAGATGGAAGACATCGACCCGGAACAACTGGACGCCATTATTCTGCCGATTCCTGGTCTGGGCCCTGACGGCCAAATTGAGACGGTCTTCTCTGATAAGAATATTCAGCTTACAGAAGCTTGGATGGATCGTCTTCCTAAAGATTGTGTTATTTTTACAGGCATTACAAATACGTACTTGACGGAAACATGCAAGAAACGTAACTTGCGCCTTGTATCGCTGTTCGACAGAGATGATGTGGCCATCTACAATTCGATTCCTACAGCCGAAGGTGCAATTATGACTGCCATCAAACATACAGATTTCACGATTCATGGATCAAAAGTTACAGTACTCGGTTTCGGGCGTGTTGGAATGAGTGTTGCGGCTAAGTTTGATGCGCTTGGTGCAGATGTTCACGTAGGGTCCATTCATGATGCCGATATTGCTCGGATAAGCCAAATGGGTATGCACGCCTTTTTCCTTGACCGTCTTCCAGAAGTAGTGCAGAACAGCGACATTCTCATTAATACAATTCCAGCTCTTGTTGTGAAGCGACCTGTAATTGAACAGCTGCCAACGCAAGGATTGATGATTGATTTAGCTTCGAAACCAGGCGGTATCGATTTCGACTACGCCAAAAAACGGGGAATCCAAGCTATTCATGCTTTAGGGCTGCCGGGTATTGTTGCACCGAAGACAGCTGGAAATATTTTATCCGTCGTTATTAAACAGATCTTAACAAACAGTTAAAAGGGGGAGAAGCGCATGAGTTTAGCAGGAAAAAGGATTGGGTTCGGAGTTACAGGCTCACATTGCACCTATAGTGAAATATTTCCGCAGATTGAACTTCTCGTAAAATTAGGTGCAGAGGTCGTGCCAATTGTAAGCAATACGGTGCAATTTACCGACACGTATTTTGGAGACGCCAAGGATCACCTGCAAAAAATCAGTGATCTGACAGGAACGAAGATCATAAAGACGATTCCGGAAGCAGAACCGCTCGGTCCGCGAGAGCCGCTGGATTGTATGGTCATTGCACCGTTAACTGGCAACAGCATGTCAAAGCTTGCCAATGCGTTAACTGACAGCCCCGTGTTAATGGCAACGAAAGCAACAATCCGAAACGAGAAACCAATTGTGCTTGGAATCAGTACAAACGATGCATTGGGCTTGAACGGTGTTAATTTAATGCGGCTGATGGCGGCTAAATTCATGTATTTCATTCCATTCGGTCAAGATGATCCATTTAAAAAGCCGAATTCTCTTGTTGCGGATATGACAAAACTGCCTGAAACGATTGAAGCTGCTTTGCAGTACAAACAGCTGCAGCCTGTATTGGTCCAACGTTTTTCCTAAACTCCTCAATCAATAACCTATCACAGAAAAATTATGATATGATAGGGTTTAGCGTACCAACCATATCATACGTATCCATTGAGATAGACAGAGGAGAGGTTTTTTTATGGCACAGCAAAGTTATCATATCGCAGTAGTAGGCGCGACAGGCGCTGTAGGTCAAAAAATGCTGGAAACTCTCGCAGACCGTGACTTTCCGATCGGCGAGCTTTCCTTATTATCTTCCAGCAGATCAGCTGGTCAGCAAATAGATTTTAAAGGAAAAAGCTATACGGTGAAAGAAGCGATGCCGGAGAGCTTTGAAGGTGTTGACATTGCGTTATTCTCAGCAGGAGGCTCTGTCTCAAAAGCTTTAGCACCAGAAGCAGTGAAGCGCGGTGCAGTAGTTGTTGATAACACAAGTGCTTACCGGATGGATCCGGAAGTGCCGCTTGTTGTTCCAGAAGTAAATGAAGAAGATTTAAAAACGCATAAAGGCATCATTGCTAATCCGAATTGCTCTACCATTCAAATGGTAGCTGCATTGGAACCATTAAAAGCAGCTTACGGACTTTCCCGTATTATCGTCTCCACATATCAAGCTGTATCTGGAGCGGGTGCAGTTGCTATTGATGAATTGAAGGACCAAGCACAGCAATTCCTGAACGGTGAAGATATGGAAGCAAGTGTCTTGCCCGTAAAAGGCGACAAACGCCATTTCCCAGTAGCATTCAATGCGTTGCCGCAAATAGATGTGTTCCAAGATAATGGCTACACGTATGAAGAAATGAAAATGATCAATGAAACGAAAAAAATTATGCATGCGGAAGACATGCGTGTATCTGCAACATGTGTTCGTTTGCCAGTGTTTACTTCTCATGCCGAAAGCGTTTATGTTGAACTCGGTCAAGACGGTCTTTCCGTTAAAGACATTCATGAGAAACTGGCAGCAGCAGAAGGTATCGTGCTAGAAGATGACCCGAGTACACAAACGTACCCGACACCGCTCTCTGCCGCTGGCAAGAAAGATGTATTTGTCGGAAGAGTGCGCAAGGATCCAGATCATGATAATGGATTCCACCTGTGGATTGTGTCCGACAACCTATTGAAGGGTGCGGCTTGGAATAGTGTTCAGATTGCAGAACGCTTAATTCAGCATAACTTGCTTACAATCTGAGGTGTAGAAATGAAAGTGTTAGTACAGAAGTTTGGCGGTACGTCGGTTCGAGATAATCAGGCGGAGGCCATTCAGCATATTGAATCCGCGGTTCAGCAAGGTAATAAAGTAGTAGTTGTTGTATCAGCTATCGGTAGATATCCCGATCCGTATGCAACAGATTCCTTGCTGGGATTAGTCGGGCTGCCGGGAGAGACACATATATCAAAACGGGAGAAGGACTTGCTGCTTTCGTGCGGTGAGGTTATTTCGTCCGTTGTCTTCTCCAATGCACTGAATGCAAAAGGTATTCGTGCCGCTGCCTTGACTGGTTCTCAAGCTGGCTTCATTACAAATGAAGAGTTTACAGCTGCAAAAATAAAAGAAATGCGTGTCGATAGAGTGTGGAAGGAACTAGAAACACATGATGTTATCGTTGTAGCTGGCTTCCAAGGAATGACCGAAAACGGAGAGATTACAACGATAGGCCGAGGCGGCAGTGATACATCAGCTGCGGCCCTCGGTGCTGCTTTGCAGGCGGAATTTGTCGATATTTTTACCGATGTAGAAGGCATTATGACTGCCGACCCTCGAGTAGTGGAAGAAGCCCGAAAACTTGATGTGATAACGTATTCGGAGATATGTAATTTAGCTTATCAAGGAGCTAAAGTAGTTCATCCGCGAGCTGTGGAAATAGCTATGCAGGCTAAGGTGCCGATGCGTGTCCGTTCAACCGGATCACTTTCAGAAGGTACACTCGTCACATCGTCACGAACTGAATTTGCCGGTAAGGATATTCCTGATCGTTTAATTACAGGTATTGCACATCTTGCAGGCGTATCGCAAATAAAAATTGAAACTGATACGGAAGCTTACAAGATTCAATCCCGTGTATTTAAAGCGATGGCCGAAGCAGGTATTTCGGTAGACTTTATTAACATTTCACCGAATGGTATTGTGTACACGATTGCGGCAGAGCAAGTAAATTTGGCGCAGGATATCTTACACAAGCTTGATCTGAAACCGCAAGTTATCAATAACTGTGCGAAGGTTTCTCTTGTTGGTGCAGGTATGACAGGCATACCTGGTGTTACGGCTAAGATTGTTCACACATTGACAGATAAAGAAATAGATATTCTGCAATCCGCGGATAGCCACACTACCATTTGGGTATTGATTAAGGAGAAAGATTTAGTGACGGCAGTGAATGCGCTTCATGCGACATTTGAACTTAGTCTCTAAATCAGATAATGTGTTGAAGGCAGGGGAGTTTTACGATGAAATTCGGTAACATTATTACAGCAATGGTAACGCCATTCGACAGTCATGGGAAGATCGATTATAATGCGACTTCCCAGCTGCTTGAGTATTTAATAAATAATGGAACGGACGCTGTTGTCGTCGCTGGAACAACAGGAGAGTCACCAACGCTTTCTCATGAAGAAAAGCTTGATTTGTTCCGTCATACAGTGAAGACAGTTAATGGCCGTATTCCCATCATAGCTGGTACGGGAAGCAATAATACAGAAGCCAGCATTACACTGACGCAGGAAGCAGAAAAAATCGGAGTTGACGCTGCTTTAATTGTTGCGCCTTATTATAACAAGCCTAACCAGCGCGGATTGTACGCGCATTTTGAGGCAGTGGCGAACAGCACCAAGCTGCCAATTATGCTTTATAATATTCCGGGACGTTCGGTTATTACAATTGACCCAGAAACAATCATTCAATTGGCAATGATTCCTAATATTGTTTCGGTAAAAGAATCCAGTGGTGATTTAGCAGCAATGACGAAGGTTATTAGCGGCACTCCAGCTGATTTTAGTCTTTATAGCGGTGATGATGATCTAACACTGCCTGTCGCTGCAATCGGCGGTGACGGCATCGTATCAGTGTCTTCTCACATAATCGGGAATGAGATGCAAGCGATGCTGCAGGCGCATAAAGCTGGCAATGTAGCAGAAGCTGCTCGCATTCATCAAGAGATTCTTCCAGTTATGCAGGGGATGTTCCAAGCACCAAGTCCGACACCTGTGAAAGAAGCGCTAAATCAAAAAGGTATTGCAGTCGGCGGTGTTCGTCTGCCATTGGTCGAGCTGACCGAAGAGGAAAAGCAAAGCGTCGCTAGTCTCTTGAAATAAGCATCAAAAAAAGAGCAAATCAAAAATCCAAACGATGATGGACTTTCTTGAAAGAGAATGTCGTCTTTGTTTGGATTTTTTATTGCATGAAGTCTGTAAAAAACACAGCACTTGCTCCTTCTTCAGATGTATGCTGTTCCTTCAGCTGTCCATACTAAAAGCAAGTATGGAAAGGAGTTACGAAAATGGCAAAGGAACGTAATGATAAACAAGAAAACGAAAACGAGGAATCTGGCGGGAAATCCATTATTGAGAAGATACAGCAGCTTGGCCAGACTTCCGTAGCGCAAGCACCTGATTCCCGTATCCATGTTCTATCCATTATCGGGCAAATTGAAGGACATATGCAGCTGCCGCCTCAAAATAAAACAACAAAATATGAGCATGTTATCCCACAATTGATTGCAATAGAGCAAAATCCGAAAATCGAGGGCCTCATTGTTTTGATGAATACGGTTGGCGGCGATGTAGAGGCCGGACTTGCGATATCTGAGATGATTTCATCGTTATCCAAGCCTTCTGTTTCCATCGTCCTTGGTGGCGGGCATTCAATTGGTGCGCCAATCGCTGTAAGTACGGATTACAGCTTTATTGTACCGACTGCGACTATGACCATTCATCCAATACGTCTTACCGGCCTTGTGATTGGGGTTCCTCAAACCTTTGAATACTTGGATAAAATGCAAGATCGTGTCATCAGTTTCGTAACGTCTCACTCTTCTATCACCGAAGATAAGTTTAAAGAGCTTATGTTTGCAAAAGGAAATCTAACACGTGACATTGGGACTAATGTCATCGGAACAGATGCAGTCTCTTATGGATTAATCCATGAAGTTGGCGGTGTCGCGCATGCTATGCGCAAGCTGACTGAATTGATGGACGAGTATAAATCCGATCAACACGGTGAATTGCAATGATTCTGTATACCCCACTTGCAGCAGAAGATATTTTTCCGCCGGAATCGAATCAATTTACCGATTATCAAATTATGGAATATCGCGGCAGAACCGTTCATGCAGAGCATATGGGAAATGGTACATACCGTGTGCATCAGCTGTTGTCGACAGATCCAGCTCATTTCCTGGATGAAAGCTGTTCTCCAGGGAAAATATTCTCCTTGTAAATGAATACGTACGTTCGCACTTTTGCTGCCTATGTTATACTAAATAAGGCGGCAGAGGACGTAAAGAGAGAAAACCCTTGCCTTTGGCAGGGGTTTTCTTTCCATCTAAAGAAATACATAAGCAATGCAAAACAAGGAGATTCGCTATTATGGCAAAACGAAAAACAAAAAAACGACAAACCAAATTTAAACATGTCATGAGCTTTGAAGTTATCGGCCTGTTATTAATATTTCTTGCTGTCTTTGGCAGCGGAGCTGGAGCAATCAGTGACGGTGCAATTCCGAATGCGCTTGAACATTTGTTCCGCTTTTTCTTCGGAAGCTGGTATTTCCTGCTGGCTGTCTTTATGGGGGCTGTTGGTCTCTATTTAATGGCCAAATGCCAAAAGCCGAATTTGTTCCACAAAAAACTGATTGGCTTGTATGCAGTAACTGCGGGAGTATTACTGTTTACCCATATCCAAGCATTTGAGGACAAATTGAGCCAAGTGGCACAGCCATCTATTATTAAAACGAGCTGGGATTATTATTTAGCTTACATTCAAGACGCCTTAAATCCTTCGGCGCTCGGCGGAGGGATGATTGGCGCTGTTCTGTTCGCTTTGTGCTATTATCTGTTCTCCTCAACAGGAGCAAAAATCGTCGCATTCTTTCTCGTATTGATTGGTATTTTAATTTTAAGTAATACCTCTCTTTCCACTCTTGTTCAAAAACTTGTACTGCTCGTGAGAAAGGGAGCCAATGCGTCATCAGATAAGATGAAAGACAAGTTGTCAGAAAGCAAGGAGAGAAAACGATCAGATCGACCAAGAAAGAAACCGAAGCCAAGGTCAGAGAAACAGCAGGTTATGCATGCAGAGAAAGAAGAAGCTGCAGAGATGACAGAAGCAGAATCAAGTCCTGTACACGAGGAGCCGATTATTCAGGATTTCACGAATATCGCTTATGCGGAACCAGAGCAGCCTGAGATTATTGAGCCAAAAGAAGAGCCGCAGAAGAGCAGGGAAGAGATACCGGCGGAAAAAGAGGCACTGCCAGCTTCGGAGCTGGAAAACCGCGATTATCAGCTGCCAAGTATGACGTTGCTGAAACAGCCAAAGAAAAACAGTCAAAAGCAAGAGCGAACACAAATCCAAGCAGTCGCAAGAAAGCTTGAACAAACATTCCAAAGTTTTGGCGTGAAAGCGAAAGTGAGCAAAGTGCATGTCGGACCGGCTGTAACGAAATACGAGGTATATCCAGATACAGGAGTTAAGGTAAGTAAGATTGTGAATCTGCATGATGACCTTGCCTTGGCGCTGGCAGCTAAGGATATCCGAATTGAAGCGCCGATACCAGGTAAATCTGCTGTTGGAATTGAAGTGCCCAATAAAGAAGTAGCAAGTGTGTCGCTTCGAGAGGTGCTCGATAACAGCCAGATGAAGAATGGAGGCAAGCTGAGTTTCGCACTTGGGCGGGATATTTCTGGAGAATCGATTGTAGCCGAATTGAATAAAATGCCCCACCTGCTCGTAGCTGGTGCTACAGGAAGCGGTAAGAGTGTGTGTATCAACGGGATAATTACGAGTATTTTAATGCGAGCAAAGCCGCACGAAGTAAAAATGATGATGATTGACCCGAAAAAAGTAGAATTGAATGTATACAACGGAATTCCGCATTTGCTTACACCAGTTGTGACAGATCCGAAAAAAGCTTCCAGAGCATTAAAAAAGGTAGTAGCAGAGATGGAACGCCGTTATGATCTGTTTTCCGATTCGAGCACGCGTAATATTGAAGGGTACAATACGTATATTAAAAAACAAAACGAACAAAACGAAGAGGAGCAGCCGTTCCTGCCATACATTGTTGTACTTGTAGATGAGCTTGCTGATTTAATGATGGTTGCATCAAGTGAAGTGGAGGATGCAATTACAAGATTAGCGCAGATGGCTCGTGCAGCTGGAATTCACTTAATTATTGCGACACAGCGTCCATCTGTAGATGTTATTACAGGCGTAATTAAAGCTAACATTCCATCTCGTATTGCCTTCAGCGTAAGTTCTCAGATAGATTCCCGCACCATCCTGGACAGCGGAGGAGCAGAAAAACTGCTGGGACGCGGCGATATGCTGTTTATCCCGGTTGGGTCATCTAAGCCAACGCGTATTCAAGGGGCTTTCCTTTCTGATGATGAAGTGGAAGGTATTGTAAATCATTGTATTGAACAGCAAAAAGCACAATACCAGACAGATATGATTCCAGATGAAGAAACAGAAGTGCAGGCTGAAGTAGAAGATGAACTCTACCATGATGCAGTCTTTCTGGTGACGGATATGCAAAGTGCCAGTGTATCCATGCTGCAGCGCAGGTTCCGGGTAGGTTATACGAGAGCTGCACGTTTAATTGATGCGATGGAAGAGCGGGGAGTTGTAGGACCTTATGAGGGCAGCAAGCCGCGGCAAGTACTCGTTTCCAAGACGGCTGAGGACAAACTATCGTAGGGCATAATTCGGTAATGTGCGACAAAAAAGCGATGAAATAAGTGAAATAAAACGAAAATATTCGTATTTTTTGTAAAACAAGTGTTTATTTTCTGTAAAAAAGATGATATATTATGTTTCGAGTGGAGCAGATGTAGTAATTATGTACTAATTATTTACTCATGTTTAATCCTGGCTTCTGCTTAATTATCAATCTATCATTTGGGGGTTTCTATCTTGAAAATGCGTCGTTATGCAGTACTTTTAGGTTTGCTACTTGTCGTAGGCGTTGTTCTTAGCGCTTGCGGTTCTGGCGGCAGCTCAGAGCAAGGCGGAAGCGATAACAGCTTCAAAACAGCAATGGTTACAGACACTGGCGGTATTGATGATAAATCATTTAACCAGTCCGCTTGGGAAGGTCTTACGCAATTTGGTGAAGACAACAGCCTAAAAGAAGATGCAGGTTATTCTTACTTGCAGTCAAACAGTGCATCTGATTATGTGACAAACTTAAATCGCCTTGTGCAATCGAACACGAATCTGATTTTCGGAATTGGATTCAAACTTGCCGAGGATATTGGTACAGTCGCTGATCAGCATAAAGATACGCATTTTGCCATCGTCGATTCAGTCGTAGATAAAGAGAATGTAGCAAGCATCGTGTTCGAAGAGCAGCAAGGTTCTTTCCTTGCCGGTGTAGCTGCAGCGATGAAGTCCGAATCTGGTAAAATCGGCTTCGTTGGCGGAGAAGAAAGTGAATTGATCAAGAAGTTTGAAGCAGGATATGTTGCTGGTGCGAAATCAGTTAACAAAGATATTGAAGTGGATGTACAGTATGCTGGGTCCTTCGGTGCACCTGATAAAGGGAAATTGATTGCATCCAACATGTACAATTCCGGCGTAGATGTAATCTACCATTCTGCTGGCGGTACAGGTAATGGTGTATTCGCACAAGCAAAAGATTTGAAAAACAATGATCCAGAAGGAAACTACTGGGTAATCGGTGTTGACCGTGACCAGTATGAAGAAGGCCAAATTGGAGATAACAACGTGACGTTGACTAGCATGCTGAAAGCTGTTGATGTAGCGGTTGCTGATATTGCGCAGCAGTCCAAGGACGGCGAATTCCCTGGAGGAGAAATCGTTTCTTATGGTTTGAAAGATGATGGAATCAATATTGCAGAAACAAATAAAGATGCATATACAGAGGACATCAAGACAGCTGTAAACGAATGGAAGCAAAAGATCGTCGGTGGCGATGTAACTGCTCCTTCTACAGATGCCGAACTACAAGAATACCTAGATTCTCTATAAAACCAGAAGGGCTAGAGTGTTTACTCTAGCCCTTTATAAAAAATCTTCAACTGAAGCGTCTCTTAACAAGACAATTCCCCGCTTCATTTGACGATTTTTTTTTGAAGAAAATCAAAGAAAGTTCGTAATTCCGTGAAGGAGTGTAAAATATGGAGAATTATGTAATCGAAATGCTAAACATTCGTAAAGAATTTCCCGGAATTGTCGCCAATGACAACATCACGCTTCAAGTGAAAAAAGGAGAAATCCATGCGCTGCTAGGTGAGAATGGCGCTGGTAAATCTACCTTGATGAATGTTCTTTTCGGTCTGTACCAGCCGGAAAAGGGAGAAATCCGCGTAGACGGCAAGCAAGTAGAAATCAATGATCCGAATGTTGCCAACCGATTGGGTATCGGAATGGTTCATCAGCACTTTATGCTGATCGACACCTTTACGGTCGCGCAAAATATCGTACTGGGCAGCGAGCCGAAAAAAGGCTTGAAAATTGATATGAAGAAAGCAGTCCGCGAAGTGCAGGAGCTTTCTGACCGTTACGGACTGCAAGTAGATGCTGCCGCCAAGATTAGCGATATTTCGGTAGGCATGCAGCAGCGTGTTGAAATATTAAAAACGTTGTATCGCGGAGCAAATGTTGTCATTTTGGATGAGCCGACAGCTGTGCTCACGCCGCAGGAAATCAAGGAGCTTATTGTCATTTTGCGTACTTTGGTCAAAGAAGGAAAATCTATCATCTTGATTACACATAAGCTGAAAGAGATTATGGAAGTATGTGACCGCTGCACAGTCATTCGCAAAGGACAAGGAATCGGAACAGTGGAAGTTTCTGAAACAAATCCAAATGACCTAGCTTCCTTGATGGTCGGACGAGAGATTCATTTCTCAACCGATAAGAAAGCAGCTGAGCCAAAAGAGACCATTCTGTCTATAGAAGGGTTGACTGTGCAGGATTCCCGTCATGTTGACATGGTAAAAGCGCTGGACCTGGACATTCGTGCAGGCGAAATTGTCGGAATTGCCGGAGTAGACGGAAATGGGCAAACAGAATTAATTGAAGCAATTACTGGTCTGCGGAAGAAATCTGCCGGCAAAGTAACATTGAAAAATCAAGATATTACAAATATGCCTGTTCGCGCTATAACCGAAAGCGGTGTTGGTCATATTCCGCAGGACCGTCACAAGCTTGGTTTGGTTCTAGACTTTTCGGTCGGTGAGAACATCGTTTTGCAAACTTATTACCAAAAACCATATGCAAAAGGCGGCATCCTTTCCTTTAAGCGCATTTTTGATAAAGCTAAAGCTCTGATTGAAGAGTATGACGTACGCACACCAAGTCATCTTACGAAAGCGCGTGCCTTATCCGGAGGGAATCAGCAAAAGGCTATTATCGGCCGGGAAATTGACCGTAATCCGGATTTGTTAATTGCGGCACAGCCAACACGAGGACTTGATGTAGGGGCAATAGAATTTATTCATAAACGCCTGATTGAACAGCGTGACCAAGGAAAAGCTGTTTTGCTTGTATCCTTCGAGTTAGATGAAATCTTAAACGTAAGTGACCGAATCGCTGTCATGTTCGATGGCAAAATCATCGCAACAGTGGATCCAAAGGAAACAAATGAACAGGAGCTCGGATTACTGATGGCAGGTTCGAAGCTTGAGAAAGAAGGGGCGCACAACTAATGTTTTCCAGCACAAAGTTCAATTTCATTATTCCAATTATTTCGGTTGTCCTTGGTCTGGCTGCCGGCGCAATTATTATGCTTATTTTCGGCTATAATCCTATACTTGGCTACCAGGCATTATGGAATGGTGTTTTCGACAGCGGCTTCTTTATGTCGGAAACAGTCAATCGCATTACACCATATATCCTTACCGGTCTAGCAATCGCGTTTGCATTCCGAACAGGGTTATTTAACATCGGTGCAGAAGGACAAGTACTTGTCGGATGGATTGCGTCTGTTTGGGTAGGAACAGCAATTGATGCGCCGACTATTATTCACTTGCCGCTTGCTTTGCTAGCAGCAGCGGCAGCTGGCGCATTTTGGGCGTTTATTCCTGGTATTTTGAAAGCAAAGCTAGGTGTTCATGAAGTTATTGTTAGTATTATGATGAACTATGTTGCGTTGCATCTGACAAACTATTTGATACGTGATGTGATGACAGACAACTCAGAATCAACGGAGCCAGTGAAACAGACGGCTTCGTTAACCAATGATTTCTTAATCGGTCTAACAGGTTCGCGTCTTCACCTGGGATTTATCGTTGCACTGTTGATGGTTTTCATTATGTGGGTTATTTTGGAACGCACGAAGCTTGGATATGAACTAAAAGCTGTAGGTTACAACCAGCATGCATCCAATTACGCTGGTATGAAAGTAGGACGTAACATTGTGATCTCGATGTTGGTTTCAGGCTTGTTCGCCGGACTTGCTGGTGCCATGCAAGGTTTGGGAAGTTTCGGTACTGCATTCACAAATACAGCCTTCTCGAATCTAGGTTTTGACGGGATTGCTGTTGCTCTTTTAGGGGGAAACAATCCGTTTGGTGTCGTTCTTTCGGCAAGCTTATTCGGATTCCTGAAAGTGGGTGCCTTGAATATGTCTACTGCAGGTGTGCCGAATGAAATTATTGAAATTGTGATTGCATTGATTATCTTGTTTGTTGCATCCGGCTTTATTATTCGCTGGGCACTGCTGCAATTGAAAAAAGGGGAGAGAAAATAACATGCTGGATATTCTTTATTCACTTATTCCGCAAACACTATTCTTTGCCGCTCCTCTTATTTTTACCGCACTAGGCGGTGTGTATAGTGAGCGTTCGGGTGTAATAAATATTGGTTTAGAAGGTCTTATGGTTATTGGGGCATTTGCTGCTGTCACGTTTAATTTGCTTTATGCTGACGCATTAGGTGCAATGACACCATGGATTTCCTTACTCGTTGCGATGGTTGCAAGCGCGGTATTTTCTTTACTTCTTGCCATACCAGCCATTACTTTCCGTGCTGATCAGACAGTTACTGGTGTAGCAATCAACATGCTGGCACTTGGATTTGGCGTGTTCATGATAAAACAAATCTTTAACAAAGGGCAAACAGAATTTATTTCACAGCCGATTTACACAAAAGATGTGCCAGGTTTAGTTGATATACCAGTAATCGGAGAAATGTTCTTCAACAATATGTACATCACGTCATACATTGCCATTGCGCTTTCGTTTGTTGCTTGGTATGTTTTGTTTAAAACACCATTCGGCTTGCGTATTCGAGCTGTTGGAGAGCATCCTATGGCCGCTGATACGAATGGTATTAAAGTTTACACAACTCGTTATATTGCAGTAATCATTTCCGGTGCTCTTGCGGGTATCGGCGGCGGTGTGTTTGCAATGACGATTTCACTAAACTTTTCCGTGTCGACAATTGCTGGACAAGGATTTATGGCAATTGCTGCTGTCATCTTTGGTAAATGGAATCCGCTTGGTGCGATGGGTGCTGCCTTATTCTTTGGCTTCGCTCAATCGCTAAGTGTGGTAGGTTCTTCCATTCCGTTGCTCGAAAATGTACCACAAGTCTACTTGCTGATTGCGCCGTATGTGCTGACAATTCTTGCTTTGGCAGGTTTCATTGGCCGTTCTGTTGCACCAAAAGCAAGTGGTGTTCCATACGTTAAAGGAAGTCGTTAAGCCTAAAGACCCGATGCAAAATAAGCATCGGGTCTTTTCGTTCAATCCGAATCGTTTACTTCTATGCCTTTTTTCATTAATATGGTAATGGTAGCGAGGATTGTCGGATATATATAAGGAAAACAAGAAAAGCTATACATAAAGAAGCCAGGGAGGTACCATATGAAAATCGCAGGTGAACAACTCATCACAGGAAAAGGTGCTGCACTGCATCTTATCCAAACCAAAAAATACAAAACAATCAGCATCGCGGTGAAATTACAGGCACCGCTTGAACGGGAGACAATCACAGCGAGAGCGCTGCTTCCGTATGTTCTTCAGCAGGGAACTGCCAATTTGCCGGATGCGCGCGCGCTTCGGCTTAAACTGGACGACCTATATGGTGCTGTTCTTTCCATTTCCGGAACAAAAAAAGGGGAAAGACATATCATTACCATTCGCTTGGATGTGGCGAATGAAAACTTCCTAAGTGACCGAACACCTTTATTTGAAAAAGCGGTTGATTTATTACGCGAAATTGTATTTGAACCAAAAGCAGAAAATGATGCTTTTTCGGATAAGATTGTATCGCGGGAAATTCAGACATTAAAACAAAAAATAACAGCTCTGCAAGATGATAAGATGAGTTATGCGAATACGCGTCTTATGGATGAAATGTGCAAAGAAGAACCATACAGCTTGCATGTGCATGGCTATGAAGAAGATTTAAATACACTGAACAGCTCCAAGCTGTATGATGTGTATAAAAACATATTAAAGCAAGACAAAATGGATATTTATATTTTGGGTGATGTAGAGAAAAGCCAGGCAGAAAAAGCAGTCGCAAGCTTTATGGAACGAGACACAGAACCTCGTGAAGAGCGGGCAGCCAGTGTAAGCCCAGCACCAGAAGCCGAAAAAGAAGTAATCGAAACACAGGACGTCCAGCAGGCGAAGCTACACCTTGGTTATCGGACCAATATTCGTTATAGTGACTCAGACTATGCAGCACTGCAAGTGTTCAACGGTCTATTCGGCGGTTTCCCAAGCTCGAAGCTGTTCCGCAATGTCCGGGAGAAACATAGTCTTGCTTATTATGCTGCATCTCGTTTTGAAAGTCATAAAGGGTTATTGTTCGTATTCTCCGGAATTGATCCGAAAGATTACACAAAAGCAAAAGAAATTATTGATGAGCAAATGACGGCTATGCAGGCGGGCGAATTTGATGATGCAGAAGTAGAAGAAGTGAAAGACCTGATTGTCAGCCAAATTCTTGAAACAATTGATAATCCAGTTGGACTGATGGAGACGCTGTATCAGCAAGTAATAGGAAATAAACAGATGCCAGTTGAAGAAATGCTGGATGCAATTCGTCAAGTGACGAAAGACGACGTGCTGCAAGCAGCTGCCAAAGTACAGCTCGATACCGTCTATCTTTTGACGAACAAGGAGGCAGAGAACCATGCATAAAAAGCACTATGAGCAATTGCAGGAAACAGTATATGCGGAAACACTTCCGAATGGTCTGAAAGTGTTTCTGCAGCCAAAGCCAGAGATGTCAAAAACCTATGCCATTTTTTCCACAAATTATGGCTCCATTGATCAAACCTTCGTTCCGTTAGACGGTAAAGAAAAAATCACGGTACCAGAGGGAATCGCCCATTTTCTGGAGCACAAACTATTTGAAAAAGAAGATCGAGATGTATTCCAAGACTTTACGAAACAAGGAGCATCAGCGAACGCATTTACTTCTTTCACGCAGACAGCATATTTGTTCTCTGCTACTTCTAATATTGATGAGAACGTGAAAACATTGCTTGACTTTGTGCAGGATCCGTATTTCTCAGATAAATCGGTAGAGAAAGAAAAAGGTATCATTGCACAGGAAATTCGTATGTACGATGATCAGCCGGATTGGCGCTCCTTCTTTGGCACAATTCAAAGTATGTTCCAATCGCATCCTGTTCGAATTGACATCGCTGGCACAGTGGAGTCTATCCAGGATATTACGAAAGAAGATTTATACACATGCTATAACACATTCTACCATCCATCGAATATGACGTTATTCGTTGCTGGTGATATTGACGCGGAGAAGATGATGGAGCTTATTACGTCAAACCAAGCTGCAAAATCATTTGCGCCTCCCGCTAAGATTGAGCGTTTCTTCCCGGAAGAACCGGAAACAGTGGCAGAGACGAAAAAGGAAGTTCGCATGCCAGTCAGTGTTTCGAAATGTATGGTTGGAATCAAGGAGAAGACAGATTATGCGTCACCAGAAGTGTATTTGAAAAAAGAATTGCTCACGGATATGGTGCTTGATTATTACTTCTCGAAGAGCGGTGTTTATTATGAGGAGCTATACAAAGAAGATTTGATTGATGACAGTTTCGGGTTTGAAACAAGCCTTGAGAAAAACTTTGGCTTTTCTATCATTGGAGGCAATACGAATGAACCAGATCGTTTTGCTGATACAGTGAAAGATATGCTGCAGCGCATGAAGGATCATAAAGTTTCTGAAGCAGAAATGGATCGGATGAAGAAAAAGACAATCGGTCAGATGATGCGCGCAATGAATAGTTTGGAGTTCATTTCTAACCGCTTTATCCAATATCATCTAGCTGGTGTAGATCTGTTTGAGATTGTTCCGGCAATTGAGAAGCTCACAGCACATGATGCGAACGAATTCTTGGAAAATTGGTTCAGCCCAGAACGTCTGTCTGTCTGCCAGATTCTGCCGCAGGAGGCATAAGCATGCGAAGAGTTATCTTTATTACGGGCGCAAGCGGAGCAATTGGCTCTGCTTGCGCCCGTCAGCTTGCCAGCGAAGGTCATCAGCTTTTGCTTCATTACAACCAAAATGCACAGGCAATTGAAGACTTGCGGCGGGAGATACCGGAGAGTATACTCGGCACTGTTCAAGCTGATTTAACGAAAGAAGAAGGCATAAACGAACTCGTTCGTTTTCTGGCTTTTCCGATTGATCAGCTCGTGTATGCTGGCGGCATGGCGCATTATGGATTGTTTCAGGATATGACTGCAGAAGCGATGGACAATTTACTTCAGGTACATGTAAAAGCACCTTGGCGGCTCTGTCAGCATATGCTGCAGCCAATGCTGGCACAAAAAAAAGGTGGAATAGTCCTTATTTCCTCTATCTGGGGGGAGCGAGGAGCAAGCTTTGAAACGGCTTATTCGAGTGTGAAAGCAGCTCAGATTGGTTTCGTAAAAGCACTCGCGAAAGAAACGGGGACAAGCGGTGTACGCGTGAATGCAGTGACGCCTGGTGTAATTGACACAGAGATGAACAGCAATCTTAATAAAGAGGAGCGAGAGCAGCTGACAGGCGAGATTCCGATGAATCGCTTTGGTACAGCAGGCGAAGTAGCTGAGGCTGTCAGTTATTTGCTAAGTGAGAGTGCCTCTTATATAAATGGCCACGTGCTTCAAGTGAACGGCGGCTGGTAAAAATAAGTCATTTTTTTGTGTATAGAGCACCTCCTTCTGTCACAAGCTAAACTGCAAGCTAATGAAGGAGGAATAAACCATGTCAGTTCTTGATAATTTCGACTCTTGGAAAGACTTCCTAGGTGATCGCCTGCATCAGGCGCAAGATAAAGGGATGGAAAACAGAACAGTCTCTGGTATTGCGTATGAAATTGGTGATTATCTCGCGACGAAAGTAGATGCAAAGAACACGGAAGAGAAAATTTTGCGTGACCTTTGGACAGTTGCTTCCCAGGATGAGAAGCAAGCAATCGCCAACATGATGGTAAAGCTTGTCCAAGACAATGGCCACACACGCTAATTTAGCGGCCAACTTCATTCAAACCTGCTTCTTTTTAAGAAGCAGGTTTTCTTATCGCTATTTTCCCAGCCTGTTATGGCTTTTCTAATCTTTTGTTTTCCTTTATAGTAAGAATAGGTTTTGTTAAGTTAATCGCTATTTTCCTGTAAAGGGGCTTTCTTATGGAATCATTGGAATGGTACTTGGAATACGAAATCCAGCTTAACCGGCCAGGATTGCTTGGAGACATCTCTTCCTTGCTCGGGATGCTGCACATTAATATTAAAACCATTAACGGTGTGGAAAATCAGCGGCGCGGGATGTTGCTAGCAGCGGAAAAGGAATTGCAGATTATTCGTCTGCACTCTATTTTGCGTACGATGGAGCATGTGCATATTACAAAATCGCGCGAGCCAAAGCTTCGGGACCGGCTTGCTGTCCGGCATGGCAGGTACATACATAGAGATGTGGATGACAAAAAAACTTTCCGTTTCGTTCGCAGTGAAATCGGACTTCTGGTCGATTTTATGGCAGAATTGTTTAAACAGGAAGGCTCTAAGGTAATAGGAATAAGAGGTATGCCTCGTGTTGGCAAGACAGAATCAATTATAGCGGCTAGTGTCAGTGCGAACAAACGATGGCTGTTTGTCTCTAGCACCTTGTTAAAGCAGACAGCCAGAAACCAGCTGCTGCACGACGAATACAATTCGGACAACCTGTTTATCATTGACGGCATCGTCTCCACAAACCGTGCGAGTGAGCGCCATTGGGAATTGGTGCGTGAGGTAATGCGGCTCCCTGTAGCCAAAGTTATTGAACATCCGGATATCTTCGTTAGAGAAACAGAGTTTACAATAGATGATTTCGATTATATTATTGAACTTCGGAATCATGATGACGAACAAATTATTTATGAACCGGAATTTCGACAGGTGTAAGCAACTTTAAAGATGGATGGTGGTAAGAATGGACATTGGTGCAAAGCTCCGGGAAGCAAGAGAATCCAAAGGAATGACTTTGGAAGATGTACAACAGCGCACCAAAATACAAAAGCGCTACTTAAAAGCAATTGAAGAAAATAATCACAGTGTTATGCCAGGTGATTTCTACACACGTGCCTTCATTAAAGAATATGCACAAACAGTAGGAGTTAATCCGGATGATGTACTGGAGCCGAAACAGCAGGAAACAGCAGCTGCTCCTGTGCAAGAAGAGCGAGAGGCTCCTTCTCGTCAAGAGCGCAGCCAGGCTCGGGAAAATGACAGACCTCCGCGCCGTGAACGAAAGGGTATTCCATACTTGTCATCGATTATCATCGGCCTGCTTGTTATTGCGGCAATTGTCGTTGTCGTATTGGTCTACGCTGGCGGATCAAACGAGACAAATGAGAACAATACAGCTTCTGAAACACAGCAGCCGAACGAAGATCAAGTTGTACAGCCGAATGATGAGCAGACTGCAGAAGAAGAAGCTGATGAATCTGCGGACACAGAAGAACAAACAGATCAAGCTGCGGAAGAGCAGCAACAAAAGGAAGAAGAAGCTGCAGAACCGAAATTGTCTGTTGCTGAAGAAGGTACAGCAAGTAATCCAGTAACAACGTATACATTAGAGAATGCTGGCGAAGAGGTCACATTAACACTTGCTGCAGAAGGCGGCGACGCTTGGCTGCAAGTTGGTGACGGCAGCAGCGCAGGTAATGTGTATACCGGAACCATTGCAGCAGGCAGTGAGCCTGTGGAACAAGATGTAAGCGATTTGGAGACAGTTACCGTTCGAACGGGTTATTCAAAAGCGACAAAATTACAAATCAATGGACAGGCACTGGATTTTCCAATTGATAATGATGTCCAGACAATCGTAGTCAACATCCAGAAATAACGTTGCAAGTTAAACCCTTTACGTTTATGGAAAGGGTTTATCTTGTGTTTATCTTTACATACATTGGAGGCAGTCATGAACATCCCAAATAAAATTACATTATCTCGAATTTTTCTAATTCCTATCTTCATCATTTTGCTTGCAGTTCCTTTTGATTGGGGAACGCTGGATATCGGAGAAAATAACTTGCCGGTTAATCATTTAGCAGGCGCAATTCTTTTTATCATCGCTTCGTGCACCGACTGGGTTGATGGCTATTATGCCCGCAAATTTAACCTTGTTACGAATTTAGGTAAGTTCCTCGATCCGCTAGCGGATAAGCTGCTTGTTTCAGCAGCGCTCATTTTATTGGTACAATTGGAGTTAGCGCCGGCTTGGATTACGATTATCATTATAAGCCGCGAATTTGCTGTCACAGGACTAAGACTTGTTGCCGCTGGTGAAGGCCTTGTATTGGCAGCAGGACAGATGGGCAAACAGAAAACAGCGATACAGATTGTTGCCATCAGCGCTTTGCTTTTGCATAACTGGCCGTTTTCTTATCTAGGATTTCCATTCGCTACAATCTGTCTGTATCTTGCACTTATTCTGACGATCGTGTCCGGAGTCGACTACTTTATGAAAAACTGGCATGTGATGAAGGAGTCGAAATGAAATGAAACATATTAATGCAGAAGTAATCGCCGTAGGGACGGAGATTTTGATTGGTCAAATCAACAATACAAATGCGCAATGGATTTCCAAGCAGCTGGCTGATCACGGCATCAATGTGTTTTACCATCATGTTGTGGGTGATAACTTAGGACGTGTTCAAGAATCCTTTGAAAAAGCACAGCGCGATGCTGATTTCGTTCTTGTAACTGGCGGACTTGGACCAACAGAGGATGACCTGACGAGAGAAGCTTTTCAGCTTGTGTCTGGGTTAGAGATGCATGAAGATCAAGAAGCAATGGATGCCATTAAGCATTTCTTTGACAAGCGAAACCGAAAAATGTCACCGAATAACCACAAGCAGGCACGTGTGTTTGAAGGGGCAGCTGTGCTGGAGAATACAGTCGGTATGGCACCAGGTATGCTTGTTGAACACGAAGGTACTGTTTGGGCCTTTATGCCAGGTGTGCCGCGTGAAATGAAACAAATCATGTCTGATCATGTGCTGCCTTATGCACGTGAAAAATGGCAGCTGCATTCGGTGCTGCAATCCCGTTTGCTTCATTTTATTGGAATCGGGGAGTCACAGCTGGAAACGGATCTTCTTGATCTGATTCAAGTTCAAGAGAATCCGACGATTGCGACATATGCTTCCGAAGGAGAAGTGGCTGTTCGGCTTACAGCAAGAGCAGATACCAAAAAAGAAGCCAATCACTTAATTGATAAAGTAGAAAAAGACGTAATGGATCGAGTTGGTCATTATTTTTACGGCTATGACGAAACGTCGGTGCAGCAGCAAGTATTTGATATACTGAAACAGCGCCAGCTAACATTGGCAAGCGCTGAAAGCCTTACCGGCGGACTGTTTGGTGACGCACTTGTTTCTATAAGCGGTGCATCAGCAGTATTCCTTGGCAGTATCGTTGCGTATTCACCGCTTGTGAAACAAAATGTGCTTGGTGTGAAGGAAGAAACAATTAAAACAGCAGGTACCGTGAGCGAAGCGTGTGCTGTCGAAATGGCAGAGAACGCAGTCCGTCTTACAAATGCCGATATAGGAATCAGCTTTACTGGAACAGCCGGCCCGGATGCAGCAGAAGGTAAGGAGCCTGGCACAGTCTTTATCAGCTTGCACGAAAAAGGCAAGGCAACCAGAACAACGGAGCTGTCCATTCGCAGCTCGCGGCAAGGTGTACGAGCTTTAGCGGTGAAGAAAGGCTTTGAACTGCTCTTCCATCACTTGAAAGCATCGATTTCGTAAAAACTTAATTTGTTAATTATAAAAGCGGATAAATGTTCTTTTTCTCTTAAGCAAAACATTCTTTTCGATGTGTTCGGTCAGAATGAAAAAAAGGGAACATTTATTCGCTTTTTGCTTGTTATATCTCAATAAACAAGTTAAAATAGATATAGATAATCCAAAGGAGGAAATACATTTGAGTGAACGTAAACAAGCCCTTGATATGGCTTTGAGACAAATAGAGAAACAGTTCGGTAAAGGTTCCATTATGAAACTCGGTGAAAGAGCAGAACAGAAGGTCTCTACCGTATCCAGCGGCTCCCTTGCTCTCGACATCGCCCTTGGTGTCGGCGGCTATCCAAAAGGCCGTGTTGTAGAAATCTACGGTCCGGAATCCTCTGGTAAAACAACTGTTGCACTGCATGCAATTGCAGAAGCACAGCGTAACGGCGGACAAGCGGCTTTCATTGATGCAGAGCATGCGCTTGATCCTGTTTATGCACAAAAACTAGGTGTTAATATAGATGAACTTTTACTTTCCCAGCCGGATACAGGGGAACAAGCATTAGAAATCGCAGAAGCCCTCGTACGAAGCGGTGCAGTTGATATTGTTGTTGTCGACTCTGTAGCTGCCCTTGTACCGAAAGCTGAAATCGAAGGGGAGATGGGTGACTCCCACGTCGGTCTTCAAGCACGTCTAATGTCCCAGGCTTTACGTAAATTGTCTGGTGCAATCAACAAATCAAAAACAACTGCCATCTTTATCAACCAGATTCGTGAAAAAGTCGGTGTTATGTTCGGTAACCCTGAAACAACTCCCGGCGGCCGTGCGCTTAAATTCTATTCTTCTGTCCGTCTAGAAGTACGCCGTGCAGAGACGCTCAAGCAAGGTAATGATATGGTAGGTAATAAAACTAGAATTAAAGTTGTGAAAAACAAGGTTGCACCTCCGTTTAAACAAGCGGAAGTAGACATAATGTACGGAGAAGGTATTTCCCGTGAAGGGGAACTTATCGATATAGCCAGTGACTTGGACATCGTTCAAAAAAGTGGAGCTTGGTATTCTTATAACGATGAGCGCCTAGGGCAAGGCCGTGAGAATGCGAAGCAATTCATGAAAGAAAATCCGGAAATAGCTACAACAATTCAGATGCAAGTACGTGAGCACTATAATCTGGATGCAGATAAGAAACTTCCGGATGAAGAACAAGAATCACTGGATATGTAAGAGAGAAGCTGACATAATCGTGTTTCAGCCTGAAACAAGTCCAAACGAAACTGTTATTATACGCAGTATCGTTTGGATTTTTTATTACATTCATATAAGCAGCAGCTCAATAACCATAATGGTTATGCCGTTCGCTCTCGGTGAGTTTCTATTTTATGGTGCAGGCTGCGAGCTGTTCTTTCATAAAACATCCCAGCCAGTCATACTTCGTTTTATATGTTCAACTTTCTAGTACTTTCCATGTTATCTTGACAACATGCGAACACAGGATTAAAATTAAGTAGTATAATTTTCTTTTATATTATACTTTTCTAAGGTTACCATCGTTTTTTAAATGAAAAACATTGTGCATGCCGACAGACATGTTTGTACAATTTCATAGCAGGGGAGGTGAAATCATGGAACTATTTTACCTGATCATCTCCATTTTGCTTGTTCTAATCGTCGGTGGTGTTGTTGGTTATCTTGTTCGCAAATCTATTGCTGAGAAAAAAATCTCCGGTGCGGAGGAATTAGCGAAGCAAATAGTCGCAGAAGGCCATCGCAATGCGGAAACGGCTAAAAAAGAAGCGCTTCTCGAAGCGAAAGATGAAAACTTCCAGCTGCGTCAGCAGACGGAGCAGGAATTACGTGAGCGACGTCTCGAACTGCAAAAGCAAGAAAACCGTCTGATGCAGAAGGAAGAGAATCTGGACCGTAAAAGCGATACGCTTGATAAGCGTGAAGTTACGTTAGAGAAAAAGGAACAATCATTAACTGAAAGACAACAACAAATTGAAGAATTGGAAAGCAAAGTGGAAGTCTTGGTGAAAGAACAGCAGCTGAAATTAGAACAGATTTCTGGCTATACATCCGATGAAGCACGTCAAATCGTGCTGGATAAAGTCGAGAAGGAAGTTGCCTTTGAATCAGCTGTTATGATTAAAGATGCAGAACATCGCGCCAAAGAAGAGGCCGATAAAAAAGCGAAAAGCATTCTTTCCCTTGCACTTCAGCGCTGTGCAGCCGATCATGTTGCGGAAACGACAGTATCTGTCGTTAACTTGCCGAACGACGAGATGAAAGGACGCATCATCGGTCGGGAAGGCCGTAATATTCGTACACTAGAGACGCTTACCGGAATTGATCTGATTATTGATGATACGCCAGAAGCGGTTATCCTATCCGGTTTTGATCCTGTCCGTCGTGAGATTGCAAGGATTGCACTCGAGAAACTTGTCCAAGATGGTCGTATCCACCCTGCCCGGATTGAGGAAATGGTGGAGAAATCCAGACGGGAAGTGGATGAATATATCCGTGAAACAGGTGAAGAGACGACTTTCGAAGTTGGCGTACATGGTTTGCATCCGGACTTAGTTAAGATACTTGGCAGATTGAAGTATCGCACAAGCTACGGGCAGAACGTATTGAAGCACTCAATGGAAGTTGCTTATCTGTCCGGACTGTTAGCAGCCGAACTGGGCGAGGATGTCACACTTGCAAAACGCGCAGGTCTGCTTCATGACATCGGAAAAGCGATCGACCACGAAGTAGAAGGCAGCCACGTTGAAATCGGGAAAGAGCTCGCAATGAAATACAAAGAGCATCCAGTGGTCATCAATTCGATTGCTTCCCACCACGGAGATGAGGAAGCGACATCTATTATTGCAGTGCTAGTCGCTGCAGCAGATGCCCTCTCAGCTGCCCGTCCGGGAGCAAGAAGTGAGACATTGGAGAACTACATCAAGCGTCTGGAGAAACTGGAGGAGATTTCTGAATCCTTCCAAGGCGTAGAGAAATCTTTCGCCATTCAAGCAGGACGTGAGATTCGTATCATGGTTAAGCCGGATGAAATTGATGACTTGGAATCCATTAAAGTCGCTCGTGATATTCGGAAACGAATTGAAAGTGAATTGGATTATCCAGGACACATTAAAGTTACGGTTATCCGTGAAACACGTGCAGTTGAATATGCAAAATAAAAAAAGCGGCCCTGTGCCGCTTTTTTTATATGTTAGACTATACTTAGGATACATGGTTATACAGAAAGGACTAGATTATGAAGCTACTATTTATTGGAGACGTTGTCGGAGAACCTGGCCGACAAATGGTACAAGATTATTTGCCGCGTCTGAAGAAACGTTATCAACCGCAGCTGACAATCATTAATGGAGAAAACGCCGCGGACGGAAAAGGTATAAACGAGCGGATTTATAAGCAATTTCTCGAATGGGGCGCGCAAGCTGTCACAATGGGGAATCACACATGGGATAAACGCGACATCTTTGAATTCATCGATGATGCGAAATATTTAGTTCGTCCGTCTAACTTGCCGCCAGAAACACCTGGAACAGGTATTATTTATGTGAAGATAAATCAACATGAAGTAGCTATCATTAATCTGCTGGCACGCACATTCATGATGCCGGCAGACGATCCGTTCCGAGAAGCGGATCGTCTTATTGAAGAAGCGCGCAAACGTACACATCTTATTTTTATTGATTTTCACGGAGAAGCAACAAGCGAGAAGCAGGCTTTCGGCTGGTATGTTGATGGACGTGTCAGCGCAGTTGTGGGAACCCATACACATACCCAGACAGCTGATGAACGCATATTGCCATCTGGTACAGCATATATTTCAGATGCGGGTATGACAGGCCCTTATGAGACTATTCTCGGTATGGAGCGAGAAGCCGTTATCAAAAGATTTTTAACGAACTTGCCAGTACGTTTTGAAGTGCCCAAAACGGGTAAAGCACAATTAAATGGAGTAGTAATCGATCTGGATCCGCAAACGGGAAAGGCAACCTCTATCAAACGCATCCTGATCAATGATGACCACCCGTATATGGATTGATCTTTGCTGCTCCTTCACTAGGTCTCTTGTTTACAAAGATGAACCAGGACAGGTTGTACCACTTTTTCAGAGATCGCCCTAAAAATGGGCATATCTACTATCCGCTAGAAATATAGTAAAAGGAAAGTAGTCCAGTAAACGAAGGAGGTACCAGTGTTGGATATACTAAAAGTTTCAGCGAAATCCAATCCAAATTCAGTAGCAGGCGCACTCGCGAACGTATTAAGAGAACGTGGCTCAGCGGAAATTCAGGCAATCGGGGCAGGAGCTTTAAACCAATCGGTTAAAGCTGTCGCAATCGCTCGCGGTTTTGTCGCTCCAAGCGGAGTAGACTTAATTTGTATCCCGGCATTCACGGATATCATGATCGACAACGAGGAACGGACTGCCATTAAATTGATCGTGGAACCAAGATAAGTCCCGCCTTAAGCGGGGCTTTTTTATTTCCAATACCTGGACGTATGTCTTGCGATTGATATAATAGAAGTAACTAGCATGCAATGGAGGGTGAGGAATTCAGTGAATGAAGAACAGCGAAAATCAGATCGTTTTATTTCTGCAAAGTATGCGAAACAAGAAGGAAAAGCCTTGCATGAGAAAACAACAGCAGATTTCGCGAAGTATTTCCAAACGACGTATCAGCCGCCTGATTTAAAGCAGGCAAAGAAACGGCGCAGGGAAGATGTCAAGTTCCATTATGATTTCACTATTCCGCCAGCAATGCAGAAAGCCGGCACAGGTAAGAGATTTCTTATCCGTACATATGGCTGCCAGATGAATGAACATGACACCGAAGTGATGGCGGGATTGTTTGTAGAGATGGGATATGAGCCAACAACGAATACACATGATGCAGATGTTATTTTGCTGAACACATGTGCAATTCGGGAAAATGCTGAAAATAAAGTGTTCGGCGAAATCGGTCATCTTAAACCATTGAAACTTGAAAAGCCAGACTTAATCATTGGCGTATGCGGCTGCATGTCTCAAGAAGAAGCAGTTGTGAATCGCATTTTGAAGAAACATCCGCATATTGATATGATTTTCGGCACGCATAATATTCACCGATTGCCGCAGCTTCTCCAAGAAGCCAGTTTCAGCAAGGAAATGGTGCTTGAAGTTTGGTCGAAGGAAGGAGATGTGATTGAAAATCTCCCAAAAGCGCGAAAAGGAAAAATCAAGGCTTGGGTCAATATTATGTACGGCTGTGATAAATTCTGTACGTATTGTATTGTTCCTTATACGAGAGGGAAAGAAAGAAGCCGACGCCCGGAGGATATCGTCCAAGAAGTGCGGCAGCTGGCAGCGCAAGGCTATCAAGAGATTACCTTGCTCGGTCAAAACGTTAATGCATATGGCAAAGATTTAACCGATGTGAACGTCGGACTTGGCGAGTTAATGGACGAGATTCGCAAGATTGCCATCCCTCGGATTCGTTTCACGACTTCCCATCCGCGGGACTTTGATGATAAACTAATAGAGGTACTAGCCCAAGGCGGGAATTTGCTTGACCACATACATTTGCCAGTTCAATCCGGCAGCAGTGATATCCTGCGGGTAATGGCGCGTCGATACACACGTGAAGATTACTTGCGTTTGGTAGAAAAGATCAGACAGCATATACCGAACGTTACACTGACTACAGACATTATTGTCGGGTTTCCGAATGAGACAGAAAAGCAGTTTCAAGAGACGTTGTCTTTAGTTAAAGAAGTTGGTTTTGAGGCAGCATATACGTATATTTACTCTCCTCGTGACGGCACACCTGCTGCTAAGTGGGAAGATAACGTTCCGCTGGAAGTGAAAAAAGAGCGACTCCAGCGATTGAATGCTTTAATAGATCAACAGGCAGCAGCGTCTATGCAGCTGTATGAAGGCAAAGTGGTGCATGTGCTCGTTGAAGGTGAAAGTAAGCGAAATCCAGAAGTACTGTCGGGATATACGGAAAAAAACAAGCTAGTTAATTTCCGAGGACCTGCCTCAGTAATAGGTAAAATTGTTCCCGTTATCGTGACAAAAGCCAAAACGTGGTCACTTGATGGCGAACTAGCAGAAACAACAGCGGAGGTACACAGCTTATGAATTATTCCACCGAAGAGATTCTCAAACAAGCAGAAGCGTTGGCAGAGGACATGCGCGGACTAGATGAAATCGCGCATTTCCATCAGCTCGAGGCAAAGCTGAACGAGAATAAAAAGGTGCAGACATATATCAACCAAATTAAGATGAAACAAAAGCAGGCAGTCAACTTACAAGCGTATGGCAAGCGGGAAGCGCAGCTGCAAATGGAGCAGGAAATCGATGAGCTGCAAGCAAAGATTGACAGCATTCCAATTGTACAAGACTTCAAGGAATCCCAAGTCATTACAAATCATATTTTGCAAAGTATCTCTCAAAACATCCAGCATACTGTCTTTCAAGAGGAAGAGACAGAGAAATAAGTCTTCTATAGGGAAAAGATGCGTACTTGTTATCATGCAAAAGTACGCATCTTTTCTTTTTGTTTTCATGTCCCTTCAAAGAAGTGTTGAAGGTTACTTTAATGAATAACCTCTGCCTAGGCATCTGCATAGAATGGAGGAGCGTCCAGCTTTGGTGAAGGAATATATTTTTCCTGACACCATAGGTGAACACCCTGCATAACATGACTATGTAAAAAGAGGAGGTTTTCGTACATGGGTTTTCAAGATCAGTCCTACCGTGAGATAATCACGAAAGCAGTTATCGGCCGTGGCCGCAAGTTCAGCAAGAATATCGATCATATCAAGCCTGAGCACAAACCTTCCAGCATCCTTGGCTGCTGGGTCATCAACCACCTGTACAACGCAAAAAAGAAAGGCGATAAGGGTGTTGAAATTACAGGCAGTTATGATATCAACGTTTGGTATTCGCACCATGACAATACAAAGACAGAAGTAGTCACAGAGCGTGTACCTTACAAGGAACTAGTCAAATTGAGTGTAAGAGATGAAAATTGCATCGATGATGAATACGAAGTTTATGCAAAGGCAATTCAGCAGCCAAACTGCTTGGAATGTAAAATTGTCCAGCATGGCCAAAAGATTTTCGTGGAAATTGAGAAAGAATTTCTTGTAGAAGTTATCGGCGAAACGAAACTTTGTGTGAAAGTAGATCCAGATGGCTGTGTTGTAGAAGATGTAGAAGAAGAATGGGATTTCGAGCTTACGGATGACGATTTCAAAGATGTGGATCCAGACTTTTTGGATAAGAAGCACGATAATTAAACGAGAGCAGCAGCTCTCGTTTTTTGTTTGCCAAGTAAGAGACAAGGCAGGAAAAGTGAAAAAGACCTGTGTTATAATGAACATAATTGCAATGAAACAGAGGAGTAGGAAAATGGCAGGTTACACACCAATGATGCAGCAATATTTACGAATAAAAGCAGATTATAAGGATGCGTTTCTTTTCTTTCGGCTTGGAGATTTTTATGAGATGTTCTTTGATGATGCCTTGAAGGCGACAAAGGAGCTCGAAATCACCCTTACAAGCAAAAATGCAGGCGTAGAAGAAAAGGTGCCAATGTGCGGTGTTCCTTACCATTCAGCTGATAATTATATAAGAATACTAGTTTCACGCGGATTTAAAGTGGCAATTTGTGAACAAGTAGAAGATCCGAAAACTGCTAAAGGAGTCGTGAAGCGTGAAGTAGTCCAGCTGATTACACCTGGTACCGTCATGGAGAATGGTATGCTGGACGAAAAAGAAAACAATTACTTGGCGGCTGTAAACGAAAACGCTGATCGAACGTATAGTCTTGTTTATCATGATCTTTCTACAGGAGAAAATCGTGCGGCCCTGCTGGAAGGCGGTTTTGATACACTGCTTAGCGAACTGTACAATCAGCCGGTACGAGAAATTGTCGTTTCCGAACAACTGGAGCAGCAACTGCAAGATGAACTGAAAATGCGGCTTGGGGTAACGCTATCCTATCAGGAGCCGGGTGTATCTAGCAGTCTGTCACAAGAGAAGCTTGCTGGCGGTGTTACTGATACAAGGCTGCTAGACTGCTTTTTTATGCTTTTACATTATGTGGAGCGTACGCAAAAGCGCGGTTTGGATCACCTGAAGCCGCTTCAAGTGATGGAACTGAAGTCTTTCATGACATTAGATATGTATTCAAAGCGCAATCTGGAGCTGACCGAAACAATTCTGAAGAAAGGCAAGCATGGAAGTTTGCTTTGGGTGCTCGATGACACCGTTACGGCAATGGGTGCAAGAATGCTGAAAAAATGGCTTGAACGACCGTTGTTGCAAAAAGAGGCAATCATGCGGCGTCAAGATTTAGTACAAGCATTTTTGGATCATTTCTTCGAGCGAGATACGATTCGCCAGCTGCTGCAATCAGTTTACGATGTTGAACGATTGTCCGGCCGTGTCGCATACGGCAATGTAAACGCCCGTGATTTATTGCAGCTGAAACGAACGCTGGCAAAACTGCCAGAACTAAAGCAGGTATTGTCGGATTTTGCAGAGACTGAGGTCCAGCGAATGGGACAAGAGCTAGATCCGCTGCCAGCATTGCATGACTATTTGGAAAGAAGTTTGCATGAAGATGCACCGATTGGTGTGCGGGAAGGCGGGCTGTTAAAGGATGGTTTTCATACGCAGCTTGATACGTATCGAGATGCATCCAGAAACGGCAAACAATGGATTGCCGCACTAGAGCAGCAAGAGCGAATAGAAACAGGCATCAAGTCGCTGAAGGTCGGCTATAACAAAGTATTCGGCTACTATATTGAAGTTACACGAGCAAACCTGCATTTGCTGCCGGAAGGAAAGTACGAGCGAAAGCAGACGCTCAGCAATGCTGAGCGCTTTATCACACCCGAATTGAAAGAAAAAGAAGCGTTAATCTTGGAAGCACAAGATCAGAGTGTGGAGTTGGAGTATGAATTGTTCTTGGAGATCAGGGACCATGTGAAAACATATATTCCAGCACTGCAGCAGCTGGCAGATCAGATCAGCCAATTGGATGTGCTGCAAAGCTTTGCAGAAGTAAGTGAAAAGCAGCGATATGCTCGGCCGACGTTTAACAGCATCAGATCTGTATCCATTACGGAAGGCCGTCATCCGGTTATTGAGAAAGTGATGAAATCCGGTGAGTTCGTTCCGAATGATGTGCAGATGGACCAGGGATCGGACATCTTGCTAATTACTGGACCGAATATGAGTGGTAAAAGTACCTATATGCGGCAAGTTGCTTTGACGAGCATTATGGCGCAAATAGGTTGTTTCGTGCCGAGTGAAGCGGCAGATTTGCCGTTATTTGATCAAATCTTTACTCGTATCGGTGCAGCGGACGATCTCGTTTCCGGTCAAAGTACATTCATGGTCGAGATGCTGGAATCCAGGCATGCTTTGGAGCATGCGACAGACAGGAGTTTAATCTTGCTTGACGAAATTGGCCGCGGGACAAGCACGTATGACGGCATGGCGTTAGCGCAGTCCATTATTGAATATGTGCATGACAACATTCATGCTAAAACATTATTCTCCACGCATTATCATGAGCTTACGACATTAGATGAGGATTTAGAAAAGCTTCGAAACGTGCACGTGCGAGCAGAGGAGCATGAAGGCAATGTTGTCTTTCTTCACCAAATTCGTGAAGGAGCAGCAGATGAGAGCTACGGCATTCACGTAGCAAAACTTGCTAAGCTGCCAGACAGTCTGATCGAGCGGGCGTCTGCGATTCTGCAAGAGCTGGAAGGGCAAGGGCAGAAGCTGGTAACCTCTGCTCCCGAAGCAGTCCAGGAAGACATGCAGCTGTCTTTCTTTGCAGAACCAGAACCGAAAAAGGAAGAAACAGTAAAAAAATCAGACAAGCGAGCAGATCAGGTGCTTGCGGAGCTTTCTTCCATTAATTTAATGGAGCAAACACCGATGGAAGCAATGAATTTATTGTATAAACTGCAGCAAATGGCAGCAAAGAAGTAAGGAGGTTCCAACATGGCGATTCAATTGATGCCGGATGTTTTAGCAAATAAAATAGCAGCTGGAGAAGTAGTTGAACGGCCGGCTTCTGTCGTCAAGGAACTGGTTGAAAACAGTATTGATGCCGGAAGTACGGTAATTAAAGTAGCTATTAAAGAAGCTGGACTGACCGAGATTTGTATTGTTGACAATGGTGCTGGCATGGAAGCAGATGACGTGGAGCGTGCTTTCTTCCGTCATGCCACGAGTAAAATTCGTAATGAAAATGATTTATTTCATGTACGAACACTCGGATTTCGCGGCGAGGCTCTCGCCAGTATCGCTGCGGTAAGTCAGCTCGAGATAAAGACGAGTACTGGAGAAGATGCGGGCGTGAAGCTAGCTTTAGAAGGCGGCATCATAAAGGAACGAGGCAAATGCGATGCGCGTAAAGGGACGGAAATTACCGTACGTCATTTGTTTTTTAATACACCTGCCCGCTTAAAATATATGAAAACCATCCATACTGAGCTTGGTCATGTATCAGAAGTGATTAATCGGATGGCATTAGCTCATCCGGAAATCCGCTTTGAACTGACGCATAATGACAAGCCGCTGTTTCAATCGACTGGCCGCGGTGAAATGCTGCAAATTGTTGCACAGATTTACGGCAACTCGGTCGCTAAGAAAATGGTCAACGCTTCGCATGAAACATTGGATTATCAGTTAGAGGTGTTAGCGGCAAAACCAGAAATTAACCGGGCGTCCCGGCAATATGTATCATTTATCGTGAACGGCAGATATATTCGCAATCCTATTTTAGCTAAAGCTGTCATGCAGGCGTATCATACGCTGCTGCCAATCGGAAGATTTCCGCTTGCGGTGATTTCGATTAAGATGGATCCAATTCTTGTTGATGTTAACGTGCATCCCGCAAAACTGGAGGTACGTTTCAGCAAGGAGAAGGAATTATTTGATGCCGTGGAACAGCTTGTTAGCAAAGCATTGCGGCAGCAGCGACTTATCCCGGAAGCGGCAACACCGAAACCGAAAAAGCCACAGGAAAAAAGTGAACAGCAAAGCTTCACATTTTTTGAAACGAAACCAAATAGAGAGCCGCAGCCTGAAAAGTGGTTTTTTGATGAAGTAAAAGAGACAGCGCCGCCGATTATTACGGAACAGCCCGCACAGCAACCGCAGCCTAACGATGGTTTTTGGACGGAACCAGCGTACAGTCCAGGAACAGTTTCCGAAGATACGATTACGGAAGAAACGATTGAGCCGGAGCAAGAGCCAGCATATGCAGTGCCGGTGATGTATCCGATTGGACAGCATCACGGCACGTACATCTTGGCAGAAAATGAAGAAGGACTGTTTCTAGTCGACCAGCATGCTGCACAAGAGCGGATTAAATACGAATACTTTAGAGATAAAATAGGCGATGTAGAAAAAGAGCTTCAGGAGCTGCTTATTCCGCTGACGTTTGATTTCACCAAACAAGAGGCACTAATCGTCGAACAATATCAAACAGAATTAGAAGCGGTTGGGCTATTCTTTGAATCTTTCGGCGGCAGTACGTACATTGTGCGCTCCCACCCGCAATGGTTCCCGAAAGGTTTTGAGGAAGAAGTTATTCGTGAAATCGTCGAGCAGGTCATGCAGGAGAGTAAAGTTGATATTCATAAATTACGAGAAGAAGCGGCCATTATGATGTCTTGCAAGCGATCAATCAAAGCGAACCATCATCTGAACTATGATGATATGTTTCATTTGCTGGAAGAGCTTCGTACATCACAAGATCCGTTTACTTGCCCGCATGGCCGGCCGATTATTATCCGTTTTACTTCCTATGAGCTGGAGAAGCTGTTTAAGCGCGTGCAATAATATTGGACGAGTCAAACGAGATTTATATTACATGAGAACAACTGCAAACAGTGTCCAGCATTTTAATTTTGATACAGGAGAAAATCCAAACAATGGCTGTTAATTCGGCATTGTTTGGATTTTTTTATGGCTGAAATACGCTTATCCAAGCCGCAATTTTGCTTGTCTAGGTAGCAACCGTTACCCCAGCAATGGTTTACGCTTATACTATCTTGTAACGAAAAAATGACAGGAAGGAGTATGTGCTATGGCTTTATTCATTAAACCATCTGCAGGCAGATTGACGAATGGCTTCCAAGGTGCAAGTTCTTCCCATAACGGCGTGGATTGGGCACAATCGGGAACAGTTCGTGTAGCTGCTGCTGCAGCAGGAACTGTCTCCCGATCGTATGTATCTTCCTCTTATGGAGAAGTTATTTTTATTGTACATCAGCTAGACGGTCAGAAGTATGAAACGGTATACGCACATTTGCGTTCCGGTTCCAGACAAGTTGGCGTGGGCGATACCGTCAGACAAGGCCAATTTATTGGCTATATGGGAAATACAGGTGATTCGACTGGTCAGCATTTGCATTTTGAATTGCATCGGGGCAGATGGAATGCAAATAAAACCAATGCGGTTAATCCGCTAGGCTATATTGGCGCAGGTTCCAGCGCTTCACAGAATTCCGCTGGCACAGCTTATCCAGGAAGCTATATACGGACTGGATCGCGCGGAGAAAACGTTAGGAAAATCCAGCGCGCTGTCGGAGTAACAGTTGATGGCATTTTCGGTCCGAACACACGACAGGCGGTTATTAATTTTCAGCGCAATAATGGACTTGGTGTCGATGGCATCGTTGGTCCGGAAACGTGGAATAAATTATTCTGAAATTGGGCATGCTGACAGCCAGAGGGGGCGTTAGCTATGCAAACAAATCAGCATCTTATCGACTTTTTAAACCAGCAAATTGCTAATACAAGTGTACTGCACGTGAAACTTCAGCGTTATCATTGGTATGCAAAAGGTCCTTATGGATACGTTATTGAACAATATACAAAGAATTTGCACGAGCAGCTGGATGATATAAAGCAGTGCTTAGGCGTGCGGGTGCTTGCTATCGGCGGCAGACCAATTGCAGTAATGAGCAAATTTCTGCAAGAAGCCACCCTTATGGAAGCAGAAGCGGATGACGAAGATTATGAGGTGGTAAAAACACTGCGTCATGACTACAGTCAGCTGGCACAAGAGATAAAGATTACCGGCATACCGCTTGCCAGGAGGCAGGAAGATGAAGCGACAGCAAGTCTTCTCGTTGATATTCTTGGTAAGCTGGAATATGAAGCCATTCGTTTGACGAAATATCTCATTGATGCCAATCGATAAGCTGTGCTGTATGCACGGCTTTTCGTTTATCTTTCTCTGTCTCGTTATGCTAAACTAATGGCATGATGGCAAGAAGGAGACTAACATGAAAAAGCAAAAAGTAATTGTGATTGTCGGTCCAACGGGTGTTGGCAAGACACAGCTGAGTGTTGAAATCGCGAAGAAGTTTAATGGCGAGGTTATTAGCGGTGATTCCATGCAAATATACAAAGGTATGGACATCGGTACAGCGAAAGTCACAAAAGAAGAGCAGCAAGGAATACGGCATCATTTAATTGATATCCGTGAACCGGAAGAAAGCTATTCGGCTGCTGACTTTCAAAAAGATGTACAAGCCTGTATTGCAGCAATACATAGCCGAGGAAAAATTCCAATTATTGCTGGGGGAACTGGATTATACATACAAGCTGCGCTGTACAGCTATGATTTTTCTGAAGCAAAACGAGACGATAGCTACCAGCAGCAGCTGGAACAAGAAGCACAGACCCATGGAGCGGATCATTTGCATGCGCAGCTGCAAGAAGTAGATCCGATTCAGGCAGAGCGCATCCATCCGAACAATGTACGCCGTGTTATCCGTGCGCTGGAGATTTATCATCGTACAGGGGAAAGAATGAGTGATCATGAAGAAAACGCCCTGGATTCCCGATATGATGCAACAATCATCGGTTTGGAAATGGATCGTGAATTGTTATACGAACAAATCAATCTCCGAGTGGATCGTATGCTGACCGACGGATTGTTAGACGAAGTTCGCACGTTTTTCGAAGCTGGACTATGTGATACACAATCTATGCGGGCAATCGGCTATAAGGAGTTTATCCCTTATTTCGAAGGGAAAATGAACTGGGAGGATACGGTGACGCAGCTGAAACAAAACAGCCGTCGCTATGCCAAACGGCAATATACATGGTTCCGCAACAAAATGGATGTGAATTGGTATACAATCACACCAGCAGAAAAAGCAGAAAAGTTTACAATTATTTTAGAAGAACTTGCAGGAATGCTGAAAGAAAGGTAGAAATAGGAACCGTATAGAAATTAGGAGGGGAATAGATGTCACAATCTGTAAATATTCAAGATCAATATCTGAACCAGCTTCGCAAAGAGCGTATGCAAGTAACTATCTTTCTTACGAATGGATTCCAAATCCGCGGAACAGTGAAGGCTTTTGACAATTTCACTGTACTGTTCGAAACGGAAGGAAGACAGCAATTAATCTTTAAACATGCGATTTCCACATTCTCGCCAGCTAAGAATGTATCGCTGGATTATAAAGAACAAAGCTAAACAAGAACGGGTGCCGCTGGCGCCCGTTTTGTTTTGTGGTGGTAAAGCGACTCCTTGCTGAATAAAGTAGAGAAAGACCGTTGGGCGTTTGTCACGCTATGTCTGTCTTGAGCGTAAACTACTGCAGTGAGGGGTGATCATGTGGAAGCTCAAGTTACGAATACGAAGGGTAAGATCAATATCGTCCTAAAGAACCGACAACAAGAGATGGAGCAGCTGCAGCATGCAGCCATCAAGCG
Source organism: Terribacillus sp. DMT04 (assembly GCF_019056395.1). Taxonomy (NCBI): domain Bacteria; kingdom Bacillati; phylum Bacillota; class Bacilli; order Caryophanales; family Bacillaceae; genus Terribacillus; species Terribacillus sp. DMT04. The sequence goes on from NZ_CP077639.1 coordinate 1,578,282, forward strand.
CGATATCGATCCATTCCGTCATATTGATCAGGAATTCGCCGCATTCATCGGTTTGGAAAAGCTCAAAAAGACAATCAAAGAAATTTACGCCAATGTCCATATTAACCAAAAAAGAGAAGCTGCAGGATTAAAACAGGAAAAACAAGTGCTGCATATGCTATTCGAAGGCAATCCAGGTACCGGGAAAACAACGATCGCCCGCAAGCTGGCAGCTGTTTTCCACGAAATGAATGTACTTGACAAAGGACATTTTATTGAAGCAGAACGAGCTGATCTGGTTGGAGAATATATTGGCCACACAGCCCAGAAGACGAGAGCGCTCGTCCAGCGGGCCATGGGCGGCATCTTATTTATAGATGAAGCATATTCTCTGGCTCGTGGCGGAGAAAAAGATTTTGGCAAAGAAGCAATTGATACACTAGTAAAGCATATGGAAGATGCATCCAACAGGTTTATTCTTATTCTTGCTGGCTACCCAAGAGAAATGGCGAATTTTATGAGTTTAAATCCAGGGCTGCGCTCACGGTTTCCAATCCAGCTCCAATTTCCTGACTACAAATCTGAACAGCTGATGGATATCGCCAAAGGTATGCTTGCCGAAAAAGAATACCAACTCACGAAAGAAGCAGAGTGGAAGCTGAAGGAAATCATTGTGCAGCAAAAGTCAAAGCGGACACCTGATTTCTCTAATGCCCGATTTGTTCGTAACATACTTGAGAAAGCAATTCGTATGCAGGCAGTGCGCCTCGTGCGTCATGATCACCATCTGTCGACCGAGGAACTAATGAAAGTGACTGTTGCTGATTTGAATGCAGAAGAATCATAACCTTTTATAAGAGCTTTAGCTGCTTACAGCTAGAGCTTTTTTATTTGCAGATTTTTACCTTGAATAGGCTGGAATTCATAGGGCACGATACGTAGCAAGGAGTGCAGATAATGGGGAGAATAATCGAATTTCTAGCAAGGACAGATGTTTGGCTTGGAACAATTGTAGTTGTGCTCGTCCCGGTTTTGAGTGCTTTACTTTTTCAGAAGCTAAAAGAGCTTCGCAGAAAAACAAATGTGCGTCCAGAACAGCATTTCAATCCGTCAAATAGCGTGTTAACAGAAAAAATAACATCCAATGTGAAAAGTATTAAAGCAATTGTTGGAGACAGTTCAGACATTATCTTTCGTCAATTTAAATTAGGCAGTGATAATCGCAGCTGCAGCATTGTTCATATTGATGGATTGGTCGATACGCAACAGTTGCAGCAAGCTATTCTGCATCCGTTGCTGCAGGGGAAGCAAACGAAGTCCGCCCTGCATCTATTCAAAAGTCAAAGCATCAAAGATTATTTACTGAACCATACAATTGAAGTTAGTGATATAAAAGTTACGAAAGAGATAGACAAAGTCGTTCGGCAGCTGCTGTCAGGATCGGTTCTGTTATTAGTAGATGGATTGGACGAAGCTTTCCTATTTAGTGTGAAGAAATGGGTTACCAGAAGCGCGGAAGATCCGATTTCAGAACCACTCGTAAGAGGTCCAAGAATGGGGTTTATCGAGAATTTGCGTGACAATACAGCTATTTTACGAAGAATGACGACAGACCCAAATTTGACCTTCACGGATGTCGAAGTTGGTGAGCGAACGAAAAAGCAGCTCACAATAGCTTTTATAAGGGATATTGCTAACGAGGAACTGCTCACAGAAGTAAAAAGGCGAATCAATGACCTAGATATTGATCACGCAGCAGAATCAGGCTATATTGAACAGCTTATCGAGGACGATTATCTTTCCATTTTTCCGCAAGTACAGTCAACAGAGCGGCCGGACCGCGTCATGGCTGCCATTCTTGAAGGCAGAGTTGCAATCATGCTGGACGGCACACCTTATGTATTAATTGCACCGGTGACATTTTCAATGATGCTGCAGTCTCCGGAAGATTACTATGAACGCTGGATTCCGATGTCGCTGATTCGAGCACTTCGGTATGTAGCAGCTCTGCTAAGTGTATTTCTGCCATCTTTTTATATCGCTTTTGTTTCGTTTCACCAAGGTTTGATACCGACAGACTTGGCACTTGCGATAGCGGGAACAAGAGTTGGCGTTCCTTTTCCAACTATTATCGAAGCATTGCTGATGGAGGTATCGATCGAATTATTAAGGGAAGCAGGGGTACGGCTGCCGAAGCCAGTAGGACAAACTGTTGGTCTAGTAGGGGCATTAATTATTGGAGAAGCTGCCGTTCAGGCGGGATTAGTCAGCCCTATCATGGTTATTGTTGTTTCTGCTACGGCTATCTCTTCTTTTGTTTCTCCGCAATACAATGCCGGTATCGCATTACGATTGCTTCGTTTCCTGTCAATGTTTTCTGCTGCTTTGTTAGGTTTATATGGCATCAGCTTGTTTTTCTTAGCCTTGTGTATTCATGCGGTCAAGCTGAAAAGCTTCGGGCTGCCTTATGTGACACCAGGAACGTTGTACAGTAAAGAAGATTGGAAAGACTTCTTCCTTCGATTGCCTTTGTTTACCATGCGGAAACGGCCGGCTGAGTATTATCCAAAGGATCCAGTCAGAAGGAAGAAAAGGTAGGAGCTGTGTAAGATGAAATTAGGGACAAACCAGATTACGACAACACAGATGATTGCATTGCTGTCATCTGCTTTAATTGCAGTAGGAATCTTTACACTTCCTCGAAATTTGGCATTAAAAGTCGGTACACCGGATTTATGGATTAGCACACTAATAGGCGGCATATTTAGTTATGTGACCTGTTTAATTATCGTGTCTTTATGTCTGCGTTTTCAGCAGCTCACTTTCTTTCAATTCAATAAATTAATTGTCGGTAAATGGTTAGGAACAATACTTAGTGTAGCCTTTATCGGATATGCACTTATGATCGGCTCCTTTGAAATCCGTTCTATGGGTGAACTGACACAGTTTTATCTGTTGGAAGATACACCGATTGCTGTCATTATGATTAGCATGTATTGGGTGGCGATTTATCTTTTACCAAGCGGTATAAACCCTATAGCCCGCATAATTGAACTGCTGACGCCGCCTACAATCTGTATCTTCATAATCGTTATCTTGCTTGGACTGAAAGTGTTTGAATTAGACAATCTGCGGCCTGTGCTCGGATTAGGAATTACGCCAGTACTCAAAGGTTTGACCCCAACTTTTCTAACATTTAGCGGTACCGAATTTCTGCTTGTTTTTATTGCCATGATGCAGAAACCGAAAGAAGCGAAAAAGGTAGCATTAATTGGCCTGGCGATTCCAGTATCCATCTATTTACTTGCGATTGTTATCATTACAGGGGGATTATCAATAGAAAGAATGAAGCATCAGAAATGGCCAACTTTTGCGCTTATCCAAGAATACGAATACACAGGTGTTTTATTTGAACGGTTTGAATCATTATTTTTAGTGGTATGGCTAATTCAAATGTTTCTTACCTACGTCGTTTGTCACTACGTTGCGGCAAAAGGAGTGGCAACGTTAACGCGTCTCTCTTATAAAAAAGCGAGCTACATGCTTTTAGCGGTCGTTTACTTTATCTGTTTAATTCCAAGTGATTTGAATCAATTAGAGGAGATGGGTACAATTATTGGCTGGACGAGCTTTGCATTCTCATTTTTAGTGCCTGCGCTGCTTCTTTTAATTGCGTGGATGAGGAGGCTGAAGCTGGATGATGAGCAAAAGGGCAGTACGTAAAATCTGTCTGTGCATGGTATTGCTTTTGTGCATGTCTGGCTGCTGGGACAGCTCCGATATTGAGGATATAAGTTTTGCTATTGGATTTGGGATAGATTCTGTTGATGATGAACAGGCACCAATCCAGTTAACCACGCAAGTTGCATCGACAAAGAAGCAGGGTGGTCAAGCCGCAACAGCGCAGCAAGGTAAGTTGTTTCAAAACCTTACACTAAAAGGAAATAGTATGCATGATATTCTGCGCAGTTTAGCGCTGCAGCTGCCATATCCAGTATTCACTGATCACCTAGAAACAATTGTAATTAACAAAGATACAGCTACTGATTACGACTTATTCATACTACTGGATCAAATGCTTCGTGATAATGTTACTCGTTCAAGCCCAGCTGTTTTGTTAACAAAACAGACAGCGCGTGATGTATTAGCCGTTAATATAGAGGGAGAAATAACAAGCGCTTATATTAATAATTTTTTCGAGAATGAATCGTCCACAATGAAGATTCTTCCGCAAAAGCGTGTTGGGGAAGTCACAGCTAATCTGATATCGGGTACAAGCGTTGTATTGCCGAACATAACGAAAGAGAAAAATACAGTCAGGCTCGATGGTGCAGGTGTTATTCGCGCAAATGATAACAAGCTTGCTGGTTTCTTAACAGATAAAGAGGTAGAGGGTATTAATTGGCTAACAGGAAATGGAAACGGTGGTTTACTTAACTTCAAGGACGAACAAGGAAATACAATTATCTACGAAATCCAGCATTACAAAACAAAGACAAAGCCGTATTATAAAAATGGAAAACTATCTTTTGATGTGCAAATAACAGCGCAAGGGTGGATTACGGAAGATTGGTCACTAACAAGCAATAATTTATCTGAAAATTATATCGCTAAATTGGAGAGTTTGGCTGGAGATGAGGTTGTGAAGATAATCGAAGGTACGATGGAAAAGCTGCAGCAAGACTATAAAGCGGATGTAGTGGAGTTTTATAACAGCTTTCGAATCGCATATCCAAGAGATTATCAAAAAATGAAGAAAGATTGGGATCATTATTTCGCCGATGCTAATGTGGAATATGATGTGGAACTGAAGATTGTAAATACAGGAGATTTGGTGAAAGAAGGAAAGCCCAAATAAAGCAAGGTACAGATATCGCTTATCAGTCGCAATGCTTCATCTAAAATCCTTTAGCCTTCGTTATAAATGCGAAGGCTTTTTCACCGTAAGATAGGGTATAATGACTATAGAAAGGGTGACAGCATGGAACGTGTATTATTGATGGCAGTACATCATCAGAATCAAACATTAGAGCGATTTCAATCATCGCTGGACGAATTAGAAGCATTAACAAAAACAGCAGGCGGAGAAGTGGCAGGTTTTGTCACACAAAAAAGAGATCGTCTGCATCCTGGTACGTATGTGGGCGAAGGAAAGCTGCAGGAGCTTGCAGATCTCGTTGAAGAGGAAGAACCGCTTTTGGTTATCTCTAACGATGAATTATCACCAGGTCAATTAAAAAATATCAGCAACCGTGTCGGAGTACGTGTGATTGACCGGAGTCAGCTGATTCTTGATATATTTGCTACAAGAGCACATACAAGAGAAGGGAAGCTGCAAGTAGAGCTTGCCCAAATGCAGTATTTACTGCCAAGGCTTTATGGCCAAGGTACGGAAATGAGCCGGCTTGGTGCTGGTATCGGAACAAGAGGACCCGGTGAGACGAAACTTGAGACCGACAGACGGCATATCCGCCGCCGGATCGATGAAATCAAGCATCAGCTAAAAGCGGTTGTGTCCCACCGTTCTCGTTACCGGGAGCGCCGTAAATCAAATAAAGCTTTCCAAATTGCTTTAGTAGGTTATACGAACGCGGGTAAATCAACCATTTTCAATCGATTAACCGGCAATGAAAGTTTAGAACAGGATCAGCTGTTTGCTACACTGGATCCTATGACACGCCGTATGCGTTTGCCGTCCGGCTTCCAAGCATTGCTGACGGATACGGTTGGGTTTATTCAAGATTTACCGACTGCTTTAATCGCTGCTTTTCGATCTACACTCGAAGAAGTAACAGAAGCAGACTTTATCATTCATATGGTGAATAGTGCGCATCCGGATCATGAGCAGCAGCAAGCGACTGTTTTAAAGTTGCTGGATGAACTAGGAGCAAATCAATTACCAATACTGACTGTTTATAATAAGACGGATCTTTTGACAGAGGACTTTATTCCAAGTGCACATCCGTACGTGCAAATATCTGCTTTCAAAGAAGAAGACCGCAGACGTGTAATGGAAAAAGTCCAGGAAATGATTCAGGAAGCAAGCGAATTGTATGATACAATCGTACCTGCATCTGGCGGGCGTCTGTTGGACAAGATTGCCCAGGAGACCATCATGACAAAACGTGCATTTAACGAAGAGTTGGATGCTTATGAGGTGAGCGGCTATATTATGAGCGAACACCCGCTTTACCATCAGCTGAAAGGACAGACCGAAGGATGATACACGAAACAGCTAGAAGAACAGAAGAAGAAACAAGTGCGGAGCGAGCTAAGATTGATGAAATCGCCGAGCAGAATCAAAAACGCGTGATGGATGCATTTCGCCACCAGCGCGTGAGCGACAGTCATTTTAATCCTACTACTGGGTATGGGTACGATGACTTTGGACGTGACACATTGGAGCAAGTATATGCGGAGGTGTTCGGCGGGGAAGACGCACTAGTCCGCCCGCAGATCGTCTCTGGTACTCATGCGATTACCACAGCTTTATTTGGCGTCTTGCGGCCTGGTGACGAGCTTTTGTATATCACCGGGAAACCGTACGATACGTTAGAAGGTGTGATTGGCAATCGGGAAGAAGATACAGGATCACTGAAAGACTTTGGTGTTACGTACGATGCAGTTGATCTCACCGAAGACGGAGCAATTGACTTTGCAGCTGTGGAAGACAAGCTATCTCAAAAAACGAAGGTGGTGGCAATCCAGCGTTCGAAAGGGTATGCCGACCGGCCTTCTTTTTCTGTTTCAGAGATTGGAGAGATGGTCCGCTTTGTTAAAGCAAAGCATCCGGAAGCTGTTATATTCGTCGATAATTGTTACGGTGAATTTGCCGAAACAGAGGAACCGCTGCATGTGGGGGCGGATTTGATTGCCGGATCACTTATTAAGAATCCAGGCGGCGGGATTGTCCGCGCTGGCGGGTACATTGCCGGCCGTGCTGAATTAATAGAACGATGCGCTAACCGTTTGACTGCACCGGGTTTAGGCAAAGAGACGGGAGCATCACTTGGCATGCTGCAGGAGCTGTTCCAAGGATTTTTCTTGGCACCGCATGTGGTAGGAGAGGCATTAAAGGGAGCGATATTTACATCACGCTTCCTAGAACTGCTCGGATTTTCGACATCTCCAAAATTCGATAGCAAACGTGTTGACTTAATTCAATCTGTAAACTTCCATTCTGCAGATCAAATGATAGCTTTTTGCCAAGCTATCCAGCATGCATCACCTGTCAATGCACATGTAACGCCGCAAGCTGCACCGATGCCAGGTTATGAAAGTGACGTGATCATGGCGGCTGGAACCTTTATTCAAGGCGCCAGCTTAGAATTAACTGCCGATGGACCAATCCGTGCGCCGTATACAGCTTTTGTTCAAGGCGGCCTCACGTATACACATGTCAAACTCGCCATTAAAGACGCAGCGCAAAATCTATTAGAAAAAGGCTTAATAACGAATAACGAAGCATAACAAAAATTTTCATGTTAACTAAGCTAACATGTGTTGACATTTAAAATTACCTGCGTATATAATAAGCGTAGAGTACATAAGGAAAGGGGATGGACGATTATGAGTGATATGAATCGCCGATCTATGCCCTTGTTCTCTATTGGAATTGTAAAATCACTTACTGCACTAACAGCAAGACAAATCCGTTATTACGAAGATAACGGATTGATTTTCCCAGCTAGAACAGAAGGCAATCAGCGTCTTTTCTCATTTAACGATGTGGATCGACTGCTGGAAATCAAGGAATTGATCGACAAAGGGATCAACCTTGCCGGAATTAAGCAAATGCTGCCAACAAGAGAGAAACCAGCAGCAGAAACGCTTGAAACCCCGATCGAACCGGAAATATCAGATAAAGCACTGAGACAGATGCTACGTCAGGAATTGATGGATACCGGCCGCTTGGGCAAAGCTTCGTTACGTCAGGGAGAATTATCACGATTCTTCCATTAATAGAGGAGGAGAAAGAATGGCGAAATTTACTAGAGAAGATGTAATCAAAACAATCAAGGAGGAAAACGTAAAGTTTATTCGTTTACAGTTTACCGACTTGCTTGGCACAATTAAAAACGTAGAAATCCCGCTTAGCCAGCTAGACAAAGCATTGGATAACGAAATGATGTTCGATGGATCTTCTATTGAAGGTTTCGTACGCATTGAAGAATCTGACATGAAGCTTTACCCAGACTTGGATACATTCGTTGTATTTCCTTGGACTAGCGAAAAAGGCAAAGTGGCACGTTTTATCTGTGATATCTACACTCCAGAAGGCGAACCATTCGAAGGCTGCCCGCGTTATAACCTAAAACGCAACCTGAAGAAAATGGAAGAGCTTGGATTCTCTGCATTCAATATTGGTACAGAGCCGGAATTCTTCTTGTTCAAACTAGACGAAAATGGCGAACCTTCTTTGGAATTGAATGATAAAGGCGGATACTTCGACCTTGCTCCAACAGACTTGGGTGAAACTTGCCGCCGCGATATCGTACTTGAACTGGAAGAGATGGGCTTTGAAATCGAAGCTTCTCACCATGAAGTAGCTCCAGGTCAGCACGAAATCGACTTCAAATATGCACATGCACTAAAGCATGCGGATGATATCCAGACATTTAAACTCGTAGTAAAAACAATCGCCAGAAAACATGGCTTGCATGCAACATTTATGCCGAAACCACTTTACGGTGTGAATGGTTCTGGTATGCACTGCAATATGTCTCTATTTAAAGATGGCAAGAACGCATTTTATGACGAAAGTGGCGAGTTGAAGCTTTCAGAAACAGCATATCAGTTCATCGCAGGTACTCTAAAGCATGCGGTTAACTTCACGGCTGTGACGAACCCAACTGTAAACTCCTACAAGCGTCTTGTACCTGGCTACGAAGCACCGTGCTACGTTGCATGGTCCGGTAAAAACCGCAGCCCATTAATCCGTGTTCCATCTGCACGCGGCATGAGCACACGTGTAGAAGTACGCAGCGTCGATCCAGCGGCTAACCCATACCTAGCAATGAGCGTTCTGCTTGCTGCAGGACTAGACGGTATCCGTAACAATATGGACGCACCAGCTTCCATCGACCGCAACATCTACGTGATGGACAAAGCAGAAAGAGAAAAGAACGGCGTAGCAGATCTTCCAGCTACACTATTCGACGCACTAGAGCAGCTTAAGTCTGACGAAACAATCGTCGAAGCACTAGGCGAGCACCTGTTCGAACACTTCATCGAAGCAAAAGAAATCGAATGGGATATGTTCCGCACGCAAGTACACCCATGGGAACGTTCTCAGTATATGGAGAACTTCTAATCTATTAATCTGTAAACCTCTGATACTATTTGTATCAGAGGTTTTTCTTTTACATAAGTATATTTGTTTTACATCAACAGAAGTAGGAAAGAATAACAAGAGTTTGTATAGTGCAGAATTTTCAGGTGACGGTAGGAAAATTATGGAGTATTCTATTGTGGCAGGAATAATATTGTTAAGATGCGACATTACTAGATTTTGAAGATGATAGAGAAGGTTGACTGGTAGGAGGAATTTATTCATTGATTACGGATATTATGTGGGATATTGAAATTTTAATAAACAGCGTTTTATATTATGGAGCAATACCTGCAATTATTTATGCATTATATTTGCTGCAAAAAATTTCTAAAAAGTAAGCTGCTTAACGAATGGCCTTCTCCGAATATGGAATGGCCTTTTTGTTTGCTCGAATACGAACCTGAAAGTGATAATTTGATTAATTTCTTGTGAATTATTCCTACAAAGGGTGTGTGCCATGTGGTTCTGTAAATTATGATTAGAAAAGAAGGTATTATGGGTTACGGTCTTTTTCTTATTAGAGAAATAAGGCGGCCTATTATACACTAGAATAATCAAAACGCCGTGGACAGCCTTAGAGCTCTTACGTACGATGAAGCGAAAGGAGCTAGATACGAATGGCTAGAGTATCATTAGACACGTTGCTGCGTCGTTCGGAAAGGAATATGGGGAACGGCATGAATCCTATCGTGAAGCAAAGTGCGCTGGAGGTAATTCGGCGGGCATATCAGGAAGGTATCAATGTTCAAATCTCGGAGGGGATGCGGACATATGCAGAGCAGAACCGATTGTATGCGCAAGGCCGGACTGCACCAGGAAGTATTGTAACAAATGCCAGAGGCGGTCAGTCCAACCATAACTTTGGCTTGGCAGTAGATTATTTCCTCACTACTTGGGATGGCACGAAAGCTACTTGGACAGTAAATAACAATTGGCGCCGGGTGGCCGCTATCGCTAGAAGTCTCGGCTTTGAATGGGGCGGTGACTGGCGAAGCTTCAAAGATTACCCTCACCTTGAGATGACGGGCGGTCTTTCTACAGCGCAGCTGCGAGCAGGGAGAAGACCAAGTCTGACGGATCGTACTGGCAGCGCGACCCCTCCGCCTAGCAGTAATAATGGTAATGGCAGCAGCCCAGCACCTGGCGGGACGGAATTGGTTAAAACTGCACAAAGATGGGCGAACCAATATCAGGGAGAAGCAGGTTTTAGGGAACTTGATGTAGATGGATTGAATGGTCCGTTAACAATGGACGCCTTGCTGCGAATTTGCCAGCTGTTCGGTAAGACAGCCATTGATGGTATATGGGGACCTAGAACAAAAGCTTCTGTGCCAGAACAGAGTATCAGCAACCATCAGCCGGGCTGGACACGTTTAATTCAGGCTACGCTCGTATGTTTAGGATACAGATTAAGCATTGATGGAATTTACGGTAATAACACGCGAGACGCAGTGCGTGCTTACCAGCGCAGCCAAGGCATTGGTGTTGATGGCATTGCTGGTCCAGAAACATTTGAAGAATTCTATAAAACTGCGTAATAGCAGCCCTCCTTATATTCGGAGGGCTTTTTCATTACTTCTTTATACATAATTATGTAGGTCTTTTAAGAAACGTGATACCGAAACAGCAAACTGGGTATGATTTATCCGCTTTAGAACAATTGACCCGGCCTATCATCGTCAAAAGAACATGAATTCTTGTTTAATGCTGCTGGTCTAATAATGATTAATCTACAGCTGCACCTAAAGATTCGGAGTGAGCTTGACAAGAATGCCCTCTTGCCATTTAATGGATATTAAATAGAGGTAACAGTCTAAGGAGTTTCAATTGAAGTATTTCGCTACCATTATGTACGCTATGGTCTGATAACAGTAGAGCTTTATTCTTTGGCAGTACATGGGCTTTGATTGACAATAATGGTTAAGAAAAGTCCGTGAGTATCTAACATGTCCTGTATTAAGAATTTGTTCGTACTACAAAAGAAAAACGTGATAAAAGAAATGAAACATCTTTCCTGAATAGTCTGGAGGAAGGCTGATGACACGGTGTATCATCTTTGTTTTAGTAGTATTGGCAGTGATATTTACTGGGTGTAGTAATTCAGAAAGGATGGCTACATCCAAGAAAGATATTTCAGAAGTATCTGTCTCTAAGTCTGAAGATTATGGCGGCTTAAACGAGGCGTTTATTGGAATACTGACAGTCTGCATGAAATGAATTTATTTGAAGAGATGATAAACAGCGCTAGAAAGGAAGAGATAAAAGCAGACGATCCTGCTTATGATGTGTTGCTCGATTACGGCGAAGGGGAATCTGGAGGCGAAAGACTTATCCATGTTACCGAGTTAGATGATGGAAGATGGGTGCTTACATATGATGGACACGAAGATAATGCATGTTGTTACAAAAGAAAGTGCTCAACAAGTTCGATACTTATTTGAATCTGTTGATTAAGTCTTTCAAAAGGACAAGGACTTCATTCAAACAATAAGATAGATCGCCTTCTCCAAGCAATTAATGTTTGCAGAATAGAAAAGAGGTGACGATTATTCGTACAAACTGAATCTTAATAGCGTTAACAATCTTAATACTCTTATTAAACTACCCTGTAAATATGTATTTGTTAAATTATCCGCCAGAGTCAACAGGTACATTTATTGCCTTAATCTTAATCTGCATTGTTATGATGAGACTAACAGATGATAAGAAAGATAAATAAGTAGCAAAGCAAAATCTATGAATGTTCCGCTGTAAGACGCGCAGCTTTCTTATCTTTTATTACTGTAACTAGCATATATATGTTAATCACGACAGCAATTGAAATCATTATTGTAAAGCTGTATGAAACGCTTATATGAAAAATGTTACTTACAACATTAAGTAAAGGGAAAATTATTAAGAAACTGAGAAAACGAGTCTTTCTCTTGGGATCTTCCCCTTCCAGTCGATGAGATTTTAAAAAGCTCAGTGACAGCCACGTGATAAACGGTAAATAGTGAACAAGTAAAATAATAATAAATAGGAGCAAATCGAAAACATCCTTCCAGCCGATCAGTTAATCCTTCGTTATTAGCTAATATTATCCAATTAACAATTATTAAAATTTTAACATAAGATTCCATAAATGTAATCAATAAATATATTCCAATATAAAAGGAAAAGTTGGATACTGATACTATGTCATTTGTCAAAAAGGTAATTGAAATTGTTGATTCAGAAGCAAAGGTGATAGGAAAGTCGAGTCCTGCTCGGATTTCTAGCAAAGTTACAGCATTAGCAGCATGCAATCTTTATTAGAAAGGATGCAAAATAATGAACAAAAGGAAGTTTCTTCAGGTACTGGCATTATCCATCATGATGGGGTCACTGCTGCTGTCTGTACTTTTATCATTTTTAACGGAGATACACCCTGATTACATAGATATACTTAAAATAGTTGCTTTGTGTGTTGCGCTGGGTGCGATGATTCTCTCATTTATCGTGAATGACAATTGACTGGTTCAGTAGAGAGGGAACGCAAAAAGCTACTGCGTTCCCTCTGGATTAGCCTCTCGGTGGAAATGGGTCGTTGCCATAAGAGTCGCGTTCTCTTATTTTTCCGTCTTTTCCGTGGATGAAATGCTCTCCTTCTCCTTTCTTCGCGGCTTCTTTCCCGTAACTCATGGCTTCCTTTTGCGTATCAAAATGAGCAGATGCTCTTTTCGCACCTTCTTTTTTCACCTGCCAATTGCCGTTCCCATCAGGTGTAGTATGATAATTCGCCATATTTTCACCTCCACTAGTTGTATACCACCAATGCATCAATTGAATTCCTCTTTTACATGCAGAAATAAATCTCTAAGGACTACCATGATGTATTTATCAACGACATAGCTAAAAGGGCATGAGTTACTTGCTTTATGAAAAATAAGAGCATAGCAAAAGGAGCTTTGGAAAACAGCTTTTGGAAGGTGACGCCAGGAATACTGCTAAGCGCACTCCGCACCGAAATGAAACTAGCGAATAGCAAAGAAGAGGAGCTTGCCTGGTAGGTAAGCTCCTCTTCATTTACACAGCTATTTTATCTTTCTTTAAGATAATAATCATCCGTATTATGCTCATTTTTGCGGTAGCTTCGTGTGTATCCGCATTTACATGTATCAGAAACACTATCAATCTTGTGGCGGCCTCTTATTTTGCAAACTAACTTGTAAATCAGCTTCACGATTCCACCTTCTTTCTAACATTTGGTTATTAAATCATATTCTAATATACCCAAAAAGTGTGTCGAAAATTGCTAGAAAGTATGTAAAATTTATGAAAAAAATCGGCCGAAACCGATTCTACTGAATAGAACGGTATAGGCCGATTACTTTACCGAGAATACTTACATTAGAAAGAATAATAGGATCCATTGTACTGTTCTCCGGCTGCAGGCGGATTTGGTTCTCTTCTTTGAAGAAACGTTTTACAGTTGCTTCATTGTCCTCTGTCATTGCCACAACAATTTCGCCGTTTTGAGCAGTCTGCTGCTGCTTCACAATAACCATGTCGCCATCTAATATGCCTGCTTCAATCATACTTTCTCCAACTACGACTAAGACGAAGATATTATCATCCGGGCCGACGAGATGATTCGGGACCGGCACATACTCTTCAATATTCTCCACTGCTGTAATAGGAATACCAGCAGTGACTTTACCAATTACTGGCGCATAGTTCGGTTCACCGTGAGGAATATCTGTCTGATCCCCGCTCTCAAGCGAGAGAACTTCAATAGCTCTGGGCTTCGTTGGGTCCCGGCGGATAAGTCCTTTTTTCTCCAAGCGGGAAAGATGGCCGTGTACGGTGGAGCTGGATGCCAGCCCGACTGCCTCACCGATTTCTCTAACGGATGGCGGATAGCCTTTATCTAGAACTTGCTCTTTTATGTAAGCTAAAATTGCTTCCTGTCTTTTCGATAGTTTCATCATGTATCGAACACCCCGTGCATATATTTTTATTACATACATTATATCATGATAGATTTCAATATACAAACATCCGTTCGAAAAAACCCCTTGACTAGAACCTGTGTTCGTATATAATGGAATTAACGATAAGAACGCTTGTTCCTAAATATCTATTTTATTTGGAGGAATCTACTATGTTAAAGAAACTATCAAAATCTGATTTGTTCTATTATGTATTATTCGGCTTCACGCTTTTCTTCCTATACTTTACACTTGTGATGAGTGTTTAATTAGCTGAATGAGAGGATACACCAATGAAAGCAGTTATCTATTGCAGAGTTAGTACAGAAAAAGACGAGCAGGCTAGCTCGATTGAACGGCAGCGTGAGGAGCTTATCAGTCTTGCTGCCACATCTAATATTGAGGTCATCGATATCATCGAAGAAAAACAGAGCGGATACGAGATTGAACGGCCCGGTATTTTTAAGATGCTAGATTTATTTACGGCTGGAGAAGCAGATTGCCTTTTAATCCAGGATGAAACACGACTGGGCAGGGGGAATACGAAGATTGCTCTGTTCCACCACCTCCAGAAGCTGGAGGTAATGGTCTATACATTAAATCAGCAAGGCGAATTTCAGCTGTCAGAATCGGATGGTATGGTACTTCGAATCGTAGGAATTGTAGAAGAATACCAGCGGAAGATTCACAATATGAAAATTAAAAGAGGCATGCGGCGCGCCATTGCCGGCGGTTATGATCCGAGTAAGAATCTGAGTAATCAGCAAGCTGCACCTGGCAGAGAACGAATTGAATTCCCGATTGAAGAAGTTGTACGGCTGCGTAACAACAAGCTGACGTTCCATGAAATCAGCTCTGTTCTGCGGGGGATGGGGTTTGCCGTTTCAAAAGCGACCGTACATAGAAGGTACCAGGAGTATGTTTCGCTTGAAACAGACGACACTAGCAGGTAACATAGTTTATGTTAACTTTAATGCTTAAAGGAGCATACACATATGATATCCAAAGACAAATTGGCGCGCATCAATGCGTTAGCACATAAAGCAAAAACAGAAGGTCTCTCTTTAGGGGAACAGAAAGAGCAGAAAGAACTAAGACAAGAATACTTGAAGAATGTTCGCTCTTCTTTTAAGAATCAATTTAAGACAATGACAGTCGTGGACCGTGAAGGCAACGATGTTACACCAGAGAAAGTAAAAAAGCTGCGTGATGAAGAATAAGAAGGAAATGGCTGACATTGTGTACAGCCTTTCCTTCTTTTTTCTATTATAAATCCTTGTTTATTAAGCGATTTCAGTATAGGATGAACAAGAGTACATAATAAGTTAAGTGAAAGGGATGTTCACATGGTTCATACAACAGAATTGCTTTCTATTAATACAATTCGTACGCTATCAATTGATGCAATTGAGGCTGCTAATTCCGGTCATCCAGGAATGCCGATGGGTGCTGCACCGATGGCTTACACGCTATTTACGGATTTCATGACACACAATCCGAAAAATTCACATTGGTTTAACCGTGACCGTTTCGTATTATCTGCAGGACATGGTTCTATGCTCCTTTATTCTCTTTTGCATTTGTCTGGATACAAGGTATCTATTGACGATCTAAAATCCTTCCGTCAATTCGGCTCTCGTACACCAGGCCACCCGGAAGTACATCATACAGACGGTGTGGAAGCGACAACTGGTCCGCTTGGACAAGGTATCGCTATGGCAACAGGTATGGCAATGGCAGAAGCGCATTTAGCTGCAAAATACAATAAAGCTGACTTCCCGGTTGTTGATCATTATACGTATGCAATTTGCGGTGATGGTGACTTGATGGAAGGAATCTCACATGAAACAGCATCACTTGCTGGTCATTTAGGATTGGACAAGCTTATTGTATTGTATGATTCCAATGATATTTCCCTTGACGGCGATTTGCATCACAGCTTCTCTGAGAATGTGGAGGATCGTTTCAAAGCTTACGGCTGGCAGGTAATCCGCGTTGAAGAAGGTACTGATGTGGATTCTATTCGTGCGGCAGTAAAAGAAGCAAAAGCGAACACTTCACAGCCGACACTAATTGAAGTGAAGACGGTGATTGGATTCGGATCTCCGAATAAATCAGCGAAAAGCGCTTCCCATGGTGCGCCGCTTGGTGTAGATGAAGTCAAATTAACAAAAGAAGCTTACAAATGGGCACACGAAGATTTCCATGTGCCGAACGAAGTATACAGCGATTTTGAAGAAAAAGTTGTGAACAAAGGTGCAAAAGCGGAAGAAGCTTGGAATGCATTGTTCGCTAAATACGAAGAAGCACATCCAGAGTTAGCCAAAGAACTGGCTACAGCAATGAAAGGCGAGCTTCCTGAAGGTTGGACAGATACACTGCCAACATACGAAGAAGGCAAAGACAAAACAGCTACGCGTGCTGCATCTGGTAAAGTGCTGAATGCGATTGCTGATGCTGTTCCAAGCTTGTTTGGCGGCAGTGCAGACCTTGCTGGGTCGAACAAAACGCTTCTTGCAAAAGAAGAGAATTTCACTAAAAACAACTATAGCGGCCGCAACATTTGGTTCGGTGTGCGTGAATTTGCGATGGGTGCTGCTTTAAACGGAATGGCACTGCATGGCGGTTTGAAAGTATACGGCGGAACGTTCTTCGTCTTTAGTGACTACTTGCGCCCGGCTATCCGTCTGTCAGCACTAATGGGAGCGCCTGTGACATACGTATTGACACACGATTCCATTGCTGTCGGAGAAGATGGTCCTACGCATGAACCAATTGAACAATTGCCATCTTTGCGTGCTATGCCTGGATTGAGTGTTGTTCGTCCAGCAGATGGCAATGAAACACAAGCTGCTTGGAGACTAGCACTTGAATCAGAAAAGATTCCTTCCGCGCTTGTATTGACGCGTCAAGATCTGCCTACACTGCCTTCTACAAAAGAAGCTGCATATGAAGGCGTGAAGAAAGGTGCATATGTTGTCAGCCCAGCAAACAAAGAGACAGCGGATGTATTGCTGTTAGCAACTGGATCTGAAGTGCAGCTAGCTGTACGCGCACAAGAAGCACTACGCGAGAAAAACATTGAAGCTGCTGTTGTCAGCATGCCTTCATGGGATCGTTTCGAACTGCAGGACCAGTCCTACAAAGACAGCGTACTTCCTCCTGCTGTGAAGAAACGTGTTGGTATCGAAATGGCTTCCCCACTAGGGTGGGAAAAATACGTTGGTGACGAAGGTAAAGTAATCGGCATCAACACATTCGGTGCTTCTGGTAATGGAAATAAATTGATTGAAGCATTCGGATTTACTGTTGAGAATGTTATCAAACAAGTAGAATCTATCTTAGATTAATGAGAAAAGGTCGGCCATTTCGATGGCCGACCTTTTTATATGACAAAAATCGATGAAAGCCCTGCTTCTTCGTGTCTCTTTGCAACAAGTTCCGAGGGATTAAGCAAAACTCGGCAGGTATACTAATTAACAAAGGGTGAAGGAGGACAAGCTTATGAAAGAATACTTCGTCTATTGGGTGAAACATGAGATTTATTTTCGCTATTTTTATAAAACGGATATCCTCTACCGCTTTCTCCTTTCTAGTCAAGCGGAAAATACAGCTTATGTAAAAGATCAGCTCGACTATATTACGTACGACTTTCCCCACGGTGCCTCTCTAGAGCAGGGAGAAAATAATGTTCATATTGAGACAAATCCACGTTATCTCCGCATCGTATGTGATAGTTTGACGACTGCTGAAGAGACCATATTCACAGAGCTCCGTCAGTTTGATTCTTCCTTCTTTATTATTGAACCGGCAGCTGACAATTGCGGGTGGATTTCGCCTATCATAAAAAATGACTTGCAATCACGAGTTCATCTATTGTATTCTTCCTTTTGATTGTCTATACTAGATTAGAGATATTTTGAAGGAGGAAGCCAATATGAGCACGATCTGGATCGTACTTATTGCACTGGCTACATTGATTATCGGCGTCGCTCTTGGATTTTTCATCGCTCGTAAATACATGATGAACTATCTTAAAAAGAACCCGCCAATTAATGAACAGATGCTTCGTACAATGATGATGCAAATGGGTCAAAAACCATCCCAAAAGAAAATCAACCAAATGATGCGCGCAATGAACAACCAACAAGGTAAATAAGCAATTATTTCTATATAGCTTTAACATTTCAAGTTGGCGATATAGCATTGCAAACAAGAGATATGATTAATCAGGTTGATCTTTCTTTGATTTTATAGGTGACTTGGTTAATTAAATTTCTAAACCACTTTTTCTGCTGGAAAATTAAGCGGAAGGAGTGGTTTTTTGTTGTTCAATGAGGCTTTAACGGAATATGAATATCATTGTTTAGCTAGGGGTTACGCAAAGAAGACAATGATAAATAAGAGGCAAGAGTTCTGAAAGGTAACCATTATCATCTTCAAAACTTTCTACAGTTTTAAGGAGATTATTTAAATCTTCATTTTCCTTATTTAAATTCTTTTTAGCTGTAGATAATCCTTCTTTATGATGGTGAACTGAAGTGGCGTATGCAGCAGTTCCACCAACTCCGAGAATGGCTAAAATTAAGACACTAGTAATAATGACTGGCTTTTTCTTCAATGAACATTCCTCCGAATTAAATACAATATAACCAAATTTTAGTTGTATTGTATCATTGCTAGGTAATTTAAACTATTGAAGTAAAAGGAATTCCATGAAGAACTGCGTTTATAGAAAAACTTCCGAGACAGCTATTGTTCAAAAAATGAATTTAGAATAACATGGTAATTAACAGTTATAAAGGAGTAGTTGGAATTGAATTAGAATGGGTCTTCCCTATTGCTAATTCTTAAATTTCGAATTTAGCAATTTCTTTAAATCATCATGGTGCTAAATGCACCCAAATTGATGATATACAATTAATGATAAGAAAGGGTTAGTATATGGAATATACAAAGGAAAATCTAGAGGCAGTCCGAGATATTATAATAGACTTATATAAGGAAAAAGGAAGAGCGATTTACTATAGTGAGCTATCAGAAGTGCTGGAAGCAAAAGGAACACCGCTACATCATAGATCACCAAAAATGCCTGAGTTACTCGAGGCAATTTCCATACATGAAGAAAAGAATAACAGGGGAATGTTTAGCGTAATGGTCGTTGCTAAGAAAAGTCGAGTATCTGGAGAAGGGTTCTTTACATTGGCTCAACAACTGGGAAGAGATTTTGAAGATCCCAAGACATTTGCTGAAGAAGAAAGAAAAAGAGTTTCTGCAATTTGGGGCTTAGTTTAGTGAGGAGTGTGGCAAATGGATAAAGAGTACAGACCAGTACCAGGTTATAAAGGACTATATGAGATAGCAGTGGATGGATCAGTACGAAGCTTGGATCGTATTGGTGTTGATGGTAGGAGGCTACAAGGCCAGGATATGCTCGGTTATGGAAAGCCAAACGGATACGCATCAGTAAAATTAACCAAGGACGGTAAATCCATAAGCCACAACGTTAAAAAGCTGATCGAAAAGACGTTCGGGTAAGATATTTCTTTCACACCAAGGAGAAAGCATGGACAGAATAGATCAATTAATTGCAACTGAACTAAAACCTTATAATCTTATCCTAAGTTCTTTGGATAATAGGAGAAATGAGGAGGGAATTGCTCGCATTAGGCAAAAACACATTGCTGAAATATGCAAAACTCAGTGAAAAGTGTTAATAAGAAAATGCAATTCCTTCAAAAATCAGCTTCTATAGAAAAGATATCCAGCGGAAAATACAAGTTGCTTAACAAAGGTAGATAGTATCCACCGCATTACTATGTAAAGCAATTAATATGATCTTATTATGCTAAGAGCTATATCGCCAAGCGACTATGTTTCCCAAAGCACAATATTCGGACTTGATAATCCGATGCTTCACATGATAAATGAGTATGTCAGAAGGGTAATTTTAGAACTAAAAGCAGAGTCGGAATTAAATACGGATTGAAGTGGGAGAGCTTTTAATGAAAATAGCTAATTTTGAAATAGACGTAAAAGATTATGCAGTACAGCCTGATGAAAATGGAAACCTATATATTACTGACAGTACAATTGGAGCAGAAGACTTTGAAAGTTTTCTAAAATTCTACTCGCAGCATATAGAAGGTGGCTCTTTCTTCAGTACAGATTTCTTCGGTATAAACTTCTATGGAAGGTTTGGACAATTGATTTTTGAGAATGCTGGAGTTGAATATAAATTAAGACTTGTTCTAGTAGAATCATCCGTACAGTTTCCCGAAAAAGGTTATTTAAATCCAGTTGAACATGTAATGTTTAGTCCTGTAATCCGTAATATGAGTAGAAAAGTAGTTGAACAGCAGCATGTAATTTATAAGCTGACTGAGTTACTAGTTGTTAAGGAGATTATCACTGAGGATGAAGCAGCAGCTATTACTCAACATAAAGATGCTGAAGAGGATTCTGCACAGATTTATTTAAAAGCTCAAGTAAACAATCTTGCCGAACATCTTGAAGAGACTTATGAAACAATTGACAGAATTAAACGAGATACCGAAGAAGAGGAGGGGCAGTATTAAACTAAGGGGAGCTCAACCCCCGTGGCCTCTCCATGAATCAAAGAACAGTATAAAGTCATGATGCAGTACATTGCCAATGTAAATCGATAGGATACTTGTTAATAAATATAGAAAAGAGTGACAGACAAATAATAACCATCCACTTTTTAAACTAAGTAACAAGGGATGGTTACTATTTTTTTATGAATGCAGATTCAATTATTTTGTAGTGATCTACATCTTTTCCATACATGGCTCTTATATCCTTCTTATAAATAAATTCAAACGAGCAATCTCATTCTTTGTGAACTGTTCTAGCTGTAGGTGATGCAGTGTCAGATTCGGCATTATCTCTTTGTCATCATCTTCGCTCCCCACAAAGTCGAGCAAAGCCTTCTGCGAAATATCCATTCTTGCCAATACATACTCTTCATATAATCTAATTTTGATTTGTTTTAACATAATATCTCCTCCTTATCTGTTGTAACAAGGAGGAAAGGGAGACTTAATTTTTGGATGAAAGAAGATAGAATTATTAAAACGATATTTACATACCAGAGAAGTATTAAATGTTACAATTCTAACTAATCTCTAGGCTTACTCTGAAACTATATAAAAAAGCGAGGTGATGATTTGAGCAACTTCTCAATCCCAATTCTAGCTACATCCGTTGCAGTAATGCTACTTGTCTACCAGAGTATTTGGTTTCCTTTTTTTCTTATTATGGCGGTGTTATCTACAACTGGACTTATTGACCGAAAAAAGGAGAAAAGTTCTGGCTCGAAGTATCATGTATTCGAAATAATTTTTAGGATGGTGTTATCAATAGGGGTAGTCTTTCCCGTTCTAAATATATTTAACTTGTGGGTTGATGGAACATTATTTGTATATATTCCCTTACTACTTTTATTGGCATTTCGCTTGGCTTATGAGTATGTGCATTGCAAATCAAATAATGGGAAGCATTCATAACAGTGGTCCCGAACCTGCATAGCGAGAATAAGGGATTTGAGTTAGCGTTTCCTAACTATTCTTTTTCACCAGCTTGATCACAACTGGAGCATAAACTGCTGTTGTGATCATTAAAAATAGATCACCAGATAAGTCAATGCTATTGCTGGAAACCATGGCAACGTACATTAGGAATACAATTAAGTATAAATATTCGAATGTCTTATATGCTTTTGAGAAAATAGGGGCATTTGCGATGTACAGCAGATTACCAATAAAGAAGATTGGCAATGCCATGCTAGCCGCTCCTGTTCGTTATTAGTTATAGTTAATGTAGCATGTTTTAACTTTATTAGTCAAAATAATCAGAAATATATGCTCTTGTCTGAATGAAGCGGCCTGTATCCTCGCTTTTCAAGTTAGTAATATGCCTGAACTGAAACCGCAGGAAAGATGTTTAGCTTATAACCAAACAAGGTATGTGAAAGACAAAAAGGAGTGAGAAAAAATGAAACATGTAAAAGCGCTAGTGATTAAATTTATCATGATTCTTGCTGTTTTAACGATTATTTTCACCCTAATGTTTAATGTGGAGTTTAGTGATACCCTGCTGATAAGTGCTATATTGACGGTTGCTGCATATATAATAGGGGACTTGTTTATCCTAAGCAGAGCGGGTGATCGGAGTAAATCGGGTGGCGATTATATGAAGCGCAATATAATGGCTACGATTAGTGATGCGATTTTAACATTTTTTGTGCTTTGGGTGTTAGGTGAGTTGCTGCTGAATCCAGGTAATCTTGTTATTCTGGCGTCTTTGATTTCAGCGTTTGTAATTGGGTTAGGTGAGTGGTTCTTCCATCGGTATGTGAATAATCGCGTTATTAAAGATCGCAATGCGCAGACTGTCGGTATGTTTTGAACTGTGCTATAGTATAGATGAAATAATAGCAGGAATCCCGAGTTGGGATTCCTTTTACCTGTACGTAGCGCAGTGAGCGGGGGGAGATATGATGGGAGTAACGATGATACTAGCTTTGTCTGCTGGGTTCCTTTCTTTCCTTTCTCCATGTGTACTTCCGCTTTATCCGGCGTTTCTATCTTATTTAACAGGCGTAAATCCTCGTTTTAATAAACAAGAACCGCGATCTGCCGGCTGGTTTTGGCATACATTTTTCTTCCTAATCGGATTTTCGGGCATTTTCTTATTGCTGGGATATAGTGCTTTTGCTTTGTCGGAATGGCTTTATGTTTATCAGTCCTACATACGCGTGGCAGGAGGCGCATTGCTCATGATTTTCGGAGCTGTGCAGATTGGTCTGTTAGGGGGAAGGTGGCAGTCGTCGAAAACACTTTTGCGGTTTAAAAGCCGGCCGCCAGGATATGTTGGATCAGTGCTTATTGGTTTATCATTCGCAATGGGGTGGACACCATGTACAGGTCCAATACTTGCTGGTATTATGACAAGTGCTGCCTTGCAGCCGCTGGAAGCTGTGCCTCTGATGCTGGCTTATATATTCGGTTTTAGTATACCTTTCTTTGTATGGGGCTTTTTTGGGTATAAATTACAAAAGCTGCAAAAAGCAGGAAAACTTCTGCACGAACTGAGCGGATATTTCCTTATAGTTGTTGGCATTTTGCTTTTATTTGATTTGACTACAAGAATTACAGCATTTTTAGCTAGTTTTTTCTCCTTTTATGGTTTTTAATTCGTGAAAAAAGACAAGAAGTAGTTTAAAATATGAAGGGAAAGGGTGTGGCTTGTGGAAAATTCACCAAACAATTTAATCTTTAAAACAACGACTGTGCTAATTTCCTTCCTATTGCTTGGTTTTTCGGTCTATCTATTCTTTTCAGGCCATAATTCTCCAGGTGGTGGGTTTATCGGAGGACTTGGAACTGCAGCGGCCTTAGTACTAATGTATATGGCTTACGGCTTCAAGACTGTCAGCAAAGTTTTGCCAATTAATTATCGTATTTTAACGATGACAGGTGTGTTGATTGCTATTTTGACAAGTGCCGGTTCATTTGTTTTTGGACAGCCGTTTCTTAGTCACACATTTACATATGTACATGTACCTCTAATAGGTAAGATGGAATTGGCAACGGCGACGCTTTTTGATTTGGGCGTGTATCTTACCGTGGTCGGAATCGCCTTAACCATTATATTATCTATCGCACAAGATCGTTCAACGAGTGAGGAGAATACCAGTGGCCAAGATACTTATAGTAGATGATGCGAAATTTATGCGAAAAACATTAAGTGCTCTGCTAACAGAGGCTCAACATGAAATTGCTGGCGAGGCAGCTGATGGGAATGAAGCGATTGCTAAATTCCAGGAAACAAAACCTGATATTGTATTTATGGATATCACCATGCCGCATAAGGACGGACTTACCGCTTTGAAGGAAATCGTTAGTATGGATCCTTCTGCTAAAATTATTATGTGTTCCGCTATGGGTCAGCAGCGCATTGTGATGCAGGCAATTGAGCTTGGGGCAAAAGATTTTATCACGAAGCCTTTTGAAGATGCACGTGTGCTTGAGACGGTGGAGCGAATTCTCGCTTAAACAGATTGTAATTGAAAGAAGTGAAGGGTATGACATTACCTGTTATCATTAGTACAATACTTGTAGCATGTATGGGACTAGCTGTAGCAATGATTCGGATGCGTGCTGCTGCCAGGCCGGTTACCGCAAAGAAAATCATCCTGCCGCCGCTTTTTATGAGCACGGGTGCGCTTATGTTTCTGTTTCCCGTATTCCGGGTTCCGTGGTGGGAAGTATGGTCCTCTTTAGGAGTTGGAGTGATTTTTTCCAGCTTGCTGATCCTAACTTCAAATTTTGAGGTGAGAGATGAGGCGATTTTCCTAAAGCCATCTAAAGCATTTGCTGTTATCTTGGTTGGACTAGTCTTCGTTCGGGTGCTTCTTAAGGTGGCGATTGGTCAAACAATTGAAATCGGGACAATGGGCGGTGTCTTCTTCTTATTGGCTTTTGGTATGATTGTTTCTTGGCGGATTGCAATGTTTTGGAAGTATAAACGGCTTGAGAGGCGTATGCAAGTCTCCTAATGTTGTAAAAAGACTTTCTTCCCGTAAGAAAGTCTTTTTTGTATAGGTGTATTGTCTGTACAAGATTTAGGAAAATCATGGTACGAACGTTTTGTTTTTCTCTTAATTGTAGTAACATACATAACAAAAGGACTTTTACATACATAAGATGCGCGATTAAGGTCACATATTAGGGGGCGAAGGAGCTTGAAAGAAGACGACTATAATAGAGAGAAACAAAAACAAGCAGCTTCATTTAATTTAATGAGCTTTGATGGACGTACTTTTGCTGGACTTCCTAAGCCGATGCTGAAGTGGATTGATGAAAACGGCTTTGACATTGTATTCGTCTGTGACGAAGAAGGTATGATTCAATACACTTCCACATCGATTACACGGATGCTCGGTTATCTTCCCGAGGAAGTCTATGGTACGTCTTCTTTAGCTTATTTGGATCCTTGTGATGTCCCTGTACTTCGTAATAGGATTAACTCCACAACAGAATGGCCGCAGCGATTCCATCTGACAGCTTTAGATAATCGGGGAAAACATATATGGATGGAAGCGAGTATCTCTTTTGTAGAGACGCCGGAAGCCTCGTATTATATCGGAGTTGCCAAGGATGTGTCTGACAAAAAAGAAATTGAAGAGATGATGTTTCGGTCTGAGAAGATGAGTGTAGCAGGGCAGCTTGCAGCCGGTATTGCGCACGAAATCCGAAACCCGCTGACCAGCTTGAAGGGTTTCTTGCAGCTTATTCAAGCCGGTATTAGCCGTAAAGAAGAATATTATAAAATCATGGTGGAAGAAATTGAGAAGATTGAAACGATTACATCTGAACTTCTATTCATTTCAAAGCCAGTGGCAGAGAATAAAGAAACAGAAACAATACACGAAATGCTGCAAGACGTTATAACACTTCTTTATTCGCAAGCTCGCCTGCAGAATGTGCAAATCACTTTTGAGAAAGGGCAGAATTCCAGTTTGCTCTGTGATCGATCGCAAATCAAACAGCTGTTCATTAACCTTATCAAGAATGCACTTGAAGAAATGCCCAATGGCGGTAAGATTGATATTCGTCAAAGGCAAGCAGACGGGGTTTGTATCGTTGATGTCGTTGATGAAGGGCCGGGTATTCCGGATAATGTGCTCGAAAAGCTGAAAGAGCCTTTCTTTACAACAAAGAAAGAGGGGACAGGTCTTGGTTTAATGATTTGTACCCAAATACTTGAAAAGCATAATGGCAGACTTGATATCCTGCGAAATGAAACGTTAGGGAGTACTTTCAGTGTGTTTCTGCCGGTTATGAACTAATAAATATTTATACATGGCCTCTCCGTTAAGAGGCCATGCTGTATTTACATGTCATGAGAACTATGCTGTTTTTGTCTGCTATGATTTTTGTTTTTGACTTTTTTTGATCCGCTGAGCGGCTCGTTCACTTTCTCCGGGTGTTTCCGCTGTTTCCCTTTATGTTCTCCCATTTCTTCACCTCCGCACTACCTATTATTCCATGTCAGAGAAACACTATGCGAGCGTTATTAAAATATTTAGGGGATGTCCAAAATGCGCTAGAATTCCCCATTTTACGCGTGGTTTTTGCTCTTAATTAATTTACTTATGAATCGTTTTCATTTAGAATAAAAAGTGCAAATCAATGTTAGCTCGTGCTGTTCTATCATAGGATTGGGATAGGGCAGGCAATTCACAAGGGGGTTTGTTCATACGATGGTGAGTAATAATTCATACAACGCAAAAAAACAGTTTGAATTAAACGGAAAGACGTACAATTACTATCAATTGAAAGCGCTTGAAGAGAAAGGGATCGGAACAGTTTCCCGGCTTCCATTCTCCATTCGTGTGCTGCTTGAATCGCTGATTCGTCAGCATGATGGTTTTGCCATTAAGGACGAGCATGTCGAAGGCTTAGCGAACTGGGGGAATGGGGACATTACTGATGTACCATTCAAGCCTTCCCGCGTTATCCTGCAGGACTTTACTGGCGTTCCGGCGGTTGTAGATTTGGCATCATTGCGAAAAGCAATGGTGGATTTAGGCGGAGATGCAGACCGCATCAACCCTGAGATCCCTGTTGATCTTGTTATTGACCATTCTGTTCAGGTTGATAAATACGGAACACAGGATGCACTGAAAGTGAACATGGAATTGGAATTTGAGCGAAACAATGAACGTTATGAATTTTTAAACTGGGCGCAGAAAGCATTTGATAACTATCGTGCTGTACCGCCTGCAACTGGGATTGTTCACCAGGTAAACTTGGAATACTTAGCAAGTGTCGTTCATGAAAATGAAGATGCAGAAGGTACGTATACTGCCTATCCGGATACGCTCGTCGGAACGGATTCTCACACGACGATGATTAACGGTCTTGGTGTGCTAGGCTGGGGTGTCGGCGGTATTGAGGCAGAAGCAAGTATGCTTGGACAACCATCCTACTTCCCTGCACCAGATGTTATTGGTGTTAAATTTGTCGGATCCATGCCAGCTGGCTCTACTGCAACTGACTTGGCGTTAAAAGTAACGCAAGTGCTGCGTCAGAAGAGCGTAGTCGGAAAATTTGTTGAATTCTTCGGTCCGGGCTTAGCCGACATGCCGCTTGCAGACCGTGCTACTATCTCTAACATGGCGCCTGAATACGGTGCAACATGCGGGTTCTTCCCAATTGATGCAGAAACACTTAATTACATGCATCTGACAGGCAGAAGCCAGGAACAGATTGACTTAGTTGAGAAATATGCAAAAGAGAATGATTTCTGGTATTCTCCTGACTTACGTGATCCAGAGTATACGGAACTTGTTGAAATCGATCTTTCTGCACTCGAACCAAACCTTTCCGGACCAAAACGTCCGCAGGATCTTATCCCGCTTTCTGGTATGCAGAAGTCATTCAATGATTCAATTACTGCACCAGCAGGAAACCAAGGATTTGGTCTTGATAAGAGCGAGTTCGATAAATCAGTCGACATCAATCATCCGGATGGCAGAACATCTACAATGAAAACAGGAGCCGTAGCAATTGCTGCGATTACTTCCTGTACGAATACATCCAATCCTTACGTTATGCTTGGTGCTGGACTTCTAGCGAAGAATGCAGTTGAAAAAGGGCTGAATGTACCAGCTTACGTAAAAACATCACTTGCTCCAGGTTCCAAAGTTGTTACGCGTTACTTGGCGGATGCAGGATTGACGCCGTATTTGGATCAGTTAGGGTTCACACTTGTCGGTTACGGCTGTACAACTTGTATCGGTAACTCCGGTCCATTGTCTCCGGAAATCGAAGAAGCAATTGCTTCCAATGATTTGACGGTAACATCTGTTCTTTCTGGTAACCGTAACTTTGAGGGACGTATTCATCCGCTTGTACGGGCGAACTATTTGGCTTCTCCGCCACTCGTAGTTGCATATGCACTTGCTGGTACGGTCGATGTTGACTTGAATAATGATCCTATCGGCACAGATAAAGATGGCAACAATGTTTACTTTAAAGATCTCTGGCCAACAAATGAGGAGATCCGTAAAGCTGTTGCGCAAGTCGTAACACCGGAAATCTTCCGCAAAGAGTATGAAGATGTGTTCCATTCCAATCAAAAATGGAATGAAATTGAAACTACGGATCAGCCGCTGTACAAGTGGAATGAAGATTCGACTTATATTCAAAACCCTACCTTCTTTGAGAATATCGCTGGAGGAAGCGGTACTGTACAGCCGCTGCAAGGCTTGCGTGTAATCGGGAAATTTGCTGACTCCGTAACAACGGATCATATTTCTCCGGCAGGTGCCATTGCCAAAGACATGCCGGCAGGTCAATATTTGCAGTCTAAAGGTGTAACACCTCGTGAATTCAACTCTTATGGTTCCCGCCGTGGTAACCATGAAGTGATGATGCGCGGTACTTTCGCCAACATCCGTATCCGCAATCAGCTGGCTCCAGACACAGAGGGTGGATATACAACTTACTGGCCGACAGATGAAGTGATGCCGATTTATGATGCAGCAATGAAATATCAAACTGATCAAACAGGTTTGGCTATCTTTGCCGGTGAAGATTACGGTATGGGGAGCTCCCGTGACTGGGCAGCAAAAGGTACGAACCTACTCGGAATTAAGACTGTTATCGCGCAGAGCTTTGAGCGTATTCACCGTTCTAACCTTGTTATGATGGGTGTGCTGCCATTGCAGTTCCAGCCAGGTGAAAGCGCGGATTCTCTTGGATTGACAGGCCGTGAGAGTATCAGTGTAGCTGTTGATGAGAATGTGGCACCACGAGATATTGTGAAAGTAACAGCAACGGCTGAAGATGGCAAAGTAACTGAATTCGATGCAGTTGCACGATTTGATAGTGAAGTTGAAATCGACTATTACCGTCATGGCGGTATTTTGAACATGGTGCTTCGTAATAAGTTGCAGCATGCATAAGGAAGAAGGAGTAGCCATATGGCTGCTTCTTTTTTTGGTTAGTATATCTTCTTTTCGCCTAAAATAAACGGCGAGGAGGAATCAAGTTGAAACGAATAGCGATACTGTTTACCTTACTTCTACTAAGTATGCCGTCTATCGTCCATGCCCAGACATTGGAATTGAAATCCGTGGAGACGTTGCTTGCGCATAACGATAAGAAACCAATCGTTCTTGTCTACTGGGCTACGTGGTGTGAGACATGTATGGAAGACTTATCCGAGCTGGAAGCATTTTTCGACAGCGCGGGGAACCGCGTCCATGTGTATAGTGTGAACGCCACAAAAAGTGAACAAAGCGGTGAGCAAGTTAGAAACTTTGCAGAAAAGAGTGACCTCCATGTTCCTGTTTATTTGGATGAAAAAGGGGAGGTAGCAGATTACTTCCGTCAAAAGGCAATTCCATTCACTGTTATCGTTAACCATGGCAAGCAGCAAGTAATACCAGGACCTGTCACAAAAGAACAATTGGAGAAGTGGACAGATTAGTGTTCGTTAGTTCACCTGTATGGCTCGAGTATGCTAAAATAATTGATAGAGAAAAGGGGCATACTTGTGGCACAGACAGAGAATACCCTGACCGAACAAGTGATTGCATGGCGTTCGATGGATAGCACACCGCCTCTATCTGAGATAGAGGCGTTACGTATGGCATCGAAATTGACAGGTGAAGAAGAAACATTAAAACAAGGACTATATCGAATTATTGCTTTTTATCGGATTATGCGTGTGCACAAGCAAGATCCAATTAGCAAACAGCTGCTGGCAGCATCTGAGCGCACGCATCCAATTGTGCAGGAGATTGATCAGTTTGCACAGGTGAATTCTTATTATCTAACCTTAATGGATACTGATCTGCCGCAATGGTCGATACGTGAAACAGATTTTGATCCGGCGAAGTTAAAAAAATCACAAAGTTTGCATGACCAGCTGACAGAAGCATTGCAGATGTATCCGCGCCGTCTAAGCGGAACGAACAAGCTGGCTGCGGCTTATAATCGGTCTTATGAAGAATTAGAGGATTTGCTTGTTCTTTTGGAGCAAACAATTGAAACAATTGAAAAAAGAAAGACAGGTTCTCCTGTATCTGCCATGAATGCGACTGTTCAGCAGATTACAAAGTCATTGACAGCTTTAAAGGATGCATTGCCGAATGTGCTGACACAGGCAAGTGAGAACCGCCCGCTTGAAGTGTTGGACCAGTTGATTGGCTTGCAAGAAGTGAAGGATTATATCCACGACTATTATCATTACTTGCGTTACCAGCAAGAGCGGAAGCAATTTGGTTTCCAAATGGTAGATGAGCCAGGGTTGCATATGGTTATCACTGGAAATCCAGGGACAGGAAAAACGACGATTGCCAGATTGCTGGCAAAGCTATATCATCAGCTTGGCCTGCTCGAATCAGACCATCTGGTGGAGGTAAACCGTTCACATTTGGTTGGTTCATATCTTGGCCAAAGTGAAGAAAACACAACCAATTATGTGCAGCAAGCACTTGGCGGAGTTTTATTTATTGATGAAGCATACAGTCTCAAGCGAGAAGGTCAAAGCGGCAATGATTATGGCCAGGCAGTTATTGATACATTGGTATCAAGTATGACAAGCAATGAATATGGCGGCAAATTCGCTGTTATTTTGGCTGGTTACCCAGAGGAAACGCGTCAATTTCTTTTTGCTAATCCAGGATTGCGCAGCCGGATACCAGATCAGAACTATTTGGAACTACCCGATTTTAAAACGGAGGAACTGCTTAAAATTGCGGAAAACACGGCGCTTTCCAATGATTTCTTCTTTACAGAAGATGCTTTGCGTCTGGTAGAAGATACGATTGAGCAGTCAAAAGTGGACGATACATTCGGGAATGCAAGAACAGTACGTGATATTGTACTGCGTATTATCTTCCAAAAAGGCGCTGATCGAACCCTTACAGCAGACTCTTGGATTGATCATATGAAGCTGTCCTCTTCAGATGTGACTAATCCACATAAAGCAGAAGACACATCCGAACCGCTAGCACAGCTCGAGCAGCTGATCGGTCTGCAAACGATTAAAAATGAAGTGAAGAAGTTATCTTCTTTCGTTCAAATTCAGCAAGAGCGTAAAAGCAAAGGAGCTCCAGCTGTACCTATCCAGCTGCATGCTGTATTTACCGGAAATCCTGGTACAGGTAAGACGACAATTGCCAAGATATATGCAGGCATATTAAAAGAGCGCGGTTTGCTGAAGCGCGGACATCTGGTTGTCGCTTCCAGAAGTGACTTAGTTGCAGGTTATGTCGGTCAGACAGCTGCTAAGACGAAGGCGGTGATTCGTGATGCGCTTGGGGGCGTGTTGTTCATCGATGAGGCATACAGCTTATTCCGGGGTGCGCAGGACTTCGGAAAGGAAGCGATTGATACGCTAGTGGATGAGATGACAAAGCACAATGAAAATCTAGTTGTCGTACTTGCTGGGTACCAGCAAGAGATGAAACGGTTCATTGACAGCAACCCAGGACTCGCTTCTCGATTTAAGAAGTATTTTGTATTTCCTGATTACGACAGCGAGGAGCTAGTCGCAATGTTTAAGCGGGCAATGGAAAACTATGCTTATACGCTTGCAGAAGAGGCAGAAGCATATCTGAAGGAGCAGCTGAACACGGAAACAGTGTCGGGTAATGGCCGGTTTGTGACAAACTTGCTTGATGAAGCAATTCAGTTTCAGTCGCTGCGCTTGCTTGAAGAAGAGCAAACAAATATGGATATGTTAACAAAGTCAGATATAGAGAATGCTTGGAATATGGTTAGGAGAAGTGCTTTATGAAAAGTTCAACATCAAAAATAAGTGTACGTTACGGCGAAACAGACCAAATGGGTGTTGTTTATCACGTGAATTATCTCGTTTGGTTCGAAATCGGCCGAACAGATTTTATTGAAACATTAGGTTTGCGCTATGCTGCTATGGAAGAGGACGGCTTTCTTTCGCCAGTGGTGGATGCAAATTTGAACTTCCATTATCCAGTACGTTATGGGGAAAAACCAGTCGTCGAAACGTGGCTTCAATCTTATGATGGTATTCGTACGATGTATGCTTATGAAATTAGGAATGAAGACGGAAAGTTATGTGTCTCTGGTACAAGTACGCACACCGTCGTGAAAAAAGAAAACTTCAGACCTGTTTCCATTCGTCGTTCGCTGCCAGAATGGCATGCTGCTTATTCGAAGGCATTGGAAGCATAAGCAATGGCATTTGGTGTGAAACGGGAAGAACTGAAACAATGGAAGCAGCAAGTTCGTAACGGAGAAGTTGCTTTCTTGACGCACTACTGGCTTGATGATCGATTTCCTGATGCAAAGACGGTTACCAAAGCAGGCTGTGCGGATCGGGAGAAGCTGATAAATTGGGGAGCGCAATATGGACTGAAAGAAGCTTGGATTGACGAACATGGTGATTTGCCTCATTTTGATTTGATCGGCGACTATCAGCGGCATATTCTTCAGGCAGAGCAGCAATATGAACAGCTGGAGCGATTTGGACTGACACAACAGAAAAAGCAGTAATCCATGATGGATTACTGCTTTTTTTCATGCTGTTCACAACCGCAGCCTGGAACAGGGTCGAATCCGCCCCGGTGAAACGGCTGGCATTTTGAGATGCGTTTGATTGTGAGCCAGCCACCTTTCCATGGGCCGTATCGCTGAATTGCTTCCAATCCATATTGGGAACAGGTAGGATAAAAGCGGCAAGTAGGTGGCGTTAGCGGACTAATAAAACGGCGATAAAAACGGATCAAGGCTAAAAATACCTTGCCCATCGGTTTACTCCATCTCGTCGCGTTTGTCGTAGCTCAATGTAGCGACAGCATCGTGTAAGTGGATGGATTCCTGATTGCTGCAGGAAACAGTGAATTTCTCCACGTAATCCAGTTCGTACAAATCAGCTGCTACCAAGCGCACCATGTCTTCTACGAAACGAGGATTTTCATACGCTGTTTCTGTTACCATCTTTTCATCCGGACGCTTTAATACCGGGTGAATCCGAGCGCTGGCATTGCTCTCGGCAGCCTCAAGCAAATCTTCTTTCCAGTCTTGCACATCTTCGTTAAAAGCATCTGTCAGCTGTACCTCCATCGAAACAATACCACGCTGATTGTGCGCACTATACTCACTAATTTCCTTCGAACAAGGGCACAGTGTTGTGACAGTACCGGACAGTTTAGCTGTTGTACGGAAACCAGTCTCTTTATGATAAGACACTTCCAAAGAAGCATCCGCATGGTTTAAACCTGTCATGCCAGATGCAGGGCCGCTTCTTTCAAAAAACCATGGGAAAGTAACTTTTACTTTCGCATCATCTTGCTTTAACCGTTCAGCAAGTTCGGCTACAAATGATTGTAAACTTTGGACAGAAACAGTGAAGCCATTTTTGTGGTACATATCCAGCTGCTCGGTAAAACGGCTCATATTCGTTCCTTTGCTATCCTGCTGAATGCTGGAAGTGAACTCAAATGTTCCGATTGTTGTCTGCATTGCCGGACTTGTATTGCTGATCACCTGGATTGGATGTTTTACATTCGCAATACCGACTGCATCGATATGGAATAAAAAGTTCTTTTTCGTATTTTGTAAATCGGCCATATCAGCTTTATTTTCCGGTTTTGTCTTCTCACCGGGCGGCACGGAGCCGAATAATTTATGACGTTCTGCCTTCGCAGGCAGCTGTTTTTTAGTTGGTGTGTGTAGGTGTTGCATGTTTGTGCTCCTTTCAGACGTCCTATGGACTAGCTTAAAGTATACCCGATGCATCAAGGGAAATTCAATTGTCTGAGCCGGGTAAATTATACGAAAAAGAAAAACAATCCCGACTATCTGGAATTGTTTTTCACGAGGAAGGATGCTTTCGGTTCCTCCCGTTTAATAATTCGGACGATGTTCTGCCGGTGTTTATATAGAATAAACACAGCGAGTATACCGAGAACAATCGTTAGTATCAGGTCTTGTGCAATAAAAATGGAAACAATAACGCTGACAACTCCTGCAGTCATGGAAGCAAGTGATACGTATTTGCTGAGCAGCAAAACGAGTACAAAGCTTGCGATGACAATTAAGAAGAGCAGCGCGTTTACACCAAGAATGATACCAGCGGATGTGGCAACTGCTTTTCCGCCTTTAAAGCGTGCAAATACAGGGTAAACATGGCCGATGACTGCGCCTAGTCCGATGACAAGTAAGTAAAGGTCAAATCCAAACAGAACCGGCAGGATAGTCGCAATTGTCCCTTTTAAGATGTCGGCAATTAAAACGATGATTCCAGCCTTTTTACCGAGCGTGCGGAATGTATTTGTAGCACCGAGATTGCCGCTCCCGTGCTCCCTGACATCTATATTGTAGCCTGCTTTTCCAACAATCAGTGCAGATGGAATTGAACCAATGATGTAGGCGAGCAGGATGAATAATATGTATTCCATTACCATTCTCATTCTCCTTTAACAGCTAAGGCGTTCCTATTACTTGCTTATCCATTTTAGCACGAAGTATCATAGGATAGCATAACTTTTTACATAGTATAGGATTAATGCCCTAGAGGCAAGGGTAATAGGGTCAATAGTGTGATTTTCTGCTGCACAGACAAAAACGAGGTGACGTAATGATTGAATTTAAAGGGGTAAGTAAAACATACAGAGACGGAACGGAAGCCATCAAAAATTTCAATCTCGAAATTCGAGAAGGCGAGTTGCTTGCACTGATTGGACCGAGTGGCTGCGGCAAGACGACAACAATGAAAATGATTAATCGTCTGGTGGAGCCAACAGAAGGCGATATCTACATAGACGGTAAACGCTTGAAAGACTATAACATCAATGAACTGCGGTGGAATATCGGGTACGTGCTGCAGCAAATTGCGCTGTTCCCGCATATGACCGTAGAAGAGAACATTGCCGTTGTGCCGGAAATGAAAAAATGGAAGAAACAAAATATCCAGAATCGTGCGAAGGAATTAATGCAGATGGTCGGAATGGAGCCGTCCATTTATATGAAAAAGATGCCATCAGAACTATCCGGCGGACAACAGCAGCGTATTGGTGTGATCCGGGCGCTTGCCGCGGACCCGCAAATTCTGCTTATGGATGAGCCGTTTAGTGCATTGGATCCCATCAGCAGAGAAGGGCTGCAAAAGGACATTCGGAAATTGCAGCAGAAAATCAAGAAAACGATCGTTTTTGTGACGCATGATATTGACGAAGCGACAGCACTTGGAGACCGCGTCTGCCTTATGAAAGCAGGCGAAATTGTGCAAGTAGACTCCCCGCAGAATGTAATTTTGGAACCGAAAGACTCGTTTGTACGCAGCTTTATCGGAGATAAGAAATCACCTTGGCAGACTGCTGTTGACGTTGTGGCTTCTCAAACCGCTTCGCACATGCTCTCCCTAGAGGCATTTGAAGCAGGTCAGTATGACAGCGACGTTGCTTATATTGTAACTGGCAGTGAAGGGGAACTACTTTGTGCTGCAGAAAACGGAAAACAGCAAGATGTAGGTGAACTGCCCAATGATATGAACGTATTAGATGCTGTTGCGGTGTTCGAGGAAGCTGGCACGAGTGTCTTACCGGTAACGAAGGACAATAAAGTAATTGGCACGATAACCCAGCAAGAGCTGCTGCGCTTTTTAGCCAGTAAGACGGAAGTCAAGAATGGGGTGGTAACACAATGAATACATTTCTTGAAGTTTTCCAGCAGCGCAGTGATTCGTTTTGGACAGCTTTAGGTGAACACTTGCAAATATCAGTGATCGCCTTACTTATTAGTATTGCAATTGCGGTACCGCTCGGTTTGTTACTGAGCCGGTCGAAAAGATTAGCAGAACCGATTATTGCGATAACAGCTGTGTTGCAGACGATACCGAGCTTGGCTATTTTAGCTTTTCTCATTCCGCTAATCGGAATTGGAACACGCCCGGCCATTGTGGCGCTTATCGCCTATGCACTGCTTCCAATTTTGCGAAATACATATACAGGTATCGCCGGCGTAGACCCAGCACTAAAAGAAGCTGCAACAGGCATGGGAATGAACAGCTTCCGGCGTCTTCGCAAAGTGGAATTGCCGTTGGCGATGCCGGTCATTATGGCAGGTATTCGGACAGCGATGGTCATGATTGTTGGAACAACGACAATTGCTGCATTGATTGGCGCCGGCGGATTAGGGGAACTTATTCTGTTAGGAATTGACCGCGGCGGAGATGTAAACTTGATTTTGCTCGGTGCAATTCCGGCAGCTTTACTGGCTATTCTATTGGATCTGGTTATTCGGGTATTTGAACGTACCAGCAGACGATTTGGATTTAAATCACTGTTAGTGCTGTTAATCGTAGCGATTATCGGTGTTGTAACCCCATTTGTGGTTGGCAAGGATAATCAAGCTGATCTAGTAATCGGCGGTAAGCTGGGTGCCGAGCCTTCTATCTTAATCAATATGTATGAACTATTAATTGAGGATCAGACCGATCTACAAGTAGAATTAGAGACGAATCTTGGGAAAACAGATTTCCTTTTTGAAGCATTACAGAGCGGCAGTATTGACATTTATCCAGAATTTACTGGAACAGCGCTTGTGACCTTCCTAGGCGAACAAGCCGAGACGAATGATGCTCAAAAAGTATATCAGCAAGCAGAAGCGGGTATGGCAGAGCGCTTTGACATGGCGTATCTGGAGCCAATGCTATACAATAATACGTACACACTAGCCGTGAAACAATCTTTCGCAGAAGAAAATAATCTAAAAACGATTGGCGACCTTCGACGTATCGATGATGATATGACCGCTGGTTTTACTTTAGAATTTAGTGATCGCCAAGACGGTTACCTAGGCATTCAGGATATATATGGGGTGGAATTTGGTGAATTGAAGACGTTGGATCCTGGTATTCGTCAGCAAGCTATTGAGGCTGGCGATGTCGATGTGATTGATGCTTATTCAACAGACAGCTATATTCGGGATTTGAACCTCGTTACGCTGGATGATCCAGAGAATTTGTTCCCGCCATATCAAGGAGCACCGCTAATGCGTCAAGAAACACTTGATAAATATCCGGAGCTTGCGGACATATTGAGTCAGCTTGCAGGGAAAATAACAGATGAGCAAATGACAGAGATGAACTATCAAGTGGACTTTGAAGACAAGAAGCCAAAACAAGTAGCAAAAGAATTCTTAGAACAAAAAGGACTACTTTAAAGGAGGCAGAGAAGCACATGATATTTCAAAATCCTGAAAATAGCGTAATTCGTGATACATTAACAAAAGCAAAGACAATTGCAGTGGTTGGATTATCCGATTCTCCCACGCGCACATCTTATGGTGTATCACAGGCGATGCAGCAGGCAGGATATCGTATTATTCCTGTCAACCCGACGATAACGGAAGTACTAGGTGAAAAAGCATATCCTTCCTTGGCTGATGTACCAGACCAAATCGACATCATCAATGTTTTTCGCCGGCCGGAATACTTACCGGACTTGGCAAGAGAAGCGAGTAAAACGAATGCACGCGTCTTTTGGGCGCAGCAAGGCGTTTATGACGAAGAAGCAGCTGCCTATTTAAAGCAAGAAGGATTTACAGTCATGATGGACCTTTGCATTAAAGTAGCACATAGTGTACTTGTCGGACCTTCCAATAATTAAGCTTGCCCCATCTGCACCCAGCAGGTGGGGTTTCTCTCTCATTAGCGTATAATAAGACATACAAACCTTAAAAAAGGGGGAAGAATCATGTTCTTAGACAAGAAATTGCACGCATCCTATGCAACCAAATTGCCGGAAGTTTTTTATTCGAAGGTGGAGCCAAACCCTGTAAGCGAACCGAAGCTAATCAAATGGAATCAATCACTAGCCGAACAGCTCGGTATCGAACAAGAAGGCATACTGCAGGCGTTGGCGGGTAATAGCTTCCCAGAAGCATCCAAGCCTATTGCACAAGCTTATGCCGGTCACCAATTTGGGAATTTCACCATGCTTGGTGATGGACGAGCCACACTTATAGGAGAATGGCAAAACAATGCAGGTGAGAAACTGGATATTCAGCTAAAAGGCTCAGGAAGAACTCCTTATTCACGAGGAGGAGATGGACGAGCAGCACTTGGACCAATGCTGCGTGAATATATAATCAGCGAAGCAA
This sequence comes from Terribacillus sp. DMT04, assembly GCF_019056395.1. Taxonomy (NCBI): domain Bacteria; kingdom Bacillati; phylum Bacillota; class Bacilli; order Caryophanales; family Bacillaceae; genus Terribacillus; species Terribacillus sp. DMT04. Next base: position 1,616,735 of record NZ_CP077639.1, read on the forward strand.
TGCATGGACTAGGCATCCCAACAACGCGCAGTTTGGCTGTCGTTTCAACAGGTGATCCTGTCTATCGCGAAACGGCGCTGCCAGGAGCGGTATTGACTAGATTAGCCAAAAGTCATATTCGTGTAGGAACATTCGAATATGCACGCAGATTTTGTTCGGAAACGGACTTACTATCTTTGGCGGATTATAGCATCGAACGCCACTATCCTGAATTAGTTGAGAAATCAGACCGCTATCTTCGTTTCTTCCAAGCTGTTGTCGATCGTCAAGCTTCTTTACTAGCTCAATGGGTTAGTGTTGGATTTATTCATGGTGTGATGAATACCGACAATATGACGATTAGTGGAGAAACGATTGATTACGGGCCTTGTGCTTTTTTAGATGAATATGATCCGAAAACTGTTTTTAGTTCTATTGATGTGCAAGGGCGCTATGCATATGCGAATCAGCCGCCAATCGCTGCTTGGAACTTAGCTCGATTTGCGGAAACACTGCTGCCGCTCATGGATGATGTACCTGAGGAGGCGGTTAAGAAAGCGGAGGCTATCTTGAAGGAATATCCGAGTATTTACCGCAAGTACTGGCTGGATATAATGTATCGGAAACTTGGCATACAGGAAGCAGCAGCAAGTGATGAAGCGCTCGTTGAGGATCTACTGAAGTGGATGGAGCAGACTGGTGCGGATTATACGAACACTTTCCGCGCTTTGACCATTGATGATTTAGCAACGATTCAACAAGATGAAGATTTTCTTTCTTGGAAAAAACGGTGGGATAAACGCACAAGCGCTGTGCATACAGAAACAGTCAGACAAACGATGAAACAAGCGAATCCAAATATTATCCCGCGCAATCATTTGGTCGAAGAGGCATTGGATGCGGCAGGAAATGGCGATTATACATTATTTGATTCCTTATTGGAAGCTGTTTCCGACCCTTACAATTATACGCCATCAGATCCGAAATACACTGCAAATCCCCCTGAGCCAGACGAACCGTTTCAGACGTTTTGCGGTACATGATTCACCACCTGCCCTCGAGGCAGGTGTACATATATAGCAAAAGAAGCGTATAGTTAGAGAGCAGAGACTTTCATTTTATACAGAAAACATAACAACCTATTGATTTTATCTCAAAAATGGCTATTATAAGGCTCTCAGCTAACGTTTAATTTGAATGAATCCCAAAATGTGGATTGATTGACTGGCATTATTCTGCTACTTTTAATTAGGCATACACTGGACTCTGCTAACCAAGGGGGCCAGTTTACACAAACGTATGTTCGGTGTTATGATGAACATAGCGTATTGTCTCTTCAGCGCGGGCTGAAGAAGACTTGGAAACAGTTCTTTTTGTTCGAAGAAGGGAGCCGATGTTGCATTGGTTAAACAAACATCGCATTATTCAGATGACTCAATTCAAGTGCTGGAAGGACTTGAAGCGGTCAGAAAGCGACCGGGCATGTATATCGGTAGCACCGACAGCCGGGGCTTACATCATTTAGTTTATGAAATTGTCGACAACAGCGTGGATGAAGCGCTGGCAGGCTATGGAGAAAAAATTAATGTAATTATCCACAAAGATAACAGTATTTCGGTGGAGGATTTCGGACGGGGAATGCCTACTGGTATGCACGCTACCGGAAGACCGACACCTGAAGTTATATTCACTGTTTTGCATGCCGGCGGGAAATTCGGCCAAGGCGGCTACAGCACAAGCGGAGGGCTGCATGGGGTTGGTGCTTCCGTTGTGAACGCTTTGTCAGAACGGCTAGTCGTGACTATTCACCGTGATGGATTTAGTTACACGCAGCGCTTTGAAAATGGCGGAAAGCCTGTCACTTCACTTGAAAAGCAAGGAAAAACGAAAAAATCGGGAACAAGTATCCACTTCAAACCGGATCCGTCCATGTTCTCTACAACTACTTACAATTACGAAACGCTGACTGAGCGTCTTCGTGAAGCAGCCTTCTTGTTAAAGGGAGTAGCTTTCCATATTCAGGATGAGCGCAGCGGCAAAGAAGAAACGTACCTTTATCCGGACGGTCTGCAGTCATTCGTTGATTACTTGAACGAGGAAAAAGATACGCTCCATCCTGTTGTTGCTTTTGAAGGTGAACAGCAAGCGATTGAGGTATTCTTCGCCTTTCAGTTCAATGATGGCTATACAGAGACAATGCTAAGCTTTGTTAACAACGTTCGCACCAAGGATGGCGGAACCCATGAAGCAGGCGCCAAATCCGGTATGACGCGTGTATTTAATGAGTACGCACGCCGCAATAATTTGTTAAAAGAAAAAGATAAAAACCTCGAAGGAACAGATATTCGGGAAGGACTAACAGCAATTGTCAGCGTCCGTATTCCAGAAGAGCTGCTCCAGTTTGAAGGGCAAACGAAAAGTAAGCTCGGTACTTCCGAAGCACGTTCAGCAGTAGATGCTTTAGTTTCTGAAAAACTTTCTTACTTCTTATCTGAGAATCCGGATATTGCCGGGATGCTTGTGAAAAAGGCTATTCGCGCAAAAGAAGCCCGCGAAGCAGCTCGAAAAGCCCGGGAAGATGCCCGCAGCGGCAAAAAGAAAAAGCGCAGAGATACGCTTTTAAGCGGTAAGCTGACACCAGCTCAATCGCGTAATCCGCAGAAAAACGAACTGTACTTGGTAGAGGGTGATTCTGCCGGTGGTTCAGCGAAACAGGGCCGTGACCGTAAATTTCAGGCGGTTCTGCCTTTACGCGGAAAAGTTATCAATACAGAAAAAGCGAAGCTGCAGGATGTCATGAAAAACGAGGAAATCTCCACAATTATCCACACCATTGGTGCCGGAGTCGGAGCAGATTTCTCTTTTGATGATGTGCAATATGACAAAGTCGTCATCATGACAGATGCCGATACGGATGGAGCGCATATTCAAATCTTGCTGCTTACGTTCTTCTATCGCTATATGAAAGAATTGATTGAAAAAGGCAAAGTTTATATTGCGCTGCCGCCGCTGTATAAAGTTTCAAAAGGCAAAGGAAAAAAAGAAGTGATCCGTTATGCCTGGAGCGATGAGGAGATGCGCACCATCGTCCAGGAGCTAAAAAATGGCTATACAATTCAGCGCTACAAAGGACTCGGTGAGATGAATGCCGATCAGCTTTGGGAGACAACAATGGATCCTGAAACGCGCACACTCATTCGTGTAACAATCGAGGATTTTGCACGCGCTGAGCGCCGCATTACGACGTTGATGGGTGACAAAGTAGAGCCGCGCCGTAAATGGATCGAAAGTAATGTCGCTTTCGGTATGGAAGAAGACGGAAATATCCTCGAAAACGACAAGCTGCATAACTAAGGGGGATTTCTTTTGGAAAAATATTTGGATCTGCCATTGGAGGAAGTCATCGGAGACCGATTCGGCAGATACAGTAAATATATTATTCAAGACCGCGCGCTGCCGGATGCCAGAGATGGTTTAAAGCCGGTACAGCGCCGGATTTTATATGCAATGTACGATGAGCGGAATACACATGATAAGCCGTTCCGGAAGTCTGCTAAAACCGTCGGTACGGTAATCGGTAACTTCCACCCGCACGGTGATAGTTCCGTGTATGAAGCAATGGTTCGGCTCAGTCAAACATGGAAAGTTCGTAATGTGCTGGTAGAAATGCACGGCAATAATGGTAGTGTCGATGGCGATCCGCCAGCTGCGATGCGTTATACCGAAGCAAGGCTTTCCAGCATTGCTTCGGAATTATTGCGTGATATCGATAAAAATACGGTCGAATTTGTCCCGAACTTTGACGATACAAACGCAGAGCCAACGGTACTTCCAGCGAAGTTCCCGAATCTGCTTGTGAACGGATCTACTGGTATATCAGCAGGATATGCAACGGAAATTCCGCCGCACCAGCTAGGTGAGGTCATCGATGCAGTTATTATGCGAATGGACAAGCCAACTGTCACTGTAGACGAATTGATGACCGTCATGAAGGGACCAGATTTCCCGACAGGCGGGATCATCCAAGGTGTCGAGGGCATTAAGAAGGCGTATGAGACTGGTAAGGGTAAGATCATTGTTCGCGGAAAAACAAGCATGGAAGATATTAAGGGCGGCAAACAGCAAATCGTTATTGATGAGATTCCTTATGAAGTAAATAAAGCGAATCTTGTCAAACGGATGGATGAGCTGCGGCTGGACCGAAAAGTCGAAGGTGTCGCTGAAGTAAGAGACGAAACCGACCGTACTGGTATGCGTATCGTCGTGGAGCTGAAAAAAGAAGCAGATGCACAAGGTATTTTGCATTATTTATATAAAAATACAGATCTGCAAATCTCTTACAATTTCAACATGGTGGCCATCAAAGATAAAACGCCGCAGCTGCTTGGTTTAACACAGCTGCTGGATGCGTATATCGAGCATCAGAAAGAGGTTGTAACAAGACAGTCACAATACAATTTGCAAAAAGCGAAAGACCGCAAACACATCGTCGAAGGTTTAATCAAAGCTATCTCGATTCTTGACGAGCTTATTGCGACCATTCGGGCGTCTAAAGATAAAGCAGATGCCAAGCGTCGAATTGAAGAAGCTTACGGCTTTACTGAAGCACAAGCCGAAGCTATCGTAAACTTGCAGCTGTATCGTTTGACGAATACAGATATTACGGCCTTACAGAAGGAATCTGACGAGCTGGATGAACAAATTCAAAAGCTTGAAGATATCTTGAAAAACGAAAAGGTTTTGCATAAAGTTATCAAGCAGGATCTTCGTGCGATTAAAAAGAACTTCCATACCGATCGTCGTACACAGATCGAAAATGAAATCGAAGAACTGAAAATCAATCTTGAAGTTATGGTTGCATCAGAGGAAGTACTCGTAACGGTAACATATGATGGATACATTAAACGGACAAGCCTGCGTTCCTACCAAGCCTCAAATGGCGATGGTTTGGCCATTAAGGAAGAAGATCATCTTGTTGGCTTGCAAGAGATAAATACAACGGACAAACTGCTCGTGTTTACGAATAAAGGGAAATTCAGTTATTTGCCGGTGCATGAACTGCCGGACATTCGCTGGAAAGACCAAGGACAGCATCTGGCCAATATCGTCAGTATGGAAAAAGACGAAAAAGTAATTGCCAGCATACCAGTCCGTGATTTTAAAAATGGCGGCTATCTTGTATTCTTCACAAGAAATGGGCTTGTAAAGCGAAGCGAGTTGCAGCTGTACGAAGCATCACGAGCGAATAAGTCACTCACTGCTATCAATTTGAAAAATGACGATGAAGTATGTCATGTTGCATTAACAGATGGACAAAAGCAGCTATTTATGGCTACGAATACGGGCTATGGCCTATGGTTTACTGAAGAAGAAGTCAGTCCGATTGGTATACGTGCAGCTGGCGTAAAAGGCATGCAGCTGAAAGAAGGCGAGCACATCGTAGGTGCACAGACATTTGATTTGCAACATGCACCAAGTATTGCGATTATAACGCATCGAGGCGCAGCAAAACGGATGAAACTGAAAGAATTTGAACCAACCGGCAGAGCAAAACGTGGTGTTGTAATGCTTCGTGAATTAAAGAAAAGTCCACATCGCATAGTCGGACTTTATGTAGTAGAACAAGAAATGACGATTCATATGGAAACAAAAGATAAAGAAAATCATCTGCTGGAGCCAATGAAGCTGAATGCCAATGACCGGTACAGCAATGGCTCTTACGTTTTAGATACAGATAAGCACGGAGAAGTGATTGACACATATCCGGAAGCAGTCTACGATATTGCTTTTCCACAAGAAGAGTAAGTAGACAGGAATATTATTATGTAAACTAGAGGGGCGTCTTGCCTCTCTTTTTTTATATTTCCAGCACAAGATAAGCCTTTGAAGGATAGAATAATTGACAGCTAAACTAATTTGCATGGTATAGTTTTACGTATAGTTCATGTACGGAGGGGGATACAAGATGGATAATAGAACATTTCGAGATGCAATGGGGAAATTTGCGACAGGTATTACAATTGTATCAACAGAAGCAGCTGGAGAAATGAAAGGCATGACAGTGAACGCTTTTATGTCTGTGTCATTGGAGCCGCATTTAATTGCTGTGTCAATCGATGAGAAGGCTACATTATATAATGTTCTGCAGGTAAATGACACATTCGGAGTCAGTGTTTTAGCAGAAGAGCAAAAAGAAGTGAGCATGGTGTTCGCCAAACAGATTGCACAAGATAAGCCGCTGCCGATTACAAAACTGAAAGATGTTCCTGTTGTGGAAGGTGCACTCGTTACACTTGCTTGCAAAGTTGTAGAAAAGGTAAAAGCTGGAGATCATGTCATATTGATTGGCGAAGTTGAAGACTTAGTACAGCGTGATGGTGACCCCGTCCTGTATTACGGAGGAAGCTACCGAGAGATCAAAGCGACATAAGGAAAGGAAGCAAAGCCTATGGAGCAGACAACAATTTTGGTTGTGGAAGATGAAAAGAAAATGGCGCGTTTGCTGCAGCTGGAGCTCGAACATGAAGGGTTCACAGTTGATGTGAAATACGATGGCTTGGATGCATTGGAAGCATTTTATGGAAACAGTTATCAACTTATTCTGCTGGATGTGATGCTGCCATCGTTAAGTGGCATGGAGCTGCTGCGCCGCATTCGTAAGAACGATGCGCATGTACCAGTTATGCTGCTGACGGCAAGAGACGCTGTTCCTGATAAAGTCAGTGGTTTTGATTTAGGTGCAACCGACTATATGACAAAGCCATTCGAAATTGAAGAGCTGCTGGCACGCATTCGTGCACATCTTCGCCATACGAGCACAGCTGCTGAGCAAGCGCCAGTATTGCAAGTAGGGGATTTGACGTTAGACGAAAAGACGCGAACAGTAATGCGCGGTAAACATGAAGTAGAGCTCACACCGCGTGAATATGATTTGCTGTTATTTTTGATGAAGCATGAAAAGCAAGTTCTAACAAGAGATCAGCTGCTGGAACGTGTGTGGGGTTTTCAATACGCCGGAGATACAAATGTCGTGGACGTTTATATTCGCTATCTTCGGAAAAAAGTGGATGCCAATACGAATCGCAGGCTAATCAAAACTGTCAGAGGCGTGGGTTATACAATAAAGGATGAAGAGAAGTGAAGCTGCGCACAAGGATCCAATTATACATAATTGTGACCCTCGTTATTTTATTGCTGATCGTAAATGCATCTATTTATTTCTTGTTTCGGCAGGTGAGTTTACATAACAGCATAGAGCGACTTCATGATCAAGGGCGCGCACTGGCAGAAACAGCAGCTACCGTTGATTGGAAGGATACGGCGCGAACAAGTTTGTTCCAAGCTGATTTGCCAGCAGAGGGAATGGTTCGCTTTATTGGCCCGAATGGCCAGAGCGAGGGTGTCATTACCAGAGCCGAGAAATATCGAGAGCTTCCTTTTACATTTTCAAGTCAAGAAAAAGATCATACATACTACCATGAGGGAAGCTGGTATGCCGAGGTAGAGATTCCAGTTATCCGCAATAATGACATTTATACGATGCAAGTTGCTGAAGAGCTGGTCAGTCTGAACCAGACACTTCAAGTGCTGAAATACAGTCTGACGCTTGCAGGACTGATTATCCTGATTCCTTGTATTTTTGGCGGCAGATTGCTAGGGAGCTTTCTACTCCGACCAATTCTTGCATTAACTTCAACAATGCAAGCTATACGCAATAGCGGTAAATGGGAACGAATGAAAATCGATAATAGAAGGCATGACGAATTACAGGCTCTTAGTGATACGTTCAATGAGATGGTCAACCAGCTGGAAGCCAACTTCTCTAAGCAGCAGCAGTTCGTCTCCGATGCATCTCATGAGCTTAAAACGCCGATTAGCATTATCAAAAGTTACAGCAAGCTGCTTGATCGCTGGGGAGCCGATGATCCTGCTGTTCAGCAGGAAGCAGTACAAGCCATTCATAGTGAGACAGAACGCATGCAGGCATTGGTCGACCAGTTGCTTATCTTGGCAAAAGATGACCCAGCTTTACTGGAAAAAGAAACTGTCAATCTGTCTGAGCTAGCTAGAACTTGTTCCCTAGCAATGGAAACAGCGCATCAGCGTGAGATTACCGTGCATGCAGAGCAAGCTGTCACGGTATTGGGTGATGCGAACATGCTTAAGCAAGTTATCTATATCTTGCTGAGCAACAGCATTAAATATAGTGACCAGCACATTGAAGTCTCTGTTACATCAACGCAAGATGAAGCGCTTCTTTCTGTGACAGACTTTGGAGAGGGTCTAGATAAAAAGGATCAGCAGCTTATATTTGACCGTTTTTACCGAGTAGACAAAGCGCGTACACGATCTAAAGGCGGAAGTGGACTTGGCCTCGCGATTGCCAAGCAGCTAGTCGAGCTGCATGAGGGGAAAATCAAAGTCGATAGTACTCCAGGTGTAGGCTCTGTTTTTACTATTGTCCTGTCACGCTGATGTGTTGACTCTCATCAAATTCTAATAATACACACAGCCATTCTTTAATGAGAGAAGGATATACTAACTGTAGAATGCTACCTGGAGGCGATCAGAATGAAGAAAAGATGGATCATTCCTGTCACAATTGCCGTGCTCGTTGTTGCTGTCTTTGGTCTTTATCGGATGCAAGCATCAGCTGGTGAACCGGAAATGACAATTGAGCAAGCACGTCAACAAGCGGAGAAACAATATAGTGCTACTGTTACTGAAATTGAATTAGACAGAAGCGGCAGCGAACCTCGGTATGAAATTGATTTGGAAAATGGAGAAACACGGTACGACCTGATTTTGAATGGAGATACCGGAGAAGTGATTAACTTGAAGGAAAGTAATATACAATCTACCTTAATGCCAGAAGTTACGGAAAAAGGCGAAGATTCTGCTGACGACAAGAAGCAGGAAGATAGCTCGGAACCAGACCCGGAACAGTCTGCTGACAAGCAAACCACTCCTCCAAATAAACAAGCATCACAAGCAGAAGTGAAGATTACAATGGATGAAGCAATCAAGATTGCTACTGACGAAGTGGGCGGCAGCGTTACAGAATCGGAGTTTGACGAAGAAGACGGACTGCCAGTTTATGAATTGGAACTCCAAACAGCTGATGACGAAGCTGATGTTGTCATCAATGCACAATCCGGAGAAATTGTTACTATCACATACGATAGGGAAGATGATTGAAGCAGCGGCGAGCTGCTTCTTTTTTTGCACCTGTTTTTAGAAACTTTCGAGACAGTGTATCGTATAGACAAGCAGAAGAATGAAGGCGGTGTATACAATGTCTGGAAAAAGCCTGTATGTTCGCATTGTGATGAACAGATCAATGCTGATGATCTCATATATGTGAAAATGCGATATCCAAAGCGCAAGGGAATGACAGAAATAATTGCGTTTTTAAAGAAAGAAGACAACTTTACTTGTGAAAAGTGCTTTAACAGTCATGAGGGCAAGTGTTAGATCCTCTCTAGTGCATCGAAGAGCTAGTTTACTGATTTGTATGCATTACTTCCCGGCAGTTTCTTGATGTTATTCCAAGCTTCTATAGCATCCTGGCGGCTTTTTTTACGATTTTTCGGATCAGCAAAAAAGTCACGAATGAAGCGATTGTACTCAAACTGGGGCGCAATATTTTTCGTATAGGATGGACTTTTCTTACGCGCCTCCTCCTCATACCACGCCTCGACAACATCTTGATACGTTTTGCCAATATTGGTTTTAAAGTAGTTCTGAATGTGAGTGGAGAAATGGAACGTGGGGATAACCGATTTAAAAAATGTGCGGACTTCTTGGCTGCAGCGGTGATGTTCCCTAATAACTGTTTCAAGACTTAATGCTGCTTGAGGCGTTTTTTGCTTCCCTTTCGTCTTACGGATTGGTTTCTTAATTTCTCCGGTCTGCAGAAATACTTCAATTCTGTCGGCAATCTCCATCTTTGAACCGGAAGCACTAATAGCATGTTCTCTGCAGAAGTGCTGCAGTTCTTCTTTTAACCAGTAAAAATCTCGAAACTCTTGAATAGTTATATCTTTCGTAAGTTCTGGCCTCATCTCAAACTATACCACCTTCATCAGTTTCTTTTCTTTATTTTAGAACATTTGTTCCCTTTCATCAACAGTAATCTAGGAATAATTTACATAAAAAACTGATATAAACAGTTAGTAAAAGAAAGGAGCAGGATTGTGCGGATACTAAGCTCAATTATTGTCTTGTTTGGAATGATTTCTGGATTGCTTTTTTTGGAGCAGCGTTTCTTCGTTTGGCTTGCTTTGGGAGTCTTGGGACTGGCTGGTGTATGGAGCTGGGGGAAGCCGCTTTCTGCTTATTTGTCCAAACGGGATAGGAAAGAAAAGTGAAGTACATGGCTATGTTGCTTTTAGCACTATTGTTTGCAGGCTGCTCCACTGCAAAACCTACACCAGAAGAATGCCATCAAGTAATGACTGGCTATCTGGATACAAAAGAAGATGGACAATATTTTCTTGTGTCTGAAGACAAAACACAATACATACTAAGGGATGCCGTCATACCGGATACAGTTGAAAATGGCGATGAGATTACTGTGCTATATACGAGTGTTCTGGAGTCTTATCCGATGCAGCTTACAGTTTGTAAAGTGGAGGAGGGTTAAGCATATCATTTCCCTCGGTCCGGTATTGTATTGGATAATAGGAAGACACTATAGAAAAAAGAAGGGTTCTCCTATGAAACAAATACAATCAAGCGTGTTCACCTTTAGAGGATCGCATTACGACTTTGGCGTTATGCAAGGGGAACGTTTAAAAGATACACCTTTATACACGTATCAGCAAAAGCAGAAACAGCGGAACCGCCGTCGTTACACAGTTGCTGCCGCGGATGCATTTCGCATGTTCCGCAGCTACCATTCTGGCATTTACGAAGAGCTGACAGGATTGAGTGATGCGCTCGGCCTTTCCATTGAAGAGACATTGATGGATTACAGCGGTTTTCAGCAAGAATACCGAATCAATTCCGGCTGCTCCATTGTTACTGGAAATGATTTTCTTGCTCGTAATTACGATTATCATCCAAAAACATATGAAGGCCGTTTTGTTCTGTTTCAGCCGTCAGATAAAGAGTACTTTGCTACAATCGGACCTTCTCAGCGGATTCTTGGCCGCATTGATGGGATGAACGAGAAAGGATTGACGATTGGGTATAATTTTGTGCATCAGCGTTTTGCCGAGGAAGGCTTTATTTGCAACATGCTGGCACGAATCGTATTAGAAACAGCTTCTACTACGGAAGAGGCGGTAGAAAAGCTGACAGAAATGCCGCATCGGCATTCATTTAACTATGTGATAAACGATGCAGCTGGAACCCGCCGCGTAATAGAGGGAAGTCCGCGGGGAACGGCTGTGAAAAAAGCGCATTATAGTACGAATCATTTTGATGTGCTGACGAAAGAAAATCGTCATTATCTTGTCGACAGTGAGCGCCGCATGGATATTATTCAACAACATCACCAAGAAGAGATGCATGCAAACGAAGGTTTCCGTCTTTTGAATGATCCAAAGTATGATGTTTTTTCCGACAGCTATCGCAACTGGGCGGGCACAATTCATACCTCTGTCTACAAACCAAAAGAACTGAAAATGGGGTTTGCTATTGGTCATAAAGAGCCAGTCGAAATAAATTTTGCTAGCTGGATAAAAGGAAATGATTTGTCAATCAGCCAATTTACAGGTGAATTGGAGACCGATGTTCATATTCCATATATGGGAGAATAAACAAAAAAACCGCATTTACAATGGTAAGTGCGGTTTTCCTGTTTTATAATAAAAAATATGAATGCGCATACATAAGAGGAGGGGTCATCTATGCGGCGTACAGCAGAAACAAAGGAATTGTTCAGTCTGTCGGCATTATATCAATTTTTCGAAGCAAAAAACGAGGCACAGTTTAGTAGAAAGACACTTGATTTAGTCGAGAAAGCGGAAAACCGAACAGCTTTTATTTGTTTTACGGGTCATTTTTCGGCAGGGAAAAGTTCTCTTATTAACGCGCTGCTCGGCACCCACGTACTGCCAACCAGTCCGATTCCAACAAGTGCTAATATCGTAACGGTTCAACAAGGTACACCGCAAGTATTTGCGTATGGATCCGATGAAACAAAGTATGAGCTGCCAGCTCCTTACCGAAAAGAAACACTTGATGCATATTGCCGGAATAAGGATATCCGTAAAATTGCTATACAAGATAAGGAAACCGGACTTCCAGAACAAGTTGCTTTGATGGATACCCCCGGTATTGATGCCAGTGATGATGCGGATCGTTTTATGACTGAGTCGGCCTTACATCTGGTGGACAGTATGTTTTATGTGACAGACTATAACCATGTACAATCAGAAGTGAATTTGCTGTTTTTACAAGAGCTTTCAGCACAGCAGCAGCCGTTTTATCTTATCGTTAACCAAATAGATAAACATCGCGAAGAAGAGCTATCTTGGACGGTTTTTCAAAAAGGTGTGCAGACAGTATTTCAGCAATGGCAAATTACACCCGAAAATATCTTCTATACCACATTAAAAGATCCAGCACATCCGCATAATCAGCTGTATGATGTAAAGCGAAAGATGCAGCAGCTGCTTACAGAGAAAGAACAGCTGCACAAAGCAGGTTTAGAACGGGGAAGACAGCGGCTGATTCAGGACTATCTGTATGAAGCAAAGCAGCAGGCAGAAGAAGAAAAAGCAGCGCTGGCAGAACAGCTTCATGAACTAATGGATGATCAGACAAATGAAGCTGCCAATTGGCGAAAAAAACAGCAAACAGCAGAAGAAAACGGGCGGGAAACCATCCAACAGACGCTAAAAAATGCGAACTTAATGCCTTTTGAAGTCCGTGAATCAGCAGAGAAATACTTAGAGTCCACCTTCCCAGACTTTAAAATTGGTCTGCTTAACAGCAAACGAAAAACAGCAGAAGAAAGAGAACGGCGGCGTGTTGAGACAGAGGAGCATATCCAAAAACAAATCGAAAAGCAGCTGATCTGGCGCTTGCGTGACAAACTAATTGAATGGGCCAATCAGCATGATGTGTATACCGAATCGGTGCAAAAACTGCTGCAGGATTTTAAAGCAGACATACCAGCTGACCTGCTGGAGCAGCATATTCAGCAAGGAGCAAGTATGAATGGAACGTATACACTCGTTTATACAGCTGCTGTGCAGGATCATATTAAGCTAGCGTATAAAAAAGCTGCTCTTTCTGTAGTGGAAGCGGCTATTGCTACGACAGATACTGCTTTTGAACAAGCAGAACAGCTGGAAAAGCAGGAAAAACAAAAAGTAGCAGAAAATAATCATATCCAGCAAAAAATCAACCAGCTCCAGCTTGGTTTTGAAGAATTAGCTGCGAACATACACCGAACTGAGGACCATATCGAAACGGAAACAATCGACCAGGCGAAGCAAGCGATAGCGAACAGATATGATGAGAAAAACAGTGCAGATTTATTGCGTGCTGAAGCGGCTGTTAAACAAGTTGAACTTGAGCAGGAAATACAGGTACAACATGACTTAGGATCAAAGCTATCACCCGAGGAAATGGCACAGCTTCTCGACAATGCTGCAGCTGCTCTCACGGAAATGGAAGGGTTTCAATCTGCTATTGAAGATTTAAAGAATAGAAAAGAAAAATTGACGCACCAAGATTATACACTCGTGTTATTTGGTGCTTTCAGCGCAGGAAAATCTTCATTTGCGAATGCATTGCTTGGGGAGAGTCTGCTGCCAGTATCGCCAAATCCGACAACCGCTTCCATTAATATGCTGAAGCAGGCAACAAAGACGCACCCACACCAAACTGTTGTTGTCAAGTGGAAATCACAGGATCACATAAAGGCAGATATCGAAAGTCTTAGCGGTAAACAGCTCGACATGGATACATTCTTAACAGAGGATCCATCAGACTTGGCGGAAGATAAAAGGCATCAAGCGTTTCTGCAAGCCGTCCAATCTGGTTATCAATTTGTGCAAACAAATCTGGGATCAGAAGGGAAAATCCCATTTGAACAGTTCAGCGAGCACGTCACAAAAGAATCGTTAAGCTGTTTTATTGAGCAAATTACTGTCTATTTGGACAATATGTTCCTGAAGCAAGGTGTGACGCTAATTGACACTCCAGGAGCTGACTCTATTAATGCACGCCACACGGATGTCACATTCCAATTCATGAAGCACGCGGATGCTATCTTGTTTGTTACGTATTATAATCATGCTTTCTCCAAAGCAGACGAACAAGTATTGCAGCAATTAGGAAAAGTAAAAGGTGCCTTGGAAAAGGATAATATGTTCTTTATTGTGAACGCTAGTGATTTAGCAAAGGATGAAGCAGAGAAAGACTATGTTACGAATTATGTTGCAGAAAATCTGGCAGCCTTCCAAATTCGTCAGCCGCGGCTCCTTGCGTTAAGCAGCTTACTCGGTTTGCAGGAGAAGCAATCCGACCAACTGCTGGACTCTGGATTAGGAAAACTTGAACAAGAGTTAAACAGCTTTATTCGGCATGAATTGACGGATGTGATTATCGACAGTGCGAGAAAAGAACTGCAAAGGCAATATAACCAGCTGCGTGCATATGGGAAAGCAATGGACCTGGATGAAAAATCCAAGCAAGAAAAAGTCCGCCAATACAAAGTGGAGCAAGAAAACGTACTGCGCACAATTAAAACGTATACACAGCCAGTATTCAAACAAGCGATCAGCCAGCACATTGAAAAGCAACTGCACTATGTAAAAGAAAGACAGCTGCTGGAAGCAAACGATTTGTTCAAGCAATGCTTCAATCCTTCTCGTATAAGAAGCAGCGGCGCTTCAGGCAGAGAGGAAGTCGGCCGTCAAGTGACGGAATTCTCTCATCAAATTCAATTGCAGCTGGAACAGGAGTATCGAGCTGTTACCATCCGAGTCGACAGGACTGTCCGAGAGCAGTTGGAGCGCTGGCGAATTGGAGCGGAACAAACAGTACAAGAAGTTAATAAAGCATTAACGGTTGCTGCTGCGGTCGATAACAGACTTCCTGAAACAACGCCGCCCGAGAGAGAGCTTACTTTCCAGAAAACAGATATAGCACGAATACAAAAGCTATACCGTGGAGCAAAGGCATTTTTCCAAGGAAATGAAAAAGAAAAGCTAAAAGAGGAGCTGTTAAAACTTCTGGATCCGATGCTGACAGACATGTTGAAGGACTATATTGTTGCTATGGAAAACCATTACAGCCAAATATGGCAAGCGGAAGAAAAGCGTCTGCAAAAGCAGGCGTACGAGCAGCTAGCAGGCTATTATAGCGGCATGCTTCGTGCATTGACCGACACTTCTTCTAAGCAAAAGCTTCAAGAAGTGCTAGAAACGTTTCATTTACTATTGCGCAAAAAAGTTTGATGGCTGGCAAATAAGGTTACTGTATAACCAAAAGGCGATAGTCCAGGAGGTTAGCAGTTATGGAGCAAACAAAAAAGATATTCTCAGATAAACCAACATCATACTGGCGAAATTCCACCGATATGCCGTCCTATCCGGCCCTTGAGAAAGATCTGGATACAGATGTATTGGTCATCGGTGCAGGCATTGCTGGCATTACGACAGCTTATGAACTGACAAAGCGAGGCCGAAGCGTTGTTCTAATTGAAGGCCGTGAGCTTATTTCAGGAACTACTGGTTACACGACAAGTAAACTGACAGCACAGCATGATATTATTTACCAAGGCTTGATTGAGCGATATGGGGAGGAAACAGCCAAGCAATATTTCCAAGCCAATCTGCAAGCCATCAACTATGTAAAAGATACGTCAGCTGAACATGGTATTGATTGTGAATTTGAAGAGCAAGACGCTTATATTTATACCCAGCTGGATGAAGGTACCGAAACAATTGAGAAAGAAGTCGAGGCGTATCGCAAACTGCAAATCGACGGGTATTTAACCGATAACCTGCCACTTGATATACCGATTAAAGCAGCGGCTGTTATGCGTCAGCAAGCGCAGTTTCATCCGGTGAAGTACTTGGTAGGATTGCTGAAAGAGATTGAGCTGCGCGGCGGTAGCATTTACGAACACAGCTTGGCTGTATCTTTTGATACCGAAGACCGTCCAGTTGTTCATACCGAAAGCGGCTATTCCATTACAGCGAATAATGTTGTAAGTGCGACACATTTCCCATTGGAGCTTGAAAATCAATACTTTTCCTCCAATATGAATCCAAAGAACTCATACGGTATTGCAATCAAGTCGAAGAAACCTTATCCAAAAGGCATGTACATTAGTCTCGAGTCTCCGAAACGATCGATTCGCAGCTTGAAAAAAGGCGAAGATCACTATGTGTTAGTCGGCGGAGAATCACATGTGACAGGTGACGGTACTTCGGTCCTTGATCGCTATGAAAGAATCTATCAATTTGCTGACGAACAGTTCGGAGTAGAGGAGCTGTATGAGCATTGGTCCAGCCATGACTTGCTCACAACTGACCAGCTGCCATTTGTCGGCAAAGTGAGTGATGAAGCACCAGGTGTTTATACCGCAACTGGATTCGGAAAATGGGGATTATCCAACGGTGTAGCAGCTGCAACCTTGCTGGCAGATTTAATCGACGGAAAAGAAAATGCGTTTGCTGATTTATATAAGATTGGACGCGACATGGAAGAAGCAGAAGCTGCTAGTTTCGGAGAAGATGACGTTAATCGAATTAGTAATGAAAAGGTTGTCCAACCGGATGATTTGCCCAACGGAAAAGGTGCTCTTTTAGAGAAAGACGGCCAGACAATGGCTTATTACCGAGATAAAGACGGAGAGCTGCACAAAATGAATGCAGCCTGCACCCATAATGGCTGCCCGGTTGCGTGGAATGACGCGGATCATACGTGGGATTGTTCTTGTCACGGCTCACGCTTTACGGCTGTCGGAGAAGTAGTGGAAGGTCCGGCCGTTCGGGATTTGGATAGAGAATAAGGAAAGAGGAAAGGACTGCTAGGTATTTCTGGCAGTCTTTTTTTGTGTCTGTTTGCTGAAACTTAATGAGGAACACTTCGTAAATAAGTGAACAAAATAACAAGTAATAATCATGTTATCAACTTACAAAATATGGTTTATTCGTGATATGCTTTACTTGAACCATACGAAGGGAAGGAGGTTTCGAATTATTGAGCAGAAATAACAAGAAAGGTCGCGCGAGTTTAACGAAGAAGTGGACGATAACGTTAATTGGATTCGTTATCATGCAGACAATATTTATCATTATTGATGATACATTTCTGGAACCTAACCTAAACCTAATGGGTAATTTTGCGCACAGTTTAGTCAACACGCATTTGTTTACGGAATATATCACTCTGTATGAGAACCCTTATTTCAAGATTATTACTTTCTTGGCAGTACTTCACATTGTATTCACCTCTATTAAAGACATCGTTGTTCATCTTATTCCCAACAGAAACTAGCCCATCAAGTACTTTTGAACAACCAATTTTTTTCGCCCAAGCACGAAACCTCAATTACAGTTTGGAGGTGGAGCATTCTAATGATTTTCCGTTCCAAGGTAGATGCTTTTTTTGTGAATTTCATTTTAATCGTATTGGCTATCGTTGCTTTAGCATGTTTCTGGCCGCTGATGTTTATGAAGGGGGTTACCTGGTTAGCGGCCTTCCTTATGATAGCAGCATTCTCTCTGATGGTGAGTATACTTATATGGCCCATTTTTTCTATTAAATATGTTTTTTGTCAGAAACACTTATTCGTAAAAGGGGGACTATTCAGAAGTCGAATTTCTTACGGTGATATAATAAAAGTAGAGGCAACGAAAGATATATTTACAGGTTATCGTATTTTGTCATCTAGAGATGCATTGGAACTATACTATAAAACAGGTATAGCTGGAAGTGTGAAAATTTCACCAGAACTAAAAAAAGAGTTTCTTAGTGAGCTGCAGAAACGCTGTCCGCACGTGCGAGTTAGCGAATAAACATAAGGCAAGCAACATTTGGAGGAAGCTATGCAAACATTTATTTATATGGTAAGACACGGAGATTCACCTAAAGAAGGGAATGAAAGAACAAGAGGGTTAACGGAGAACGGTTACATAGATGCGCAAAGAGTGACGGCAATAGTAGCAGACGAAGGAATAGATGTTGTTGTATCAAGCCCATACACACGTGCTATTTTAACCGTTAATGAAATAGCGAAGCAAATCAACCAAGACGTTCTCGTGTATGAAGATTTAAAAGAGAGAAGATTCTCAGCTGACGATAATCGAGTAGGAGATAAAGAATTAATTCCGCTGCTGGAGACGTCATTTAATGATGCAAGCTATGCTTTAGAGGGTGGAGAATCTAATGCCGATTGTCAAAAAAGAGCGGTAAACGTTTTGTTAGAACTGTTAGATAAATTCCAGGGTAAGAAAGTTGTAATAGGTACCCACGGAGCAGTAATGACATTGATGTTGGGGTATTTCGACAGCTGCTATGGATTAGATTTTTTACATAGCACGTCGAAACCGGATATTTATAAGATGGAATTTATGGGAAGAGAATTAGTAAATGTGCAAAGGATGTGGGATATAGAAGCTGATAACTAATTGACAATAGCTGAACAAATAATCCTGTGAATAAAGATTTTCATAGAGTAGATTTTACCCACTGGTTCAGAAAGGTAAGTACCTAAAATAGATACTTACCTAATTATAAAGCATTTTTTATGTCCATTGCTTTTATTAGTTCATCCGGATTTTTTGCGCTTATCACGACAGTCTGATATTTCAACGTTAGTTCAATGCCCTGTTTTCCGCTTGATATATACCCCGTTTCTCCCTTGAAGTTTACACGAAATCCCCAGCCGCCAAAACGAGTAAACGGGCTGAATTTGATGGACTTGTAGCTCTTTATTTCTTTGTATAAAAACTTCTTATATTCCAAATGAAATGGCATGAAGCGAATGTATAGACCGTCCTCATGCACTTCTACAATTAGTTTCGTCCATTTTAGTAAGATTAAAGGAAACGCGAGCCCAAATATAAGCCAAAATACGATTACAGTAGCATTTGATGCGGGTTTGCTTCCAAATGGATTTCCAAGCAAAACTTGGTGAATAAACGCATACCACATGAGTGCGGCAATGGATAGGAATATTATCCAAATAATGAGCTGGGGCCTTTGAACTTCCTTGTATAGTACGTTTCTTGTTTTTATATCGTACACCCCTTTGGTAAGAATAAATAATTCTACTTTTTAAACGCTATCGAATGCATTAAGGAGCGAATGAAGCATCTCCATAAATAAAGGCAGATAAAAGTATCATGGGAATGACAAAGAGAATCGAGAAAATCAAATTAATAATTACTAGAAGAATCTTAAACTTTTTCTTTTTTATAAAGAAAGAACACACAAGGCCGATTAGAGGATTGATTAACAGAAAGACGATTAGAAAGTTCATGACTTCTCTTACATGGACTACACTTGGCGGTACTACATTGATAGCTATATCCAATAAAGCTGCTGCAATCAGAGTCAAAAGTGGGGATAGAATAGAGAAAAGAAAGGGAAAGCTATATTTTTTCAATGTCCTCACATCCTTAGTTTGGTGAAGCTATAAAGCTGTAAGAAGAAATGAAATAGATTTATTTCTTCTTACCTTTATATTTTTAGTATGGAAGGTACTTTTATTGATTGATAAACTCGATAAGCCTTTTGACTGCTTCATCGTTTCCTGGATCAACGTATATTTCTTCTGTAGCAGCAATAATTTCTTCAAACGTTTCTCGCATTGCAGCTGTGTCCAGATTTTCATCAGGTGGAGTGCCTCCGAACCATCTTCCAAGCAGAGGTACATTGAAAACATTAATGGTACCATCTCCATTACTACTATACGTGACAGATTCATCTGCTATGCGGGAACCGCTCAGCTGGGTTACATCTTCTGGATAGTCCACAATTGGGAAATACTCAGGTTCCAGCGGTGTGCCTGCTGGGATATGTGTTACATTCAACTCGCCGATTTGTTGATTTGGTCCGAGCAGCAGCCAGATACGGGCATATTCGATTTCTTCATCGGAGTATCCCGCTAACAAATCCTCGTTCTCATCTGTAGGATCTGAATTGCTATCTTGTTTTTCATTTGTAACAGTTTCTTCAGTACTGTTTTCTTTAGATTCCTCTACAGAATCATCTCTCTTAGTAGCATCTAATCTTGCGTTAGAGGCTGATGTTTCGTCTGCGTCTGTCTGCGTATTCTCATCATTCGTATGTTCTTCTGCGCTGGAAGCACTATTGTTTGGAGCTTGTTGGGTTTCGTTTTCATTATTTGCACAGCCAGTCAGTAACATTACTAGCACGAATAAAATAGTATGGCAGTAAATGATGATTGTTTGCTTTTTCGTGTGATTATTTCCTTTTCTCTTAAAACTAGTCTGTATACATATTCAATAGTACCATATAAAGGAAGTGTGATTGAGTTTTTAAGAATATTACCATGCAGACAGCCATTTGCTAATATGTAATTTTATAGTAATATTTATAGGTGGTGTCACCATTATTACATGTTTTAGGAGGTGGAGGGGTTGAAAAAGAGTACGCCAGAAGAATGTAAAAAAAGTTCGCTTATGTGCTTTATTATTACAGGATTACTAATTGTGGGGTATACATTCGATTTTCTTATTGAGGAAGGATTTGATGAGAGTATGTTTACTTCGTCGCCTTTATTTTTTGCTTCTTTAATCGCAGGTTCCTATTATAAAGTGAGAGCGAAGAGACTGATACGACAGAGTTAAAGTGAGCATGATGAAAGTCCCTTATCGTGTATGTCGTTCAGCAGATTGCCTAAACTGTTACGATTTATATTGTGCGGCACTTCGCAATTTGCATCAAATGATTTCCCGATTAGGAAGCCAGCAGTGTACGATGTGGAAATTTGCAGGCTGATTATGGCTGCTGGATACATAGCGAATGAAGAGAAAAACGATTTATAGGGTGCAGTGTGATAAATTGTTTAGGTGCTGGACAAGCTGTATCACAGAAGACTTTTTTAGAAAAAGGCTGTCGGTAGTATCCGGATGGTGTCGAGAAAATGTTCCACGTGGCCCACTTTATAAAGACCATCTCATTGGTAGATAACACGTTTTGTTAGAAGGACCCTTTCTTTATCATAGCTGCGCTAAACAGATTTTAGCGCAGCTATTGTATTATCATTATGTTTGCGGAAGCTGTAACGGATAGTCTTGCAGTTCTTCAAAACCTTTCCCAATTCCTGCAGCTGCATGACTATCAGACCCCGAAACTAGCGGAATGCCAAGCTCTATGGCGTGGTGAATAAGTCGAACTGGCGGGTACATTTCTTTACATAATGGCTTGAACAGCCCGGCCGTATTCACGTCCAGTTCATAACCGTTCTTTTTAATCAATGCTAATAGCTGCTGTTGTTCTTCCCAAAAGTCAGCAGGCTGGGGGTAAGCGAGTTGGAATTTTTGAATCAACGTGATGTGGCCAATACGTTTTGGCTTAAATCTGCCAAGTTCTGCTTCAACAGACGCTTGTAAACTGTCATAATAAGCTTTATAGAGTAGGTTCAGTCCGCCAAAAGCTTTTGCTGCACGACCAAACGTTTCTTCACTAAAATCCATGCAGAAAAAAGACTTATTTGGCGCTTGCAGCATATGAACAGAGAGGATACTGTCATCTATTTCGGCTCCATACATATCAAGAAACTGCTTTGTTTCGTACTCATAACCTTGGATATAATCGACTTCAAATCCGATGTTAATTTGCAAATCTTGCTCATACTGCTTCTGCAGCGCTTGTCCTTCTTTCAAATAAGCTTCCACCTTATCCCGATCCATGGTGCTGTCTTGCTGGGGAGCGGGGTCCGTAAAGCTTTCCGGAAGCGGAGCGTGTTCGGTGAAAGAAAGATGAGTCAGTCCTTTCTCTATTGCCTGCAGGACATAAGCTTCCATTTTATCGGCGGATCCGTGCTGGCAATATTGAGTATGTACGTGAAAATCTCCAATCATATGCTTGCTCCTTTCGTTATGTGTTGACGCTAGTATCTCATTATGTTACATTCAAATCAATAGAAATCCTTTACTTTGGTAAAGTGGTAGAATGATAAAGATAGAATCGGAGGGTTCGAGATGTTCTTACCTGCAGGGAGCCGCGATTTGACAGGCAAACAGCTTACTAATCGCGTCGCTATATATGAAACGTTCCAGTCTGTTGTGAATTTACGGAATTATCAATCGATTGAGACGCCAGTTATTGAATATAGCAATACTTTCACTAATTCATATGCCGGAATGACAATGAAAAAGATGCTCAAATGGTTTGATGAAGAAGGAGAGATTGAAGTACTGCGACCTGATTGGACAATCGCTGTAGCAAGAGCTTTATCCAATCAGCAGTCAAAGCAGCAGAAATGGGCTTACGCGGGTTCCGTGTTTCGAAAAGATCATAATGGCGTCGAAAGTCATCAAGCAGGAATTGAAATTATTCGAACACCAGGGCTTTACGGGGAATATGAAAGTCTGTTCACTGCCGTTCGTTTCTTACGAGAGCTTGGCGTGGATAGTTACAGCGTTGAACTCGGGCATACCGAAATCTTTGAAACGTTTATCGCTTCGTTAGAATTGGATGAAGAAAAAGCATCTCAAGTAAGGCAGGCTATGCATGATAAACGAAAAGACGAAGTGTATCGGTTGATTAGCGAAACAGGCAGCGAGCAAACAGCGGCAGCGGTTGCTGATTTGGCCGATGCTTTCGGCGGGACAGCTGTATTAGCTAAATACGAGCAGGAATGGGCCGAGGAACCGAAGCTGCTTGCTGTTATTCAAGAATTGCAGCAGCTGGCATTAGCGTTAGAAGAGCTTGGGCAGGACGTTATTGTTGATCTTGGGCGTGTCAAACAGCTCCCTTATTATAATGGCGCCATGTTCCGCGGATTTGTAGCAGCAAACGGAGCAGAGTGCTTCTCTGGAGGCAGATATGATGAGCTGTATGAACAGTTTGGCGGCAGCATGAGTGCTGTCGGATTAGCATTTGATATGGATGTCCTCGCAGCAGCACTACCAGCAGCAGCTAAGCAAGAAAGAGTGTGCCTCATGACTGATGAACAAGGTTTGATTGCTGCAGAAAAACTGCGTGATAAGTTCCCGCATGCTGTCGTAGATGTCAGAGTGGGTGAAACGGCAGAATCATATGATCAAGTCTTTCAGCTAGTTCGAAACGGCGAAGAATACGAGGTGAAGGTTAAATGAAACCAGTTATTGCGTTAACGAAAGGCCGTGTTGAGAAACAATTCCTTGCTTACTTGGAGGAGCGCGCCATTGATAGCACACCGCTTGTGGAAAAAGGGCGCAAATTGAGTGTGGAGACAGATCAAGCTATTTATTTCTTCGCAAAAGGCGTTGACGTGACCACGTACGTGGAGCATGGCATTGCCGATCTAGGTGTAGTTGGCGAAGATATTATAGCGGAGTTTCAGCCTGATGTGTTCAATCTCTTTCCGCTTCCGTTCGGTGCTTGCAAGATGGCGGTTGCTGCGGAAAAAACGAAAGTTTGGCCTGACCGGAAGAAAAGAATCGCCAGCAAATACACGAATATAACAAAGCAATTTTACTTAGATAAAGGTGAATCAGTCGATATTATTAAGCTGGAAGGATCTGTTGAATTGGCTCCGCTGCTTGGATTGGCGGATGCGATTGTCGATATCGTGGAAACTGGCACTACGTTAAAGGAAAACGGATTAGAAGTTATCGAGGATATTCAACACTTCACTGCCAGAGTCATTGCCAATCGTTCTTCTTTAAAAATGAAACGTGATATATTGCAGCCTTACTTAAACATTCTGCAGGAAGAAGTGAGCACATGATGAAGAGACTTACTAGCGCGCAATTTCTGGAACAGTTTTGCACTCGCAATACAGACAGTGGTTTTGATGCTGAAGTACTGCAGACCGTTTCGGCAATTTTGCAGGATGTTCGCCTGTACAAAGATGAAGCCGTACAAAAGTACACAGCAAAGTTTGACGGTACCACAGCGAAGGGGCTGCTTGTATCAGAAGCAGAAATCCAAGAAGCCAAGGCAAAAGTTGCGCCTGCAACACTGGCAGCTTTACAAAAAGCGGCTGCTAATATCCGATCGTTCCATGAAAAACAGGTTATCACTTCTCGTATCATGACTGCAGAAGATGGCAAACAGCTCGGGCAACTCGTGCTGCCGATGGAGCGGATAGGTATTTATGTACCTGGGGGCAAAGCTGTATATCCATCGACAATTTTAATGAATGCTATACCAGCTCGTCTGGCAGGCGTTCAGGAAATTATTATGGTGACACCAGTGAGAGATAACGGAGCTATTATGCCAGTACTTGTTGCTGCAGCAGAAATTGCTGGCGTTGATAAGATTTATAAAATTGGCGGTGCTCAAGCAATCGGTGCTTTAGCTTACGGCACCGAAACGATTGCGCCAGTCGATAAGATTGTCGGACCTGGCAATGCTTATGTAGCTGCAGCTAAAATGCTCGTGTTTGGACAAGTAGGAATCGATATGATTGCTGGACCATCTGAAGTTGCCATCATTGCGGATGAAACAGCGGATCCGGCATTTGTTGCAGCAGATTTGTTAGCACAAGCTGAACACGATGAAAATGCCAGGGTTGTGCTTTTGACAAATAGCGATATGCTTATCTATTCAGTGGAACGTGAGCTGGAAAGACAGCTGGAGAAGCTGCCCCGCAGAGCTATCGCCAAAGAAGCACTGAACGGGAACAGCGCTATTGTACAGACAGATTCACTGGAGGAGAGTTTTGCATTATCCAATAGCTTCGCCCCAGAACATTTGGAAATACAAACAAGCAATCCACAAGCAAAGCTAGGCAAAATTAAACATGCCGGATCCGTTTTTTTAGGCGCATATGCTCCGACAGCATTAGGCGACTATTATGGAGGAACAAACCATGTGCTGCCGACCAATGGCACAGCTAGATTTTCATCTGGCCTCAGCGTGGATGACTTTATTAAAAAAACGACGTACACGTACTACGATAAACAAGCACTAAAACAAAGCCAAGGAAGCGTCGTCCAGTTAACAGACGAGGAGCAGCTGGCAGGGCACGGAGAATCGATTAACATTCGTTTCAAGGAATAGACAGGGGGAA
Source organism: Terribacillus sp. DMT04 (assembly GCF_019056395.1). NCBI lineage: Bacteria > Bacillati > Bacillota > Bacilli > Caryophanales > Bacillaceae > Terribacillus > Terribacillus sp. DMT04. Next base: position 1,641,879 of record NZ_CP077639.1, read on the forward strand.
GTACGATGCGCAAAGCCGAAAAAGCACGCGAAACGTTAGAAACAAAAATCAGTATCTCAGTGAATTTAGATGATAACAGCAATATCTCTATCAATACAGGTGTAGGTTTCTTCGATCATATGCTTACGCTGTTCGCAAGTCATGCAAGAATTGGCTTAGTAGTGGAAGCAGAGGGTGATTTGCATATCGACAGCCATCATACAGTGGAAGACACTGGCATTGTACTCGGACAGCTGATAAAAGAAGCGCTTGGCAGCAAAGAAGGGATAAACCGATACGGGCATGCTTTTGTGCCGATGGACGAGACATTAGGATTTGTCGCGCTTGATATAAGCGGCCGTCCTTTCTTAGTTTTCGATGCATTGTTTGACAATCCAAAACTCGGAAACTTTGATACCGAGCTTGTACGAGAATTTTTCCAAGCTTTTTCGGTTCATGCTGGTGTGACACTTCATGCAAAAGTCCACTACGGTTCCAACACGCATCACAAAGCAGAATCGTTGTTTAAAGCGCTTGGGCAGTCGCTAGCGATTGCTATTCAAGTGAACCCTGCTATTAAAGGCGTCAACAGTACGAAAGGGCTGATTGAATGATTGCAATCGTTGATTATGGTGTTGGCAATGTGGCTAGTGTGGCCAACGCTTGTAAACAGCTAGGCTATGAAACGATTCTGACGGATAAGAAAGAAGAATTTGAACAAGCAACGCATATTATTCTGCCCGGAGTCGGATCGTTTCGTGCCGCAATGGAAGAAATCGAGCGACGGAATCTTCGCAATTTGCTCCTAGATTTGGCATCTCGCAAACCATTTATCGGCATTTGTGTCGGCATGCAGCTGCTCTTTGAGAAAGGCTTTGAGCATGGCGAAACCGAGGGACTCGGTCTCCTGCCTGGAACAGTTGCCAAGATTGAAACAGAGCATTTGCTTCCTCACATTGGCTGGAATGCACTAGAAGTGAGCGATAACTTCCCAACTTATTCTGATCATCAAGGGAAGCATGTCTACTTCGTGCATAGCTATCAAGCCTATACACCAGCAGCGTACATTGTCGCCAGTACAGAATACGGCACACAAATCCCGGCTATTGTGCAAAAGAATAATATTTGCGGTATTCAATTCCACCCGGAGAAAAGTGAGAAAGTGGGACAGCTATTGCTGCAAAGTGTGTTTGAAAGCAGCCAGCAGTCTGTGCGCAAGGAGGAAAGCAAATGATCGCCAAACGTATTATCCCATGTCTGGATGTAAAGGAAGGAACAGTTGTGAAAGGGACAAATTTTGTTTCGCTGCGTGAATTAGGAGACCCTGTGGCAATGGCAGCAGCTTATTCGAAAAGCGGAGCCGACGAAATTGTTTTTCTCGATATTTCTGCAACGCATGAAGGACGAGCTACAATAATGGATATTGTCCGCCAAACTGCATTGCATGTGTTTGTACCATTCACAGTTGGAGGCGGCGTTCGTACAATTGAAGATATGAAGACAATGCTGCAAGCTGGAGCTGATAAAGTAGCGGTTAATTCGGCTGCAGTCACAAATCCAGCGTTGATTACGCAAGGAGCAGAGAGATTCGGTTCCCAATGTATCGTGGTTGCTATTGATGCAAAGCGTTTTGATGACGGCTGGCACGTTGTCACGCACGGCGGGCGCAAAGATACTGGTATTGATGCTATCGAATGGGCGAAAGAAGCCGAAGCAAGAGGTGCAGGAGAGATCTTGCTAACCAGCATGGATGCAGATGGTGTGAAAACCGGTTATGACTTGCCGCTTACCAAAGCAATCGTGGAAAAAGTTCGTATTCCCGTCATCGCGTCAGGAGGCTGTGGCAGTCCTGAACACATAACCGAAGTATTCCAGCAAACAGATGTATCAGCAGCGCTTGCTGCTTCCATCTTCCATGATAAAACATTCAGCATTGATGAAGTGAAACAAAATTGCCAACAGGAAGGAGTGCGCATCCGTGAAGCCTGATTTTACAAAAGGACTTGTCCCAGCCATCGTGCAGGATAGCCAGACGAAGCAAGTGCTGATGCTTGCTTACATGAATGAAGAAGCATACGAAAAAACAGTCGAAACAAAACAAACATGGTTCTATTCCCGCTCAAGAGAAGCGCTATGGAACAAAGGAGCAACGTCTGGTAACACCCAGCAAGTTGTCGACATGAAACTAGACTGTGATCAGGACACCATCCTGATTAGCGTCCTTCCGAAAGGACCAGCCTGCCACACAGGAGAAGTGAGCTGTTTCTATAACGAGACGCCAATTACAGGAGAAACAGAAGAAACAAATATCTTCCATACAGTGATGGAAGAAGCTGAAGATCGGAAAAAACACCCTGTCGAAAATTCCTACACAAACTATTTGTATCAAAAAGGAGTCGATAAAATCGGTAAGAAAGTCATCGAAGAAGCTGGGGAAGTTGTTATTGCAGCAAAAAATGATGACGCAAAAGAATTGGTCAATGAGGTAAGTGATTTGCTGTATCACAGCTTCGTTTTGCTCGCCAATCAAGGCGTTCGCCTGCAGGAAGTTGAAGCAGAGCTAGCACGGCGTTTCCAAAAGAAGGGGAATAATAAAGGAGAGCGTCCGCCGATTGAAGAGTGGTGACGCTCTTCTTTATCATCTAAGAACGCTAAAGGGATTATTGACAACCGTTACGACTCTGCAATACGATATAGCGGACGCGAAGTAGGTAATGCGAGGTACGGCATAAAGTCCTGTGTTACAATGCATCTAGATTAATAATGGGAGAGAACTTCTTGGAAAACATACCAGAAATGCTGATAGGATTACTAGAAGGCTGTGTGCTTGAAATCATTAGCCACGGCGAAACGTATAGCTATGAAATCACAAAACAGCTGCGAGAACTTGGTTTTACAGATGTGATGGAAGGTACAGTGTATACAATTACAACACGTCTTGAGAAAAACAAGCTTGTGGACATTGAGAAAAAGCCATCCACGATGGGGCCGCCCAGAAAGTTCTACACGCTAAATGCCGCAGGTCAAAAGCAGCTAAAAGTCTTTTGGGAAAAATGGGGCTTTATTTCGAGTAAGATTAACGAACTAAAAACTAAAAGAACATAAAACAAACAAGAAAGTTTTGCTGCTACAGATGCTGAGTACCTCAAAACAGAAGGACTAAAAGCAGGAATAAATCTGCTTTCAGTCACCTCGTTTTCTCCGATATTTCTCTACGTATTATTTAGAAGATCTTGAAGAAGTGAGATAGTGAGAATTAGCGTTAGTAAGGTACCTGCACATATTAAAGTCAATACTTTTACTCCTAACCCTTCTTTCTCATTATGGCCTTTGTCTTTTATCACTTCTCGGCTGACCTCATTCCAGATTAAGGCTGACGCTAATACGACAATGACGATAAAGGATGCAGACATTTTATACCCCCATCTTTTTCTGAATTTTAACACATTTGATTAAATGAAGATTGCATTATTATCCAGAAACACAAAATTTCTAAAGTGCTTTTCTAAAAAGAACTAGAATGATGGCTCAGATTCGTAGTTAGATTTAAGCCGTCATCAATTTTGTTTCATGGTATGTTAGTTATTTGCTTTTTCACTTAAGGTGTTCAATGTAACAAGAATATGTTATGGTAAAAAAAACCATATGAGTGGGGGGATACTTATGAAAGTATCTTGGATTGCTTGGTGGATTATTAATGCTATATTACTTACAGGAATAATTACAATTTCAGTTTTTGTCTGGACCAGAAGTGTAGACGCAGCTGGAATTGTACAGACTTATGAAACCAGAATGATTAGCTTTATCATTCTTACTTTGGTATTTATTATCCCATTGGCCGTACAGATTATTTGGATGATTATTAACTTCGTGGTAGCGAAAAACAAGAAAGGAAATACCTTGGACCTGCAATGAATCACAGTCACTAATAACGTAATTGTGCGCAAGATAGCTTGTTAAAAGAAGATTGACTATTGCAACAAAAATAAAGCCTAGGACATTTCCTTGGCTTTATTTTTGTTTTTAAAACAATTCCAGGATGGTAAGGTGGAGATTTTTTCAGCAAGTTAGTCGGGAGAATCGGAGAATATAAAATATCAGCATACAACATGAAAAAATCCTAGATAAATAATCGTTACTAATGAATTTGATTACTCCTGTCTAACGTATACATACCAGCTAAAAGTATCATCGTACTTGGAATTAAAGAAAGAAAAGCAAGTGCATAAATACCAGTAATGGAAGTCAAGATAAGTAACGTGCCGCTTATCATTGGTTTTTTAGTGACATAAAAGGAGCTAATTGCTGCGGTGATTCCACTAAGCATACCTAAGAAACCTATATTCCCAAACGTATACGAATCGTCGATAACGGCAAAGAGTTGTGCTGCAAGCGAAACAAGCAGACCAAGCATACCGCCAATTAGAGCTAAATACTTCATACCTGATCACCCTTTTAAATGAGAGTAGAGAAGCGAAAAGCTAAGAATACTTTATAGTGAAAATTCTCACCAATAGTACCTTTAGGGATGTTTGAAAATTATCCCCACTACTTCAATTTAGAAAATGGATTAGCTGAGTAGCAACATCTTGATGAAAAGGCGAAATAAGAGTTTAAAATGATGCAAACCGGGAAACAATTTGTAACTAGAAGTTATCTTTTAATTCATTATAAGAATCAGTATGAATTATTTAAGGAGGTACTCCATTTTGGCTGAAGACAAAAATAAGAATGTTGAGAGAAAATCGTTAACTACGAGGCAGGGGCATCCTGTTACGGATAATCAGAATATCCGTACAATTGGTGACCGTGGACCAGCAACACTTGAGAATTATCACTTTATTGAAAAAATCTCCCATTTTGATCGTGAAGAGGTACCTGAAAGGGTCGTACATGCTAGAGGAGCTGGCGCCTTCGGTTATTTTGAAACGTACGGAAAAGTAGGGGACGAACCTGTAGAAAAGTATACACGGGCTAAAGTATTTTCAGGCGCTGGTAAGAAGACGCCTTTAATGGTTCGTTTTTCAACAGTAGCAGGCTCGAAGGATTCTCCAGAAACAGATCGAGATCCGCGTGGATTTGCGGTGAAAATGTATACAGAAGATGGAAACTGGGACTTGGTAGGTAACAACCTTAAGATTTTCTTTATCCGCGATGCGATGAAGTTTCCTGATATGATTCATGCGTTTAAAGCTGACCCAGTGTCAAATGTGCCCAACCCGCAGCGTATGTTTGACTTTGTTTCACGTACACCAGAGGCAACACATATGATTACATTTTTGTTTTCCCCATATGGCATACCAGCAACCTACCGCCATATGCAAGGTTCCGGCGTGAATACGTACAAATGGGTAAATGAAAAAGGCGAGGCTGTCCTTGTGAAATACCACTGGGAACCGAAGCAAGGCATCCGGAATCTGACCCAAGAAGAAGCAACTTACATTCAAGGGAAAAATACAAGCCATGCTACACAAGATTTATACGAGTCAATCGAGCGTGGCGAATACCCGGAATGGGAGCTTTTTGTACAAATCATGGAAGATGGCTACCACGAAGAACTTGACTTCGATCCTTTGGATGATACAAAACTATGGCCGGAAGATAAATTCCCATGGCTGCCAGTCGGGCGTATGGTTCTAGACCGCAATCCAGTAGATTATCACGCAGAAATTGAGCAAGCTGCCTTCGGTACAGGCGTACTTGTTGACGGAATGGATTTCTCGGACGATAAGATGTTACAAGGTCGTACGTTCTCCTATTCCGATACACAGCGCTACCGGGTAGGAGCAAACTATTTGAAACTGCCGGTTAATGCACCGAAAGCCCCTGTACACACCAATCAGCATCGTGGGCAAATGGATACACGCGATCCGCAAGAATCTGGTGATGACCCACATATCAATTATGAGCCATCCATGCTTGGCGGTTATCAGGAAGCGAATAAAGAAGAACGTGTACCACACCGTCCAACCTATAACGCTGCAGCAATGACCGCACCAATTGATCGTCCTAACAATTACGGTCAAGCAGGAGAAACATACCGTAGTTTAGAGGATTGGGAGCGGGAGGAACTGATCAAAAATCTTTCTGACGCATTAACAGTATGTGATAAATCTATCCAAGATGCCATGGTCGAACACTTTACGCAAGCAGATGAAGAATACGGCCGTCGTGTGAAAGAAGGCATTGAAGCAAAATTAAAAGAGATCAAGGAAAATAACCAGGAAGATCAACTTCCTGGAAGAGAATCAGGGAAAACAAAGTTTGGACAAGGTTCCTTATCTGCAAACGAAGCAACAGAAGATGCAGTGGAAGAAAGTCGAGAATCAGATCGTTATTAATTAGTTAATCGAAAAAGTCGCCAATCTTGGCGGCTTTTTTTGTGTGTATAATGGTTCCAGTTGATTTTTACTTGTACTTATAGTCAGCTTATATTTATTTATAGATAAGGCAAAATTCCCTCTCTAAATAAACAGTTAAAGCATCAATAGGAGTTACTATTTTTACATGTGAATTAGATTGGATAAGCGTTGCAGCATCAACCATAGATAGTTGTGGAAAAGCAATAACTCCACTAGCTTCTGCATTAAGTACATGTTCGATTATCGCTTTCGTGTAATCGTTTTTTCTGTTAGCCATAATAAGCTGAAATGCGTTAGGAATGATTTCAAATAAATACCTCTTGCTGTTTGCTTTATCGTTCACTGAATACAGTCGGTCCATGGTTCCTTGGACTGTATCTGGATTCGTAAAGTACAATCTGGCAGTTTCATATCTGTCTAACTCATGAAAGAATGGCTCATCAATTTTTATGATTGGAATATCTATGTTAATGTCTGTCGGTAAATAGAGAATATAGTTCGTACAGGTAATAAGGATAGCGTCTGGATTAGTTGAGCTTATCCAATGTATTTGTTCCTCGACCTTGCGATATGGATTAAATGATTGATTTTCTTTAAAATGATGCATCAGGGCTGGGTCTGTAAAGTGTGTTAAAGCAACATCGTAGGGAGCCAAAGCTTTCTCAATATAGTTTATATTCGAATAATGGGCATGTAAGCATGCTATATGCAAATGATCACTCCGCAAATTTGTGTTATGTATTTTTTCCTAGGATTAATAACACCTTCGACAAGTTCTGTCAGGAAACCTCTATAAAAATAGCTATTGCTGATTCTCTGTTATAATAGACTTAAATCGTGGTCAAGAAAGGCTTAAATAATGATAACTCAAAACAAAGCACAACCAGAATACCTATACACGTACGCACATGGGCTCGAAGAAGATTCTCTTTGTGGATTAGAACAAAGAGCCCTTTTCGGGGAAGAAACAGACAACCTTATAAAAAGTACGAAAAATATAGATCCAAGCAGAAGTCCGTTTATAAAGGGAAGACTTTCGATTCTTTATACAGCTGATACAGTTGAAGCTATTTCCAAACAAGTGGAACAGATAGAGCTGCATGACCAAACGTTTAAGGTGCTTTACCTGAAAATAAATGACCTTCCTGATGATCAAAAAATTGAATTTGCACAAAGACGGGAAATTGAGAGAGAAATTGGCTGGAACATTGTCGGAGAGGCAGATATGCATAATCCTGACATTCTATTTGGTATTGTTCCGTTTCAAGGGCGCTGGTATTTCGGTGCCTACCAGGAAAGCGAATCTGTGTGGCTGCATCATGTAAAGAAACCGCAGGAATACTCCACTGCACTAAGCACACGTTTGGCCAGAGCGGTTGTCAATATAGCAGTTCCTGACCCATTAGGTGTCCGTGTGATCGATCCGTGCTGCGGAATAGGGACGGTGCTCGTTGAAGCGCTCTCGATGAATATTCCAATTATCGGATCGGATCGAAATCCTTTAGTAGTCAAAGGAGCTAGAGAGAATATTGTCCATTTTGATTACCAAGGGCAAGCAGAAGTAAAAGACATTGCAGACGAACAAGGCCATTATGATGTGGCAATTGTAGATATGCCATACAACATTTATTCCCGAGCAACAACGGAAGAGCAGTATACAATTATTAAGCACGCCAGAAGAATAGCGGATAAAATGGTTATTCTAACGATTGAAAATATGGACGAGATGATTCTAAAAGCAGGCTTCACCATAGTGGATCGCGGTGTGGCGAATAAAGGTGTGAAAGCCCTGTTTTCGAGGCAGGTACTTGTATGCGAGTAAAAAACCATCCTAACTATTGTCTGGACATAAATTGAGGTAAACCCCTGATGAGCTATAGCTATCAGGGGTTTTATTGCATACATTAGGCTATTTTCACATAATGGTTTCGAAATTGACATAACAACATATCGTTGGTATAAATTGGTTGAATACAAAATTGGGGTATTCTCTTGAGTTATAAGAACTTCTTTAAAGGTCCTGCTGCTATAAGTACTTTGTGCGCTTTATGTTCGTTAACTTTAGGGCTAACAAATTTCTTGCTCATAAAGTTAACTCTTGAATTCTGGAAGGAATTAAGATTTCTTGTTGATGGCGTTATCACCATTATACTAATCACCTCCTTGATTGCCTTTCTGTTTTCTTTGTTTGTCCATGATAGAAAAGTGAGACTGCCACTTATTATATCAACTGCGGTTATAGGTCTTGTATTAACTCCTCTTACAATGATAACTGGTGTTTTTTAGATATAAATACATGAAAAGGATCAAACGGAAGAGATGATTAGAAGAGTAGAAAATAATAACAGCATTTTACTTTTTATAAGTTTCTAAGCCGTAGAATGTTTCTTATCGAGTTACTTCTGATTTTTGGTTCGTCAACAACTCATGAGGTAATATGTCCTTTTCGATATGAGTAAATTCATATTCATACAATCTATTTAAGAATTTCTTGCTAAAATCCCTTAACTTGAAAGCAGTATGTTATCTATAACGAAATTTTCTAATTCAATTTTTCATTTAATCAAGGTATAAATAGTTAGGAGCTGTGTGTGAACTTATGAAAGGAATATTTGAACTGGTTAGTGAAAACCAATTACAAAAGTATGCCGAACTTGCGGTACGATTTGGTGTAAATGTGCAAAAAAATCAATTAGTGGTTATCCATAGTGACGTAAAAAATGTAACTTTTGCACGTCTTATCCAAATGGCAGCCTATGAAGCGGGGGCTTCAAATGTAGTGATGGACTGGACAGACGAAGAGTCTACCAAAGCATTTTATATACATGCCGCAGATGATGCCATCAATCACTTTCCCAACTGGCAGCATGCACGGTATAAGGAGTGGGACGCTGCAGGTGCTGCTTACATCCACATTATTTCTGAAAACTTCGACATCTCTAAGGGCGTTTCCACAGAACGAATTAGCCACTTTCAAAAGGCCTTCCGCACCAAGTTGGAGAATCATTATGCAAAGATTAGGTCCCACGAGGTACGCTGGTGCCTTCTAGCTGTTCCGTCCTTCTCATGGGCCGCAAAAGTATTTCCTCACGTAAGGAAAGAAGAAGCCGTGCAATTGTTATGGCAAGCCATCTTAAGTGGGGCACGGGCAGATGGAATATATCCTATCAAAGACTGGGAAAATCATAACCGAGCCTTTGAGTCCAGGAAAACATTTTTAAACAATCATCAATTTGAAGCCTTGCATTTTACCAATAGCCGAGGAACGGACCTCGTCGTCGGCATGCCTAACAATCATGTATTTATCGGCGGGGGAGTGACAGATAACAAGGGAATCTCGTTCTTTCCGAACATCCCTACAGAGGAGATATTTTCAGCACCGCATAAAGACAAGGTGAATGGCAGACTAGTAGCCACAAAACCGCTTGTCTATGGGGGGAGAGTCATCCATGATGTTTCCCTCATTTTTCAAGATGGACAGATTACGGCCTATGATGCCGCCACTGGCCAGGAAGCGTTAGAACATCTCATCGAAACAGACGAAGGTTCCCATTATCTCGGGGAAATTGCCTTGGTCTCTAACCATTCTCCTCTTGCTCATGCGGATATGCTTTTTTACAATACCTTGTTTGATGAAAATACGGCCTGCCATATTGGCATCGGCAACGCTTCTCCATCCAACCTACAACATGGCAGCAACCTATCAGGGAAAGCGTTGAAAGAAGCAGGACTGAATTCGTCCCTCTTGTTAGTTAATGTGACTTTTGGTTCCGAAGATATGAATGTGGCAGGGAGGAAAGAAGGGAGAGCAGAAGTTTTATTGATGAAAGATGGTGATTTTCAATTTTAAGAAAAGGGTCAAATGGTATTTATAAACGACAGTTGGTTAAGGTTATAATCAATTCCTTTGTAGGAGCATCTCGCTGTGAACATACGAATACGTGCACTAGCAACAATAGTTGGCAAGAGTCTAAATTTGTTAGTGATAATTTCGATGAATTTGCGGATAAAGGTTTCACAGAAAAGCAACTATCACCACACAGCAGTTAACAAATAAGAAAAAGCGTTGATTAATGATTGACAGGGATTTTAAAGATAAAGTATTTATAAGGATCCTATCCCTATAAATAAGTTTAGAAAGAATATTATCAACCGTTAAAAGATATGCTGCCTCTATTTTTGATCTTATAAAAACTCCTATTGTAAACATTTCTCCTAATTAGAGGGAAATGGTAGAAAGAGATAAATTCAATAATGATGACGATTAAATAAAAATAAGGAAGGGGATAAATACCCTTCCTTATTTAAGTAATTCTACTATGTTAGAAATATCTTTTGGTAATAAGGATTTGTGTAATGCTTCATCAATAGTCTTTAACATGGATTCTAACAATTCCTCTCCCGTTTCTGACAAGACTATATAGGCACTTCTTTTATCATCAAGTGAAGTCACTCGGGATACAAGTTCTCCATCCTTATAATTTTGCAATCTGGATGCCATTCTCGACAATGCACTTAAACTTAAATCAATTTTGGAATGTAGATCTTGTAACCGTAGCTTTTTTTCGTCCGCTTCAGAAAGTGTATAGAGTAAAGTAAACTCTTTTAGTTCCAGACCGAAATGTTCTTTTAGAGTATAGTCAATTGCGTTTGAGATTCTATTGTAGTATTTGGAAAAGTTGAACCAAGTTTCAATTAAGTTCTCAGTTTTCATAGCGTGCTCCTAATTTTAGTATCTTAATTTAAGGATACCTTAATGAAATAATGGCTGCAATCTAAAACATGTTTAAGAAATGCAAGAGAGGTGAATATATAGTTATAAAATTGCTTGCGCAAGCAAATAAAAGAAAGGTGTTGTATTATGAATAAATCTTATACCAAGTTGTTTGAACCTTATACTTTTCCAAATGGAGTCTCTGTTAATAACAGAGTAGTCATGGCACCAATGACAACCCAATCGTCCTTTGAGAATGGCATGGTCACAACGGATGAACATAATTATTATAAACGCCGCACTAATGGAGTGGGGTTAGTTATTACTTCGTGTGCCCATGTAATGAATAACGGTAGATTCCCTGGATCGTTAAGTGCAGCTTCAGATGAGCATATTCCAAGCCTTACAAAGTTAGCCGACACGATAAAGGCCAGTGGTTCAAAAGCAATATTACAAATCTTTCATGTGGGCAGGATGGGAACGAGTGCATCAATTGGAGGAGAACAGTTGGTTAGTGCAAGTCCCGAATCTGCATTACGAGATGATGCTGAAAAGCCGAGAGAACTTACACTTGGAGAAGTAAGTGAAATGGTCAAAGCATTTGGACAAGCTGCGCGTCGCGCAATTCTGGCTGGATTTGATGGAGTAGAAATTCACGGTGCAAATACGTATTTAATACAGCAATTCTTTTCCCCGCATTCTAATCGTCGTAACGATGAATGGGGAGGCTCACTTAGCAATAGAATGAGATTTCCGTTAGAGGTGACAAGAGAAGTAAAGGCGACTATAGAGAAGTATGCTAAAAATCCATTTATCTTTGGATATCGTATTTCTCCAGAAGAGATAGAAGAACCAGGGATTACATTGGAGCAGACTTTGCAGTTATTAACCGCACTTAAAAAAGAAAATTTAGACTATATCCATATCTCGTTAGGGCATTTCATGCAAAGTTCCTTGAGAGATAAAGAGGATTCAACACCGGTCATTCAAACAATCAAGAGACATCTTGGGGAAGACATCCCACTTATTACTGTAGGACAAATTAAAACACCTGATGAAGCAATTAAAGCATTGAACACTGGCGTACCATTGGTTGCTTTGGGAAGAGCATTACTAGTAGAACCAGATTGGATAGAGAAAGTAAGCAATGGAGATGAGTCGTTGATCCGAACTGAAATTAAGTCTAATGACTGGGATGATTTAACTTTACCAGATGCAATGTGGGAATACGTGCAAAGCCGACCTGGGTGGTTACCGTTCTCTACTTTAGATTAACTTAACAGTACTGCTCCTTGCGTCAATAGCCACAATGAAAGTCGCTGTACGGTTAGAGTAGTCAGAAAGAGGTGACGGAATTGAGTTTAGCTATATTGTTAGTACGAGTTCTATTAGGACTTACTTTCATTGGACATGGATTACAAAAGACCATGGGTTGGTTTGGGGGAAACGGATGGAATAAGACTATAACGGGTTTTCGTAATATGAGATTAAAGCCTCCAAAGTTAATGGCCTTCTTTGCAGCACTATCTGAAATGGGAGGAGGATTACTATTAGCTCTTGGTCTTTTAACACCACTTGCTTCCGTTATGATTATCGCTGCCATGGTGGCAGCAATAATTACGGTTACAGGAAGAAATGGGTATTGGATTACCAATAATGGCGCGGAATATAACATACTTATCATTTTTGTTGCAATTGCCGTAATTATTATGGGACCAGGCGTATATTCATTGGATTATTTATTATTTTAAATTTTATCTAGTAGAAAGGTAGTGAGTGACTATGGATAACTTTATAAGAGGTATTGATCACATCGGTATTACAGTTCCGGATATGGAAGAAGCAACTGCATTCTTACAAAATGCATTTGACGCTAAAGTAGCTTATGATTCCAAGAAGCCTGAAGAGGGAGCTATGGGCGGAGAAGAAATCGAGACGATTCTTGGGTTGAAAAAAGGTTCAGAGGTTGTTCATATGAGAGTAGTGTCTATAGGAAACAGTATTAGTATGGAGCTATTCCAATATCAAGGTATAGAACAAAGAAAACCGAGTAATCCAGATGATTTGGGTATCCAGCACTTTGCTGTTTATGTTGATAATATGGCGGAAGCTGTTACAAAGTTTGAACAAGCTGGTGGCCAATTAAATACGAAACCAACGAAGATTCTAAATGAAATAGAGGGAAATGCTGAGGAGAATCAATTCGCATATGGAACAGCTCCATGGGGGATGGTAGTTGAGCTAATAACTTATCCTAATGGAATAGAGTACCCAAGTGATAGTAATGCAAAGAGATTTACTCCTCCAAAGAGATAAAATTATAAGAAAAACAACCAATCCAGCTTGGGTTGGTTGTTTTAAGATGTACTGTAAAATTTATCGTATACCTCTACTATACTGTACTGGAGGTGTAACTTTATGGGCGATAGCTTTTATAGCGTGTAATCCCCAGTAAGGATCGTTTAGCATGCCTCTGGCGATTGCTACAAGATCAGCATCTTTATTGGCTAATGCTGCCTCTGCAACTTGGGGAATACTCAACTTGCCTACGGCTATAACAGGTATTTGCAAAGCTTCTTTAAATGCACGAGCAAAAGGAACCTGGTATGCAGGGTGGTTACCGGGCTTTTTCTTCCCAGGAAGACCTTCACCACCACTTGATACGTGGAACATATCTACCCCGGCATTTTTAAAGCGTTTGGCCATCTTTATTGCGTGATCTATTTCATAACCTCCATCAATATATTCAATCGCTGACATTCTCATGATAAGCGGCATATCTTCTGGTATTACGGAACGAACAGCTTTGACTACTTCTTCTCCAAATAGAGCAAGGTCCTTACCGTAAGCATCCTCTCTGTTATTGATAGCAGGGGACATAAATTGATGTAACAAATAACCATGTGCTCCATGCAATTCTATAGTGTCAAATCCAGCTTTTACTGCTCGACTTGCAGCATCTTTGAATTGCGTAATTATAGTCTGGATTTCTTTAACATCCAAAGCTCTAGGTGGCTTGAGACTGCCATTTTTTGTCTCCTCAGGTAATACTTCGACTGGTATATCCGATGGTCCGACAGGCTGTTTAGCATCCTCAGCTTTTCGACCAGCATGAGCAATCTGTATAGCTGCTTTTGTTCCGTATTTATGAATTTCATCAATGATTCGTTTATATGCAGGTACTGAATCATCAGACCATAACCCTAAGTCGCCATTGGTAATTCTACCTTCTGGAGTAACACTTGTCATTTCCATAATGATTAATCCTGTACCACCAATAGCTCTGGAAACATAATGGACAAAATGCCAATCATTAGGGATACCGTCTTCTTTTTCGACAGAGTATTGGCACATCGGAGCCATAACTATTCTATTTTTAAGATCGAGATCTTTCAGTTTATAAGGCGTTGTAATTATTGCCAATTTTATCACTCCTCATACATTTTATTTGCTTGCGCACGCAAATAAATATATATTAATTATCCTAAATAGTCAATTTAACCGTTTATAAAGCAGCATTTTCTTCGCCAATCCCGGCATCCCTTTCCAACGGATGCTAAATGAAAACTCAAATGGTCGATTGCGAAAGGATGGGCTACCGAAAGAGATGGAATTCAATGAAGTTGACCGGGATGTCGTTTCAGCAGTCGCAAACAAACGAAACCATATTCCGAGAAAGTCCTTAAATTACCGCACACAAATGGAGAAATTTTTGAGTTATTTGGGTGAGTTGATAATGTCTAGCTTAAACTGACAATTGAGAGTATAAAACGTTTTTAAATCACTTGATGGGGAGTGTACATACCAAAAACGGAAATAGAATCAGCTATTAGCGTTATTTAAGAAATTGCGCATGTATATTCGTTTTCAAAATCGACAGCATATTTTAACTCATTTTAGGAATCATTTGTCAGCACATTCTAAAGTAGCACCAGAAGTTCTGTGATTTCAGGTTACGTGTTTAGAGTGTCTGGATTAATGGAAACCGACTCATGCCCCCAGGTACTGAAAGAGTCTATATAGATCTTTTCTTGAAAGAGCTCCAGTTTCTTTTTATATTGGTCATTTTAGAAAAAACGATCGGCGTCGAGTGCCTTGGCGACGTTTTCTTCGTAATTCTCTTGAAATAAGCAGGCGTATAAAATATTTAAGATATATTCAAAAGATAGCTGAGAAGAAAACGTACCAATCTTTGCAAATTTTTCTTCGCTGTTTGGCACAATCAAATTAGTAGTACCCCACTTCGTCAACTTTCCTTCTTCTTCTGCAGTAATGACAAGGATTGGCGTTTCTTGTGCATGTAGATAAGCAGCTGCTTTGGCGAGTGTATCACTCATCCCGTGGTAGCTTAACATAATGGCGCAGTCGTTTTTATCGCTATTTTGTGTATGGTAGGCCCATTCCGCTAATTCAGTAGCGATAATCACATGCTTGTGGATCTTCAGCATTTTGTTTTGGAAGCTTGATGCCCGAATTTGTGAATCGCCATACGCATATATATAAATTCGATTCGCACTGCTCAGCATTTGAACGGCGTTTGCAAGATCCTCTTGTTGTAAGTAATTGAACGTTTTCTCTATAGTACTGGACATTAACTCGGCCATTTCATTAGCTAATTGCAGGGCTGGTACAGTGGAGTCAAATGGATAATTGATATCAATTGCAGAATGAGCCGCTGTTACTTGCAGTTCTTGAGCTAAACCAACAATGAATTCTTTATATCCTTTTAGATCTAACTTCTGAATAAGGCGAATTATGGCCGAGTGTGAGGTATAAGCTACCTTTGCCAACTGCTGGACATTCAAATGTATGACATCTTCCTTATGTTCTAGAATGTACGCAGCAATTGTCTTTTCAGTTGGTGTGAAATGACGCATTGTCATTAATTTTCCTATAATATTCATGGCATCCTCTTTTGAAGCTAAACATTTTGTCCAAATCTTTATGACCTTTACGCTTCTCTACAAACAATTTTACCATCTTCCCCATTTTGTAACTACATGTCTGCTATTTTCTATACAATTAAGATGGATTTATGCTGAATGGAGGATTAATACATGCTGAAAATTGGTTTTATAGGAAATGGTAAAAGCACGAATCGCTATCATCTTCCTTTTCTTATGCACCGTGAGCATATAGAAGTAACGATGATTTATGCCCGCAATCTAGATAAAAAGGATAGGCCGGATTATCCATCTTTTACGTATACAGACGATTTGACTGCAGTCATGACCAATCCAGCAATCAACCTTATATCTGTTTGCACTCCGATAGAATCACATTATATGTATGCAAAAATGGCGCTGGAGAATGGCAAACATGTGATGGTAGAAAAGCCGTTTGCTTTAAATACCGAGGAAACAAAAGAATTATTTGCTTTAGCAAAGGAAAAGGATTTGGTTATCCAATGCTATCAAAATAGAAGACATGATGCTGATTTCCTTACCATACAAAAAGTAATCGAAAGCGGCAAGCTTGGCGAACTTATTGAAGTAGAAATGAATTACGATTATTACCGCGCAGAATTGCCAGCCCAACAGCCTTTTTCCGAGCATAACAGCTTTTTATATGGCCATGGCGTTCACACTGTTGATCAAGCGATTTCCTACTTCGGAGATCCAGAACGAACGCATTTTGATGTTAGACAGCTTTCAGGAGCTGATAAGATGAACGATTACTTTGATTTAGATCTTTATTATCCGACGTACAAAGTATCGATTAGATCAAGTTTCTATCGCTTAAAACCGCGTCCTAGCTTTGCTGTCTACGGAAAAAAGGGCGTATTTATCAAAGAAACACAAGACAGGCAAGAAGAACATTTAAAACTGAATTACTTACCAGAAGGGCATGATGATTTCGGGGTAGATTTGCCTGCCCACTACGGTACATTAACGTATCTTGATAAAAACGGTATCTACCACGAAGAAAAGGTTATATCCGTAAATGGTGATTATGGCCGCGTCTATGATGATGTGTACCGAGTAATTTTTGAAAGCGCAGAAAAGAAGATTAAAGATGAAGAAACGATACGCGTAATGGACATCTTAGAACGGGCGATGAAGGAGCGTAACTAACATGAATATGGGGATTATTGGTGCGGGTATGATCGTGCACGACTTGTTTAATTTTATCGATCAAATACCATCTATTACTGTCCAGGCTCTTTGTTCCAAGCCTTCTCACCAACAAAAGCTGGACAAGCTAAGGGAAGAACATGCCATAACGAGTATTTATACAGATTATCAAGCGCTGTTGAATGACCCTAAAGTAGACACGATTTATATTGGATTACCAAATCATTTGCACTTTACCTATACAAAACTAGCTCTCGAAAGCGGCAAAAATGTAATCTGCGAAAAGCCATTCACTGCTACGTTAGAAGAATTTACCGTGCTTAAAACACGCGCTCTTGAAAAACAATTAATTTTGCTTGAAGCTATCTCTAACCAATATGCTAAACAATATCAGTTAATTCGAGATAGCCTAAGTGAAGTAGGAACCGTAAAAATCGTCGAGTGCAATTATTCCCAGTACTCTTCTCGCTACAGTGATTTTCAAAAAGGAATTGTTCATTCCGTTTTTGATCCTGCTAAAGCTGGCGGAGCACTGATGGACATTAACATTTATAATATACACTTTACCATTGGATTATTTGGTGCTCCAAAGCAGGTAACCTATATGCCAAACATAGAAAAAGGTATCGACACATCAGGAATACTGCTGCTCGATTACAATTCATTTAAATGTGTATGTATAGGGGCAAAAGACAGCACATCACCAAACCATATTTCGATTCAAGGTGACAAAGGTTCTATTCATTTAAGCGGCAGCTCAAATGATATTACTAATTTTGAGCTAACCTCTTTGAGCAGACAAGCAATTATGTCATCACTTAACTATCCGCCACATCGGATGTACGATGAATTTGTTGCTTTCAATGAAATTATCAACAGAAATGATCTAGATAAGGCATTTGCTATGCTGGAGCACAGTGAAAAGGTGATGCAGGTAATTGACTCCGCGCAAAAGCAGATGCTAGAACACTAGTAACGGGTTCACCAATGCATATTTACAGAGGGAAATACGAAGAGATGCAGATATTTACGATTTATCTTTGACTACAACACATTAACAAAATAATGGATACTGTACTTTACAAAGTAAAATAAGTACTATTATCGAAAGGGGCAAGCCATCATGAAAACAACTATTCCAACAATAAAGTTGCACGACGGTAATACAATACCAGCTATGGGCTTTGGAACTTCTGGTATATCTGGAGCGCAAGGCGCCCAATCCATCATTAGCGCCATTGATGCTGGATACCGACTAATTGATACAGCCTACATGTACGAAAATGAAGGGACTGTAGGTAAAGCGATTCGTAATAGCAGCATGCCCCGAGAGAAACTTCAAGTAACATCTAAACTTCCTGGGCGCCATCATGCATACAACAAAGCAATTACAGCTATACAAGAATCACTTTATCGCGCCAATTTAGATTATTATGATCTTTATCTAATTCATTGGCCAAATCCAAAGCAAGATCTTTACGTGGAAGCTTGGCAAGCCTTACAAGAAGCAAAGCGCTGGGGCTTAGTTCGTTCTATAGGTGTATGTAATTTTCTTCCGGAACATATGGAGAAGCTTAAACTGGAAACAGGCGAGCTTCCTGCTGTTAACCAGATAGAACTGCACCCATACTTTAACCAGGAAGAACAGCGCAATTGGAACAAGTCACACGACGTAGTAACACAATCTTGGAGTCCACTAGGGTTCGGAGGCGACCTTTTACAAAATGAAAGCCTGAATGAGTTGGCGCATACACATCATAAATCTGTCTCCCAGATTATTCTGCGCTGGCATTACCAGTTAGGAACCGCTTCAATACCTAAATCATCCAAGTTTTATCGCCAGCAGGAGAATTTGGCAATATTCGATTTTGAATTAAATGATGAAGAAATGAAGACCATCTCCTCTTTCACTAAAGAGGATGGACGAATCAGAAGTTTCCTAAATCCAGCTACTTTTGAAGAAGAATAATATATTTACTATCTATAAATAAAAGAGGTAGTCGAGAAAGTCTGAACTATGCTTGCGATTTGATTCTGTAAGTATAATTCTGGACATCTGTATAACCTCGCTCCTAATAGGATCTTGACTATAAATGACTATTTTAGGTCATCAAGCACCAATACCCTGAATGAGGGAACTTTTTTAAAAGTGTCCTCATTCGGGGTACTTTTAGCAGAGCAGTAACCTTGTACAACTGTTCATCGGACAAGTTTTCCTTCACCAGGTTAACTTTATCTTTATGGGGGCAAGTGACATGACATACTGCTGTATTTCGTCACGTTGTTATCTCCTTATTCAAAACTTGACTGAATAATAGTATATAAGAAGCTGTTACATTATCCGAAACATTATTCGAAATATTATTTTAATACTATATAAAAAAATACATGATAAGTTCCTTCGAAAAACCTAGATTTAGAGATTATATTATTCGTACCTTTATGTATAAAAGCATCCGTATTTCCTCAGATCCGTATCACTATCCTTTCTAACTATTACATTTAATAAAGAGTCAATTTATAAATACCAATTATACTTACTTGTCAATCTGCCTTATGATAAAAATAATACAATTACATTCAGAAGGGGTAGATGCGCATGGCAGGGAAAAAGCAAATTCAGTTTGGATTGATGCTGCATGGTCCGGGCGGTCATATGAATGCATGGAAGGACGAATCGGTGCCAGCAGATGCAAGTGTGAACATTGATTATTATCAATCAATAACGAAACAGGCAGAGGAGTCAGGGTTTCGATTTGTTTTTGTCGCGGATGGTCTTTATATAAGTGAAAAGTCGATTCCGCATTTTCTAAATCGGTTTGAGCCGTTAACCATTTTATCTGCGCTTGCGTCTGTAACAAAACATATCGGTCTTGTTGGGACCGTTTCAACTTCCTACAGCGAGCCTTTTACTATTGCGCGACAGTTTGCATCCCTCGATAAACTAAGTAAGGGGCGGGCAGGATGGAATTTGGTCACGTCACCGCTTGAGGGTTCGGCTGAAAATCATACAATCAGAAATCATCCCAATCATGCACTAAGGTATGAGATTGCAGAGGAGTACTTGGACGTTGTGAATGGGCTTTGGAGTTCTTGGGAAGATGATGCTTTTGTTAGAGACCGTACAACAGGTACGTTTTTTAATAAAGAAAAACTTCATACGCTGAATTATGAAGGCAATCATTTCTCCGTAAAAGGTCCACTTAATATTGAACGGTCGGATCAAGGACAGCCGGTTGTTTTCCAGGCGGGGTCTTCCGAAGCGGGAAAAAATCTCGCGGCAAAGGGGGCGGATGCTGTCTTTACGAATGCAGACTCCCTGGCAACAGCGCAGGCCTTTTATAAAGATGTAAAGAATCGTGCTGCGGCTATGGGAAGAGAAAAGTCTGCAATAAAGATTTTCCCTGGAATACACCCGATAGTTGGAAGTACCGTAGATGAGGCAGAGAAAAAATACGATGCCATCAAAAATTTAGTGTCCATTGAGGAAGCGTTAAATTATTTAGGAAGATTTTTTGATCATTATGATTTTAGTCAATTCCCATTGGATGAGCCATTCCCGGATATTGGAGAGGTTGGGTCAAACAGCTTCAAATCGACAACGGATGGAATCAAAAAACTAGCAAAAGACAATCAGCTTACATTGCGGGAAGTTGCCTTGCAAGTGACTACTCCGAAAAGTGCATTTTTCGGCACGTATGAACAGGTTGCAAATCAGCTGATACAATGGGTAGAAGAAGAAGCTGCCGATGGCTTTATTTTTGGGGCTCCTATTCTTGCCAGCGGCCTGGACGAATGGGTAGAGCATGTGATCCCCATATTAGAGGAGAAGGGATATTACGATAAAAGTTACAAAGCTGAAACGCTGCGGGGGAATCTTGGATTGGCATATAAAGAGAATGTTCATCGTAAAGAAACTGTAAGGTAATAGAAAAGAGGTTAGCCTGGTTGGCTAACCTCTTTTTTCAGTTACTAACTGCACGAGCAATGCCAGCAGCCGACTTGTTATGAAAGGCATCTTCTATTAATTCAATTAACTGTGTGGCAGCTTTTCCTGGCGTGTCATGTGTTCTTCTAAGCAGACCGATCGGCGGGGAAACCGATATCCCGTTTATTTCGACCACTTTAGTACCGGGGATGGAGAAGGAATGGGCAGTCCGTGTAAATAGAGAGACGCCCAAACCTGCCTGCACGTAGTGTTTATGAGACATACTGCTCGTTATTTCAATTTTTTTATAAGCTGTACCGATTGCTTCCACGATATTTTGTTCAATTTGAATGCGTATCGGACAATTATGCGGTGTGAATAAAATGGTTTCATGCTGCAGTTCCGTTATGTCTGCAGTACTCTTTTCTGCAAGTGGATGGGAAGAGGGCACTAACAACACAATATCATCTTGATACAGCGGTTTGAATACATTCTTCATGGAAACTTCAGGGGCTCCGCAAATGGCAAAGTCAATCTCGTCATTATACAGCAGCGAGCTTAGTGTATTGGCATCCGCAACTTGTATCGATAACTCTACATGTGGATATTTCTCTTTAAAGTCAGCAATGATGCTAGGAAACTCTAAGCTGGCAGTAGGTTCCGATATGCCTATACGAATCAATCCTGCCATACCAACTTCTAAATCTTGCAGCGTGTTCGTTAGTTTTTCGTACTCTTGCAGCAGCGTTTTAGCTCGCTCATAAAAGACTCGGCCAGATTCGGTCAATTTTAACGTTTTTCCTCTTTCAAGCAGTTTCTCACCAATTTCTTCTTCTAAGTGTTTGATGTGCAAGGTGATGGTTGGCTGCGAATAATTTAAAACTTCGGCAGCTTTTAAAAAGTTGCCCTGTTTGACGATTGTAGCAAAAGTTCGGATAGCGCGAATCTCCATGATAACCCCTCGCTCCTCTCTAATTTCAAAGTTCTGAATTGTGCGTTTACTAAAACTAATTATACTTTTTTGATTGTTTGCCTTATTATAATTTACATGATCAACTATTCCAAGTGGTTTAGGTGGAATTAAAAGGAGGATCACGATGACAAGAGTTACCATAGTGGCCGGCGGAAATTCTGTTCATTCCCGACTTACTGGCGTACTGCAGCATGTTCAACGTTCTTTGGAAGCAGGAGGAGCGGAGCTAAATGTCATTCAAGTGCACCAGCTGCCAAGTAAAGCCTTGCTGACTGCTGATTTTTCTAACAAAGAAATGAAAGAAGCAATTGAGCGAGTAAAAGCTAGTGATGGTGTCGTCTTCTTGTCGCCCGTATACAAAGCAGCTTACTCCGGTATTTTAAAAACGTTTTTAGATATGCTTCCGCAGAAAAGTTTAACAGGAAAGTCGGTGCTGCCGCTCATTTTAGGCGGAACCAATGCGCATCTGCTTGTCCTTGATTATGCACTCAAACCAGTTATTCATAATTTGGGAGCCACTGCGGTTCATACGGGCGTTTTCGTATTAGACAAACAAGTTACAAAACTGGAGGAAAATCAATACGTGCTGGATTCAGAAGCAGTAACGCGGCTAAACAACGCGCTTGCATTGTATAAAAGTTCTTTAGGAGGGAAGATGGATGTCTATCACACTCAATATTCTTGATCAAAGTCTTGTAGGAGAAGAAGAACAAGCAGAGCAGGCTATTCAGAATACGGTCAGACTCGCACAGGCCGCAGAAAAACTTGGATACCACAGATTTTGGGTATCCGAGCATCATAACAGCAGAGACGTAGCAGGGTCGGCTCCAGAAGCGCTTATCGGCTACTTATTGGCAAGAACAAACACACTGAAAATCGGCTCAGGCGGTGTAATGCTGCAGCACTATAGTCCCTACAAGGTGGCCGAGATATTTCATGTGTTAGCTTCACTTGCTCCTGGCAGAGTAGATCTTGGCGTCGGCAAAGCGCCTGGCGGATTAAACGTTTCTACGCAAGCATTACAGGAGGACTTAAAGCCAGCACATAAAGACTTCACACAAAAATTACTGGATCTGAAAGCATATGTGAATAGAGAGGAGCAGACAGAAAAATTAGAAGCGACGCCAGTTCCAAGTTCTGCACCCGAAATGTTTTTGTTAGGTGGAAGCGCCGAGAGTGCGGAACTTGCGGCAAAACAAGGCATATCCTTTGTATTCGCTTATTTTATAAACGGAGACAATGTGGTACTACAAGAAGCTAGAGAGGCCTTTGAAAAACACAGCCCTAAAGGTGCGAAGCATAAATTTCTTCTGGCGCTCACAGTCGCTGTGGCAGAAGACGAAGAAAAGGCGCTTTCGTACATAAAACAAAAAGAATCTGTTAAAATAACATTCTCTGATGGAAGAAAGCTTAATGTCGGATCAATAAACGATGCAAAGGAGCTTGTGAAAGACGCCGATAAGGCAGACTACTTTATAAAAATCCAGAAAGCAGGCTATCTGGCAGGAACGAAAGAAACAGTAAGCAAAAACTTGCATGCATTATCTCGAACATATGACATTGACGAAGTGATTGTGCTATCGCCAATTGCAGACATCGAGCAAAGAATTGCAATGTTTACATCGCTTAAAGAAGCATTAGACACCGACGATAATTATAATCAAAAATTTACTGGTGAGGTGCGTATTTGATGGCCGCTGAGAAAAGAATAGTAGTATGGAGCAAGCAAGGCTGCAGTTATTGTGAGACAGTGAAAGCATTTTTAACAGAGAAAGAAATTCCTTTTTCAACAATAGATGTGACAGCAAATGATACATTTCGTGATGTTTTGGAGGTGAAATATGACATCCGCTATGTTCCTGTTGTAGAAATAGGTACGGGAACAGCATCTTATCAAGCGGTGTTGAAACCCGATATAGAAGCTTTGAAAGAAGCTTTAACTTTGTATAATTAAACTGGAGGATCATGATGAGTAAAGACATTTTTCGTATTGCAACCGAAGCCGATGCACCGGCATTTTTAGAACTGCTATCTAGTGCTTTTAAACCACTTGGAGAGATGGGAATTGATTGGCCGTCAACGAGAGCTACATTGGAGATGGTCACAGACAACATTAAAAATTCGACAGCGGTCGTCTTGGAAAGAGACGGCAGATTGCTATCAACCATTACGATTCGTTTCCCATGGGAAAGCACGTCGCCGGTTTCAGGCTACCCATTCGTGTGGTGGTTTGCGACAGCTCCAGACTTAGCGGGTCAAGGAATCGGAAATAAATTGCTGGACTATGTGGAGAACACATTGTTAATAGAAACATTTAAAGCACCAGCATATACATTAGGCACTTCTGGTCGTAAACACCCTTGGCTGCTGCAGATGTATGAGGGCAAAGGGTATAAGCGATATTTTGAGCATGAAAATGACAATGGAGACTTAGGCGTCCTTATGTACAAAGTTCTTATTCCTGAACGATTTGATGCTAATGTTTTAGGTACTCCGGCATTTGCTGATAAGAAAGTGGAACAATCTTCTAAGTAAAGAGGAGGTACAGCAGTGAATGAGTTCTTCAAATGGGAATATGTGATCACTTTATTCCCTAAAGTGTTGTCGGCATTGCCGACAACATTACTCATTGTTTTATTCGCCACGCTAATTGGCAGTTTTTTAGGCCTGATCATTGCGTATTGCAGGATTGAAAGGATACCATTTTTAAATCAGATTAGTGCTGTTTATGTCTCTTTTATCCGAGGAACGCCTATTTTAGTCCAAATGTTCATTGTATTTTATGGAGTTCCAAGCTTACTTGGCGCATTAGGTATAGATATATCAAACTGGAATAAGCTGTACTTCATTTACATCACCTATGGCATAAATACCTCAGCATACTTTTCAGAGATCTTCCGTTCAGCTATATCAAGTGTTCCTGCATCCCAATATGAAGCAGCTGCATCCATCGGCTTGACCAAGTGGCAGGCGTACCGGCGAACATTAATTCCGCAAGCAGGGAAAATTGCGTTTCCGAACTTTGGTGTTTCGATTGTAAACCTTCTTCAAAATACGTCGTTAGCCTTTTCTTTAGGTGTGCTGGACATTATGGGCAAAGTGCAAACCTTAGGAGCTTTATATTATCGTGTGTTAGAAGGGTACTTTATTGCAGCCATCATCTTTATCGCCCTAAGCATAACATTGGAGAAACTGTTCAATATGCTGGAAAAAAGGATGCATGCACCTAAAAGAAGCAAACAGGTTACCATGCAGCCATTATCGATAGAGAGAGCCGAGAGTGCAATGACAATACAAAAAAGCATAAAGTAAAGCCAAACAGGAGGTAAAATTATGAAAATTTATTCAATATTCAAAATATACAGTATATTAGGCGTTGCTGTTCTTATGACGCTACTGCTTTCCGCTTGCGGAAGTGCAGATAATGCAGAAGAAGCGAGTGCTGCTAATAACGATCATGATGCAAAAGAATTGGTGATTGGAACAGGGAACGCCTACCAGCCATTTGTGTATTTGGATGAAAACGGGAAGCTGACAGGGTATGAGAAAGCTGTTCTGGATGAAGTAGATAATTTGCTGCCGCAATATAAATTCAAATATGAGTCATTTGAATTTAAGAACGTGCTGCCTGCATTGGATGCAAACAAAGTAGATTTAGCAGCACATCAATACGAAATCAACGAAGAAAGGCAAGAAAAGTACCTATTTGGAACAGTCGGTTATACAGATTATACAAGCTATGTAGTTGTAGATGGAGATTCTAAAAATGATTTCCAAACGCTGGACGATCTGGCTGGAAAGAAAGTGCACACATCAGCGGGAAGCAACTTTGCTTACCTTTTAGAGCAGTATAACAAAGAACATAACAATAAAATTGAAATTATCTATGGTGATGGTGGTAATGAATTGCTCATAAACAATCTCCAAAATGGGACAGTGGATGCGACGCTTTTGACCAAATATGATATAGATAAATTAAACAAACAATTCAATGCAAATCTTATTACATCAGGAGAGCCGGTGAATGTGTCTAAAACATATTATCTCTATCAAAAAGATAATACAAAACTTCAAAAGGAAATAGATGGAGCTTTACAAGAATTAATTGACAACGGAAAATTGGCCGAGCTTTCAGAAGAATATCTTGGAGGAGACTTTACCAAATAGGAAGGAGCTCAGTGTATGGATTTTGATTTTGCGTTTATGTTGGAAGCTTTTGTGGCTGCGTTGCACTATTTACCTACTACGCTGTTATTAGGGTTTCTGCCGCTTCTATTTGGCTCGGTTATTGGGTTGGGCATCGCGTTAATACGTCATTATAAGATACCGATACTCGCTGTATTCTTTAAATGGTTTGTGACGATATTTAAAGCTATACCAGTTGTGTTAATTTTGCTCGTTTCCTACCTTGTTTTTTCAGACGCATTGGATAAAATGGCAGACTCTCTCGCCCTGTCTATCTCTTTCAGTGACATAGATAGAAGGTGGATTGCTATTTTTGCACTCACTTTATACGCGACAAGCGGCTTATCGGAAATATTCAGAGGCGCGTTAGCTTCGATCCCAAAAGGACAGACTGATGCAGCCTATTCTGTTGGCTTGACTAACTTACAGGTTTTACGAAGAGTGATGATTCCGCAAGTCATTCCGCTGGCATTGCCTTTAGTGAATAATATGCTAATCAGTTTAATTAAAGCTTCTTCTCTTGTCTCGATGGTATCTGTCGTAGATATTCTCAATGGTGCGGTAATTGAAGCAAATGTAAATTATCGTTATCTGGAAGCATATGTAGCCGTGTCGATCATTTATTGGGGAGTATGTGCGTCTATCGAAGCAGTAACGGCAGGATACGAGAAATACGCACATAGAAGCAGAAGGAGACAGTTTGCATGATAGAAATTAAGAATATATCCAAATCCTTCGGTAAAAACGCTATCTTAAAGGGAATGAACGTGAGAATCGACAAAGGAGAAGTAGTAGTGATAGTAGGACCGAGCGGCTCCGGAAAATCCACGTTCTTAAGATGCATCAACTTCCTGGAAAGAGCTGATGCAGGAGAAATCAGTATCGGTCAGACAAAAGTAGAATTTAAGAAAGCAAAATCGAAGGAAATACTCGCAGTACGCAGACAAACAGCAATGGTCTTTCAGCAATATGATCTATTCCATCATAAATCAGCAATTGAGAATATTGTAGAAGGCCTTATTGTTGCACGAAAAGTGCCTAAAGAAGAAGCTTATGAAAAAGGCCTGGCGTTATTAAGTAAAGTAGGCTTGAAGGATAAAAGAGACGCTTACCCGCATCAATTATCTGGAGGACAGCAGCAGCGAGTTGGAATAGCCCGCGCACTCGCGCTAAATCCGGAAGTGATCTTATTCGATGAGCCTACATCAGCACTAGATCCCGAATTAGTTGGAGAAACATTGGATGTCATAAAAAAAGTCGCACAAACCGGTGTAACGATGATTATCGTAACGCATGAAATGAGCTTTGCTTACGAAATTGCAGATCGCGTCATCTTCATGGAAGATGGTGTAATAGTGGAACAAGGTTCGCCAAAAGAATTATTTGAACAAACGAAGGAGGAAAGGACAAAGCAATTTTTGGCTAGGTTTAGCAGATAGTGAAAAAGTTGCGGACATAGGAACTGACCCATTTCTCAGCCAGCGATCAAAACCCCTTCAACCATCCGCTTGCCGATATGTATCGGTGATTGGTTTATAGATAATATGCAAGAAGTAATTCGTAACCTGATAGAGAGTAGCAAAGGTGTAAACGTCACCAAACGTCACCATTGTGTTACTCTCAGGGTTACAGTTCAATCTCTGTATATGCTTTTTTTACACTCGTTTTTGTTTAAGAAAGACAAAACTTACATTTATTTCTCGACACCATATATCTTCGGAACAAATAGGAAGCTAATAACGACGCCAATAACTCCAGTAAAGCAATCAAAAATTACACCGTTCCAAACATTTTCGGGCATTGGGATTTAGACAGGATATACCGAAATACAAAATCTGCCTTAATCCTCGTTTTAGTTTTGTTATGTGATCAGCAGGTTTTATGATAAGTTCGTAACTAAGTATTAGAATCTTCGTTTAAAAAGGGTTGTCAGATAAAAAGGTTAGTATTACTCCCTTTGTTATATTTGAATTTTTTAGGTGTGGTTCCGGTGTACTTTTTAAAAACTTTTGTAAAATGGCTTTGATCGTGAAAATTAAGCAAGGTATAAATTTCAGAAATTTGATAATCAGTTTGAGTAAGAAGCCTTTTTGATTCTTCTACTTTTTGATTAAGAATATATTCCGTCATAGACATGCCTACTTCTTTCTTAAACAATGCTGATAAATAGTTTTGATGCATATTCACTAACTTCGCCATTTGTCCCAATTTAATTTCCTCATAAAGATGTTTAAAAATATAGGATTGACACTTATTAATAGGAGGAGTGTACTTTTGCTGTTTAATCTCATCTACACGATCTGTAAAAGCATATAGGACTTCATTAAGATAATACTCCATACCTAACACTTCTTTAAAGTCTTCCACCCCTTGTATATAGTGATCACTCATGGTGTAAGCCAATTCATGATGAAGTCCGCCCTCAATGGCATAACGTGTAGCAAGAGTGATAGACGTTATAACTAAGTTTTTTTGACTTCTTAAATGACTTTTTTTTGAAAGAATCCCTAAGTGCCCATCAAAATCAGGGTTATTTAAGTAGTTTTTGAGGTTCTCTTTATCTCCCTCTTTAACACATTTCATCACCATTTGTTCCCATTTGTAAGAATTGTGAAAAAAGTTTTCTTGTCGATTTTTAGATATATGTAAATCAGGATTCTCTTCTAGAGTGGCATTCTTTGATAAATGGTTGTTCTTTTGAATAACTTCATTAACTGTAAGGCGCTCATCATACAAAAGATTAGCAGCTATAACGCTTATGTGCAGAAGAGTACGCTGATTTATCACAGATAAAGATGCATAATAATTTGCCAAGGTGTCCATTGAGAATCTCAGTTGACTATCATTTATTAACCCGAATACTGTTTCATTACCAATAGACGAATAGATGGAGGGGCCTAAAACCCAAAAACCATGTAATTTATCATTGTCTCCAACCTTGAAAAAGATATAGTTCTCCAATAAGCTTGTGGTGCATAAAACGGGAACATTTAAAGGAGCAGTAAAAAAATCTAGTTGTTGTAATAATTTGTCATAAGATGGATAAAGGAGATTGCTCGTTACATTTGCCGGAAAACTTGTAACAACCTTAAAGTTCTTATTTAAATAAAAAGCAGGTATGTGCATTGTTTCATACATTAACTCACTAAGGTATTTTATATCCTTTAAATTCTTTGGAGTGACTGCACTCATTAATAAGATACCTCCCGTTTTAAAGCGCTTTCAAAAAAGATTAAAGTGACTATTTAATTACAAGAAAAGATAATGAGATACTAATAACGTACTATGAAAGCGGTTAAAAATCAAATCGAATCATAAGAAGCTAACAGAATGCCGGTGTCTATGAGCGGATACCTTGTATGCGAGCTGCCATTTTCCCTACAATAAGATAAAGAAAGAAGAGAAGAGGGCAGGTGAGCGTATGAAGCTCAGTGTATTAGATCAGGCGCCGATTAGAAGAGGCGCTTCGCCGGAGGATGCGTTGCAGGAGAGCGTTGAATTAGCGCAGCATGCAGAACAGCTTGGCTATGCGCGCTATTGGTTTGCTGAGCATCACAATACGAATGGATTGGTAAGTGTGGCGCCTGAGATTATGGCAACACGGATTGCCAGTGCGACGAATACAATTAAAGTTGGAACTGGCGGTGTTTTGCTGCCTCAATATAGTCCGCTGAAAGTAGCGGAAACATTTCATACATTGGCTGGTCTGTTTCCCGGACGAGTTGATCTTGGCGTGGGCCGATCTCCTGGAGGGACGGAACAAACGAGAAGTGCCTTAGCTGATGGTGCGGAAAGTGGGATGGGAGCGTTTCCGAGAAAACTGGAGGAACTGCAAGGTTTCCTATATAATACGCTGCCTCGTGCCCATCCTTATCGCTCGGTAAAAGCTTCTCCTCGTATAGCAGAAGCAGCGCCGTTATGGGTTCTCGGATTATCGGAAGGAAGTGCGAAGCGGGCTGCTGATTTAGGTATTGGTTTTGTGTTCGGTCATTTTATCAGTCCTGCTAAGCCGAAAGCAATGCCTTTATATAAGGAAGCATTCCGCCCATCTAAAACGAGAAACAAGCCATACGGTATTG
This sequence comes from Terribacillus sp. DMT04, assembly GCF_019056395.1. NCBI lineage: Bacteria > Bacillati > Bacillota > Bacilli > Caryophanales > Bacillaceae > Terribacillus > Terribacillus sp. DMT04. The sequence continues at coordinate 1,672,173 of NZ_CP077639.1, forward strand.
TTTGTATCTTTGTTGTGTGTGCAGAGACAGAGGAAGAAGCTGAAGCATTAGCGGAAAGTCAGGATCATTGGCTGCTTAGTGTCGGCAAAGGACGCGATACGCAAATTCCATCTCCGGAGCTGATAAGCAAGCGCGAACTAACAGAAGCGGATAAAGAGTCGATACGAAAAAATCGCCAACGCTGTGTGATTGGAACACCAGAGAAAGTAAGGATAGAGCTGGAAAGACTGCAAGAGGTTTATCAAGCTGATGAGTTTATGCTGATTACCAATATCTACGATAAAGAAGCAAAATGGAAATCATATGAATTAATCAAACGTGAAGTTGACCATAATAATATTATGTAAACAAATGTGTGCGAAAAGGAGCGAAAATTATCGCTCCTTTTATTTGTCCCAATGCGCTTCAATAAATTCATCACGGCCGGATTTCGCACGGTCTTCTTCATAAGCTTCGGTTTCTTTCTTATAGAAGTCCTGGTGATAGTCCTCGGCAGGATAGAAGACGGCTGCCGGCAATACTTCAGTGACAATCGGCTGTTTGAATTTGCCGCTTTCCTCAAGTGCTTTCTTCGAGAAGTTTGCTAATTCTTCTTGTGCAGCATCATGATAAAAGATGGCAGTCCGGTACTGGTCGCCGCGATCGTGGAATTGACCTCCTGCATCTGTTGGGTCGATTTGCGGCCAGTAGAGATCTAATATTTGCTGGTACGCTATTTTTGTTGGATCATACGTAATTTCAACAGCTTCATAATGACCTGTTGTACCTGTTTTTACTTGTTCATATGTCGGGTTTTCGACATGGCCTCCCGTATAGCCGGAGATGACCGATTCCACGCCGTCCCACTGGTCGAACGGCTTTACCATACACCAGAAGCACCCTCCTGCAAATGTTGCTTTAGCAAAGTTTGTTGTCATTGTTTCTAGCTCCTTCCAGGTGTTACTACGACTTATTTTACCCCATTTAATCTGCTTGTACTAGTATGGTAAACTAGAAGGATGAAAGATATGAAGGAGACAAAGATATTATTATGAAAAATCATATATTATTAGTAGATGGCATGGCAATCTTGTTCCGTGCATTCCACGCTACGGCTTACCGCAATTATTTTATGGTAAATTCGAAAGGTATGCCGACGAACGGCTTGCATGGCTTTATTCGTCACTTAGCTGCGGCTGTCGATCATTTTGAGCCGACACATGTTGCTGCTTGCTGGGATATGGGTTCGAAAACGTTCCGCAGCGAGATGCTGGATACGTATAAAGGGAACCGCGAGGCACCGCCTGTTGAGCTAATCCCGCAATTTGATGCAGTAAAGCAAGTTGCTGCGGGTTACGGTATTCCGAATATTGGCCTGAAGAATTACGAAGCAGATGACTGTATTGGCACATTGGCTTGTTTGTATGCGGAAGAAGGTCATCATGTAACAGTTCTTACAGGAGATCAAGATATGCTGCAGCTGGTTCGTCCGAATGTAGATATTGCGATTATGCGAAAAGGTGAGGGCAACTACGAAGTATTCCAAGAAGCTAGCTTTTTGGAACAAAAAGGCCTGACACCTGCCCAAATCATTGATATGAAGGGCTTGATGGGGGATAGCTCCGATAATTACCCAGGCGTAAAAGGGATTGGTGAAAAGACAGCAATCAAACTGCTTACGCAATATGAAACAATTGATCAGCTTCTAGAGAAGCTAGAAGAACTGCCGAATGGCGTACGAAAGAAAATTGAATCTGACTTAGATAACCTGCATTTAAGCAGAAAGCTTGCAGCTATTCATTGTGAAGTGCCGATTAGCTGTTCGCTTGAAGATGCAAAATGGGAAGTAGACGTGAAGCAGAAGCAGGCAATGCTTGAAGAGTTCGAATTAACAAAGCTGAGCCGTTTGCTGCATCCGGCTGACAGTGTAACAAACTAAAAAGAGTAATTGTGCATCTTGCACAATTACTCTTTTTTTATCTGAACTGCTGCAAGCGAGAAAAGAACTCACGGACAAAATCATAAAATAAGCGTTCAGAAGGCGCCACTTGTCTTTCTTTTGGCATGATAATACCGACAGATCTTCTGACTTCCGGGAACGTGATAGGAATTTTCGTCGTAAGCCGAGGTGTCGCATCATAAAATGTACTTTCCGGTAAAATGCTGATACCGATATTAGCTGCGACAAGTCCTTTTATCGCATCCAAATCTTCCCCCTCTGACGATACTATTGGCACGAAACCAGCTTTTTTACATCCATCCATCACGAGCTGCCTTAATTTAAATCCGTGTGGAAAGAGAACAAATTGCTCGTTTTGTAAATCTTTTAACTGCAGCTGTTCGCGTTCTGCGAATTGGTGTGCAACTGGCACGAGAGCAGAAAAACTTTCGGTAAACAGAATTTCGCCTTCGATACGGTCATGTTCTCTTGGTACAGGACCAATAAAGGCGACATCAATATCACCACGTGATACTTGCTCAATTAAAAATTGGTAAGTTCCCTGCCGGAGCTGGAACTGTATATTCGGGTAGGCCTCTTTAAAGGAATAAATAACAGTTGGCAGCAGCTGACCTGCTAAGCTGGTTGGAAAACCGATTTTAATGGAACCTCGTTCTGGATCCAAATGCTCATCAATTTGTTTTTTCGCGTAATCAATTGCATGCATAGCTTTTTCAATATGATTCAAAAAAGTCCGGCCGATTTTAGTCAGTTTCACATTTCTGCCTTCCCGTTCAAACAGATCGACACCGAGTTCATCTTCTAAATTGCTGATTTGTCGACTGATGGCAGACTGTGCAACAAGTAAATATTCAGCAGCTTCCGACATATGCTCCCGCTTGGCGACCTCGATAAAATAGCGCAGTTGACGCAATTCCATTGTGTTTTCCTCCTACCTATCTCAAAATGAGATTGATTCTATCTAAATTATATATTGTTTCGATTAATTAGAAAACCTTACAATGGTTACTAAGACAACATGTCGGTTCGAGACAGAGAGAGTGAGGGATTAATAATGGCATTTCATTTTCTACCAAAAGCACAAGGCTTATATCGCCCGGAATTTGAGCACGATGCATGCGGTATCGGCTTATACGCGCATATGAAAGGGGAAGCCGCCCATTATATCGTTCAAAAAGGATTGCAGCTGTTATGCCAGCTGGATCACCGCGGCGGACAGGGGAGCGATCCTGCATCAGGAGATGGTGCTGGAATAATGGTACAGCTTCCACATCGTTTTTTTTCCGAAAAGACAGAATTTTCATTACCTGAACCAGGTGCCTATGGTGTGGCAATGGTATTCTTCAATACACAAGATGCACAGCAGGAAGAGCTGGAAAGCAAAATAAACGCTCTTGTAGAAGCAGAAGGACAGCAGGTAATCGGCTGGCGCACTGTGCCTGTTGATGATACACATATCGGAACAATGGCGAGTGATGTGAAGCCTTTCGTCCGTCAGCTTTTCGTTGGTATTGGAGAAACAACAGAAAAAGGGCTTCCGTTCGAACGGAAACTTTACGTGATTCGCAAACAGGCGGAACAAGAATCGAAAGAAATGCAGCAGCATTTGTATTTAGCCAGCTTCTCTAGTGAGACCATCGTCTACAAAGGGATGCTCACATCTGTTCAAGTGGACCAGTTCTACCTTGATCTGCAAGATCCGCTCTTTGAAAGTGCATTTGCACTTGTGCACTCTCGCTTTAGTACGAATACATTCCCGAGCTGGGAACGTGCGCATCCAAATCGTTATCTTATTCATAATGGAGAAATTAACACGCTGCAGGGGAACGTAAACTGGATGCGTGCTCGTCAGAAGCAGCTTGTATCCGAAGCATTTGGAGCAGATACAGCAAAGATTCTTCCTATATTAGACACAGACGGCAGTGATTCCTCCATCATGGATAATGCTTTTGAATTCTTCGTGCTAGCTGGCCGCAAACCAGCTCATGCTGCCATGATGATGATTCCGGAACCATGGGATAAGAATCCATATATGGATGCAGAAAAACGAGCTTTTTATGCTTATCATAGCACGTTAATGGAACCATGGGATGGTCCGACTGCCATTTCCTTTACAAATGGCAAACAAATTGGTGCCGTTCTTGACCGAAACGGATTACGTCCAGGCCGCTATTATGTGACGAAGGATGATCATCTTATCCTTTCTTCTGAAGTAGGCGTCTTAGACGTGGAAGAGGAAAATGTACTGGAGAAGAATCGGATCAGTCCTGGAAAAATGCTGTTATTAGATATTGAGCAGGGCCGCTTGATTCCGGACGAAGAAATCAAGCAGGAAATGGCTGCACAAGCACCATATCAAAAATGGCTGGATAACAATATGGTGTCACTGGAAGATCGGACAACAACGGACGACAGCAAAGTAGAAGATTTGGTCACCAAACAGCGAGCTTTCGGTTATACGTATGAAGATGTACAAAAATACATCGTACCGCTCGTATCTGAAGGCAAGGACCCAATCGGTGCCATGGGAAATGATACACCGCTAAGTGTACTGTCTGACCGCCCGCAATCTTTGTTCCATTACTTTAAACAATTGTTCGCACAAGTAACAAACCCGCCGATTGACGCGTATCGCGAACAAATCGTTACAAGCACACTTTCTTATCTTGGGAAAGAAGGCAATCTGCTGCATCCTGATGAAGCAAACTGCCGACGAATCAAGTTAGCATCTCCTATTATGACGAATAATCAGCTGGAGCAACTTGTTGCTGAACCTAGCGGTGATTTCAAACTGCAGGAGATCCATACATTATTCGGTGAAGATTTGAAAAAGAGCGTGCAGCGAATTTTCCAAGAAGCAGAGGAAGCAATCAGCAAGGGCGTCAGCGTTCTTGTGCTGACGGATCGCTTGATGTCGGATCTTTATGTACCAGTACCTACACTTCTTGCCGTAAGCGGCTTGCACCAGCACCTTGTTCGCAAAGGTTTGCGCACAAAAGTCAGCTTGATTGCTTCGGCCGGAGAAGTACGGGAAGTACATCATGTTGCGACACTGTTAGGCTATGGTGCAGATGCTATTCATCCTTATTTGGCTTATGCTACGCTGAAAGAAAGCATTGATAACGAAGATATTAAGCTATCCTATCCGGAAGCTGTGAAACAATATGCTGCGGCAATGACAGAGGGCGTTGTGAAAGTGATGTCGAAAATGGGCATCAGTACGGTACAAAGCTACCGAGGTGCACAAATTTTCGAAGCGGTTGGTATTAGTCATGCTGTTATTTCCAAGTATTTTACCGGAACTACCTCCCAGCTTGATGGGATTGACTTGCATACAATTGCTGCGGAAGCGAAAAAACGTCATCAAGCTGCTTACAAATCAGCAGCTGCAACACTGGATACAGGCAGCGAGTTCCAATGGCGTGCAAATGGTGAGCATCATGCCTTCAACCCAAAAACAATTCATACGCTGCAATGGGCATGCCGTCAAAATAACTATGATTTGTTTAAAGAATATACTGAGGCGGCCGATCAGGAGCGTCTAGGATTCTTACGAAACTTGTTTGACTTCAAACATGTCAATTCTATTCCGATTGAAGAAGTGGAATCAGTCGAAAGCATTGTCACGCGATTCAAAACAGGTGCCATGTCATTCGGTTCTATTAGCGAAGAAGCACATGAAGCACTCGCTATTGCGATGAACCGTCTTGGCGGTAAAAGTAATAGCGGAGAAGGCGGCGAGAATGCCAAGCGTTATCAGTTGGACGAAAACGGTGATTCCAGACGAAGTGCGATTAAACAAATCGCTTCCGGCCGCTTTGGCGTAATGAGTTCTTACCTTGTCCAGGCAAATGAGCTGCAGATTAAAGTGGCACAAGGAGCAAAACCAGGAGAAGGCGGTCAGCTTCCAGGGAAGAAAGTATATCCATGGGTAGCCGATGTACGTAAATCAACACCAGGTGTGAACCTGATTTCACCACCGCCTCACCATGATATTTACAGCATTGAGGATTTGGCGCAGCTAATCCACGATCTGAAAAATGCGAATCGCGATGCACGTATCAGTGTTAAATTGGTTGCAAAAGGCGGCGTCGGCACGATTGCTGCCGGGGTAGCAAAAGGAAGCGCAGACGTTATTGTTATTAGCGGATACGATGGCGGAACTGGTGCTTCACCGAAGACAAGTATTAAGCATGCCGGCCTTCCATGGGAGATCGGACTAGCGGAAGCGCATCAGACACTCATGCTGAATGGGTTGCGTGACCGCGTTCGTTTGGAAACCGACGGCAAGCTGATGACCGGCCGTGATGTCGTAATGGCAGCCTTGCTTGGAGCAGAGGAATATGGCTTTGCGACAGCACCACTCGTTGTACTTGGCTGTGTAATGATGCGCGTCTGTCACATTGATACATGTCCGGTTGGCATCGCAACACAAAATCCAGAGCTGCGGAAGAAATTTATTGGTGACCCAGATCATGTTGTTAACTTTATGACTTTCATCGCGCAAGAAGTTCGTGAAATCATGGCTGAACTTGGTTTCCGCAATATGGAAGAAATGGTTGGGCGTACAGATGTGCTGGAAGTATCTGATCGTGCTAAATCACACTGGAAAGCTGGTCAGCTTGATTTGAGCAGATTGCTGCATCAAATTGATGGTGCACGTACGTATACAACGCCGCAAAACCATAAAATCGACATTGCATTGGATACAACAGATATATTGCCGCATATGGAAAAAGCACTCGCTGGCAAAGAACAAGTGCATCTTGAGCTGCCAATCCGCAACATAAATCGTGTTGCAGGAACGATTGCCGGGAGTGAGATCAGCAAGAAATTTGCTGAAGCTGGGCTGCCGGAAGACACTGTTAACTTACACTTCAACGGCTCCGCTGGGCAAAGCTTTGGTGCTTTTACACCGAAAGGCATGACGTTGACAGTGACTGGAGACGCCAATGACTATGTAGGAAAAGGCTTATCTGGAGCAAAATTAATTGTCAAAAAACCATTAGATTTCCGGGTTTCGGCTGCGAAGCATGTTATTGCTGGGAATGTGGCCCTATACGGAGCGACTTCCGGTGAAGCATATATCAACGGTATGGCTGGTGAGCGTTTTGCCGTTCGAAATAGTGGTGCCACTGCAGTTGTCGAAGGCATCGGAGAGCATGGCTGTGAATATATGACTGGCGGTAAAGTGGTTATTCTTGGAGAGGTAGGCAAGAACTTCGCTGCGGGTATGTCTGGCGGTATTGCTTACATCCATACAACGGACCGTGCAGCATTCAAACAGTTGTGCAACACGGAGATGATTGATTTTGAACAGCTAACAGATAAGAAGGAAATCGCTGCGCTGCGCACGATGATTGAGAAGCATGCAGCGTATACAGACAGCGAAAAAGCGAACATTATCTTGGAAAACTGGGAAGCAGAACTTGCAAGCTTTGTAAAAGTAATTCCGATTGATTACCGCAGCATGCTGCACCAAATCGAAGAGCAGCAAGAGCGCGGACTTACGCAGGAGGAAGCAGTCATGGAGGCGTTTGTGCTGAAGAATCAGCAGCCGCGTCCAGTGAAGGAATCCGAAAAGCCTGCAGCAGTACATTAAGAGAGAGGTGTAAGTATGGGGAAAGCAACCGGATTTATTGACTACAAAAGAGAAGAAGCAAATGAACGTGATCCTAAAACGCGCATCCGGGACTGGAACGAATACGCCGCTCCTTTCTCTGATGCTACGCTGAAGACACAAGGTGCCCGCTGTATGGATTGCGGTACGCCATTCTGTCATATCGGCATGGAGATCGGCGGCAGCACATCCGGCTGTCCGATTTATAACTTGATACCAGAATGGAATGACTTGGTGTATAAAGGAAAGTGGAAGGAAGCATTAGAACGATTGATGCTGACGAATAACTTCCCGGAATTCACTGGTCGTGTCTGTCCAGCTCCGTGTGAAGGTTCTTGTACCGTTGCAATTAGCGATCCAGCAGTTGCGATCAAAAATATTGAACGTGCCATTATCGACAAAGGGTTTGAAAACGGTTGGATCACACCGCGTATCCCAGCGAAGCGTACGGGTAAGAAAGTTGCCATTATCGGTTCTGGTCCAGCAGGCCTTGCAAGTGCTGATCAGCTGAACCAAGCAGGCCACTCTGTAACGGTATATGAACGTGCCGACCGTGCTGGCGGATTGCTAATGTATGGTATTCCTAACATGAAGTTAGAAAAAGATGTCGTAGAGCGCCGTGTCAATCTACTGCGCCAAGAAGGAATCGATTTTATCTTAAATACTGAAATCGGTAAGGATATACTGGCAGATGACCTTCGCGCGCAGTACGATGCTGTTATTCTTTGCACTGGTGCTCAGCAGCAGCGCGACCTTGTCATTCAAGGAAGAGAAGCGAAAGGTATCCATATTGCAATGGACTATCTAACTGTTTCAACGAAAGCATTGCTTGATGGCAAACAAGATGCGCAGCCAGAATTCAACGCTGCCGGTAAAGATGTTATCGTTATCGGAGGCGGCGATACAGGAGCAGACTGTATTGCTACTGCTGTCCGACAAGGCGCAAAGAGCGTGACGCAATTCGGTAAGCATCCATCATTGCCGCTTGCCCGCAGTGCAGATAACCAATGGCCGGAATACCCGCATGTATTTGGTTTGGAATACGCACATAAAGAAGCAAAAGCTGCGTATGGCGAAGATCCTCGTCAATATAGTATCCAGACAACCAAATTTGTAAAAGATGAACAGGGCAATTTAAAAGAATTGCATACAGTGGATATGCAGAAGGTACGTAATGATAAAGGGATGTTTGTTTATCAAGAAGTTGAAGGCTCCGAAAAAGTATGGCCTGCTGAACTCGTCTTGATTGCAATTGGTTTTGAAGGAACAGAAACGCCATTGCTTACTGAATTTGGTGTAAATGTAACGCCAAACAAACGAGTGGAAGCAGCTTACGGAGATTATCGTACAAACGTAGATAACGTCTACGCTGCTGGTGACAGCCGACGCGGTCAAAGCTTAATCGTTTGGGCAATCAACGAAGGCAGAGACGTTGCCAAGCAAGTAGATCTTCAGCTCATGGGTGAGACAGTTTTACCTTAATTTACAGCAGAACTTCCAATCTGGAGGTTCTGCTTTTATTATGCCGTCAGAAGCTTGTGTTAGCCAGTAACTTGTTAGATTGTTTACCAGTATTTTGACAGAATACCTTCAGATAGCTGATTAATCTGCCGATATACAAGTAGTGGGATTAATGAGGAGGGCGCATATGTTTACAAAGCGCAAAAAAGAGAGAAAAGCAGAAACAGAGAACACCGCAGTTACACAAAGAGCAGAAGTAGTATTAAAGATTGATGGCGAACTAAAAAAACAGCTGGATATGATTAATCTGACAGAGGAAGACTTGCGTATTTTAACCCAGTTAGAGCCTGTCATTTGTCAAGAAATAGACAAAATTGTAAGCAGTTTTTATCAAAACATTATGAATCAAGAGAACTTGCTGCATATTATTGAAAGCAATAGTACAGTAGAACGGCTGAAAGGCACATTGAGACAGCATATTCAGGAAATGTTCAATGGTCGAGTAGATCATGATTATATAGAAAAACGGAAGCGAATTGCTTTCATACATGCAAAAATCGGCCTTGAGCCAAAGTGGTATATGGGAGCGTTTCAAGATTTGCTGCAACAAATGCTGCAAATCTTTGAAAATGAGCAAATGGATTTTCCTGCGTATCGAAGAGCAGTACTAGCGACAACTAAAATATTCAACATTGAGCAGCAAATTGTGCTGGATGCGTACAACACGGAACATGAGCGGGTACATATCGAACACATAGCAAACCAGGATCAGCTGCACGGAAGTATTCAGCATACGTCCGAAACGCTTACCAGTATTTTTACACAAGTGAATCGAGCAGTTGAGGGATTGGTTGCTTCTTCTGAATCGCTGACAGAGCAAAGCTTAGAAACGAAGCAGACCGCGAAGGAAGTAGTTACACACGCAGAAGAAGGACAAGCCGGGCTTATCTCCCAGCAAGAACGTATGCAACGTATCGCTGCGCAGATGAGTGCAGTTCAAGCAGAACTAGCCACACTTGAAGAAGCAGCTTCGAAGATTGGAAGCATTGTTGAGTTGGTAGAAGGAATTGCGGAACAAACAAACTTGCTTTCGCTTAATGCATCTATTGAATCAGCTCGGGCAGGAGAACAAGGAAAAGGATTTGCCGTCGTGGCTAGTGAAGTTCGTAAATTAGCAGAAGAAACGAAAGCATCTGTTTCTGATGTTACGGGACTCATTCAAGAAACGCATGAACAAATACACAATGTGAATCAGTTCATGGGTACAGGTGAGGATTTAATCAATAGCGGCACTGTGCAGCTAGGGGATGTTACAGCTCAATTTGAGACAATAATGAGTCATTCCCAGGATAATGAGATAATAAGCTCTCGTACAGAACAAAGCATCCAGCAATTTTCACATGAGTTAATGGATGTGAAAAATGCAATGCAGCAGGCTGAGCACATATTGCGTCAGTTAAATGAACTGACGGAAGCATAAAGAAACCAGCAGTCAATGACTGCTGGCTATTTGTTTTGCAGCTGTGTTTCTTTAAATTGTTTTTTTAGTATGGATGGCGTTTGTTTGACGGATGTGATGATTGTCTTGGAACCTTCCGTCATGGATTGTACATTAGTTTGAATTTCTTTTTGATGCTGCTGTAAAACAGTCTGTTCCTGTTTAATTGTCTGCATATCCGCTTGCATTGGCGCCATAATTTGATTGATTTCTTTTTTCGTCGATAACATGGATTTTACAGCTTTTGCAATCATAACAGCAGCAACTGCCAGCGCACCGATTACGATAACACCGCACACAATCCACATGATTGTACCCATCTCCATAAACGTGCCTCCTTTATTTCTCTATGTAGCTTTACCCTAATATGCATCTATCGTAACATACAGTCGAAAAAATTGTTAAAATTTTAGGTTGAAACTATATGCTATCTCCTATATAATTCTTTGATAAGATATTGTTGTCGCAATATTCTATTATTAGGAACAATTTAGGAGAAGAAAAGAAAGAAAAATTTAAAATGACAGGGAGTCCTAGCTTTGAAACAACAAACCTTTGCTTTTACACGCAGCGAAAACTTAAAACAGAAACCGGAAGCAAGTACACTAGAATTCGGGAAGGTGTTCACGGATCACATGTTCACAATGGATTATTCAGCTGAGACTGGCTGGCATGATCCGCAGATTGTACCATATGCACCACTTGAGCTGGACCCAGCCGCGATGTGCTTCCATTACGGCCAAACTGTATTTGAAGGCTTAAAAGCCTATGTTACAGAGGAAGGAAAAGTATTGCTGTTCCGACCTGACAAAAACTTTGAACGACTTAACCGTTCAAATGACAGATTGTGTATTCCGAGACTAGACGAAGATTTGGCTTTAGAAGCATTGCGACAGCTTATTTCGGTCGAGAAGGATTGGATTCCGACTGCAGAAGGAACTTCGCTTTACATTCGTCCTTTCATTATTTCGACGGAGCCGTTCCTTGGCGTAGCTGCATCAGTCAGCTACAAGTTCATCATCATTTTGTCTCCTGTGGGCGCTTACTATAAGGAAGGAATTAACCCGGTAAGCATCGCAGTAGAGAATGACTATGTACGTGCAGTCAAAGGCGGCACAGGCGACGCCAAAACTGGCGGTAACTATGCTGCCAGCTTGAAAGCGCAAGAAGTCGCTGCAGCATCTGGATTTTCACAAGTTTTGTGGCTGGATGGTGTTGAGAAGAAATATGTAGAGGAAGTCGGCAGCATGAACGTCTTCTTCAAAATCGATGGCGAAATCGTGACACCAAAGCTTAACGGAAGCATCTTGCAAGGTGTTACGCGTGACAGTGTGCTGCAGCTATTGAATCATTGGGGCTATTCAGTCACTGAACGTCGTATAGCGATTGCGGAAGTAGTGCAAGCCCAGAAGGAAGGCAAACTAGAAGAAGTATTCGGTACAGGAACAGCAGCCATCATTTCCCCTGTCGGCAAACTGTCCTACGAAGGCGAAACATATGAAATCAACAATGGTGTAACTGGAGAAGTTGCCAAGCGTATTTATGATACAATCACAGGCATCCAGAAAGGCGAAGTTGAAGATACGTTCGGCTGGACTGTTGAAGTGAAATAAATACAAGAAACCTTAAATAAGTAAAATAAAATTATAACTAACTCTTTGAGAAACCAAGCGGTGCTTTGACACATAAGCACCGCTTGGTTTCTTAGCATTAGATAATAAGCTTGATCCAAACGTACATACATGCAGGACTATAGATGTTACAATAATTTGGTATGATTGGAAGAGCTGCCTAACATACTCAAAAAAGAACGTGAAGACGAGAAAAAGAGAGAAGGGTTTACTTCATGAATCAAGGAACAAACGTGCATGAATTTGAACGATATACCAATACGTTGTTGGATAAATACAAAGTACCTGGTTTTGCAATCGGCTTAGCTAAAGATGGTGAATTATGTTATGAGAAAGAGTTTGGTCATCGTGACGTAGAAGCACAGCTTCCGTTATCATCTGATACCGTTTTTGGTGTTGGTTCTATTACAAAAGCCTTTACAGCAATAGCTATTCTGCAATTGCAAGAAAAAAGTAAACTATCAGTAGAAGACTGTGTCACTAAATACTTACCGGAATTGAAGACATCAAATGAAGCGTACACGAATCAAATGACGATTCATCATTTTTTGACACATACATCAGGTATACCGCCATTACTCACTTTAATTGGCTCAATTAAAAAGAGCATGGAAAAGGACCCGAAATTTGGGGAAGATGAACAGCAAGGTAATCCTTTGGATGCGATTCCGTCGATTGATACATATTCTGACTTAATAGATTCTATTTCCAAAACAGCGTTTACACTGCTTGGAGCTCCGGGAACTGAATTCAGTTATTCTAATGACGCCTATGCCCTTTTAGGTGCAATAATTGAACAGGTGAGCGGTACGACGTATGAACAGTATGTGCAAGAGAATATTTTAGAGCCTGCCGGTATGCATAACAGTGGTTTCCATTACAAAGCTGATATGAACGCGGAGGAAGATATAGCTGTTTTATATGACATCCGAGAGCATGATGGTGAAAAAGTTGTCTTTAGGTCCAATAATCCTTGGGACGCTCCAGCGATGCGCCCGGCAGGATTCTTAAAATCCACAGTGAATGATATGCTCAAGTTTACAGAAATTATTCGTAACGCCGGAAAGGTTGGTCTTGAGCAAATCTTGAAACCTGAGAGCGTGGAGTTAATGACAACACCGTATATTCCATGTGCACATGGAAGTTTTTATGGTTATGGTTTAACCATCATACCTGATTTCTTTGGTCATAAGCTTATTCATCATGGCGGAGATCTGAAGGGTGTAACTGCCCAGATGAATATTTTGCCTGAACTTAATCTGACGGGAATAACGCTTGCAAATATAGCAGGAGCACCATCTTCGAAACTGCTTTTTAGTGCATTTGCCAGTCTTCATTTGGATAAGACAATTGATGCATCGCACTTAAACGTTCAAACCTCGGATATAGCCCCTGAAGATTTAATGGAATATGAGGGAACTTTCCTATCAGGGGACGGTATGATGAATAAATTGTATGTAGAAAGTGGAAAGCTGCAATTAGCAACAGCTGGATTGCCTGCTTCAGTGCTTGAGCCAATCGGAAACGACGAGTTTCTGTTTACGATAAGAGAAATGCCATCCACCCTTCGTTTTATAAGGGATGAGAATAAGAAGATTGATCGAATGGAGTTTGTTTTACGTCAAATTCCAAAGCTAGAACAAAATGAGTAAGAGATTCATCCAATAAAGGGTTTTGCAAGCCGTAATTTTGAATATCTTGTTTATTATTCTGCCGCACCCTGCTATCTATTTAATTACGCTCCTCATGTCTGATTTGTCCAGAAAAGCTATTACATCCTACGTCAATTTGCTATATAATCGTTAATAATAAAATTTGATTTGCAAGATGAAAAGGTGAATGAGATGAAAAGGATAATTGTGAAAATAGGCAGCAGCATGCTGTCAGAAGCTGGCGGCGGAATGAGTGAACAGAAGATTCGCCGGCATACAGAACAAATTGCAATGCTTGCAAACGAAGGCTATGAAGTGATTCTTGTTTCTTCTGGTGCCGTGGCTGCGGGATTTCTTCAGCTAGGCTATCCGTCCAGGCCGGTAACAATTGAAGGAAAGCAGGCGGCAGCTGCAATAGGGCAAGGGCTGCTTGTACAAGCATATACGGACGCCTTCTCCAAGCACGATATGAAGTGTGCCCAGCTGCTTTTAACACGAGATGTGTTTACCAATGCGGATCAATATAACAATAGCTATAATACATTGCAAGAGCTGTTGAAGCGAAACATCATCCCAATTATCAATGAAAATGATTCGATCTCTATTCGAGAATTGACGTTTGGAGATAATGATATGCTTTCTGCTTATGTGAGCGGATTAGTCAAAGCGGATCTGCTGATATTAATTACGGATGTGGACGGCATATATGACAAAAATCCGAACACGTATCCTGATGCTAAACGATATGATCGGCTGAAAACAATCCCTTCTGAAATGCAAGCTTCTATTGAACAAGTATCAGGATCAAAAGTAGGTACAGGCGGTATGTATTCAAAAGTACTGGCTGCTCAGACAGCATTAGAATTAGGTGTTCCTGTTTTTATCGGTACAACGAATGAAACGTCTACCTTACTGGCCATTTCTCAAGGTGAAGGAGCCGGAACGTATATTGGTGATGAAGCAGCAGAAGTACAGCGGAAAACCAAACAGTGGCTATCGCATCACGCAAGAGCAACAGGCACTTTGACTGTTGATGCAGGGGCAGTACAAGCGCTGCTTGAGCAAGGGAAGAGTTTGCTGCCGATTGGCGTCACTGAAGTAGAAGGAACCTTTTCACCTTCAGCAGTTGTGGATATTGTGACAGAAGATAAACAACGGATTGCCCGAGGGATTAGCGACATATCTTCAGCAGATTTACGAGAAATGCTCGAACGAGGCGATCACGCTCCTGCTTCCACTTGGCATAAAGCCGTCGTGCACAGAAATTATATCGTATTATTTTAAACAAGCCGCCCAGCCTGCCAGCTAGGGCGGCTTCGGTGTATAATGACCATAGGAAGGGGGAAGAGCAAATGAAAGTGACGATGCTCGTCCAGACGATGTATAAAAGCAACTTGCTTCGTGAAGGCGGTACATATGACATTCCGGAAGAAACAGCAAAGCGCTGGATACAAAGTAAGATTGCTAAACTAGCAGAATAAGGAGGGGTAAAAATGGATTTGGGTATGAAAGGAAAAACGGCATTAGTTGTTGCTGCAAGTAAAGGTTTAGGAAAGGCTACAGCGCTGCAGTTAGCTGAAGAAGGTGCCATCGTCCATATTTTGAGCCGGGACGAACAAACGCTCAAACTGGCCCAAGAGGAAACCATAAAAGCTTCTGGCAATAGTCTTGTTTTCTATTCTGTTTGTGATGTAACAGATGCACAGGCGATAATGCGTGCAGTAGAAGCAGCGAAACAGCATACCGGTTCCATCGATATCCTGGTTAATAACGCCGGCGGTCCGCCAGCTGGTAAGTTAGCTGATTTTGAAGATCAAGACTGGCAGCAGGCTTTTGAACTGAATTTGCTTAGTTTTGTTCGGTTTATTCGTGCAGTTGTACCGGTCATGAAAAAGAATGGAGGAGGTCATATTTTAAATATCGCCTCCTCTTCTATTAAGCAATCGATTGATAACTTACTTTTATCTAATACCTTTCGAGCAGGCATCGTTGGTTTAGCAAAGTCGCTCTCGCAAGAATTGGCACCGGATCACATTCTAATCAATACATTAGGACCTGGAAAAATTCATACTGATCGCGTTGATCAGTTGGATCAGAAATCCGCAGATCAGTTAGGTAAGCGTTTGGCAGAAATCCAACAAGAAAGCCAAGCAGCGATTCCAATCGGCCGATACGGCAAGCCGGAGGAGTTTGCGAAAATGGCTGCTTTTCTTGTCTCCTCGGCGAATACGTATGTAACGGGCCAAGCTTTTGTCGTTGATGGCGGTATGGTAAAAGCCATTCAGTGATGCTTCACTTTAATATGATAATGACTTAAAGCAAGCAGCGGGTAAATATACGGATAGCTTTCATAGCGAATATAAAACTGACCCGGCAAACCGATTCCGGTCGGATAGTCGACGGCGGCTTGCTGGGAGTTTGCTATAAGCAAAAAGCGGATTCCTTGCTGCACTTCTTCGCTATTCTGTTCTCCGCATGCAATCAAGGCATCTACTGCCCAAGCGGTTTGGACGACCGTACTGATTGGCAAATCTACAAATGTTCCTACTTCTGCACTTCGGCACGATTCTCCCCAGCCGCCATCGTCATGCTGAACAGCTTTCAGCCAATTGACTGCACGTTTCACACATCGCGCGCTGGGTTCCACTCCGGCAGCTGAAAGTCCGGTAAGCGCAGCCCATGTACCATATAGATAGCAGACACCCCATCTGCCATACCACGATCCATTCAATTCCTGATGCTTCTGCAGCCATTTGATTGCTTTTTTCATACTATAATGATCTTGCTTCAGGCTGGCATACGTTCCAAGAAATTCTAGCACGCGGCCGGTCAGGTCGGCGGTGGACGGATCAATCGCTGCATCCCGCGCATTTTCAATCGGAAGCTTTGTCAGCAGCCGCCAATCGGTATCTTTTTCAAATGCAGCCCAGCCGCCGTCTTTGTTTTGCATGGCTAATAAATAATCGCAGCCTTTTTTCCATGCGCGCTTCACATCCATATCATCTCTGGCAGATCTGGTGAGCGCCCGCAGAGCAGCGGCAGTATCATCGTGATCTGGGTGATTCGTATTAATATCAGAAAATCCCCAGCCTCCAGGTTCCACGTTGGGCGCATGGATTTGCCAGTCTGCTTTCTGCGTGTGCTGGCGCTGCAGCAAATAATGTGTAGCCGACCGAATCATCGTACTTTTGCTGGAAACACCGGCTTGCTGCAAAGCGTAGCTAAGTAATGCTGTATCCCAAACCGTAGAGGTGGAGTTCTCCACATGGATACCGTTGCAACTTTCATTAACGAGTGCGTGTACGCCATTCAGCGCATCCTGTATTCTCGGATTCTTTTCTTCGTATCCTAACGCCAAATACGCGTAAACCATGAAAAAGGAGGCACTTGCGTAGCTGTAAAGTGTTCCATCTGATTCTGTTCTTTCTTGCATGTACTGTTCAGCATACTTGTAACCAGCTCGGTGCAGGCGCGCTGGCAGCCGAGCAAGCCTGCTCCATTCATTTGTTATTGTCCTCCATGAGGATCCATCATCTGTTCTTTCATCCCATTCATCTTCGTACAAAAGGTGATCGAGTGAAACAGTGTGCTTACTGATTCGTTTGAATTTTTTATTTAGAAGCAACAGCATTGGAACAAAATGAATTCTGGCATAAGAACTGAACTGGAAGAAGTTAATCGGAAATGTAGTTGGTACGAGCAAAGCAGTCATCGGGAATTTTAGAAACGGCGGCCACGCTATCATGCCATGTACAGCCAGCATGAAGCGAATCATAAAGTGCGCTTTATTAATTCCGCCGTTATGGTTAATATACTGCTCTGCTTGGCGCAGCCGACTTGCTTCTACACCCGAAAAACGGAGTGCAGCAAAGGCGAGAACCGTAGCAGACAGGTTTCCATTCCTCTCTCCCGCATAGTTTGACCAGCTGCCATCTTCACGCTGTTGTTGAAGCAAACGCCCCTTCAGTTTTTCCACAGTCTCTAATTCTCTATGAAATGATGTAAATGTCATGATATAAAAGCAATCCGTCAAAATTGCTCCTTCAAAACACATCCGCCAAGCACCATCTTTTTCCTGCTTGGCTTTCAGATTTTCTATATACGTATCAATCTTTGCTTTTACATCTCTTATATGCACAGTATTCATTGTACAGCTCCTTTTCCTAAGAGTTTTGGGACGGAAAACATGCTGCAATATGATAAAATATGCGGAGAAAAGTATTTTATGACTTTAGGTTCCGTATCTTATATTAAAGGAGAATGAGCGATGCGTGCGGTTGTTGCTGAAGAGACAGGCGGTCCGGAAGTACTAGTATACAGACAAGCAATGCTGCCTGAACCTGCAGCTGGAGAAATTCGCATAAAAGTATTAAAAGCAAGCGTGCATTTCGCAGATATTAAGAAAAGAAAAGGAACAAAGGGGAAAGGAAAACCTGGTATTCCTGGATTAGATGCAGTCGGAATCATAGACAAAGCTGGACCGGCAGTGGAAGGGTTTAAATCGGGGCAGCGTGTAATAGCGTTTGTCAAAGGCGGGGCTTATGCCGAATATGCAATTGCAAACGCAAAACTCACTTATCCTATTAGCGACCATGTGGACACAGCTGTTGCGGCAGCAAGTCCAATTCCTTCCTTTCTATCTTTTATGCTGCTGCAGCGAATTGGCCGACTGGAGAAAGAGGAAACGGTTGTCGTTCACGCGGCAGCAGGAGGTACCGGGCTGACTTTAATTCAGCTTGCCAAGTTATTTGGCGCTGGTAAGGTAATTGGAACTGTTAGCAGCATGGACAAAGCCGCTGTTCCTTTGCAAATGGGTGCAGATCACGTGATTACCTACGACAGGTTTTCTCACGTCATTAACGATCTCACTGCAGACACTGGCGCAGATTTGATTTTCGATTCTCTTGCAGGAAAAATTACAGAAGATAGTTTAGCTTGTTTGGCGCCTTATGGCAGATTAGTAAATTACGGGAATGCCAGCGGAGGTCCTGGTGAACTGACCACAACAGATGTTCACAGCACCTGTCGTTCGCTGCTTGGTTTCAGTCTTGGAACAACACGTCAGGAGCGACCTGAAATACTGCAAGCTGTTTCAAACCAAGTCATCAATTTAATTGAGAAAGAAGCAATTACCTTTCCGAGAATAAAAGAATTCAAGCTGGAAGATGCTGCAAAAGCACATCAGCTCTTGGAAAGCAGAACACATACAGGCAAAATCATCTTACACATCACAGATTAGAGACAACACGGGGGAATATAGCAATGAAACTTGTATCATGGAACGTAAACGGCATCCGAGCATGCGTAAAGAAAGGTTTTCTGGATTATTTTAAAGAACAAGACGCAGACATATTCTGCTTGCAGGAAACAAAGCTGCAAGCAGGGCAAATTGAACTAGACTTGCCCGGTTATTATCAATATTGGAACTATGCCGAGCGGAAAGGCTACTCAGGTACGGCTGTCTTTACTAAACAAAAGCCGTTGCATGTTACGTACGGTTTAGAAGAAGATATCATAGAACCAGAAGGAAGAATCATCACATTGGAGTTTGAAAACTACTTCTTAATAACCGTGTATACGCCAAACTCCAAACGTGATTTAGCACGTCTCACGGAACGGTTGGAATGGGAAGATCGGATTCTCGCTTATATACAGGAGCTGGATGCACGCAAACCAGTCATCTTATGCGGTGATTTAAATGTCGCACATCAAGAGATTGATTTGAAGAATTACAAAACAAACCGCGGCAACTCCGGCTTTACGACAGAAGAGCGCGAAAAGATGACAACCTTCCTTAACACCGGATTTGTCGATAGTTTCCGCTATCTGTATCCAGAACGTACCGATGCATATAGCTGGTGGTCATACATGAACAAAGTGAGAGAAAGAAACATCGGCTGGCGGATTGACTATTTTATCGTGTCGGAGAGATGGAAAAACAGAATTAACGAAGCAGAAATACATGCAGAAACGCTGGGAAGCGATCATTGCCCGGTTTACTTGTCGCTGGATACAGAGTGAACCGACTTTTTAGGTCATGTGTTCGAAACGTAGAGAAACAGAGGTTTCTCTACGTCTATTTACTTAATAAAATAGAACCAACTAATTAAAGTTATGAAAACATAAATGATCCCTAAATAACTTACAAAGAATCCAACAAATAATGCTGGATTCTTTGTTGTGAAGTGAACTAACTAAGAACGGCTTCAAAACTTCATAAATAGATAAAACCTACCTAAAACTTGTTTGGTTCAGTCTTCTCCAGTCTGAATCAGTAAAGTAGTTCTCTTCACACCTTCATTCTAAGATGTCAGAAAGTTTGATAAACTAAATATAAATACATATATATGGTAGAAACGATACAGGCTAAGTAGGATGTGTAAAAAAGGAGGGATGCTAATGTTTCGTATACTTTTGCGAATTTTAGCTGGCGGATTGCTGCTTTTCCTATGCATGGTACCTCATACGCATGTTCACGTAGCCGGAAAAGAGGATAGGATGAAAGAGAGGATAGAGGATTACCTGGCGGGAGAAGAGCGTCTGCAAGGAGCGGTTGCGGCTATTCATATTGCAGATGCAGAGACAGGAAAGACACTTTACGAGCAGCATGCGGATGTGCGGATGCGGCCTGCTTCTAACATGAAGCTGCTCACGGCAGCTGCTGTATTACATGAATTAGGTCCATCACATCAATTTAAAACCAAAGTTGCTACAGATGGGCATGTAAAAGATGGAAAAGTGGAAGGGAATCTTTACCTTGTCGGCCAAGGTGATCCGTCTCTGACATATAAAGATTTACAGCAGCTGACGATACAGCTGAAGAACTTGGGAATACATCATATCAGTGGCGATATAATGGCAGATGATAGTTGGTTTGATCAGGAACGTTATAGCGAGGATACAACTTGGAAAGATGAATCCGCATATTATGGCGCAGCAATCAGCGCATTGACTGTTTCACCAGATGAAGATCATGATACAGGAACGGTCAAGGTTGAAGTGCGTGCAGATACTTCTTCTCAGGTACCGGCAATTCGGACAACTCCAGCAACAGATTACATAACGGTACGCAATGATGCTGTAATTGTAGGAGAGCAAGAAGAGACGGATTTGGATATCGTTCGTTCACATGGAAAGAATGAGATTGTTATTTCTGGCAGCATTGCAAAAGGAGATAAAGAGCAGGAAAGGGTAGCGGTTTGGGAACCAACGGAATATGCGCTGCATCTATTTGCTGATTATGTAAGTGATGCGGGTATCAACTGGGAAGGAACAGTCAAAAAAGGTACTGCTCCGTCCCGCTCTCAAACCTTATTAAAAAAGGAATCTGCACCACTGCAGGAATTGCTTCTTCCGTTTATGAAGCTTAGTAACAATGGACATGCGGAAATGTTTATAAAACAAATCGGCCGCAAAGAGAAACCTGGTAACTGGGCGGACGGTATTGATCAAATGAAGCACTACCTTAAACAGCGGCAATTGCCAGTAGAACAAATGATAATTCGTGACGGAGCGGGCTTATCTCATGCAAATGGTATAACAGCAAAACAGCTGACGACCTTACTAACAAAAGCCCAAAAAGAATCCTGGTTCCCTTACTTTAGACGTTCCCTGCCAATCGCCGGTGAACCTGAACGAATGCTCGGTGGAACACTTCGCAACCGTTTTGCAGATTCAGAGCTAGCTGGCAACGTCACGGCAAAGACAGGGACGCTGACTGGAGTAAGCTCACTATCTGGATATATGAAAATCAAAACCGGAGAACAGATAGTTTTTTCGATTGTATTAAACGGCTTGTTAGATGAAGAGGATGGACCGGTGATTGAAGATTATTTATTGAAATTGGTTTATGATAATTTGGACAGTATGCATAATAATTGATGAAAATAGACAGGATATTGGCATACGAACAGCGAAAGTACAGAGTAGGAAGGATATTTAGGAAAAGAGGAGTTAACGGTGAAACAAAGTCGCATGGAAGCAGAGCTATATTGTATCCATTGTCGCGAAGAGTCTCCATTTACTATCACCTACATCAATGACAAACTAAAAACAATTTGCTGCACACAATGCCATCACGCCATCGATGTCCGGCTTGATTTGCAAAAGGAATTCATCCAAGAGTGGCAGCAACGGCTTCTTTCAAAGCCTTCCAGAATGACAACAGAGTATAGGGATGATCTAAGTCGGTTTCTTTTTACGCTGCCAATTCGGCTAGCGAGCAAACCATATCGATTATATGACGATATCAAGAAATCGCGCATCATTATGCGGGATTTCAAAGATGTTAAGCATTGGTAAAGCGCCTGGACATATGTTCAGGCGCTAGTTTTTTGTGCTTTATAGAAGCGATCTGCGCGGTGAATAGAGAAGCCAAGGAAAACGAAACCAATGATGATGAAATAAACGAAGGATTCACTTTCTGCAGTAGCTAAAAGTACAGCTGCGCCATGCGAAACCAATGAAAGTGTAATCCAAAGCAAAAAACCTCGATCAACGATTGCACTCTTCATGTACACCCTCCTTTTTTATACAATGCTATATTACCATCTTATATGGAAAAAATGGTAGCTTTATCAAAACAAAATATGGTACTATATCGATATGCGATATATATATCGCTTGACGATATACGAGGAGGTTATTCAATTGAAAAGAATTGCAGATTTGCTTCCTTTAACTCATACAACGTACTACATCCTAATGGTTTTGCGTCGGCCTTTGCATGGTTATGGAATTATGAAAGAGGTAGAGCAAATCAGTGACGGCACCGTCAAATTAGGTCCTGGTACATTGTATGGTGTACTGAAAAAGATAGAGAAATTACAGCTTATTCGGAAAACAGACCAGGAAGATACAAAAAAGACCTATCAGTTGACCGAATTTGGGCAGGAGCTGCTGCTGGCAGAATTTGAAAGACTTCAAAAACTAGTAGCAATCAGTGAGAAGCAATTAGGAGGAGAACGATGGCAGAAATAAAGAAGGTAAGAAAGTGGTTTTGGGCATGGAGTGATCAAAGAGAAGAAGTCTGGCTTCAGAAAATGGCGCAGGAAGGATGGCAGTTAGAGCGCTACAGCTGGTTTACATATTATTTTAAAGCAACATCACCGACAAAGCTGGTGTATCGTCTGGACTATCAAATAGGCTTGCAAAACCAAGAATATTTTCAGTTATTTGAGGATGATGGTTGGGAATATGTGACTGGTTTTGGTGGTTGGTTATATTTTTGTAAAGAAAGTGATGGTTCCGACAAGTTAGAGATATATTCTGATTCAGTTTCAAGAGCTTATAAATATGTAAAAGTAGCTAATTTCGTATTATTTATTTTACTGATGCAATTATTTGCTTGGTTGCCACTCTCTGCTGCGATGCCAGAATCGTTATGGGTAGTAGCTTTGTTCAGTCCAATCTATATAGTAGGTATAATAGGGATCTATCTCCTAAGAAATAAAGCAAAGAAACTAAAAGAATATCAAATCTAGAAATAGAGGTTGCTCTTAAACACAAGAGCAACCTCTATTGTTTTGCATTGAAATTGAAATAATAAAGTTGCATAAGTTGGCGGCGCCGCCGCGGTCAAAATGAGGGAAGGATACAAAATAAAGAAAAAAGAAAAAGTGAAAAAATTGCATCAATTAACCGTCGAATTGAAAGGAATTGATGCAATTGAAATGAAAAGCGGCATTTCTTTGATTTCTATCTATTTGACACCAGCTAGTATATCAGTCATAATACTATTATCTCGAATTCGAGGTAATTCCATTCTATAGGCTGGAGTGATAAACATGAATCATTTAAAAGGTATTCACCATGTAACGGCAATTACAAGCAGTGCAGAAAAAAACTATGAGTTCTTCACATATGTGCTAGGCATGCGTCTAGTTAAGAAGACAGTGAACCAAGATGATATTCAGACGTACCATTTATTCTTTGCTGATGACAAAGGAAGTGCAGGGACAGACATGACCTTCTTCGATTTCCCTGGTATTCCGAAAGGTACGCACGGTACGAATGAAATTTTCAAAACGGGCTTTCGTGTGCCATCCGACGCAGCGTTGGATTATTGGGTGAAACGATTTGATCGCTTGGACGTAAAACATCGTGGCGTGAAAGAACAATTTGGTATTAAAACAGTAACATTTGAAGATTTTGATGAGCAGCAATACCAGCTGATCAGCGACGAACATGATGAAGGGGTGGCATCCGGAACGCCATGGCAAGACGGACCGGTACCGTTGGAATATGCGATTACAGGGCTTGGTCCAATTCACGTCCGGACGGCTCATATTGATTACTTCAAAGAAATGCTGGAGAAAGTGCTGCAATTCCGCCCGGTAGCACAAGAAGGATCACTATTTTTGTATGAAGTTGGCGAAGGCGGAAATGGTGCGCGCGTAATCGTTGAGCACAATACGGTTTTACCAGATGGAAGACAAGGATACGGCACGGTGCACCATGCAGCATTCCGTGTAGAGGATCGTTCTGTGTTGGAAGAATGGATTGAACGGATGCACAGCTTTGGATTCCAAACATCCGGGTACGTGGATCGTCATTTCTTTGAATCATTATACTCACGTGTGGCTCCGCAGATTCTCTTTGAATTTGCAACTGACGGACCCGGATTCATGGGAGACGAGCCATATGAAACACTAGGAGAAAAGCTGTCACTTCCTCCATTCCTGGAACCAGAACGAGAACGCATCGAAAAACTCGTTCGTCCAATTGACACGGTGCGCAGTACAAAGCGTTTTGAAAAAGAATAAATGATAAAAGACGTGCAAAAAGCTCAGATAAAAATCTGAGCTTTTTTGATGGATAGAACTTTTGAAGAAATACGTTTCGGAGTTACCAGAAAGATCATTTACACTCCATTTAGAACGGAAGTCTCTGGAAAAGTGAAATGGTTACGGCTACCGTAGTTAATGTACCCGCAGAGGTTAACGTAATTATCTTTCGCCTATTCTGTTTTTCTGACGATTTAATTAACTCTTGGGATGCCGTAATCCAGATGACTAAGGACGCCAGCGTAATCAAGCTCATGAACATACTGCATGTCTCCTTTTATCGGTTATAGAAAGGATGTCAGTTCTTTCGGTGTGTAGCTTCTTGGGAAAAGTAATTCTGGATAGTCTTATACATATTTTAACATACATTTACGAACACTGGATGCTGACGGCAAATATAACAAATTTAGTTCCTGTTAATAGCGAATCAACGTGTGAAAGCGTATAATAAAGATGTAGCAAATCATCCCATACAGAAGGAAGGCTTTTATATGAAAGCAAAAGACTTCATGATTACAGACGTGATTGCAGCGAACGAACAAGATACTGTGAAACGTGTATTGGAGATATTCGTGAATCGGCGAATCAGCGGAATGCCGATACTGGATAAAGATCGGCACATCGTCGGTGTCGTCAGTGACGGTGATATTCTGCGAGGCATTCAGCCGAAAGATGTGAGTGTCTTTAACTACTTATTAACAGTAAGCTACAGATCAGAAAAACTGGATAAGATTGTAGAAGAGTTAAAAGATCATCCGGTAATAAATCTTGCCAAAAAAAGAGGAATTGTTACCGTGTCTGAAGAGGATGAGTTAGAAGAAGTAGTGAACATTTTAGCCAAGCATCGCTTCAAAAAGATACCTGTACTAAATGACGAAAAACAGGTGGTCGGAGTAATCAGCCGCGGCGATGTTTTACGCACTGTTCATTCTACACTGCTGGATGCACTTTAAAAGGCAAGCACTGACCTGGTTGAAAGGGTTGGTGCTTTTTTGTGGTACAATAAAGCTTACTAGTTTGTTAGTTTAAAAGGAGTTTTAGCTATATATGAGTATGACTGTCATATTGGCGGAGAAGCCTTCGGTCGCGAAGAATATCGCCGATGCATTAAAAATTAAGACAAAACAAGATGGTTTCTATGAGGGGCCTAATTATATTATTACATGGGCTTTTGGTCATCTGCTTCAGCTGTATGATGCAAAAGATTATGACACCAAAATGGCGAAATGGAAACTTGACAATTTTCCATTTGTTCCGGAAACATTTCATTACAAAGTAAAATCAAATCCTCGTAACCGGGATACTGCAGATCCAGGAGCGAAAAAGCAAATCAGTATCGTTAAGCGGCTTATGCAGCGCAGAGACGTTGATAAAATTGTATCTGCTTGTGACTTTGACCGGGAAGGCCAGTTGATTGGCGACAGCATTATTCACTATATTAAGCCGAATAAACCAATATACCGGCTGCTGCTGAACGAGTGGACAGAACAAGAAGTATTGCGCGGATTGCAAAATATGCGCCCGAATACGGAATTAACACCGCTTTATGATGCAGGTATCGGACGGCAGTGGGCGGATTGGGTTATCGGGATTAATTTGACTTCTGTTGCGACACTCCGCTATCAGAGCGGACGCGGTAAAGTGCTCAATATCGGACGAGTCTTGCTGCCGACGTTAAAAATTATTTATGACCGTGATGAAGAGATTCGATTATTCAAGCCGGAGCCGTATTTCAAACTGGTAGCAACGTTCCGTACACCTGAAAAGCAATTTTATGAAGGGGTGTACAAAGCGGACAAAACGGACAAGTTCAAGGAACGAGAACCGTTACAGGCTATATTTCAGCAAATACAAGGCAAACAAGGGCAAATTAAAGACAAGCAAACAGAAGATAAAAAAGAATGGTGTCCGCCGTTATTCAACTTATCTGGTTTGCAAGGGTATATGACCGGCAGATACAGCGGCTGGACTTCTGATAAAGTGCTGAAAGTGGCACAAACGCTTTACGAGAAAAAGTATATCACCTACCCGCGTACATCCAGTACGGCACTGGAGGAAAGCCTTGTCGGAAAAGCTGCTGGTGTATTGAAGAAAGTAGCGGCTGGTTTACCTTATGAATCAGAAATCAAATTCACTCGGTCAAAGCGCGTTTTCAATAACAGCAAAGTATCAAGTCATAGTGCCATCATCCCAACGTATGTACTGCCAAAACGGTTAACGCCAGATCAGGAGCTTGTGTATACAGCGATTAAGAATCGTTTTATTATGCAATTTATGCCGGTTGCTGTATACCAGGAAACAACATTGGAAACTGTCATCCCAGAAGTGTCGCTTCCAGGAAGTTTTATCTCCAAAGGTCGAATCCAGCTCGTGGATGGCTGGAAAAAGGTCGAGAAGCAGCAAACAAAAGAAACACTGCTGCCGGATGTTCAAAAAGGCATGCTCGTGGATACATGGGAAACCTCGGTTACATCTCATATGACACAGCCGCCGAAACCGCATACAGAAAAGACTTTACTGCGTGTGATGGAAACGTGCGGAAAAGGCAAACAAGAGGAAGAAGAAGTCGAGGAAGTACTGCGCGGCTTTAGCATCGGTACAGCTGCAACACGGGCAGAAACAATTAAAAAGCTAAAAGATATTCAGTATATCAGCAATAAAGGCAAAGAACTGCATGTGACAGATACAGGCAGAAAGCTCGTGAATACATTCCCAGTTAAACCTTTATTCGATTTGAACTTTACCGGACGACTGGAGAAGACGCTGGCAGATATTGAGGATGCGAAAGTTGGCCGTGAAGAATTCCTGGAAATGATTTTTTCCTTCACAAAAGATGCTGTCCAAACGATGAAACAAGACGAAGCCGCTCCGATTCGAACCATTAAAAAACAAACATTAACATACGAAGTGCTCGGAAAATGTCCAGCATGCGGCGGCGATGTAGTAGAAGGCTATAAAGGCTTTGGCTGTAAAAACTACAAAAAATCATGCAGCTTTATCATTTGGAAAGCGGATAAATTCCTCGGTTCTATGCGGAAGAAACCGACGAAAACCATGGTGAAAGCGTTGCTGAAAAGCGGAACAGCACATGTGAAAGGCTTGACGAGCAAGCGAGGGAAAAAATTCTCCGCTTATTTATCTTATAAGAAAAATACAGATAATGAGTATTACAGCTGGAATATGGAATTTGAAAAGAAATAAGAAAATCAAAAGGGCCATCTGTGCAGTGCACACATGGCTCTTTTTGATACTATTCGTTAACAGCTGAAACTTGATTGGCAGTTCTTCCATCTGCCTTAGTCAGACCGCTGATGGCCATCTTTTTCGCTTGATTCACTTCAGAATCAAAGATAGCAATGTTTTCTTGCTGGCGGTTTGGAGTAGCTGATTTCCAATAGCAATACTGCCAAGCTGATAAAGCCAGCGCAATACAATTTGAGATACATATTAATTTGCTGCAATATTAGCGAGTACAGGATTTTGCCAAACTTTAAACCTAAGTCTGTCCAAACGGCATTAACCATACTAAGAACGTGCTACAACTTCTGTTACCTTTCAAAACCAAGGAAGGTGAACAAACAACCGTAAAAACTCCCGCTCAAAGATTAGGAATAACAGATAAGAATTTTCTTTAGGAAATATCTTATATCTATGTTAATTCACTTAAAGAAAATTGAACTGTTTTTTGAAGGTAAATGGAAAATCTTGTGTTAGAATATATTAACGGCAGTTTAGTGCAATAGCAATGATTAAACTGCTATTCAACAAATGATTCAGATTGCTTATAGAAAGGAGTAGTGTGATGGGGTTTTGGTACTTACTATTGCTTTTGATAGGTATTGTTTTTATTATTTTGGGTCTTATGAAAAAGGGTGTGCCTGCGGCTGTTAAAGTCGTTATATTGCTATTTGTTTTTGGAGTTCTATTTATCGTTATTTCAGTGTTTATGTTTCTTCCTGGTAGTGATGAGATTGTTGCAGAACTGCTGCAATTAGATTGGTAATTTCTTATTCAATATGTCAATTTACAGCAATCGGGCGCGATTTTTGAATAAGATGTGGAATGATGTTCTTAAATTAAAAGGTGCGTTAATTGAATAAAATGCCATTTAAAATCATAGGAAAAGGAGCTTCGATAATTAAGCTCCTCTTTTTGCGTAGGTTTTAATGTTAATTTATAAGTTATTTCAAGTGTTAGTTACTAAATATAGGCTCTGTTTCCGTTGATTTTTTGTGTTTTGTACTCCTAAACTGAACCTGTTATTTGCCTACTATATAATTTAAATTTATGCCCTCAAAACCCTCGTAGAAACACCTTCTAATTTCCCTTCTGTTCGCTTATACTTAATCATACAGAACCTAACAGGAATAAAGGACCATGTCGGAAGTATGAGATAGATGAAAAGAGGAAGTGCTGTGGCCACGATAACAATGCTGGAATCAAAAGTAAAGGAACTGTCAAAAATGCTGGAAGCCTTAAAGGAATTAAACGCTGCTATCGATTTGCAGGATGTATTCCAAGGCATACTTGATCAAATGGTAATGATTGTGGAAGCAGAAGCGGCGATTTTATGGATGCCAGACAATGAAAGAAAGCAAATCAGCGCAAAGGCGGCAGTTGGCTTGGCAGCTGAGCGTCTTCCAGATTTAACGCTGGCAGAAGGAGAAGGCATTGTCGGTAAAGTGATTCAGAATAGAGACACAGATTTTATAGACAATGCTGGAGAAGCTCTGCCAGCTTGTAGCACTGCGTATCTTGATCAGCACGCCACCTCGCTTTTAACCGTGCCTTTGCAAGCTAAGGGAAATGTATTAGGTGCAATTCAGCTGATGAATAGGAAGAACGGACGCTTCTTTTGTCAACGCAATATAAAACTTGTCGTGATGCTGGCTGAGCAATCTGCTTTGTCGTTACACAATAGTCAGATGTACGATGAGCTGTATAAGATGTTCGTCAGCATGATTCGAATGCTTGCAGAAGCGCTTGATGCACGTGATCCGCTGACAAAAGGGCATTCAGAGCGTGTGGCGCGTTATGCTTGGCTGATCGGAAAAAGGTTAAAACTTGATTCTCAGATGTGCTTTGAGCTTTATCAGGCAGCTATTTTGCATGATATCGGCAAGATTGGAATTGAAGACCGGATATTACGAAAAACAACTGGATTGACGGACAGTGAGTTTGAACTAATGAAGAAGCACACAGAAATTGGAGCACGTATTCTTTCCGCTATTAAACCGAATCGCTTCTTTCAGAAATCAATTGATACCGCTATGCTGCATCACGAACGGATGGATGGCAGCGGCTATCCAAAACAGCTGAAAGGTGAGCAAATACCATTATTCGCCCGTATTGTCGGTGTTGCAGATGCCTTCGATGCTATGACTACGGAACGGACGTACAGTAAGGGCATGTCTGCCAAACATGCAGCAGCTGAATTGATTCGCTGCAAGGACAGTTTGTTTGACCCGGACATTGTTGACATCTTTATTGGTATTTTAGAAGATTGTTCTTATGATCTCGAATCGGTTCCAAGAACAGACGCGGGATAATATCTATATATAGTGAACGTTAGCAGGATCAGACTTGGTGTCTGGTCCTTTTTGTTTACATGCTTTCGTACAGGGTAGAAATAAGAAGGCGAAAGGATGATAAACATGGAAAAAGATATAAATGAACGAATAAATAATATGACATTAGAAGAAAAGGTACGATTCTGCTCGGGAGCAAGTTTTTGGGAAACAGAATCATTGAAGCGTTTGTCCCTACCTTCTATGCGTTTCTCAGATGGTCCGAATGGACTGCGCAAACCGGCTGGTGACGACAGCATCGGCTTATCAAACAGTGAAGCAGCTACTTGCTTCCCAGCGCCTGCTGCATACGCATCTTCATGGGACCGCCAGCTAATCGCAAAACTTGGACAAGCAATCGCGGAAGAAGCTTTGGCAACAGATGTACAAATTGTTCTCGGACCTGGAATAAATATAAAACGCTCTCCGCTTGGCGGTAGAAACTTTGAGTATCTGTCAGAAGATCCTTATTTAGCAGGTGAATTGGCAGTTTCTTACATCAATAGCATGCAAAATAAAGGTGTCGGCACATCACTGAAGCACTTTGCTGCTAATAATAAAGAATACCGCCGGATGGAAGTAGATACAATTATAGACGAACGAACATTACATGAAATTTATCTGGCTGCCTTCGAAAAAGCGGTGAAAAAGGCACAGCCTTGGACAGTTATGACAGCATATAACAAAGTGAACGGTGATTATGCGTCAGAAAACAAGGAACTGCTGCAAGACGTCTTACATAAACAATGGGGTTTTGAAGGATTCGTCGTGTCTGACTGGGGAGCAGTGGATGATCGCGTACGTGCGTTAGAAGCAGGTCTGTCTGTGGAGATGCCGCCTTCTGGTGGTTTATCTGATGAAAAGATTAAACTTGCTATTCAGAACGGTCAATTGGATGAAGCGGTATTAGATGCGCGATTGAAAGCGTACTTTACGATTTTATTTAAAGCGGATGCTTCTAACAGCAAGACTGCTGGCGATCTAAAAGAAAAGCATCACCAGTTAGCAGAGGAAATTGCATCAGACAGTATTGTTTTGCTGCGCAACGAACAGCAAGCCTTGCCGTTACAAACAACCGAGAAAGTGGCGGTCATCGGTGATCTTGCGGATAAAGTACGGTACCGCGGCGGCGGAAGCTCACAAGTTACACCAACGAAACTTGATACACCTCTAGACAAACTTCGAGAGAAAGCAGGCGAGCATATACAGTTCGCGCAAGGATATGCAGCAGAAGCTGAAGAACCCGACGAAAAACTCCTTCGGGAAGCAGAACACACAGCAAAAGCGGCAGATAAAGTGATTCTGTTCTTAGGATTACCAGAGGAGCAAGAGTCAGAAGGATTTGACCGTGAGCATCTGCACCTTCCCAAGAATCAACTATTACTTCTGGAGCGCTTAAAAAATCAAAACACGCAACTCATTGTTGTCTTAAGTAACGGTTCTCCAGTGGAAATGCCTTGGTATCAACATGCAGATGCCATTTTGGAAACGTATCTGGGCGGACAAGCAATCGGCAGCGCTATTACGAACATACTTTATGGCGATACTAATCCATCGGGTAAGCTCACAGAAACGTTTCCTGTCAGATTAGAAGACACACCAGCATATCTTAACTTTAACCAAGAAAAGAATCGCGTCGTTTATCAGGAAGGGATTTATACAGGTTATCGTTACTACGATACAAAAGATGTTACACCACTGTATCCATTTGGCCATGGTCTTTCTTATACTACATTCCAATATAGTGATTTGGAGCTGTCCGCTAATGACATACAAGATACAGATACCTTAACTGTTCGCTTTACGCTGACGAATACAGGAGACAAGAAAGGGAAGGAAGCAGCGCAAGTGTACATTTCCGACCAAAAGAGCAGTGTCGCACGCCCGGTTAAAGAATTGAAAGGTTTTGAAAAAGTAGCGCTGGAACCTGGAGAGAAAAAAGAGATTGCCATTGTCTTAGATTCACGTGCATTTGCGTTTTATGATCCAGAACAGCAATCATGGCGTGTGGAAACGGGTGCATTTGATATCCTGGTAGGAAGCTCATCCAAATCCATTCAACTAAAAGAGACAGTAGAAGTTACCGAAACAGCGGCACCAACACCGAAATACGGGAGAAACAGTACGGTATCAGATGTACTCGAAGATCCGCACAATCGTGATAAAATGGAGAAACTGTTATTATCACTCCGCGGTAAGCTAGGCTTAATATCAGAAGAAGCACAAAGTGTAGAAGAGATGCTTTTCCCAATGCTAAATGACTTACCGCTTCGAGGTTTGGTAAACTTTTCGCAAGGACAGTATACAGATAAACAATTGGAAGTATTTATCGACACACTCAATTCTTAAACATGCAAAACGCCCGGCAAAGGACCGGGCGTTTTGTTTATTTAGCGAGCGTTCGCTTTATTAAATTCCGTTTTACTAGGTTTTGTTGCAAGATGGATTACGTAGCCAATAATTGCTCCTGCAATTGCTGGCAGCAGCCAACCTAGACCTAATGTGTACATTGGCAGGTTATCTGTTAAGAATTGCTGCACTCCTGGGATAGGGATTCCGGCAGCATTAAGACCTTCCATCAAACTAACTGCAAACGTGAACAACAAACTCATCAAGTAGACAGCTCTGCTTCCGCCGATAGCATCATGCAAGAATGTAAGGAAAATCAACACAATTGCTAACGGGTAAATGATTGTTAGGACAGGTACGCTGAAAGTAATGATATTAGATAAACCAGCATTGGCGATAACAGCACTAAACGCTGATAGTACAATAGCAAGTACATTGTAAGAAACATTTGGAAGCAGGCGGCTGAAATAACTGCTGCAAGCCGTTACTAGACCAATACTTGTTGTGAGACAAGCGCCAAATACAATCAAACCAAGCAACACATTACCAGCATTTCCATAATAAAAGTCAGAAACACCTGCTAACACGGAACCGCCATTATCCAACTGACCGATTCCTGCTACACTTGTTGCACCAAGGTAAGAAAGGGAAGTGTAGATTAAAGCAAGAAGCACGGCTGCAATGACAGCTGCTTTCCATGTGAATCCAAGAATACTCTTACGATCTGTAATGCCGATATTTTTAACTGAATTAATAACAATGATGCCAAATACGAATGCTGCCAATGTATCCATCGTCAGGTATCCTTCTTGGAAGCCTTTGAAGAAAGCGTTACTGCTGTATGCTTCTGTTGCTTCCTGCGGGCTGCCGATTGGGTTTACCAGCACGGTAATAATAAGGACAGCAATGACAACTAATAATGCTGGTGTTAAGTACTTTCCAACAACCTCAACAATCTTAGCTGGCTTTAAAGAGAAGAAGCATGTTAGTCCAAAGAATACGATGGAATAAATGATCAATGGCCATGCTCCAAAATCACCTGATAAGAATGGCTGCACACCGATCTCAAACGAAACAGTTCCTGTACGCGGCATAGCAAACAGCGGACCGATGGAAAGGTACAGAATAATCGTGAATGCGTAGCCGAAAATCGGATGCGCGCGGCTTGCTAAGTCTTGCAAATCATTTTTACCGGATATAGCGAATGCTAAAATGCCGAGCAGCGGCAAGCCAACTCCCGTAATTATAAAGCCAAGGTTAGCAGTAAACACATTCGCTCCTGATTGCTGACCTAGTAAAGCTGGAAAGATTAGATTGCCTGCCCCAAAGAAGAGGGCAAAAAGCATGAACCCAGTAATGATGACGTAAGAAAACGGAATTGATTTTTTCATAAATTTACCTCCATAGACAAAGATGCTTTTTCTAAATAGTTTGACAATTTAAAATAAATGAAATTTAAACTATGTTAGAGATTCTATCACACAACATACAAAGGGACAACAATATTTTTTATTATTTAAGGAGTATATTTCTTGGCTGTTTCGGCATATATATAAGTAAAAGCCATATGGAGGCAATTTATATGCACTTTTCGGACGCAGATATCTTCCACGCAGAGTTAAGACGGCTTGAAGACGAATACAGAAGATGCCCGGATTCCGGGATTCGCAGCTTGATTCAAGAAGACATTCAGTTAATGGAACAAGCGATAGCAACAGCAGAGAGTTTATAAGAAAGAAAAGAAGGCGGCATACACTTATTCAGGTGCATGCCGCCTTCTTTTTTAGTCTGCTTGTTTTTTAACGACCGGCTGATTTACAGTAAGGTCCTGTTTTTTGACACGCTCACTCAAATATTTGACATAGCGGTGATCGTTAACAAGAAATGCAAGTTCTTCTCGCTTCAATTGTTTTTCTGCTTCTGCGAATGTATCATAGCCAATCTCTGCCGGCTTTTGATTTTTCATGATATAGTATTTCCGATTTTGCTGAACGATAAAGAATTTATCATTCTGCTCATTGCCGTACAATGTTCCCAAATCGTTCTCTGGTGTATTAAATTTGTTTTCCAGTGCGTCTGGACGCAATGTTGGCAGTTCATATACTTGTTTAACAAACAGCTCAAACGCATCTTCAGTTAACGTCGCGCCAGATGCTTTCTGGTGGCCGCCTCCGCCATAATTCCCGGCGATAGCAGATACATCGACATCATCATGAATGGTCCGGAGACTTAAACGCTTTGTACCCATCATAACCATCACGATAAAGTCCAAATGCGGGAAAGTCTTGCCAAGGTCATTGCCTAATTCGGACAAATAAGATTCTGCGTGTACAACGCCGGCAAGATATGTATCTACTTTAATTGGAACAACTTGCTTTCGTTTCTTCCGAATATAGCGTTCTGTTTGTGCGTCCTGTACTTGCAGCAATTTTGCTTCCAAGTCATTAAAAACAAACGAATCGCTCTGCTGCAGACGATCAATCATCACATCCGCAAATTCGTCAATGCTTTGCAAGAAGAGCAAGGCATTCAACTGCTTAGCTGCTTCGTTCTGCCGTTTTTCCCATTCCCATGTATCGTATTGGCGGACAAGTTCCACAAACTCACTCACCGATGTTGATTTTTCCATGTGTCCTTCTTGTACTAAAACATCATAAAGCATGCTTGTAGCCGATGTTTGCGCACCATCATCTTGCTTCGTCGCAATCCAAGCCCATTCGTGTGTGTTTAAATGCTCACTCGTTTTATGATGATCCACGAGTCTGGCTTTGCCTCCAGCCTTAATGAAAGCAGAGATTGCAGCTTCGTTTTCTTCATTTACCGCAAGATCTGTTACCCAAAGTTCTTTATGATGTTGGGTTGGATCTGCCAAGAATTTCTTCACTTCTTCGTTTAAGCTGCTGATGGAGTTGTAGCGGATTTCGACATCCTCTCCAAAAGCAAGTGTCGCTAAGATTCCACAGCCGACACCATCCAAGTCGTTATGCGTCAATAATTTATACAATGTCTTCACCTCAATTACTAGTATAAGTATAACCTAGCGTAATTATCGGCTTCAAGCATGATTCGTTATTGCTCTTGTTTTAGCAAACGGAATCGGTGAAGGAGCAGCAAGTAAATGGCAGCGGATATAAGTAATACACTGCTGAGTAAAACATAGCCATTGGCGATATAAGAATCTAGAGTCAAGTATAGAAAAATCGCGGCAGATGCCATACAAACAATCGCAACGAGCAGTTTATAAAACCGAGCAAAACCAAATGGAAAGCGGACAGCTTGGTACAAACTTGCAAAATGCAGCAGCGTCCCGAGAACTTCGCCAAGATTCAGACCGAGAATTACGCCATTTACGCCCATACTCGGCTGCGAGGCAACAAAATAGATAACGAGCAGACTGACAAGCGCTGCAATTAAATTATTGTATAAAACAACACTGCTTTTACCGATGCCAATCAAGACAGCCTGCAGCGGGATTTGCAAATAGCTGAGCATAAAACAGAAAATCATTTTCTGGATAAGCAGACCGGCATCTTCGGAGTGATAAAACAAAATCGTCAAATCAGTTGCAAAGAAATAGAGAAACAACGCCCAAGGAATACAAATCATCATTGTAACGGTTATGACTTGGTTAATATTGCTATACATTTGCTGAAATTGACGTCTGGCGTATAAGTCACTGATCGAGGGCAGTAAATTGGTAGAAAGTGAATGTGTAATAAAAGTTGGTACGAAAACGAGCGGCATTACATATCCCATCAATAATCCGTACGTCTCTGTAGCTGTTTCCGCTGTGTGGCCTGCTGTAATAAAGCTGTGTGTAATAATAATCGGCATTAATACGGCAGCAAAACTATTAACCAGATGCGTCCCGGTATTCGGAAGCGCTACTTTTATCAAATCACGTGTATGCTGTTTTCCATCGCGGACTAAATCTCCGACAATATGAAGAAACCGCCATTTGAATTCTTTTTGCCTCTGAAAAGCGACCATTAAGACTCCTAAAGATATTGCTTCGCCAATCACCATACTTATTACCGCACCCGCGGCAGCAACACCCAGTCCGTATGGCAGCAAATATTGAACAAGCATATACGTCACAACGAGCTGCACGCTTTGTTCCAATATGGAAGCGAAGGCACCAGGAGACATATACTGTTTTCCGTGAAAATAGCCTTTCAAGATGGAAGAAATAGCAACGATTGGGATAATCGGAATAATAGCAGTGAATGTGTAAATCGCTCGCTGATCAGCAAACAACAATCCCGGTGCATATGAGATAAGACCAAATAGCAGCAAAGAAGTGACAATACTTAACGCTCCTGTAATTAGAAAAGATAAAGACAGCACATGCCGCAGTCTTGTCCGATTGTTGGAAGCATTATTCTCAGCTACCAAATTGGCGACCGCCACCTCTAATCCAAAACCTGTAATTGCAATTAGCAAGCCCGTGACCGGCATCGCCATCATAGCTAGTCCGATTCCTTCAGGTCCCAACAGCCGTGATAACACGATACCATTCATAAAGCCGATCAGCTTACTGTAGCAAGCAGCAATAGCCAAAATAATCGTACCTTTTAACAATGATTGTTTTCCCACATTAGTCACCTCAACTTGTCCATATTCTAGATGTATGAGAAGAAGGTGGGGTTTATGTCACGGGAAAGGAAAGGAAGCAGTTAATACATATATCAATTTTGTTAAAGCGCAGGAAAGGACAGATATAATTTAAGATAAGATGAACTTTTCCGTAAGATGATTAAGCAGACAATCGTTGTGGCTGTTTATGTCAGCAGGTTATGCATGACTTTATCTTTATCGTCTATTAGTTTTTCCGTAGCAATTTAATAATAGCCATGATTTCCCCAAGGGCTAGAACTATAATTTTTAATAAGCATACAAGTGACATAATGGGGTGAAGCGGGAAAATTATTTCTCCCTTCGTCATTTAATTTTGTATTTCTTTTTTAGAGGATACATCTTACTGCCGCAAAATGTAAAATCGTCATATAAATCAGCCAATAATTCAATTTTATCTACTCCTCTTGGTAAAGAATCTGACAAGCGATAGGTAGTATTCCGTATTGTCATGGCAACTTTCTTGCATATATAGACCTGTTTTTCATAAAGGTTTTGACACACATACAAGGAAGCTACTAACATAATAGTCAGAATAGTTATACATTTTAAGGGGGGACCACATTTGCAGATAGGTGAAATTATGAACAGTGGCGTACTATGGGGGTTTTGTCTCGTTGTCGTTGCAATTGTTATATTTCAGGGCATTGTCTTTATCCGATCTGCTTTTCAAGTAAGAGAGAGTGTTGGCATGACAGAGAAGGAAGCTAAAAGTGCAATGAAGACAGGTGCTATTGCAGCTATCGGGCCTTCACTAGGGAATATCATTATAGCTGTCTCACTAATGACCTTGATTGGGAACCCGCTAACCATGATGCGCAGCGCCATTATTGGTTCCTCCGCAACAGAATCGCTTGGTGCGCAAATGGCTTCCAGTGCTTATGGAACGGAGCTGGGGGCGGAAAACTTTGGACCGGAAGCCTTCACGACGATTGCTTGGACATTATGTATCGGAGGAACCGGCTGGCTGATTGTCACATTGTTCTTCACAAAGTCACTCGGTACTTTCCAAAAGAAAATCACAGCAAAGAAAAACGGAACGAAGAAGATGGTCATTATTTCGACGGCAGCCATGCTCGGCGCTTTTGGATACTTCGCTGCCAACGAAGCAGTAAAAAGCAGCGGTCATACGGTAGTCATTGTCACGAGCATTCTTATTACTATATTAACGTTACTGGCAGCAAATAAGCTGCGGCAAAACTGGCTGAAGGAATGGGCATTAGGGTTTGCTATTATTGGCGGTCTCACGGTCGGTTATTTTATTGGATAAGAAACGGAGGGACGAAGAATGGTAAAAACAGCAGAGCAGGTCGTTGTACAAAAACAAGTTGTAGAAACGCAGCAGCAAACATTTGATGCATTTCACGTCAATGCACATTTCTGGGGCAGGCTGACGATTGGCAGCGTTATCGTCTTATCAGCCGCCTTACCGCTTTATCTTTCGTTCGTAGCAGGCTACCACCCTGGCTGGCAAGCAATATTTGCTGCTTTTCTTGCATATATAGCATTGGTTGGATTTGCTTGGGTGGTGGAGCCAGTCAGCTATTATGCCACATTAGGAGTTTCGGGTACGTATCTTAGTTTCTTGACTGGTAATATAGCGAATATGTGCTTACCCTCCGCGGCCGCAGCACAGCAAGTAATTGGTGCTGAGCCTGGAACGAGGAAAGGAGAAGTTGCCGCAACGTTAGCTATAGCCACAGCTAGTTTTATGAACATTGCTGTATTGATCCCAGTTATACTAGCAGGTTCGTTTATTCTCTCTGTCATTCCGGAATCTTTACAAGCTGCCTTTACTTACATTATTCCGGCAATATTCGGCGGAATGATTGCGCAGTTGGCAATGCGAAAGCCGCTTTTCGGTGTTATTGGTATTGGATTCGGCGTTTTATTGACGCAACTGCCCGTTCCTGTCTTTTTCAAAGGATTAATCTGTATGATACTGACAGTTGTAATCAGTATGTTTCTGGACCATATCAAACCAAGCAAATTAGCTCATGAAGGAGAGATGACTAGTGAGTAAAAAGCAGCTGATGCGTCGTTTAGAGGAATTGGAACAGTTGACAGGCCGCTTAGCGCTGGATATTTGGAATAACCCGCAGATTGCTTATGAAGAAACCTATGCAAGTGCCGCCCAGAAAGATATGCTAGCGGATGCTGGATTCCGACTGACAGATTCTATTGGAGGTATACAGACAGCTTTTTATGCGGAGTATGGAGAAGGCTACCCTATAATCGGCATATTGGGAGAATTTGATGCCTTGCCTGGTCTCGCTCAGTCTACAAAACCATATAAAGATCCGGTTCATGCGAATAAGCCAGGTCACGCGTGCGGGCATCATCTTCTCGGTACCGCAGGAGTTGAAGCTGTCCTTGCACTAAAGCAGCTGATTGATGATGGGCAATTAACGGGCACTATTCGCTATTACGGCTGTCCGGCTGAAGAAGTACTCTCCGGGAAAACGTTTATGGCAAGAGAAGGCGTATTTCATGATCTAGATTGCTGTTTAACATGGCATCCAGGAACAAGCAATGTGGTCCAAAACTTTAGTACACAAGCAATGATATCAATTAAGTATCGTTTTCATGGTATACCAGCACATGCTGCCGGAGCTCCTCATGCTGGACGCAGTGCACTTGATGCCGTAGAAATCATGAATATTGGTGCCAATTACTTGCGTGAACATCTTGTAGACGGCACTCGAATTCATTATGCCATTACAAATGGAGGCCAGGCACCGAATATTGTGCCAGATGAAGCAGAAGTTTGGTACTATTTGCGCGGCGCTAATCGTGAACAAGTAGAAGATATGCTCGCACGCATGCATGATATAGCAAAAGGAGCAGCTCTAATCACGGGTACATCGACGTCTCATGAGTTGTTAGCAAATTGTTATCATATGCTCACGAACGATACGTTGAATACACTCCACTACCGCAATATGGAGAACTTCCCGATGCAGCGTTTTACTTCAGATGAAGTGGCTTATTCCTCTATACTCCGTAAATCAATGGATCCTAAATTGATAGAAGCCTCTCGCGCCGAACTGAAACTCGATTCAAACGACATCCTGCCAACCAAAAACTTCTATGATCTCTCAGCAAAAGAAAAGACAATGCCCGGCTCAACTGATGTTGCGGATGTAAGCTGGATTACGCCATTAGCAAGTATCAGCACTACATGCGGTCCAATTGGTACCCAAGTACATGCCTGGCAAGCAACCGCCGTATTTGGAACAAGTATTGGTTTAAAGGGTATGCATTACGCAGCTAAAATCATGGCACTTACAGCATATGATTTGTTCAGTGAACCGGCGCTTGTTGAACAAGCAAAGACAGAGTTCAAGCAAGCGACTGCTGACAAACCGTATCGTTCGGGATTGGATGAGAGCGTACTAGCTCCGGGGACGGTACGAAAAGAACAACTGATTTAATTGCCTATTTGACTCAGCGTCTCTATCTGCTATACTGAGTGCAACAAACACGAGAGGATGATGGATGACCAATGAAAAACTAATCTTATTTTCTAACGAATTGAAAAAATGATTTTTCAACGCGTAAAAAATAGGATTAGTCTGCCCATCTTTCATCGAGTAACAGGTACGTTTCCCGCTAGGAGTGTATCTATAAACCGGTACGGCTAATCCTTCCAATTCATTTGGGAGGATTTTTTTCTGTCCTCCTGTCTTAAAGGAGCGATTTACTTGAGAGAATTAGTAAAACTACAGGACGTCACATACATGCACACAGAAACCGTTTTATTCGAAAAAGCACAGGCGACCGTTCACGAAGGTGACATTGTTGGTATAATCGGCAGAAACGGCGCCGGGAAAAGTACCTTGCTAGATATATTGGCAGGGAGGAAGCAGCCAACGAGCGGATCGGTATGGCGTTCGAAAGCGGCTCAGCAAATAAAACTAATAGAGCAGGAGAATAACTCTTTTTCATCAGAGACGAGCAACACAGAAGAAATGCGGCTGCGGAAACTGTGGAAGGTCCCATCTGTTCCATATGAAGCTATGAGCGGCGGTGAGAAGCTAAAAGCAAGATTAGCTCGCGGATTTGCAAGTAATGCGGATATACTGCTATTGGATGAACCAACCAATCACCTTGATGAAGAAAGTGTTCGTGTACTATTTCATGAGATGAAGGAATCCACTAAAACGTTTCTTATTGTATCACATGACCGTTATTTACTTGATCAGGCGGCAACGAAGATTTGGTCTATTGAACAAATTAAACTTTATACGCTAGATGGTAATTACACGGACTATACGGCATTCAGAGAGAAAAAGAAAGCGGATCAGCAGCACACATATGAGAAACAACAAAAACGGATTAAACGGGTGGAAGGACAAATGCTGTCTTTACAAAGCTGGAGTGCCAAAGCCCATGCACAATCGACAAAGCAAGAAGGCGCAAAGGAGTATTATCGAAAGAAAGCAAAACGAATGGATAAACAAGTAAAATCGAAGCAAAAGCGGCTAGAGAAGGAATTGGCCAGGGAAAAGACAGAAGCCGTCGCACCAGAGCAAGCGGTTTCTTTCCAACTCAAGCATGCACGGAAAGTAGGCAAACGATTTCTAGCATGTAAAAACGTAACAAAAACATACGAAAAGAAAGCATTATTTGAAGACGTAAACTTTACCGTTCAGTACGGAGAGAAAATCAACTTGTTAGGAGCAAACGGGAGCGGAAAAACGACCTTTTTAAACATGATTGTTGGAAAAGAGGCTTATAAAGGCGAGATATGGGTCTCACCACCAGCAAAAATAGGTTACCTATCACAAAACGTCTATGATCTGCCTTTAGATAAGAAGCCATCAGAATTATTCCACAAAGAGACATATGCAGAAAGAGGGATTGTTCGAAATTTACTCATACAACTCGGTTTTGAGACAGAAAGCTGGGAATTGACTATCAAAGACATGAGTATGGGGGAACGCGTTAAACTGAAGCTTATGCAGCATATCTTAGAGGAGAAAGACGTTCTCTTGCTAGATGAACCGACCAATCATATGGATTTGCCTTCACGTGAGCAACTAGAGAAAACGTTACTCGCTTATCAAGGTACATTGATCGTCGTATCACATGATCGCTATTTTCGGAAAAAAGTGACCGATACGCAGCTTCTTATCGCAGAAGGCACTATACAAAGGCGGCTTGATGGCGATAAAACCGAAAGCATGTCAGATAAAGAGACAATGCGCCTGCAATTAGCCAATGAGCGGCAGGAAGTACTCGGTAAATTGAGCTTGCTGACAGCGGCGGATACCATGTATAAGGAATTGGATAAGCGATTTAACGAGCTCACAAAGCAACTGAATGACCTTAACTAACATATAAGCAGCCTGCTTACAGCATATCCAGATAGTTTTCTTTCTTGTCAAACAGAACAAATGTTCTCTCCCCGTAAAAACAGGCACTTTTTAGTCAAAATGGTTACCGCAGCGTTTAAATCGTAACATGCAAACTAGCGAATTTCCCTGGTGTAAAGCATCATTTCAGTTCACAAGGACACTTTTCTGTTCGTTACGTGCTTCTATAGCATTAGAAACAACTGCTTTTTGTTGTGGGAACATATATTCGCATCCCGTAAAAAAGGGCATTTTCGCAGACAAAATCAGTAAGACGCAGTTACAGATCGTTTAAATTCTTCGATATGTGCAGCCTGCAACCAACGTGTATTTCTAGGTTAAATTATACACAAATTATATACGAATGAATGCTTATTACTTTTCACTTTACAGGAGAAGCCAAATAAGGCGCTCCAGCGGGCAAAATGATAAATACAGGACTCGTAGTTCCGAAAGTGTAAAACGTACTGCAAGCGAGCTTACAGCGTTTATATGAAGAAATTTGCGGCACACAAGTAAGTTAATAAAGACTGTATATAGATATAGCAAATTCTAAATTACCAACTTTATTTTAAAATGAAATATTATATGTTAAACAAACGTGAATTAAGGAGGTATTTGCTTGAAGAACAGATTCGCTAATAAAGCTGCTGGTATTTACTTGCTAATGTTAATGGGTCTTATGGGATTAGTTCGTATGATGCTAGGTTATACAGAAGTATCGGCAATCCGGGCCGTAATGTTGGCAACAGGAACCGCAGCATTTATTTACTTAGCATTCCAGCATAAGAAGCAAAACAAGCAGCAGACGTATACAATTTAACTAAATTCTAAAAAAATCAGTGTTATAAACGTACAGGTAACACTGATTTTTTTAATGAGAAAATAGAAATAGTTTATAGAATTAACATCGTTGTAAGCCAGGTTTTATAAACGTAGCAATCCATTGAATGAAATAAAAGCTATAGATACTGAAAGCTTTTTTAAGTTCAGGCAGCATGTACAGTTTTTAAGTTAATCAACTAGCAACTAAACAAACGGCTGCCAAAGAGATGATCAGCAGCAAGAAACGGCAGAAGGGTAAGTTGCAACAGCTGCTTTATTTTATTCTTTTTTCTAGTTTACATAATATATATTATCGGAAGTAACCAGAAAATCACATTTCACGTCTCAATATCCAAGTATTCTTGAGATAGTGAGACGAAATAGAAAAACAGACTGCGCAGATTTATACCTGCACAATCTGTTTACGATTATTCTGCTACATGCAATACAATTTTACCTGTGTTTTTATTGCTTTCCATGTAATCATGGGCATCAGCGACTTGTTCTAATGAAAATACTTTATCAACGATTGGTTTAATTGAGTCTGTTTCAAACAATGGCAGTACATTAT
Source organism: Terribacillus sp. DMT04 (assembly GCF_019056395.1). NCBI lineage: Bacteria > Bacillati > Bacillota > Bacilli > Caryophanales > Bacillaceae > Terribacillus > Terribacillus sp. DMT04. Next base: position 1,716,062 of record NZ_CP077639.1, read on the forward strand.
CGATTAAGTCTGCTGTTAATCTCGCTTTGTAATCAATCGTTCTGGTGCTTAATAACGTTCCTTTTATGTGTAAGCGTTTTGCAAGCAATGGCATTACACTTACATTTTCAAGCTCTGTTCCGCCTAGGAATCCAATTAGTACCATTCTGCCATCCGTTTTCAGTGTTTTAATATTCTGATCCCAATATGGTGCTCCGACAAAATCCAGGATTACGTCAGCGCCTGTGTCTGCTAATTTTTCAGCAAAATCTTCTTCTTTGTAATTAATGGTAATATCAGCGCCTAGATCTTTACAGAAATCCAATTTCTCTTGAGATCCAGCTGTCACTGCTACCGTTGCTCCGGCTTGTTTTGCTAGTTGAATAGCTGCTGTGCCAACACCGCTTGCACCTGCATGAATCAGAACCGTTTCTCCTTGTTTCAATTCACCAAGCCAATGCAGTGTTTGATAAGCAGTTAAGAATACTTCCGGTACTGCTGCCGCTTGTTCATAAGTTAGTTCATCCGGGATAGACATGGCCAGTTTGCTGTTTATGACAGCATATTCGGCATAGCCGCCTGAAGGAATTAATCCGAATACACGGTCTCCCTTCAACCATCCGCTCGCTTCTGGACCAGCTTCTTCCACAACGCCAGCTATTTCTAATCCTAATACCGGATCAAAATCCGAGGAAGGATAATTTCCTTTTCTTTTCTCAATATCGGCGCGATTAATTGCTGATGCTTTGACTGCAACAAGAATCTCATCCGCTTTAATTTTTGGTTTGTCGGTTTCCTCTAGCTTTAATTGTTCTGTGCCGCCGAAACCTTGTAATTTGATTGCTTTCATGATTAAGACTCCCTTTCTCCTTCTATTGTCAGCCTTTGCGGAAAAAAAGTAAATAAATCAGCACTGCCCAAAATGGAATGGCAAGCAAAATCCCGATTAGCAATCCTTTAAAAAATGATGGTCCCTTCATGCTGCTGCACCTCATTTATGTGCTTTTTCTTATTGTTATCCATATGTAAGAACTGCTAAACATGCAAAAACCCGGCTTCCTTAGTGGGAGCTCGGGTTTTGCACGGCTTGAAATACCGGCGATCTTGCATGCATTGTCGCTAAATAGTAGTCAAACATTTCTTTGGAAGCATTTGTCCAGGAATGTTTTTCCGCCTCTAGCCGCACATTTTGTTTCATTTCCGCTATTAATTCCTGTTGATCGAGCTGTTCGACAGCTTTGCTCATGCTGGACACATTTTCATTTTCAAAAAGGAAGCCTGTCTTCCCTTCTTCAATTTGCTCCAACGTTGGTCCGCTTTTTGCTGCGATAACGGGTATACCGGAAGCCATCGCTTCTAATAGAACGAGGCCAAGTGTCTCGGTAATGGATGGGAAAACAAAGGCATCTGCTGAAGCAAATGCTTGAGACAATTCCTCTCCATGGAGGAAACCTGTGAAAAGTGTATGTGTTCCTTCAAATACCTTCTCTAGCTCTTTACGGGCAGGTCCGTCTCCAATAATCGCTAATGCTAAATCATCTCTTTCATCCAATAAAGGCCGAATCTTATGAATTTCCTTTTCAATTGCTAATCTGCCCACAAAGATGAGCAGTTTTTTATCTGATGCACCTTGCAGCAGACGTACCCGCATATTCTCTGAATAATAAGCTGGGTGCCGTTTTTCTACATCCACACCTCTGCGCAGGACATGCATCCGCTCAAATCCTTGCTCATCTAATTCCTGCTTAATTGCTTGCGACGTGCAAAGATTCAAATCAGCTGCGTTATGAAGTCTGCGGAAATGCCACCAGAACAATGGTTTTAACGGTTTATAAAGCTTATAATAATCCAGATATTTCGGGATATGCGTATGATAAGATGCCATAAGCGGCAAGCCCATCTTCTTCGCATAATGGATTCCTGCTACGCCGACCAAAGCTGGGTTCGCCACATGGACAAGGTCAGGCTGGTGTTTCTTCAGCAAGGGTTTTATCTTTCTTGTTGGCAAGGAGAACTGCTTCGAACGGTAAAATGGCATTGTAACCGTCCCAATTCCCTCAACAAGTGCACCTTGATATTCCTTTACCCCGAGATCTGGAGCGATAACGACGACTTCGTGCTTCTGGCTGCGGAGATATTTAATCGCTTCGGTTAACCGTGTAACGACACCATCAGTCGATGGCAGAAATGTTTCCGTTATTATAACGATTTTCACCGTCTGCTCCTATTTCCACGTTACTGTCGGAAGTACATTCTCTTTAATAACGCGATCTTTATGTTCAATCGCCGTTTCTAAAATAGCACGCAGTACGTCGTCGGTTAAAAGATTCGGTTCTAGTCCAAGATCACGGAGACGAGTGTTTACCGCATTGTAATAATGCTCTTCCGCTTCTACTCTCGGATTCTCAATTGATGTGATTTGTGGATCAAGACCTTTCTCCTGGCTCACTTTCTGTACTTTCTCCGCAAGTTCCTGGACAGAGAATGACTCTGTGAACTGATTAAATACCCGAAATTCGCCTGCATCTGCCGGATTCTCAGCAGCAATTTCTACACAGCGAATTGTGTCTGTGATATTTAAGAAGCCGCGCGTCTGACCGCCGCTGCCGTAGACAGTAATGTCATGTCCGGTTGCCGCTTGAATAAGGAAACGATTTAATGCTGTACCGAATACACCGTCGTAATCAAAACGGTTTGCCAGAACGGGGTCCAGCTTCGTTTCTTCCGTGTGAAGGCCATATACCACACCTTGGTTCAAGTCTGTTGCACGAATGCCCCAGATTTTACAAGCCAACATGATATTATGGCTGTCATGCACTTTAGACAAGTGATAGAAAGAACCCGGCTGTTTCGGGAATGGCAGTTTGTCCTTTCTGCCTTTATGCTCTATCTCGATATAACCTTCTTCAATATCGATATTCGGTGTTCCGTATTCTCCCATTGTACCAAGCTTGATTAAATGACAAGATGGAGCGAATTCCTTGATCGCATAAAGCACATTCAAGTTTCCGATCACATTATTCTGCTGCGTGTAAACCGCGTGTTCCCGGTCAATCATGCTGTAAGGTGCCGAGCGCTGTTCCGCAAAGTGTACAAATGCATCAGGCTGTGTTTGACGGAATACTTCGCTAAGGAAATCATAGTGATTTAAGTCGCCTATGTATGTTTTGATTTCCTTACCTGTCTTCTCATTCCACTTGGCTACCCGCTCTTCCAAAGAATAAATTGGTGTGACGGAATTGGAGCGTAATTCTTCATCATACTTACGTCTTACTAAGTTATCGACGATTGCTACTTCATGACCTTGCTTTGACAGATATAGTGCCGTTGGCCAACCGCAGAAACCATCTCCACCAGCTACAACAATTTTCATGACTCATCCTCCTGTAACATCAACATTTCTTGGTACGTTTCGTTAACATTATATGCTAACAGTGCTGTAATGAAAAACCATAAGGTGTTAAGGAAGAATTGAGAATTTGTAAACGAAACATTAACTGTTTAAACCATGGTCCAATTTTTTTAAAGGTTTCTTCGCTGGTCCCTCAATGACTTCGCCTGTTCCAGTAAAGCGAGACCCATGACACGGGCAGTCCCAGCTGGATTCTGCACTGTTCCAATTCACTTCGCATTTCATGTGTGTACATGTAGTGTCCACTTGATGAATTTCTCCAGTTTCATCTTTATAGACACCTAGCAGCAAGCCATTGGTTCGTACCTTGGTTGCTTCTCCCGGTTTTAAGTGAGGGACGTATTCATAAGGCTGTTCCAGTTTACCAATCACAAATTCCTTTGCCACTTCCATTACATTCTTAGTTAAACTACCCACATCCGGGTCAGCTTGAAACCTCGATGGCTGATAAATGTTTTTATAACGACTGATTCCGGATGAAATCAGCGAACTAATTTCGAGAGCAGCAACGATACTGCTTGTCATTCCCCATTTACGATAACCCGTTGCAACGAAGATATTATCCTTTCCCTTACTGATATAACCGATATAAGGTAAATTATCCAATGTAACAATATCTTGTGCGGACCACATATAAAGAGGTGTTTCTGTTCCTAAATAAGCAGCATAATCTGTTAGTTCCTTATAATACTTTTCTTCTGGATGCCCTTCACCCGTCCGATGCGATTCCCCGCCAATTAACAGCAATGTGCCGTGTTCTTCTGTATCTATACTGCGTACCGAACGAGATGGAGTATCTGCATTGATATACATCCCCCCAGGGTAAGTATCTTTCGGTTTAGCCGCTACTACATAAGATCTGTCTTGATACAATCTAGCAAAATAAAATCCCATTCCGTCGTAGAAAGGCCAGTGTGAAGCTGAAATTATCTTTTGACAAGTTACTTTTAATCCAGTCTTTGTCACCACAACAGGCTCACTGCCTTCCTCAATCGTGTCGACAGGTGTGTTGGTATATACCTTGCCGCCTTTCTCCAAAAATGCCTGCAGCAGGCCATTCAAAAACTGAAGCGGATGGTATTGATATTGGTTTTTCATGACCAATGCTTTTTCTACTTCAAACGAAAGCGGAATAGTATCTGTGAGTTCGCCAGTTATCCCAAGTTTCTGATAGGCTTCGAATTCTTTCTCGAGTTTCTGGATATTCTGCTTTTCCTTTGTATAAATATAGGCATCTTGTTCCGTAAGATGACAGTCAATAGTATGTTTCTTTGCTGTGTCTTTCACAAAAGCAATAGCGTCCATACAAGCTTCATAATGCGTTTTTGCTATATCTGTATTAAAATGCTGCATATATTCGTCATAAATAAGCCCATGCTGCGCTGTGAGCTTTGCAGTTGTGTAGCCAGTCGTTCCGCTATACAACGCATCAGCTTCTAGAATGGTAACTTGCTTGCCTTCTTGTGCTAGCATATAACCGGTTACAATACCCGTAATACCGCCGCCGACAATTACGATCTCGCTTTCGGCATCATATCGGAGTGATTCAAACTGCGGAATATTTGTTTTCTCCCGCCAGTAACTTTGATTATGTTCCATACTTTCTCCTCCATACATGTTTTGATAACTTCATTTTCGCCAAAGATACGAGGTGTTAATCAGAGGTTTTTGGTATACGCTGCTAGGGAACACCTGAAAAAAAGGAGGCGCAGCTTATGAAATGCGTTCAAATGATTGTGGAAGGTAAGGTGCAAGGAGTTGGTTTCCGTCTTTCTGCAGCAGAGAAAGCCCGCAAACTCGATTTAGTAGGATTTGTTCGAAATGAAGCGGATGGTACGGTGCGAGTAAACTTAGAAGGTGAAGATAATCAAGTGGAGAAATTCATTAAAGAAGTGAAAAAAGGTCCGAATGCACAAGTGAAAGTTAAAAATGTTGATGTAAAATACCTAGAAAAACAACAAGGCTTTAAAAAGTTTGAAGTAAGATAAACGCCCGGCATCCCTGCCGAGCGTTTTTTCTTAATCTGCTTTTTTCAAATCCTTCACTGCCGGGCCTTCAATTACTTCTCCGCTTGCTCGGAAACGAGAGCCGTGACACGGACAATCCCAAGTTGTTTCGGCGTCGTTCCAATGTACTTCACAACCCATATGGGTGCATGTGGTATCTACCTTATGAAGTGTACCGTCATTATCTTTATATACTCCAATAAGTTTCCCTTTATTGCGTATCTTCCCGGCTTCTCCTGGTTCTAACTCGTCTATGGATTTGGTTGTTTTTTCAAGCTTTCCGGATACGAGCTCCTTACTTACTTCAACCAAGTTCTTCGCTAATGTACTAATACCTTTTGCGCCATCATTACGTGCTGGATCATAAATATTCTGATGCAAGCTCTCCCCAGATTCAATCAATGATGCAATTTCTTTCGCTGCTGTTATGCCTCCTGACATTCCCCATTTTCGGAATGCAGTAGCTACATAAATATTTTTCGTTTGTTCTGTTATTCTGCCTATATAAAACAAACTGTCCAAACTGATAAAGTCCTCTGATGACCAGTTATATTCAAATTCTTTCATATCAAATTCGGAACGTCCCCAATTTCGGAGGTTGCTGTAATGCTCTTTCATTTGTTTTCCTTTACCAGGTCGATGTCCTTCTCCGCCAATCAGCCACAATGTCTCTCCATTCTTATCCTTGGCGCTGCGGACGGATCGGGAGGGACTGTCGATGGAAATATACATGCCTCCTGGATAAGCAAGCGGACTTTTACCTGATACAATATAAGAGCGAGCCATATCAAGACGAGCAAAGTAAGCTCCTTTGAAATCATAAAACGGAAAATGCGTAGCAATAACAACATGGTCAGCTGTCACGCTGCCGCCATCTTTCAGCTTTACGGTTGTCTTGCCGACTTCGTTAATTGTCTCTGCACGTGTATCTTCATAAATAGTGCCGCCATTTGCGGTAATATACTTGGTCATTGCTTGTAAGAACAATAATGGATGAAATTGTGCTTGCTGATCCATACGCACTGCTTTTTTCGCGGATACTGGTAAGGGAATATCATCTAACAAAGCCCCTGGGATGCCAAGCTTCTCATAAGCAGACCATTCTTTTTCAATCTGAGAAATCTGCTTTTCCTCATCCGTGAATACGTAAGCTGGCTCCATATTGAATTGAAAATCAGCTTGCAGTTCTTTTTCTGTTTCCTTTACAAATTCAATGGTTTCCATAGCAGCTTGATAGTGAATTTTCGCCGTTTCTTCACCAAATTTACTTATTAGCTGGTCATAAATAAGCTCATGCTGTGCGGAGAGTTTCGCAGTTGTATAACCTGTAGTTCCATGTCCAAGTTTTAATGCTTCAATTAGGGTCACTTTATAGCCTTTTTTAGTAAGCAAGTACGCAGAAGTAATACCGGCTATACCACCGCCTACTACACATACCTCGGCGTTAATATCCGCTTGCAGTTTTTCAAATTGCGGAAATTCGCTCGTCTCGATCCAATAAGATTCATGTTTTCCACTAGACATGTTCACCACTCCTTTTGTTTCTCTCTTAACCTAATTACAGGAAGAGTAAACAAAAAAATCCACTGCCAACTGGCAGTGGATCGTCTTAATTCTCTTGGAAAAACTTACGGTTGATTTCAATGTACTTGCTTTCTTCCGCAGGTACTTCATCTTCCATGAAGATTGCTTCAACCGGGCATACCGCTTCACATGCACCACAGTCGATGCAGATGTCAGGATCGATATAGAACATATCTTTACCTTCCGCGATACAGTCAACCGGGCAAACTTCCATACATTCGCCGGCTTTTTCCGCTTCACACGGGGAAGTGATGACAAAAGCCATATATATAGCCTCCTCTACTACTATAAATAAACCAGCCAAAAAGGCTCGGTTCCTTACCAAGGTATATTGCTTATTCGCAAAATACAATTGAGCTTTATGTATTTATACCCTATCGTTTCAAATTATAACAACAATATTCGATAATAACAACGCTCGTACTCAACAATTTGACAGCTTGGTTCATCACCATAATTTTATCTCTTAAGACATACACTGTACCAAAGGAGGCGAACTAGATGGAAATAACACTGCAGCACGGGTGCCAGCTCAGCACAGTTGCCACAATGTTTCACCTGCCAACATATGTGCTTTTTGCGGCAAATCCCTTTCTCTCCACGCATGTACCGGCTTTGCAGGCGATTCAGGTGCCCGGCTATCGCGGAGAAAGAATTGTATTGGAAAACGACTTTTCCGCTGAAGCATTCGCGGCAGCCTTTAAGATGCCAATTCGTAAAGTAAATTTGTTATATGGTCAATCGCAATTTGCTGCAGGGGAAGAACTTGTCTTGCCTCGCAGCGTCACCAAGCCGCAAACAACCTTCCATTACGCTTATGACTATGCGACCCTCCTTCAGGACATTCAGGAATTGCAGCAGCTGTTTCCGATATTTCATATGCATACCATATATAAAAGCGTGCTAGGCAAACCAGTAACAGAACTCCAAATTGGCAAAGGGAAAAGAAAGATTCATATAAATGCGAGCTTTCATGGAAATGAATGGATTACTACAAATGCACTCATGCGATTTGTGAATATGTACTTAGTTGCAATTACACATGACCAGAAGCTATTTGGACATCCGGCAAGCAAAATATTCCGAGATGTAACGCTTTCGGTCGTACCGATGGTAAATCCCGATGGCGTGGACTTGGTTATACATGGCAGCAAGGCAGCGCAGGAATATGAAGAACTTGTTTGCTTTTTGAATGAAGGGAATACAGATTTTCACGGGTGGAAAGCAAATATAGCAGGTGTAGACCTAAACAAGCAATACCCTGCTAAATGGGAGTATGAGCAGGAACGCAAGCCAAAATTACCTGGACCGCGGGACTTTCCCGGACGTACGCCGTTAACGGAAAACGAATCTATTGGCATGTATCAATTAGTGGAATCTCGTAATTTCGACTTACTTGCAGCGCTGCATACACAGGGAGAAGAGATTTATTGGAGTTTTGAGGAGAAAGAGCCGTCTATTTCCGAACATACAGCAAAGAAAATGGAATATGCGAGCGGTTATCATGCTGTAAAAACATTGGACAATTATGCAGGGTTTAAAGACTGGTTTATCTCTGCCTACCGGCGTCCAGGCTTTACAATTGAATTGGGCAAAGGAACGAATCCTCTGCCCATCGATCAAATACAAACTATTTATCATAAGCTTAGCAGCATATTAATGGTTCTGTTAACCGAAACAGAACATAACTAAACGTTCCAGATTCGCTCCACCATATAGCTGCCTCCGCCGCGCTGCACAAGAAAAACATCTGGATTGGAGAATCCTTTCCAATGTGAAAAACCAATATCAGTTTGGAACTCTTTTAATAATATCGCTAAGAGATTCCCATGCGTTACTAACACAACATTCTCTACCTGCTCCTCTGATTCGAGTTCATCAAGCAACGCACGTACTCGAAGTTTCGCATCATTGAATGACTCGCCGCCAGGCAGACGCATATCAAAATCTGTAAATGATTCTTCCAGTACTTCCAGCCAATCATCAACAGGCTCTTCACTTAAAATGCGTTCCTGCAACCTTCTATCCAGCTCAATAGGAATATCCGCAGCATCAGCGAAAGGCTTAATTGTCTCAACGGCCCGGAAGAAGGGACTGGAGAGGATCCGCTGAACTGGATAGTCCAGACGTTTCAAAAAGGCTGCTAACGAACGGGCTTCATTGATTCCTTCATAGGTGAGCGGTGAATCCTTATGCTGACCTTCCGCATTACAGTGACGAACAAGAATGATCCTTTTCACAAGCCCCATCTCCTTCTTAATATCCTTAGCCTTATTATCGGTTAAGCGCTAGACAATTACAAGTACAGGAAAAAACAAGCCTACAAAAAAGGCTAACCTCTACTAGGTTAGCCTTTTTACTGTAAAATTATTACACTTCTTTAAAATAATCTTTGCGAAATGCACCTATACGATTTGTATTATCAATGATAAAGATGAATTCCTCTGTCTCATTTTTTACGTCGTAAATCTTACCGGGTGTAAGCGTTGTGTTTACAACATATTTTTTCGCGTCTGTGTGAACACATTCCACTTGTTTAATCGTTTCGTTATCTTGCCAATGTTTGTGTATCATTATAACTCTTCCTTTCGATGGTGTTTCTCAAGTCTAGGCAGCGTCCACTGCAGCAGCAGCGGCAAAACAAGCACGACCAACAATAGCCGTATCGTCTGCAGCGAACTGACAATAGACGGATCGCCGCCGGTCGTCTGAGCGGTAAGCGCCATTTCCACTAATCCGCCTGGCGCCATACTAAGAATAGATGTCGCCATATTCAGTGAGGTGGTCAAGCTGAACAGATAACCAAGGCCAAACGAGAGCAGAATTAACAGCAAAGACAGCCCTGTATAATACAAACAAAGTCTGCCAGCTTTTTTTAAATCCCGTATAGAAATAGAATGACCTAAATATACGCCAATTGTCAACTGTGCCAGAACAAAAAATAAATGCGGAAACTGATAAAGCTGCATGCCGCTTACTTGGAGAACTGCGGTAAGCAGCATTGGCACAATGACTAAGGATGACGGAATGAATTTGCCTGTAAGCCGGGCAAGTATGTACATGAGAACATAAAGTACAATTGTCCACCAAGCACCTTGCTCTGTTTGCGGAAGCTGTATCGCTGATTGAACAGTGCTGTCCAGAAAGAAATGCGTTGCGGCAAACGGGATAATAAACAAAATGCTGACCAGCCGGATCGTTTGGAAGATGGTAACCAGGCCAGTATTGGCTTTCATTGATTCACTTAATGCAGTAACAGCAGAAAGACCCCCAGGTATACTGCCGAGCATGCTTGTTTTCATATCTACTTTCACCCATTTGCTGACCAGATAAGCATTCACCATACAAATGCCAATCAGAAGCAAAGTCAGCAATGTGTAATTTAATAAATACGGCTGCACATTATGAAACGTGTGCACCGTAAACGTATTACCTATTTGAATTCCAAGCAGCCAATAACTTCCCTTACGCAGCTGCTGGGATGCTGCTGTTTTTGTATTCCAAATGATTTTAGATAACAGCAGCGCGGTTACAGGTCCAAGAATCCACGGAAGCGGCAAATGCAGCGCAAGAAAGAGGCCGCCTCCGATAAGAGCAATTGCATAAGACTGTAAAATAGGTCGCATGTGACCAGTACTGCTCACTCAGATCATGACCTTTCGCTTTTCGGTTTGTAGAACCAGCCGCTAACTGCGATAATTGCCATCACGATCCAGAACGTTGCGTTCCATCCTGTTGAATCAGGGAAATGCTCTGGAATGAGCTTAAGCGCTGGATGTGCAAGCGTATGAACAGCCAATTTAATCGCGACCCAACCGATGATTAAATACGCTGCGGCCTCTAGTCCTGGACGCTTGTCCAAGATTTTCACGATATAAGAAGCAGCAATTCGGATCAAGATCAATCCAATCATACCTCCGGCAAGTACAACGAGGAACTGACCGCCATCCATTCCGCCGATATGCGGAAGCGGGGTAGCCGATAAAGATGCAGCAAGTGCAACGGCCGTTAAGATGGAGTCTACAGCAAACGCGATATCTGCTAGTTCCACTTTCAAAACGGTCATCCAGAAACCGGAGCTCTTTTTACTGAACGGGCTTTCAGCATCCTCTTCCCCGCCATTCTTTTTCAATTTAACAAGGTTCGATATTGATATATATAGTAGATAAAGAGCGCCTAATGCTTGAATCTGCCAGATGTTCACCAGGTAGCTGACAAAGAACAAGGAAGCGAATCGGAAAATGAATGCCCCGCCTAAACCGTACAATAAAGCCCTTTTCTGTTTTTCCTCTGGTAAGTGTTTTACGATAAGCGCCATCACAAGCGCGTTGTCGGCTGCAAGTAATCCTTCCAATCCAATCAAGACTAGTAAGATCCAGCCATATTCAAGCCATAACGAAGAATCCATTGTTTTATGCTCCTTGTCCAAAACAATGCTCTTGTTCCTTAAACAAGCGAACAAGAGCAAAGCCAGTTGCTATAATTATTTAAATCTAAATCTAAATCTTACTTAAAGAGATATAAATATTCTCCATATCCTTCTTTTTCCATATCACGCACTGGAATAAACTTCATTGCAGCAGAGTTCATGCAGTAACGCAAACCGCCAGTTGCTTGCGGTCCGTCTTCGAAAACATGTCCAAGATGCGAATCACTTTCTGCTGACCGGACCTCTGTTCTTACCATACCATGTGTAAGATCCATGTTTTCCTTCACTTCATACGAATCGATTGGCTTCGTAAAGCTTGGCCATCCGCACCCAGCATCATATTGATCCTTTGAGGAGAATAACGCCTTACCAGAAACAACATCCACATAAATGCCTTCATTCGTATTGTTCCAATATTCATTTTCGAAAGGTCTTTCCGTCCCATTCTCTTGGGTTACGTGATACTGAATTGGTGTGAGGATTTCTTTTAATTTTGCTTTATCTTTTTTCGGACCCCAATACTGCTTGATAAAGTCCTCACGACCTGACCCACGCTTGTACATTTTGTAGTGAAACTTGTTTTTCTTGTAATAATCTTGATGTTTCTCCTCAGCAGGATAAAACGGCTTGGCAGGCAGGATCGGCGTCACGATATCTTTTTGGAACCGTCCGCTCTCCTGCAGCTTCGCTTTGGATGCTTCTGCCACTTGCCGCTGCTGTTCATCATGGTAAAAGATTGCTGTCTCATAAGATTGGCCGCGGTCATGAAATTGTCCGCCTGCATCTGTAGGATCGATCTGCTGCCAAAATGTCTCTACCAGTTTTTCATAAGGAAAAACATCTGAATCAAACGTAATTTGGACAGCCTCGACGTGTCCGGTCGTATTCGAGCAAACTTCTTCGTATGTGGGATTCGGTTTGTCGCCGCCTGTATATCCGGAGACTACAGCCTCAATACCAGGACGTTCTGTGAATGGTTCTACCATGCACCAGAAACAGCCTCCTGCAAAGGTTGCGTGTTGTAATGCCACTAAAAATCCCTCCTTTATCATATGCTCTATATTTTCCTCTTTTGGAGAAAAAAATCAAGTACCACGCTTATATATACAATTTCGGAAGGGAAGCGCCGGTACTTTTTTTCGTTTCTTTCTTTACAGAGGCTGTATTGGTATCCAGTTCTGATTCCTTTTTATCGGTGAGCGAACTCGGAGACATACTTTCTTCCGTTTTACCCTCTGCTGCTTTTTCCGCTGCCTTTTCTTCCTCTTCGTCAAAGTCGATATCTTTTAACGCCTTCATCATCTTCAGCATCGAGGGCAGATTCTTCACCATTGGTCCATATTCTTGAACCATAGGCATAAAAGATTCGGCTGCTTTAAGAGCGCTTTGCGTATGATTTACCATGTCAAGTAACGATATACCGCTTGAAGTACTGGTGCTTGCCGGCAGGGCGGCTCTTGCTGCTGTCTGCGTCTTAGCACCTCCTCCGCGATTTAAAACCTTCTGCAAAAGACCAGCTACACCGCCATTCGTGCGCGGCGCCTGCTGTACAGCTATTTGTCTGGAAGGAAACGGATTCCGGCGCACAGGGGTAAAACCCTGCCCGCTGCGGACTGGAGGGCCGAATGGATTTCTTGCCATGTTATACCTCTTCTCGCGTCAATATTTATACCAGTGTACGCTAGAAAGAAGTATTCTGTTCCAGTCTATTCAGCAGAAAGGCAAGATATTTCCCTTTCGATGAACTATTTCCCGGGCAAGCGCAGTATTCCCCAATGTAAAATCTTAAAACATAGTAGAAAATGTCATCAATTGACGCTTGATAACGAAATTAGCTGATACGTACAAAAAGTTTGCTGCTCTTTTAGCGTTAATTCGACAATGATAGCTGTACCGATCTCATCTGTCTCTTTCGTACGGGTAATTTCGATTGGCTGGTGCAGCGGAAATAGATGATAACCTTGCAGCTGAAGCTGAAATATATTTTCTTTACTGTCAATGCGTTTTTCTTTGCCTTCTGTACGCAGAATGGTTTCAAAATTGATAGGTGTTCCCATCGTGTCTCCTCCTTATTGGAAAATAAATTTTGCTGCTGATCCAGTTGGGGAACTATCAATCTGCAGCTTTGCATGAATCTCTTCCTTCAATTGCGGCACATGGGAAATAATACCGAGCACCCGATTGCTGGCTTGCAGTCCCTTCAAGCTATCAATCGCCTGTTCCAGCGATACTTCATCCAATGTACCAAAACCTTCATCAATAAATAATGTTTCCAGTTCAACGCCGCCTGCGTGTGCCTGGACGACATCCGACATCCCGAGTGCCAAGGAAAGAGCTGCTTTAAACCCTTCGCCGCCGGATAATGTCTTAACTGGCCGCTCCTGACCGGTATGATGATCGATCACTTCTAAGTCCAATCCACTTTGTGCTCCGCGTTTGGCTATTTGACCGCTCCGCTTCAGCTGGTAGCGATGATCTGTCATTTCTTCTAATCGGATATTTGCTTGGAGAATGATTTCATCTAAGAAACTTGTTAGCACATAACGCTCAAACGATAGACGAAGACTGTTGTCTCCTTTAGCTAGATTGGCCAATTCCCCAATATCATAATAGCGAATCTTTTGATCAGCTGCTTCTTCTTGAAGTGCTAGTAATGAATTCTTAATAAGATTATGCTGTGAAACATAGCTTCTTGCGGCATTTAGTTTCGTATTATTCGCTTCAAAAACTTGCTCTGCTTCTGTTACGTTTTGCTCATAAACAGTGAGGTTCGGTCTCTCACGCTGATCTGTCTGCGTTTGCAATTCAGCAATTCTTTCGCTGAGACTGCGGCGCTGTTGATCATAGCGCTCTAATTCCTCTTGCAGTGTCCGCATATCTCTATCTGTTCCTTTAGCTGTTAGAAATGCTTCTGTGTTTGCAAACCCCGCATCTTCAAGCTTCGCAAGATATTCTTTTTCTTGCTGACGATATGTTTGTTCCAAATCAGATGTGAATTTTGCAGTCGATTCCAAAGCAGCCGCAATTTGTTCTCTGCTTTTGGATATCTCTTCATAATTATGCTGCAGTGCTTCCCATTCGCTTATCGCTGTTTGGAGTGCAGTTTCTGCTTGTTTAATGGAAAGCTCCCAATCTGACGGATCCGGAAGTACGTCTGGCAGCTGCTTCCGCTGTAAACGAACTTCTGCTTCCATGTGATGGCAGGATTCCTCAAGACTCCGAATCGTAGTTTGCAGCTCTTCAGCAGTTTTTTCTTCTTGTTCAAACGTTTGTTTAATCTGCACGAGTGTCTGTTTTAACTGATCGATATGCTTGCGCTCTTTTTGCTTTTGCTGTAATGAGCTAGCAATCTTTTCTTTATGTTTGTGCGTCTCTTCTGTCAGTTCATCTATTTTTGACTGATCGTAAGCCGAGTCACCTAAAACACTCTGAGCCAATTCGTCGGTAACTTGCCGGATTGCCTGCCCATTGGATTTAGCTTCTACATAATGTTTCTGTACATCATCATATGCACGCTGGGCGTTTTCAAGTAATGCTCTTTTTTGTTTTAACAGTTCAAAAGACTGAACATGCACAGACGTATGTGCAGGAGAGGGATGCTCGGTAGCACCGCAGACCGGACATGGCTCGCCATCTGTCAGCTGCTGTGCCAAATGAGCGGCATGGTGAGCTGCTTGTGCTTCTTCCATCTCCTTAATTTCCTGGCGCAGCTGCTGCACATTTTTTTCCTGTTCCTGCAATCGCTGTACGGCCTGCTGGTAACTTGTACGCATCTCTTGCAGCTGACGGAAAGCATCTTTTAAGCGAGCTATTTCTGTCAGCTGCTGCTCCATCTTTTCTAGCTCACGCTGCTCTTCGTAATATGCCTGTATAATTGCTGATTCTCGGCTTATATCTTTTTCTAGTGCAAGCTGTTTATTTTTCCGTTCCGTCTGTGCATCTTTTAGTTTATTGATTTGCTGCTGTTTTTCTTCCAGCTTCTTTTGGATGCTGTTCAATTCTTGCTTGCGCAACTCATATGTTTGCAATTGTTCCAGCTGCTGCTTTTGAAGCTGAAGCTGCTCTTGCTGTTTTTGCCGTTGAGGCTCTAGTTCCTTTGCTTTCATGTATGAAGACTTGGTTGTTTCGAACTGTTTCTCTAACTGATCTTTCTTTGTTTTTGTCTCATGTTGCTGCCTTACTTGGCGCTGCCATTCATCTTTGCGGGCGGCCAGCTGCTGTTCGTAAGGCACAAGCCGGCTGGCGCGTTCCATCTCTTGAAGACGTACTTGCTTTTGTTTCATTTCCGGCTGCTTTTGCTGGAGCTGTTGATCTTGTTTTAAAGCTTGTTCCAGATGATCAAATGTAGCAAGCAGCTGTTTTGCTTCATAAAGCTGTTTTTGTCGTTCCTGCCAAATTTGTTTATGATTAATCAGCTCTTTTTCACTGTTGGTGACAGAAAGGTCCATTGCATCCAGTTCAAGCTGCAGTTTTTTCATGACATCAGGGACGCTGTCTGTTTCAGACGGCTCCTGTGAGCGCCATTCAATTTTGCTGATTTGCTGCTGTTCTTTCCATTCGGTTTGCTGCAAACTCTCTTTTAATTGCTTGGCTTCGTCCTTCAGCGTTTCTGTCATGCGTTCGTAAAAATACGTCCGGAAAATCCGCTGGAGAATTTCTTCTCTATCTTTGCTGTTTTCTGAGATAAGC
The DNA here is from genome assembly GCF_019056395.1 of Terribacillus sp. DMT04. NCBI lineage: Bacteria > Bacillati > Bacillota > Bacilli > Caryophanales > Bacillaceae > Terribacillus > Terribacillus sp. DMT04. Next base: position 1,732,161 of record NZ_CP077639.1, read on the forward strand.
TTCCGAAATTCCCCTTGCGGAATCATAATCATTTTACGAAATTGCTCATAATCAAGTCCGATTTTTTCTTCAATAACTTCATTGACTTCTTTGATTCGAGATGTAATAAGAGACTTTTCTCCGTCTTTCCATTCGTAAAATTCTGCTCTTGCCGGATCATCGGTAAATCCTTCGCCGCGTTCTTTCTTCTTTTGCTGTTTCGGGTAACGTATTACTTCATATTCGGTTCCGCGCAAGGAGAAACAATAGCGTACTTCCGTAATCTCGCCTGGCGCAGCGAAATGACTGCGAAGAGAATCCTGATCCCGGTCACTGCCGCTTGCCCGTCCATAAAGACTGTAACAAATTGCATCAAAGATAGTTGTCTTTCCGGCGCCCGTCGGTCCAGTAATTAAAAAGATAGATTCAGCCCCGAGCTCCCTAAAATCTATAGTCTGCGGCTTGTGGTATGGTCCGAATGCGGTCATTTGCAGGGTAATAGCACGCACATTATCCCCTCCTTTCTTCCTCAACTAGACGCTGAATGATTGTTTCCATTTGCGTTTGGCGATGCTCCGGTATAGCTTCACCTTTCATCTCCTCATAAAATGCAGCAAACAGCTGCAAGTGGGACATGCGCTGTTTTTCTTTGATTTCCTTTATATCAGACATGGAGCTAGCGCCGCTTTTTGCTTTTCGCTCCAATCGAAGGATGTTCGGGTAAAGCTTGCGCAGCTTGCCCATCGGGTCCAGCAGCTGTCCGTCATCAAGCAAACGAATATGCAAATAATCTGTTTTGCTACCGCCGGAGACTCCCTCCATCAACTCATCAAAATAGCCCTCGACTATGCGCATATCTCGTTTTGGCTCAAGGTCAATTTTCTCAAATGATTGAAATCCTGCTTCATCCAACTCAATGATGGTCACTGATTTCTTATGATTTGCTTCTGAAAAGGAGTACTTCAGCGGTGAACCGCTGTAGCGAATATGATCACTCGTAATTCGCTGCGCTTGGTGCAAGTGCCCAAAAGCAGCATACGTGAAAGGTTCAAACAGTGATGCATCCACATATGGGCTTCCTCCAATCATGGAAAGCCGCTCCTCAGAGTCAGATTCCATGCCTCCTGCCAGAAAAGCGTGTCCAACAAAAACATGACGTTCTGCCATATTGTTGTTGTCTGTTATATAAGACACAATGCGTTCCATCGCACGCTGATGGGTAGTAATTGTGTCGTCTTTAAAAAAGGTCCGAACATCAGCTGGTTCGGTATATGGAATCAAATGAAAATGGACTGGTCCATACGCATCTTGCAAGGTCACTGGTTCGAGTCCTTCTCGCAGTTTTGTTTCAATATATAGGTTGCTTGCTTTAAACAGCTGACTGCCAAAATCAAGGCGATCAGGACTGTCATGGTTACCGCTGATTGACAATACCGGGATCTCCTTTTCGCCAATCAGCCAGTTCCACGTATTATTTAAGAGCTCGACCGCATCACGCGGCGGAATTGCTCGGTCATATAAGTCTCCAGCCACAATAACTGCGTCAGGCTGTTCTTTTTCTATGACTAGTTTGATCTGCTCTAAGATTAGCGCTTGATCGTCTGTCATATGTACGCTGTTGACAATCTTGCCCAAATGCCAATCAGCGGTATGCAATAGTTTCATACGAATTCCTCCTGCTATTATTCTAGCATGATTTGTTTAAGGGTGGTATGGGAAGAACCGCCAGGAAATTGCTAGTTCTGCTTTCTTCGGTGGAACGGACATTGTGCAGGTGAGGAATTGTCATCATGGAGGAAGTATTGTTTCCATTCCAGATTGTCTTTGTTACCGTAAGCATTCAAATCAGGATGAACATCGTTGGAATCATACGCGCGTATCCGTTGCCGAATTTTATTCTTTATCGCTGCTGCAGGCTTCGGCTTTGATTGAAACTCCTCCAACACCCATCTAGGTGTGATTGCTAGCATCATACACGGAAAGTTCCGGCTCTTTTTCACTATATGAGACGGTGTAGCGCAGTACATAAAATACTTTTCTTCTCCAAAGCAATACTCCCAAAGTATCTCTTTAGGATCTTCAGGAATTTGGTCAGGCCAGTCATTTGTATCATAGGCAGTCGCCTTGCTTAGCAGCTCCCAGAAGATTTGGAAATAAGCCGGAACATCCAACTGAAGCGCTTGCTGTTTTGCTGTATCAAAAAACACAATCAGGGAAGTATAAGAACCTAACTCTCTTGCACTCTTTCCATATGCCTCTAATAAACCGGCCAATTGTTTGGCCGCATCTTCTGTTGTTGGATCATCAGCAAAGCCATAGCGGAATTGGTCAAGCGCATGGCCTGCAGTTGCTGGAATACAAGGAAACTTACTTTCTTGATCAGATAGTTTGCTATGAAAGCTCTGGAGCATATCTTGCTGCCATAAGGTTAGCTCGTGATAGTCAGAATTGTGGATATCAAACAAGGTGGTCATCGCACGTTCTCCTTTTATCTGGTTATATCCCTAGTACAATATTCAGGAAGAAGTGCGGAGGTGATTATAGCTGTTAAGAAGAAATGCGCCACGAGGTTGTTTGTGGCTGCATGGCGAGAATCTGATCCAGTCGAAATGTGCGCTGCTGTTTTCGCAAATAACAATAACCAGTAACAGATGTTTCTGTTATACGATCTATCTGTATACGGCGTTTGGTTACCGATCCATCTTTTGCCATATAAATCATTATCACTTGCTGCTTCAAAAATTTTGCCACTGCGCTTTGTTTCATTTTAGATCCCTGCTTTCTGCTTATTATTTACTTGTATTATATACGAACAAATGTTCTTTGTCACTTGAAAAAGGAACACGCGTTCGTATATAATGAGAACAGGAGGAATGATGTATGGTGCATGATCGAGGAAAAATAAAATGGACATCCTTAATGCTGCCGGAGCATGTAGAGATGCTGCAGCAAATGGGGCGTGAAATTGGCATTGAAAAGGCGCCACTTTTAGATGAACAGCAACTGGAAGAGCTGGAACAAAAAGTCCGGCTGATTCAAATAGGAACAACAAAAGCACGTATTAGTTATAGCAGCGGCAGCAACGTAAATAAAGTCTCAGGTATTGTGACCGGGTTGAAACCAGCTGAACAATATCTGCTTCTTGATACGGCAGACCGTTTGTATCCTGTTCGTATTCCGTTTAATCAGCTAATCGATATCTCATTTCATTAAAAAATACCGCTCCCGGCTGGGAACGGCATATCAAAAAGTCAGTTTATACTGCAGTACTTTCAGAGGAAACATCATCTGAACGATATTTTTTTGTATCCAATTCTCCTAGAGAACGGCTTGTTACCAGGCCGGATACCATGGATCCGCTCACATTTACCGCTGTACGGCCCATATCTATAAGTGGCTCAATCGATATCAATACACCTGCTAAAGCTACTGGCAAGTTCATCGTGGAGAGAACAATTAAAGAAGCAAATGTTGCGCCCCCACCAACACCAGCTACACCGAACGAACTAATCATGACGACAAGTATGAGTGTGAAAAGGAAAGACGGCGACAAGGGATTAATACCTTGTGAAGGTGCAATCATGACAGCCAGCATAGCTGGATAAATGCCAGCGCAGCCATTCTGCCCAATTGTAATACCAAACGAAGCAGAGAAGTTCGCAATAGACTCTGGAACGCCCAGCTTATTCCGTTGTGCATCAACATTTAATGGTAACGTTCCTGCACTGGTGCGTGAAGTGAAGGCAAATGCCAGAACAGGCATAACTTTTTTCACATATTGTTTTGGACTAAGTCCCATAACAGTCAAAATAAGCAAATGAACCAGGAACATGGCAATCAGCGCCACATAAGAAGCAATAACAAACTTACCTAGTGTTGCGATGGCATTAAAATCACTTCCTGCAACTGTTCTGGCCATTAAAGCAAGTATCCCGTAGGGTGTAAGTCGTAATACGAGTGTTACAATACGCATCACAATACTGTGCAAGGACTCCACCGTTTTCTGGAAAAAATCAGCTTGTTCAGGATGTTTTCTTCTTACTCCCAAGTAAGCGACCCCAACAAATGCTGCAAAGATGACCACTGCTATTGTAGATGTTGGCCGAGCTCCAGTTAAGTCCTGGAATGGATTAGTTGGGAGGAACTCCAATATTTTCTGCGGCACTGTTGTACTCTGTACATCAGTTAAACGCTCTTCTAATTCCTGCCCCCTCGCTTCCTCGGCAGCACTTGTATTAACATCAATCGCTTTCAGGTCAAATCCGACAGCGGATGCAACACCGATAGCAGCTGCAATAGCTGTTGTTAAAAGCAATGTTCCAATTACCAGCCCGCTGATTTTACCCAGATTGGCGGACTTCTTCAATCTCGTAAACGCTGCAACGATAGAAATGAAGACAAGCGGCATAACAATCATTTGCAGAAGTTTAACATATCCGCTTCCCACAATTCCAAACCAATCGTTTGTCTGAGTAATCGTGTCGGAGGCAGGCTGATAGATTAATTGCAGAGCAACTCCAAATACTATCCCAAGCCCTAATCCGGTCAATACGCGTTTTGAAAAGGAAACATGTTTCTTTTGCATCCAATAGAGTACAAAAAGCAATCCTAATAAAACAACAATATTAATAGCTGTAAATAAGTCCAAACCAAATTCTCCTCTCCAAAATCAATAATCCCTATCAGTTAAGTATGAATTGAACCTTTTTTACAATAGCATGTTGGAAAGATTATGTAAATATTTTTTATTTACAAAAGATGCTCCTGCATGCAGCAGTAGCAGAATCTGCATACAAGCAAAAAGTGTCCAGCCTTGGCAGGGCTGGACACACACATCATTTGGCAAAGCGCAGCAGATCACCATTCAAAATGGCATCTGAGTAATACAATTCTTTATTCCGTTTCTCAAAAAATGGAGCGCAGAGGCTCATATCCGTTTTTTCAGATGTCGCTCTGTCGTAACAAAGCTGACTTGTGTAGATTACATCCTCTGTAATAAAATCACCATCTCGCAATACAACGAAAGAATTACGATCATCTGCCAGCAGATCTTGTCCAAAATGAGGATATGCATTTGTATCAATGCCTAACAGGTGCAAGATTGTTGGCTGAATATCAATTTGACCGGCAGGATGATGAATGGCCTTTCCTTCCTCACCAGGCACGTGAATAATCAATGGCACCCGCTGTAAATCAAGTTTCTCCGGTGTGGAAAGTTCCTCATCAAGGTAAGTTTCAATGCCGTCATAATAACTTTCGGAAATCCCATAATGATCTCCAATCAAAACTACAACAGAGTCTTCATACAAGCCGGCTTTTTTCAGGTCTTCAAAAAAATTCTTGAGCATTTCATCTTGATAACGGACAGTCTGGAAATAACGATCCACTACATCAACACCTGTATCTGCATCATCCAGCATAATATCCTCATCATCCAAGATAAAAGGAAAGTGGTTTGTCAGCAGCAGGAACTTACTGTAAAACGGTTCTTTTAAACTTTTTAAGTAAGGCATGGATTGTTCCAGGAATGCGCCATCTTTGATACCGTAGTTCACACTGTTTGCTTCCGTTACATCATAAGAATTCATTGAGAAAAAATCGTTGTAGCCAAATGCATCGTATGCTTCTTCGCGATTCCAGAAACTTGCGACATTTCCATGGAAAGAAGCACTATGATAACCAGACTTGGCTAGTATTTCAGGCATGGATACGTATTCGTTATCCGGACGGCGTACATAAACAGATCCGCTCGATAACGGATAAAAGGACTGATCAAACATAAATTCAGCATCAGACGTTTTTCCTTGGGCAGTTTGATGATACACATTATCGAAATAAAAACTGTCCTTAATTAAGTTGTTTAAGAAGGGGGTAATCTCCTCATCCTTTACTTTTCGTCCCATCACAAACTGCTGTGTTGATTCCAGATTCACAAGAATGACATTCTTTCCTTTTGCAACACCAAAATAATCAGACTGAATATCCTTGTTGGTGCGCTCCAGGTAAGCAGCAGCTTTCTCATAATCTTTCTTTGACGCAAATTCACTGCTGAGCTCAGCGCGAACAGTTTGGTAGATATCATATCCGTGGTAATAAACCGGACCTAGCTCACTTACCTTAGCAGTACGGTTAAAGCTGCCATCATGCTGATCTCCAGCGCCAATTTGACTAATGCCGATGTTAAGTCCAATAAGCAGGATAATAGCACTAGTAAAAACTCCTTTTCTCTTCCAGGTCAAACGCACCGGTTTCGGCCGTTTGACCAGCCACCAGATTAGCAGAAAAACGGTATCCGCAAACAACACCAAATCTAGCGGGTCCATCAATTCTACTGTACTCTGGCTAAGACCGCCGACGTTCTGGAATTGGAATAGGATAGGCAATGTCACAAAGTCGATGTAAAAGCGAAAATACAGTAAGTTACCGTAGAGAACGCCTGTCAGGATTATATGCAGAATTAATAGTGAGCCGGCTCGCAGTTTACGAGCAAAAACGTATAACAGCAGCACGAGCACTGCGACAGACGACAAACTTGAAAAAAACAACTGTATATAATCAAACGGTTCATATAATGGCAAGTCGAAATAGATAATACTTATTAGATACATCTTACATAACAGAAGGACCGCTCCAACCGAGCAGTAACCTTTGACAGTGGACAAAAATCTCATTGGGTGATAGTTTCCTTCTTTCCGATCAGGCTGGCAAGTTCCTCCGTGACACGAACCAGATCCTTCTCTTCATGATGCCCCATAACAGCTAACTGCACCCAATTGTTTTCAATCAAGTAGCTGCTATTGCAGCTGATCAGGAATCCTTTCTCCGCAAGTATGCGTCCAACCGTTTCGGACCGGCATTCCTTAGGAAGGGTGATTGTCAGTATACCTGGAGCACGGCATGTGTTGTCTGCCAAAATGGAAATTCCCTTTTGATTGCAAAGGCTGACAAGTTTATCTGTCAACAAGCTAACTTGCTTTATAATATTCTTTTTTTCCCATTGATTGATTGCTACAGTTAGTGCCGCGAGCTGATTAGAAGAATGTGTAAATGGTGTACTTTCATATTCATGGTAAAGACCAAGATCCAGATAACGCGGAATGCTGTTTGCGATTTTGATTTCATGATGATAGAAAACGAATGCTAACCCCGCGTAAGAAGCCAATCCTTTGCCGCTTCCAGCGGTTGCTAAAAAGACATCGCTCAAATCAATGGGCATATTACCAAGGGAGCTGCAGCAATCCAGGATAAGCTTGCTGTCTATATGCTTGGTGATTCGCTTCAGCTTATCCAAGTCCTGCAGCACACCAGTTGACGTTTCTGCATGTACAGCCCAGATCCATCCAACACGATGCTTCTTTGCTTCTGCTAAAATGTGCTGATAATCAAATGCTTGTCCCCAAGGTATCTCCAAGGTAGTGAAAGATAGTCCTGCCCGCTGTGCGTGATCTGTCAGTCGCAAACCAAATTCACCATTCACGAGGATAAGTCCGTGCTGTTTTAGAAGGGAAAGCTGAGCTGCTGCAGCATCATTTCCAAGTGTGCCCGATCCCAGCATAATTTGCACCTGTGAAGAATGTGTCAGTTTTTTAAGTTTGTCACGCAGCTGATGAAGCTGATCAATAAAAACAGGCGCGCGATGCGACCGTGCAGTCTGACCCATCGCCTGCTTTACTTCGTCGGCCATAGGAACAGGTCCCGGCAGAAAGCTAACAGGTTCTTGCTTCGAAAGTATTCGCTGAAAAGCCCGAGCTTTACGCTGGAACAATTTTTCCGTCACGTACATCGGCTGGAACTGCGCATCTCCATTTCCAGTCAAACTACCAAACGGAACGAATCCCATATGCCGGTAGAGCTTTTGCTGCCGCATAACACCGGAAATAACAGCCATGTCAAAGCCATTATCTAGACAATAGTTAATCAAAGCCTCAGCAAGGCGGAAGAAAACAAAGCTGTTCCGATAAGCTTTTTCAACAGCAAGCAGCCGAATTTCACATTTGGCTTTATGCGGAGGAAGAAGATCATCAAGGTTATCTAATTTCTGATCAAGTGAAAAAGGTCTATTCGAACGAAAAGCAATCATAGCAACGACCACTTGTCCGTCAAGCCCAATAATATATGTATTTTCTTCATTAAAGCGATCGATTCGGCTGCGTCCCTCATTCTCTTCATGCTGAGGAATTTCTTCTGTAAACGTACGATAATTCAGAGCGTGTATTTGTTCGAATTCCCATGTTTCTGTTGCGATTTTATACTGTAATTGTGTCGAATTCATTGTAAGTCACCTTTCGTTACGTAATAGCAAATAACTCCAGGCAGCTCTCACATGTGTGTGATGTGCTGCTAGGACAAGGACAGTCACTACAACGTAAACTGCGAATGTAAGTACGCCCAACCGTAAAAGCGGGAGCAGTGCAGCTGTAATCACGTAAGCGAGCAATCCTGAGGCACTAAATCTTCTTAAGAAAAGATAGATACATAGAAATACGGCAATTAAGAGAAAGGTTGCTTGATAAGAAAAGATTACAAGTGCTCCAAGTGACACAGCAATTCCTTTACCGCCGCGAAAACGAAGCTGAATCGGGAAAATATGCCCTAATACGGCCGCAACAGCACATAGACCTGCGATAACTTCTGTTCCACCGCTCCAATGGACAAGCAGCACAGCAAGCATGCCTTTAGCTAAATCAAATATAAGAACGAGCAGAAAGCCTTTCTTCCCCATTGATCTTCCGGCATTTGTCGCGCCTGCATTACCGCTTCCAGTCGTTCGTATATCAATTCCTTGCTTCCATTTCACAAGATAATAAGCTCCATTCAAGGAACCTAGAATATATGCTAGAACAATCCACCACCATGCAAACATTTCGCCTTCCATAAACTGACACCACCTTGCGTAGTTCCATAGTATAAATAAACAAGTAAACTTTCAATGATATTTGACAAAATTTTACCTAAATTAGGATATAAAAAACGAGCCTGCGACAATACAAGATTAATTTATCCTAAAACCCAATGATTAAAAATCTACGCTTCTTCATGCAGCCTTCTGGGATGCTGTCTCTAGCTTGAAGTAGACACCGACAAGAAGATTGCTTCTTATTTTCGAGGATTCTGCGTACACTGCTTACAGGAGTGAAGGCTTCCCTTAACACAACTCCGCTTCGTTTCCAATGCAAAAAATCCAAACAACGCTGCTGTTCATTGCAGTGTTGTTTGGATTTTTATAAAGCTTAAATAGTAATTTCCCAGCTTCCTATCATTCTCTTATTCCGACGATTCATAAGTGCTCCACAGACGGTCGAATACCTGTAAAGATCCGTGAAACGGACTGTTCCACTCTAGGTATTCGCTAATCTCATCATAAGAAGAACTGTGCTTTGGGAAGTTATGTTCACCGAACATCCAGTCAGCAAGACGGCTCTCATCGGTCGGTTTCTTTCGTCCGCGATGCGTCATCATATAATGATAAAAAGATCGCATTTATTCACCTTCTTTCTTGAACTTGCTCTTGTTCCTCCAAACGGGATAATAAATTGTCAGTACGATTAGAAGAAAGAAACAAGCAGGCGGCAATAGCACGTAAAGCATTCAGCGCTTCACTCGGTCATACTTGATGAAATAATAATCATATGGATTGCGTTCGTCCTTCTCGCCTTTTTCCCGCCCTGTTTCCTGCCAGTCTTCCATTGAAATAGCAGGAAAGAAAGTATCTGCCGGGAAAGATTCATCTATATACGTCATATAAATACGGTCTGCTATTTTTACTGTTTGCGCAAAAATATCGCTTCCGCCGATAACGAATATCTCTTGATTTGGATGCTTGTCCGCTAACGATTCTATTTCCTTTGTATCATGCAAGACAATCACTTGACCAGCCTCGAAATTATCATCTCTCGTCAGTACAACATTCGTTCGGTTAGGCAGCGCACCATTCATCGAATCCAGCGTTTTTCTTCCCATTACAATAATCTGATTTGTTGTTTTCTCCTTAAAGAAGCGCAAATCTCTGGGAAGGCGCCACGGCAAGTCGTTGTTATATCCAATACCGCGATTTTGATCCATTGCAAATAATAAAGAAATCATTGTATTCCTCCTCAGACTGCGACTGGCGCTTTAATAGCTGGATGCGGTTCATAGCCGACGATTTCCAAGTCTTCCATAGCAGCATCGAATACCGAACGGAAACTGTCTTTAATTTTCAGAGTTGGCAATTGTTTAGGTGTGCGGCTAAGCTGTGTTTCCACTTGCTCCAAGTGATTTGTATACAAGTGTGCATCTCCGATTGTGTGAATAAATTCTCCAACTTCCAAACCGCATTCTTTCGCAATTAAATGCGTCAGCAAACTATAGCTGGCAATATTGAACGGGATGCCAAGGAAGATATCGCCGCTCCGCTGGTACAGCTGGCAAGATAATTTATTATCCGCAACATAAAATTGGAACATCGTATGGCATGGCGGTAATGCCATTGTCGGCACATCTTCTGGATTCCATGCGGAAACAATCAATCTTCGTGAATCTGGATTTTTCTTGATCATTTCAATTATGTCTTGCAATTGATCGATTGTCTCGCCTTTGGTTGTCTGCCAGCCTCTCCACTGCTTTCCATATACATCGCCCAGATGACCAAACTTTTCACTAAAGTCATCATCAGTCAAAATGAGCTGCTTAAACTTATTCATTTCTGTATCATAAGCCGCGCGGAAAGAATCATCCTGCAATGATCTGCGTCCGAAATCTGTCATGTCAGGTCCATCGTACGCCTCACTTTCGACCCAGTTCTTAAACGCCCATTCATTCCAGATATTATTGTTATGTTCCAGCAAGTAACGAATGTTTGTGTCTCCTTTTAAGAACCAAAGCAGTTCACTTGCAATAAGGCGGAAAGGCACACGTTTTGTCGTCAAGAGCGGAAAACCTTGGTTCAAATCAAAACGCATTTGATAACCGAATACGGAGACCGTACCGGTTCCTGTACGATCTTCTTTTTTTGTACCGTTATTTAAGACATATCTGCATAAATCCAGATAAGTTTGTTCAGAGGTTGTCATCAACTATCACATTCCTTTTATCGTATATCGTCACACGGCATGTCCCATTCCTCAAAAAACTGATTTAGGAAACTTTCCATGAAAGCATGTCTTTTCTTGGCCATCTGGTTAGCTGTGTCCGTATGTAACGTTTCTTTCAATTTTAATAGTTTATCATAAAAATGCTGAATGCTCGACTGCTTGGGATCATTCGGCCAATGAATAAGCCGGCTGGCAGCACCGCCAAAAGCGAATGTCCGTGCAATTCCGATTGCACCAATAGCATCCAAACGGTCGGCATCTTGAATGATTTTTCCTTCCAGCGTTTCTGGTATACGCCCCTTGCTGTATGATATATCCTTGCATACTTGGAAAATCTCTCGTATCGTGCTTTCTTCCAATTCAATTCTTCGCAGAAATGCTTGCGCCTCAGCAATGGCATCTGCCGGCTGATCAAACAGTTTATGATCTCCAATATCATGCATCCAGCCAATAGCTTCCGTTAGAAACGGGTCCGCACCTTCTTTAAATGCTATCTTACGGCCCATTTTTGCCACCCGTTTCATATGGTAAAAGTCATGTCCCGTTGCATCTTCTCGAAAGATAGTATGCGCATAGCGCTCCATCTCTTCCAATTGTTTTTCCTGTTCCACTAGTCAACATCCTTCCTAATCAAAATAAATGAAGCTGTTCTGGCGGGGGATCTGGCAGCTTTTGACCGAGCAGCTGCATCATTTCTTTCGCATTATCACTCGCATCGCCTCCGGAATTGTTATTGAATAGCAGAACAACGCGTTTACAGGACTGCTCGAGTCTGGAAGCTGCAGCTTGCCATTCTTTCAATTCCGCTTCATTATAACGATACAAAAAGCGAACTTTCCGCCAGTCTTCCCTTCCGTGCTGGTTCCAGCCATGGACATTTCGTCCGTGAAATCGCACGAGTGTCATTTCTTTGTTCGTAGCTATCGGAACAGCTGGAACAGAACCACTTCCCGCTTGCGGTTCATCACAGACAGTATGGATGAAATCCAACTCCTGCAAAAGGTGCAGCGTTTGCGTTCGATAGGCTTCTGTATACCAAGATTGATGCCGAAATTCAATGGCGACCGGCAGCCCTTTTGTCAACGACCGAATATAGCGAAGCCGATCGATACTAGCCTTCTCGACCTTAAACCAAGGCGGAAATTGAAAAAGAATAGCGGCCAGTTTGTCTGCTTCAATGACCGGCTGAATAGAGGAGTGAAAAGCTTCAAATAAACGTGCAGCTTCTGCTCGCGTCATCTTTTTCCTGCTCTGTCCCGTCATATCTTGATGCGCTTTTATAATGAAAGAGAAATCCGCCGGCGTTTCGGCTGTCCATTTTTCGTAGTTGCTCATCGGCTGAATGGCATAGAAGGATGCGTCTATTTCTACCACATCAAAATGCGTGCTGTATGTTTTTAACTTCTGCTGTCGCTCTTTTGCCTCTGTATATAACTTGTCATGATCGCCCCAGCCTGTCACACCGACTTGAATCGCCATAACTTTCCTCCTTTCGACCTTCGTTAATTTCTTTTATTGTAATAGAATCGCAGAATCCCTTCAACGATGAGGATTCCTGGCAGAAAATAAGGAGAAGATGTCGCAATATTTGAGTAATAAGCAATCTCGCAGACTATTTTCCTTGATGGGAAAGCGGTTACTTTCCCATCGCATCTGTGTTTTTCCCTACTTGACGCATTTTTCAAAATAAGCTATATTGGTGGCAAGCAAACAAGATGAGCGGAATTAGAACGTCGGCAGCTTGTTAGAAGAGCTCATGTATTCCGCCCTTCTAACAAACTGCCTTTTTCATTTCTTGCACGTCTTTTTGTAATTTTATACGTTTTCTGTGAAACGTCTTTAGGAGGATAAGGAATATGCCAAACGGAATTGTCAAGTGGTTTAACGCTGAAAAAGGTTACGGATTCATTCAAGTTGAGGACGGTAACGATGTGTTTGTACATTACTCCGCCATCCAGGAAGAAGGCTTTAAAAACCTTGAAGAAGGTCAGGAAGTATCCTTTGAAGTAATCGAAGGAGACAGAGGCCCCCAAGCAGCTAACGTAGTAAAACTATAATATTGTACATAAGCGGCAATCCATAGGGTTGCCGCTTTTCTTTATAATACTGTCGAATGTTGCATCGGCTTAGAAAAAAGCGTATACTCTTCCATTGTCTAAGTAATTTTAACTAGGAGGAGCAGCATTGAACAACGAAATATTATGGATTGTATTTGCAGTTATAAATTTTATTCTGCTGTTAGTCATGTATCGTTTGTTCGGACGACTTGGATTGTTCGTATGGGTCGGGATGGCGACAGTTGTGGCAAATATACAGGTAACGAAAACCATTGAACTATTCGGTTTAACAGCAACGATGGGTAACATTATGTTCGGGACAATCTTTTTAGCGTCTGATATACTGAATGAAAACTATGGCAAGAAAGCAGCCAGAAAAGTAGTTGGACTCGGGTTCGCTAGTTTGATCACGATGACGCTGATTATGCAAGGTGTGCTTTTGTTTGACCCAGCAGAGAGCGACTTTGCCCAAGGATCCCTCAGCACCATATTTGGTTTTATTCCCCGCATTACACTTGGAAGCTTGCTTGCATTTGGAATTAGTCAATATTTAGATGTATGGCTCTATGCGCTCATTAAGCGTCTGCTTCCAGATGACAAATACTTGTGGGTGCGGAATAACGGCAGTACGATGTTCAGTCAGCTGATAGATACACTTGTCTTTTGTACGATTGCATTTGCAGGCGTATATGAATGGTCTGTGTGGATTGAGATATTCATTTCGACTTATGTATTAAAATTCATTGTCAGCATTATCTCCACGCCGTTTTTATACGGAGCAAAGCGTATGTCTCGTAAAATAGAAGATTAGGAGGAATGGGTATTGATCGAGGTATATACCGACGGTGCTACCAGCGGTAATCCAGGGTTAAGCGGTGCTGGTATTGTCATCGTCTATGAAGGTATGCGCAAGACGTACAGCGTTCCGCTTGGCATGATGACGAATCATCAAGCGGAGTTCTGGGCTATCATCAAAGCGCTGGAAATTTGCCAGAACGATCATCCCGAGGCGATTATCTCCTTGCGCTCTGATTCTCAGGCAGCTGTACAGGCCATTGATAAGGAGCATACAAAAAACAAGGATTTTCAGCCCCTTTTAGAGCAAATCCTACAGTTAAGCAGTGGTTTCCCCTATTTCTTCATTAAATGGATACCAGAGAAACAGAACAAAGCAGCAGATCAGCTTGCACGGGAAGCAATCCGGCAGCTTCAATGAGATTGAAGATGTAATCCTTTATTAGCAAGCAGTTCTTCTGCTTGTTTTTTTGTTTGTACATTGTCTTCCTTCATTAAATCCAATACACTCAGATAGAAACTGCCATCAAACGCGTGTTGAAACCGCAGCGTTACCTGGACAGCAAAAATAACTTTCCAATCAGATGCATTAGCAAAGTTTTTGCCAAAGTAAATAAATTGAATGTCTTCATCTGTTAATTTAAAACCCTTCGCCCATAAATCATCCAGAAAACAGGCCAAACTTTGTTTATTCACCATGCGCAAAAAAGCTCCTTTATTAGAAAATCCGCCTCTTATTATAGCATTCTTGTTACCTGTTTCAATAGAATAGCGAAAATTCCTGTTTATCATATTTATTAGATTATTCAGATTTGACTAACTTTTCTCATAAGTATTTACAATTCAAAAATTTGGCATTAAACTAAAAAAGCTATACGAAAGGGGATGTTAGTTTGAGAAAGTTAATGTATTTGTTTGCATCAATGGCTATCGTAGCTATCCTTGCAACAGGTTGTGCCAGCGCTGATTCAGAAAGTAAATCAGACAGCGGATCTGATACGACAGAAAAGACGGAAACAACAGATACTAAAAAAGAATTGCTTCAAACACAAATGGATTTTACAGCTGATTTCAGCACTTATTATGCGCCTATTTCAGCTTACCAGGCTGCTGCAGCTGACGAAGCTACCACAGAAGCTGCATTAAACACAGCGGCAGAATCTGCAAAGAAAGCCGCTGATGAAGGAGCAGCTAAACTGGCTGATTACAAGTTGGAAAGCAACCTTTCTGACGAACAAAAAGAAACGTATACAACTTCACTTGACTCTTTGAAATCTTATTTTGAGGAAATCAGCAAAAGTATCGATGCTTCAGCAGCGGAGCCAAACTTCGACGCAGCTCAGAAACACTTCGATACATTCCAGTCTGACCTAGAAGGTATCTATAAAGAAGCTGACTTGAACGTACCAGACATGGCACAGGCATTAAGCTAAAAAAACGATGCAGATTCTCTGCATCGTTTTTTTATTATAGTTGATAGATCTTGCTGTATTTTTCCGTCAAGTAAGTGACAAGATAATCTGCGTTCAATCCTTCGCCTGTAACATCTTGCAGCAATTCCAAGGGTTTCTTCGCTTTTCCGTATTGATGAATTTGCTCTGTAAGCCATTGTTTAATCGGTGCAAAGTCTCCTGCTTCTATTAAGCTGTCTGTATCCAGAGATTCTCGCATTTTTTTATTAAATTGCGCTGCATACATATAGCCTAAAGCGTAGGATGGGAAATAGCCGAAATCACCGCCGGACCAGTGGATATCCTGCAGAACGCCTTGTGCATCACTTTCCGGTACTATGCCAAGATACTCTTTCATCTTCTTATTCCATATCTCTGGAAGCTCTGCAACCGTAATTTCATCTTTAAACAAAGCTTTTTCTAATTCATAGCGAATCATGATGTGCAGCGCATAAGTCAATTCGTCTGCTTCTATGCGAATGTAAGAAGCTTTAACTTCATTAACCGCCTGATAGAAAGCAGCAAAATCGATTTCCTGCAGAGATGCAGGAGCGTATGTCTTAAATTCCTCGAAATGCCCTTTCCAAAATGCTTCACTTCTCGCAACGAAATTCTCCCAGAATAAAGACTGTGATTCATGGATTCCCATGCTCGTGCCTCCAGCTAACGGTGTAGCTGCTAATTTATCACTGATATTTTGTTCATACAGTGCATGCCCGCCTTCATGAATGGTACCAAACACAGCCATTCGGAAGTCTTCTTCATCATATCGCGTTGTAATTCGGACATCATTAGAATTCAGCGTAATTTCGAAAGGATGAATCGTGTCATCCAGTCGCCCCGCATCAAAGTCATATCCCATTTTTTTCAAGACAGCCACGGTAAATGCTTTTTGCTGCTCCTTGGAGAAGTGTGTTTCCAGCACGCTCACATCCGGCTTCACAGGTGATTGTTTAATCTGCTCCAGCAATTGTGTCAGTGATTTTCTCAGCGCTGGGAATACCTCATCAAGCTTCTTCATTGTAATACCTGGCTCATAAAGATCTAAAAGCACATCATAAGCATGCTGATTAGGGTTCCAGTACGAAGCGAATTTCTTTTTGTAGGCAACGAGTTCTTCCAAATAAGGCTGAAGCAAGCTAAAGTCGCCTTTTTCTCTCGCCTCTCCCCACACAGATTCCGCTTTTGATTGCAGCATAATATAGGCTTTATGCTCGGCTTCAGGGATTTTCTTATTACGGTCGTATTCTTTTTCGCTTTCTGCCAAAGATTTCACTAAAATATCATCCGTTGCACTTGGCTTCAGTTCATCAATCAGTTCTTTCAGTCTGTCAGATGTAGACAGGCGGTGTGCTTGCTGCGATAAATAACCAATCGCTTCAGCCCGCTGTTCCATACCGGCTTTAGGTGCCTTCGTACGCAAATCCCAATGCATAAGGGCTATTGCTTCTTCGTAGGCTTTCTGTTCCTGTATTAAGTCCCAATATTGCTGTGTTGCATCTGACATACTATCCGCTCCCCTTTTTCAGATATGTTTACCAAAATACTGATAATAGTCGGTCTTAATAAAACCGTTGAATAGCTTGCGTTTTTTCGTCGCTTGTTTTCCGTAACATGATTCGAAGCCTTCATGTGATGTCAGGATATAACCGCTCCAAGTAGGGTTTTCCTGCATGATACCGCCAAGCTGCCGATATGCTTTTTCTACCTCAGGACGATCTCCGAGTCGTTCACCATACGGCGGGTTGGTAATCATATAGCCATTATGAAGCCTAGGATTCCAATCGGATACTTGCATCTGTTTCCAATCAATCAATTCGCCAAGGCCAGATTCCATGCTGTTCTGTTTCGCAATATCAATCATTTTATGATCAATATCGGATCCTGAGATATGCAGTTCCTGATCGTAGTTCGCCAAGTCTTCTGCTTCTTCTAACGCTTTTTCCCAAATGTCAGATTTAATCCAGTGCCAGTTTTCCGCATCAAATTCGCGGTTGAACCCTGGTGCGATATTTTGACCAATTAAAGCAGCTTCAATGGCAATCGTACCACTGCCGCAAAACGGGTCATGCAATGGAAATTCCGGGCGCCAATTTGTCAAGAGCACCAATGATGCAGCTAATGTTTCTTTGATTGGCGCCTCGCCTTGTCCGACACGATAGCCGCGTTTATGCAAGCCAGTACCGCTCGTATCCAATGTCAAACTTACTGTATCTTTCAAAATGGCAACTTCAATACGGTGACGAGGACCTAATTCGTCAAGCCAGGATGCAATACCGTATTTTTTCTTTAACCGTTCAACGACAGCTTTCTTCACAATACGCTGGCAGTCAGGAACGCTGTATAGCGTGGACTTGACGCTTTTTCCGATAACTGGGAACTCGCCATTTTCTTGTATATACGTCTCCCAAGGTAAATCCTTTGTTTGTTCAAAAAGTTCATCAAAAGTAGTTGCTTTAAACTCTCCGACAAGCACTTTAATTCGGTCAGCTGTCCGAAGCCATAAATTACAGCGTGCAATAGCCGACGGATCTGCCTGGAACAGCACTCTTCCGTTGTCTACTGTTACGTCTTGATAGCCCAGCTGCTTCACTTCACGTGCTACAACAGATTCTAAGCCCATTGCAGCTGTTGCAATCAGGGTCACTTGCCTGTTCATCATGTAAAACCTCGCTTTTATGTATTAAAAAGCCCTCTCTAGCTGAAACCAGTTAGAAAGGGCTGTTTGTTGTATACAGTGGACCAAAATGAATGTTCTGTAAGCCATGTTCTGTACCGATGCACTGCGAGCGGTGGTCAGCCTCGTACAACGGCAGTAATCATCTATCTACAAGCGTATTGCCTGTCCCTTTTTAGGTTGAATTCCCATAATCAAGGGTGCCCCTACCAACATTTGGGTTGCTCACTCGTGGGGTTTACCTCGTTCCACTCAGCATGTTTCCAAGCTGACTACGTCACTGTGGCACTTTCAAGACATGTCGGCCATATCCAAAGACTTAGGCGTTCTGCCTGCCGTTAGCATATAATGCTACCTTGGCTTATGAATTCGCCAAGCACGAACACTACAGACATCTCAGTCTGTGTGAGCATGGACTTTCCTCTGCATTGCTGCAGCGATTACTCAAACACTCATTAAAGTTGCTTTCTTATTGTAGACGTTTCGACGTTAATAGTCAAGACCGTCCGGACTCAAACATCGTTTTCAGCGAATTTCTTGCCAAATACTGCTTTCTCCAAGTTAGATAAACGTTTCAAAATATCATAATTGACTTGGTGATTCGTCTGCGTTTCTCGTACAGGAGCAGGTTGCTGCGGTGTTTGTTCCTTTTGCTGCAAGATGGACCGGGATTGTCTGCCCTCTCCCGACTGCTGCTGTCTCAGTCGTTCATTTTCACTTTTTAAGCGATCGATTTCTTTTTGGAATGTCTCATAATCTTGAATGATCTTGTCCAAGTACTCGTCAACTTCATCTTGATTATAACCGCGCATGCCGGTTTTGAAGTTTTTTTCAAAAATATCTTTTTGTGTTAGTTGGATATTTGCCAAAGCCATACACAATTCACCTCATTTATACGATTGTATATAAGTATATTCTTTCAAAACTAACTCAGAATGTCAATTTTCAACTCACGTCTGGTTCCAATAAGATGGATCATTCATCTGTTCTCGCTCCACCGTGTCCTGTAAGTCCAGTGCAGTCATATAATAAATCTCATAGTCATGTGAATCTTTATAACGCTGCGCTTCCTTCAGAAAGAAGTCCACGCTGCCTGTTTGATTTTCATCATACATCACGAGCGCCGCATCGGTTTTGGATAACATCCATTTATCCCGCGCTTTAAATTGGTGAGCTCCCTTATAGTCGCCTTCGTAAATTGGCTGATAAAAGTCCGCCAGCATAATCAGTTCCTGATATGCTTCCTGCAGTTCCTCTGACCAGCGTGCATCTTGGTTATCAAACGGCGGGATAACCGCCAGCTGGATATCATAATCTGCTTCCTTTAAATCAAGCACGATTTGCCCTGCCCATAACTCGATACCAGTTTGTCCGGATAAAAGCACCCATTCCAAACCGATTTCCATTAATCCGAGCAGCTTGTCTCGTATTGTTTCTTTCACATAGTGGACACGAGGGTCGTTCATCTTAAAGATTCCCATTTCATAATGCTTGTATCCTGTGACGTATAATTTCTTCATTAGATACATGTTCTCCTATCTGCTTGCTGTTACTATCTAAACATAAAAGAGCTGGCTTGCGCCAGCTCTTTTGTCAGATTAATACCATTTCTTTTGCGTTGGTTTTGGTTTCGGAGCCATTTGCGGCTGCTGCATCGGCTGCTGGTACATTTCTGGGCTTACTTGCTGCGGCATTGGCATTGGCTGTTGCATTGGCATTGGCATCGGACCGCAATCTTTACAAGGATTAGGCATTGGTTTGTTGTCGTGTACAGGGCTTAGGTGCGTTTCTTCGCATGTTTCTTCATTTGCGAAGGATGTTGTATGCGGGTACATATGAACATTGTTCACTTTATGATGATTCACCACTGTTGTGTGGACAGGGTGTATATGCTCAATTACCTCTTGAGAGTAAGTGTGTTGTACGTTGTTCATGACAGGGTCAACGACAGTCTTCGTCCCGCAGTGCACTGGATGCGGCGGGCAATGATGTCTTCTGCGCATGTTCTTTCCCCTTTCTGTATTGGATTCTTTATAAGATATGAAAGGAGGAAGGAACATGTACTATGACAACCACCTATATTTCAGGCGTTTCTTCTAATTAATCTATCCGTATGTTGCAGTGCAGATATAGATTGGGCTCCAATACCTAACATACTGATACGCAGTTCAAGTTCCAGCTGTTCGAATCGTTCCATCAGCATATCCGCTGATTGTACAGCTTCCGGCAAGATTGAACGTCCAAATCCTGCCATGTTGGCTCCAAGAGCTATCGCTTTTGCTGCCTCTGCACCATTTGTAATACCGCCGCTTGCGATTAAACATGCTGGCGGTGTGGACAACTTACTAAGCTGTTCGACGCAAACAGCTGTAGGAATGCCCCAATCCAGGAACGCAGAAGCCGCATTTTGCTTAATGGGGTCTTGGGAACGGTACTTCTCCACTTCAATCCATGAAGTGCCTCCTGCCCCTGCTGTATCTATGAATTGTACCCCGGCTTCAATCAATTGCGAACACGTATCGGGAGCAATACCAAACCCTACTTCTTTCACACCAACGGGCACAGACAACTTCTCAGTTACTTTGCTAATTTTACTTAACAAGCCGCTAAAGTCTGTGTCTCCTTCATCCTGGAAAATTTCTTGCATACTGTTCAAGTGCAATACAATAGCATCAGCTCCTGTGATCTGGATGATCTGCTCACATTCGGCAGCGGCGTATCCATAATTCAGCTGTACGGCGCCAATATTAGCAAATATTGGAATAGACGGTGCTTCCTCACGCAATTGAAAACTGGCAGCTGCCTCTTTATTTTCCAATGCTACGCGGCTGGAGCCAAGTCCGAGCGCCCAACCCTTTGCTTGTGCAGCTTTGGCTAAATGGCGATTGATTTCATGAGCACGCGGAGTCCCCCCTGTCATGCTGCTAATCAAAAAAGGTACTTTCACTTGCTTGCCAAGAAACACTGTCGACGTGTCGATCGATTTAAAACTGATCTCAGGCAATGCTTGATGCTCAAATCGATACCTTTCAAATCCAGTAGAAATCCCTTTTCCCTGAACCTGTTCATTTAACGTAATATGTATATGTTCATCTTTTCGATTATGTATGGATTGTCCTTCTGTCATTCCTTTTCCCCCTGCTTTTTGCATCTATCCTTTTATAATGGCTTGTGCCGTCATCTTTCCGCTCAATGTGACCATTGGTGTGCCGCCTCCTGGATGCGTTGATCCACCGGCAAACCATAAACCTTTAATATGCTTGTCTTTATTGCTGATCCGGAAAAATGCCTGCTCAAAGCTGTTTGAACTCATCCCGTAAATAGCACCTCTGTATGCGCGAGTACGAACGGCTAAATCTTTCGGTGTTTGCACTTCCTCGTAGATAATTTCGTTTGACAGCGCGGTAAGCCCATTCGTTTCAAGCTGCTGGATGAGCTTTCTTTTGTACTGTTGTTTATCCTGTAATTGATTGATGCCTGTCAGGTACGGCGCATTGGCCAGCACAAACAGATTACTCATACCGGTTGGTGCAAGATCTGGGTCATCTGCTCCTGAGAAACAAATATACAAAGCTGGATCCTTCACATATTGCTTGTCTTTAAAAATTGAAGAAAATTCCGCTTGGTAATCTTCTGGGAAGAATACATTATGATGCGCTAATTGACTGTATTGCTTTTTCACACCAAGAAGCATCGTAAAACCTGATAAAGAAGGCTCTAATTTCTTTAGTTTCGTATCTGAAACATGCGGCCGATCTGATGCATCCACAAGTCCGCTATATAAGCTGATTGCATCGCCATTGCCAATTAACGTATCACAGGGGTAATTACCTTTGGTTGTCGTCACGCCGGTTACAGCACCATGGTTAACCTGAATACTCGTCACATCTGTCTCTTTTTGAATGTGTACGCCTAACTCAGCAGCAAGTTTTTCAAATGCTTCGACGAGTTGATAAGTGCCGCCTGTTATGCCATATACACCTTTTCCAGTTTCCAGAAAAGCGAGCATCGCAAATATAGAAGGTGCCTGATAAGGAGAGGAACCAATATAAGTCGCATACCTGCCGAAAAGCCTCCGCGTATTCGGATGACGAAAGTAACGGCGCAGCAAAGACTGAAATGTTTGCAAAGGCCGGATGCGAGCGAAATCACACAGCAGTTGCGGCTGCAGCTTTTCTTCCCAAAGAAATAGCGGCTTTTCGAGAAATGCCTCTTCTGACATTTGGAACAGCCTTTTACTTTCCGCTAAGAAAGCTGGGTACGCTTTGGCGTCTGCTTTGCTGTAAGAAGCAATTTGCTCCTGCATCACTTCCACGTCAGCTGTCAACTCCACAACCGACCCATCCGGAAAGAAATTCTTCCCGATTGGTGTAATCGGATAAAAATTAAGATAGTCACCGGCTTTACGCCCTGTATCTTGAAAAACTTGTTCAAATATATGTTTCATTGTAATCGTACTTGGACCTAAATCAAAATGAAACCCCGCCGCATTGACTTGCTGCAGTTTTCCACCGAGTGTTTTGTTTTTCTCCAGGAGTTGGACTTGCCAGCCTGCATACGCAAGATAAATGCTGGCAGTAAGGCCGCCCAATCCTCCTCCGATGATAATAGCACGTCTCATTGATAATATCTCCTGCCTTTCCATTCGTATCCTTCCCCTCGCCAATGAATACGTATGGCATCGAACGCGAGTAAGATGAAGAAGCTGCATGCAAGCGGGTGAAGAAAACAGAGCCATCTCTGTATTCCTGCTTGAAAAGCAATATGATAGTTAATCAGTACTCCGAGTGCATAAGCAGCTGCAGCCATTAACACTGTCTGCATATCACCATTCACGATACCAATAATTGCGGATACAACCGGGATTATATACAGCACACTATAAAGAAGACAAATAAATAACGTTAAGAAAATATTGTTGCCAGTTCCGGAAAAGATGTTTTTCCGAAATCCAAGCCAAACCTCAGCATTCTTTTCATACATCCGCATACTGGCAAATTGTTCCCCTCGAAGCAAGGCAACCGGGGATTTTGCTTGTTTCATCAAGCGCATCAAGGCCATGTCATCGACAATAGCAGATTTTATAGCGGCATGCCTTCCCGCATTTTGATAGCTTTGCTTGTGAATACAAATAAAAGCACCATGAGCGGCTGCAAATTTAGGATCGTCACTTCTTTGCACTTGTTTGATTGGTAAATGGCATATCACTAAAAAAAGCATAAAAGGAACAAGCATTTTCTCCATAAACGTATGAACACGCTGTCTCGGAAAGGCTGAAACCATCTTAAATCTGCCATCCAAATAACGCTGCAGCCGCTGAAGTCCTTTCGCTTCCAGGGTCACATCTGCATCCAAAAATAAAAGCCACTCCCCCGTCGCGTTTTCGCCGAGCTGCTGGCAGGCATAATTCTTTCCTGTCCAGCCAGGAGGGAGCTCTTTTCCACAAAGCAGCGTTAAAGGCAATTTATGCGCATATTGACGAACAATCGTTGCGGTCTGATCATTAGAATGGTCATCCAAGACCAGTATTTCTTTTATGTAAGCTTGCTGGTCAATCAAACTCTCCAGCAGCCGGCCAATGGTTGCTTCTTCATTTCGTGCAGGGATGAGCACACTCAATCGCTGCTTGCTTGGCGCTGGAACATGTTGAGATGCTTGTGGGAAAGTTCGACTATTATAGAGATTCCAGATCAGCTGCAGAAGGAGCAAGCATATGATTGAAATTAATAAAGCAAACATTGTCCTCCTCCTTTTAGCTGATTTGCGCTTGCGGATGTGTATTGGATCCGCCGATGATCGTCTGTTTTTGCATATCCGCTTGATCTTCCAGTATTTTGGATAAATACATACTAATGCTGTCTCTCGTCATATTTTGCCAGTCTTCTGTAATTGGCTCACCGAAATGGAGTGCTGCACTTGGTTTTTTCTTTTCCCCAAAATAATAATGAAGCGTCACAGGAACAACTGGGCAGTCCGATTGCTGCAGCAGATAGCCAATACCCGTTTGAAACAGATAAGGGCGCTTGTCTTGATGCAGAATCTCACCTTGCGGAAACAGCCAGACATGATTGCCACTCTCAAGCAGCTGTCGCGCATAGTGCAGCGAGATAAGGACATCACGTATTTTTTGTTTATCTACTGAAAAAGCGCCTAACTTCCGAAAAAAACGGTGCTCTTCCATCCCTTTCTGTGCCATCATCATATAATGATTCCCTTTGAGAAGCCTTTCCGTAGCTTGGAAGACCAACAAGCCATCCCACCACGAACTATGATTCGCAATAAAAATGGCAGGTTTGACGGGTGACTGTACAACTCCAGTCGCTTCTACGCGGTCAAAATGCCTAGGAAGTAAATAATATTTTTGATATGCAGCGAATAATTCAATGAACCAACGCTTTTTTTCTGCCTGAATCAATTACTTTCCTCCCTTGCGTAATCAATACAAATACAATGGCAAGCCCAGCCACGATGACAAACCCTTTCTTCAGAGCAAGCAATCCGAAAAATAAAAACATAAGCTGAAGCAGGCGAAATGACGCATGATTTGCAGCCTTATCTTTTTGTAAAGGAAGCAAAAGAGACAATACTGCCGCCAGTATGAACCATGTTATAAAATTGGTTGCCGGAATTCCATAATAAAATCCGCCTTCATTCCACTGCCAGAAATCCCATGCTAGTGCAACCGGGTCCAGTATTAAATCAATGAGCACTACCCATGTGCCAGTCTCTAAAGCCCGAAGCCATTTATTTTTCTGTGTGCTGATCATCGTGCTGTTCACAATGAATCCTACCCAAGCTATGGCAATCGTAAATGGCACATTCAGAATAGGGAGCCCCAGCATGGGCGTATACCTATACTCACCAAAAGGAAATCCGCTATAAACACTTAATGCTTCGATTAACAACGTCGTTACACCTATTGAACCTAGAATGAAAAGTGACTTGCTTATGGCAGTCTTCTGGAAAAAATAAGGATACCCTTCTGCTAACACTGCCGCCGCATATAAAATCATAAAAATACTATTTGCAAAATATAACCATTCTGGAAGTTCCCAGAACAAAAGCAATAAGAGACCGATCAGCAGCCAAATAGTAAAAATGCGATAAATCACGTAATAGATTCTCGTTTTCGGCGGGATCTTTGTTTTCTGGCAGCTTGATAGAGTGCCAGTTTTCGTACTTGCGGCACATATGCTCGATTGTGAAATACGTCGTAGTCGTTTTCTTTAATAACATCCATAATGGCCGCATAATAGCTGCTAGCAAGCGTAATGGCAAAGGCGCTGTCTTCTGGATACGTATCAAGACCAGCTAAACCTTCCGCAAACCATCCTTGCGCAATTGTCATCATATTATCTACCATTTGGCGGAATTCTGAAGATATCTCTTTGCTATGAAGCGCTTCTTCCGTATAATCAAATGCCGTCATGATAGTGAGC
Source organism: Terribacillus sp. DMT04 (assembly GCF_019056395.1). NCBI lineage: Bacteria > Bacillati > Bacillota > Bacilli > Caryophanales > Bacillaceae > Terribacillus > Terribacillus sp. DMT04. The sequence goes on from NZ_CP077639.1 coordinate 1,757,631, forward strand.
GGTAAATACCGGCGTCCTCGTTCTAAATCCTCTCCGACATCACGTAATATATTGACGATTTGCATTGCTTTTCCAAGCTGTATGCCAGCTTGTACAATCTGTTCGTTCGGATAATCATGCAGTACCGGCAGAAGCATCTCCCCCACCGATCCCGCGACATGATAACAATAATCTTCCAGCTGGTCGAATGTCAGATAGATGGTATTTGCTTCGTCCATTCGCTGGCCTTTCATTTGAGTAAGGAAAGGCGCAGGTTGCAGATTGGGAAAAGTATCGAAAAGCCAACGCAAAGATGGCCAAATAAAATGCCCATCTGCTTGTTCAAGATTGCGAAAATGTGCTTCCAGTTCATCTAAGGTATACACACTGTTTTCTGGTTCATCCATGCTGTCATCAATCATTCGGCAAAATGTATAGATGACAAATACAGCCTCCCGACGCGGAGAAGGAAGTCCGCTGAATGCTTGGTAAAAGCTTGTGGAGTGCTGCTTCATCGCTTTTTCACATGCTTTCGCGTATGGTTTTTTGAGCATAATAGTCCACCTCACTCATGATTAATTCACTCAGATTTTTAGCTCCTTGCATGACAATTGGCACGCCTCCGCCCGGATGGACAGAAGCGCCCACAGCATACAGTCCTTTTATTGGAAAAGGTTTATTTTGCGGACGGAAACCGCCGGATTGGAACAAACTCGGAGCAATTCCGAAACTTCCGCCTTGGTAAAGTCCAGCATGCTGTGCATCTGCTGGTGTGCGCACCTTCAGCCATTCAATTGATTCTTTTAATCCTGGCAAAAGCAAGCGCTCTGCTTTGTCTAGGACACGTTCTGCCAGTAAGTCTTTTTGCTGCTCCCAGTCAATCTTATTGCCAGAAGGAACGGGAACCAGAAAATAAAGAGCAGATTCTCCCGCAGGTGCTGCTGCGGCATCAATGGATCCTGGATGAAAAACGTAAAAAGACGGATCTTCCGGAACAGTTTGCGACTCAAAAACAGCTCGCATATTCTTTTCAAACTGCTCTGGCAGCACAAATTGATGCGTGTTTAAGTTGTCCCATTTCCGGTTTGCTCGGATATAAATGAGCAGACAGCCGCTCGAAGCCTCGGGCTGTTTTCTGGCAGGTTTCTTTTGATCAAGCAAATCATGTATCGCTGGAAAATCGCCATTGAATACAACACTGTCATAAGCTTCAAACGAACCATTCACGTTAATTCCAGTCACTTGCTTTGCTGATTTGTGTATCCGATCTACTTTGGAATTGCAGTGAATTTCAATTCCTCTTTCTTTGCAGTAAGACACTAATGTGTTCACAAATCCTGCATATCCGCCTTTCACATACCAAATGCCATGAATATGCTCACTATACGAAATCAGTCCGTAAATCGCCGGTGTAGCATAGGGAGAACCTCCAATGTATAACGATTGAAGCGCGTAAGCATGCTGCAGTTTTGGATCGGTAAAGTATTTGCCGATATAAGCATGCACATCGCGATACGCTTTAGACTTATAAAGAAAATGTAAGTTAGCAGGTGTAAAAAAACGGCGTTTGTTGGAAAAATCCTGTTCCAGAAACTGTTTAACTCCGATACGGTATACTTCTTCCATATCCGAAATGAATTGATCATAATGCGGAAGCTCACTTGGGAACTTATGCGACAGTTCCTCCCGCTGACGAGCAGGATCTGAATACTTTGTATAACTCGTCCCATCCGCAAAATGAATGTCATATAACGGATCGCATTGGACGATATCGAGCGCCTCGGCTGGAATCTCACATGCTCTTAGTACATTACGAATCATATCCGGCAGCAGCACAATTGTCGGCCCTTGGTCTATCTGAAACACACCATCTGTTTCGTATTGCATTCTGCCGCCCGGCTGCTCATGCTGTTCATAAATGGTTACCGCATGCCCCTGCCTTTCTAAAAGCAGTGCCGTCGTCAGACCGCCAATACCCGCACCAATTATGGCAATCTTCACGTTGTCACCTTCTCTTTTGTCGCTTTAAACGTGTGCGATGCTTTTTTTTCGTAATAGTCGTTCACCAAATCAGCACTGATTTTGGCTGATTGAAAAATGGTTGGCAGCCCGCTGCCAGGATGAGTGCCGCCCCCGACAAGATAACAATGTGATAGTTCCTTCACTTGATTATGCGGGCGATTATACATCATCTGATCCAGTGAATGCGCCAGATTGAACACAGCTCCTTGATGGATATTCATCGCTTCCCAATCTGCAGGAGTGATACAATACTCTGCTTCTATCAACGCTTCTGCGTTTTCGACATTGGCTTCCCGTTCCAGTATCCTTAGCATTTTTTCACGCATTCGAGGTGCTGCTTCTTGCCAATCTATATCCGAATCGGTGTTCGGCACAGGCATAAGCATGTAAACTGCTGATTTTCCTGCAGGAGCCGTCGTTGGATCCAGTTTTGTCGGATAATGGATATACACAGACGGGTCTTCTGAAAGGACTAGCTGTTCTGTCATTTCCTCTACATTCTTTTTGTAATCATCTGCAAATACAACCGTATGGTGTGCCAAATCTACTTCCTGTTTCAAGCCTAGATAAAGCATCATCGTAGAGCAGGAGTATTTTTTATTGGTAATTTTTTTCTGGAACTTATTTGACCATTTCTTCTCGAACAAATGCTGCACACTATAGCTGTAATCTGCGTTGATGACAACATCATCGGCATAAATTTCTGATCCATCTTCTAAACGTATGCCCTTTGCCTGCTTTCCATCTGTCACTACTTGTGCAACGGGAGCATCAGTATGAACAATTCCGCCGTATTCTTCAATAACCTGGCGCATTGCTTCACACACACGATTAACCCCGCCTATTGGGTGATACAGACCAAATTGATGCTCCAGATAAGAAAGGATTGTAAAAGTACCTGGACATTTCCAAGGCGACATACCCAGGTATTTAGCTTGGAAGGTAAAAGCATATTTCAAGCGTTCATCATGAAAATAAGTGGACAGCTTGCTGTAAACCGATTGAAACATATCCAGTTTCGGCAGCGCATGCAGGACATCTTTGCTTAAGTATGTTCTTCTATGTAGAAAGGGACGTCGCAGCAGTTTTTCAATCCGATTAAATTTCTCTCCTTCTTTATCCATAAATCGAATAAACCCTTCACTTTCACCTGGAAAGACGCGCTCAATCTCTTCCAGCATCTCCTTCCTATTGACTCTAGGGGTAAATGTTGTATCACCAAAGCGAAGTGTATATAAAGGATCCAGTCTTTGCAGCTGAACATAATCACGCAAATTTCGTCCCGCTTCCTCAAACATTTCTTCCAAAAGCTTGGGCATCATAAAAAATGTTGCGCCTAAATCAAACTGAAAGTCTCCCAGTTTTAAACGTGAAGTTCGCCCGCCAATTACACTGTTTTTTTCATATATTTCTACGTTGTATCCTTTTGACGCTAACAGCATTCCTGCTGTCAAGCCTCCAGGACCAGCTCCGATTACTACGACTTTTTTCTTATGCAACGGACAACCTCCATTCTAATTAGTACTGTATACCCGGTTGTAGAAAGAATTAACCTATCAAACGATAAATTAATTTTAAAAAAATCAAAGTGCCGTACGCACTTTGATTTTATATGGTCATCCTTATTTAGCTGCTTCTTCATCAGAGAACAAATCGTCCGGCTGAAAAGAAAATGGAAGCAATTCTTCCATAGTAATGCTTTTACTGTTTCCATGCATATTGGAGATATGGATTACCGCTTCAGGCGTGAAGAACTCCGCCATTACTTGACGGCAGGAACCGCAAGGCGGCACCGGACGCTCGGTATTTGCGACAACAGCAATCTCTGCAAATTCCTTTTCACCATTCGCAATTGCCTGAAATATTGCTGTTCGTTCTGCACAGCATGTAACAGGATAAGCTGCATTTTCGATATTGCAGCCTTGGTAAACGTTTCCGGATTTTGTCAAAACCACAGCTCCGACACCGAATTTCGAATATGGAATATAAGCTCGCTCTCTTGCTTGTTTTGCCAAGCTAATCAATTCATCTTTTGTCATCTTACTCTTCCTCTCCTTCTAACCGTTCCAAATCTTCATTAAGCAGTTGGATGACGTAACCGATTGAATGATGGTAATCCATATATCGTTCCGATCGGATGTCTATGTAATAGCTGTGCAAAATGATTAGATGGATATTCTCTTCTGTCGACTGGATTTGCTGCGGGTGCACATTCACTTCCCGCTGCTGTACAAACGCAGCAGCAGCTTCGTTCCACTGCTGAAGCAAATCATACATCGGCTTTGTCTCCCGCTTTACCAGCTCAAAGAATTCTTTATCTTTTTTATCTGATGGCGGCTCATGCGTCAAAAACCGCTCTTTAAGAACCGCCATCTGCTCTGATAGCTGGTTATTGTAGGCGCGTAATGTTGTCAATAATATCCCTTCTCTGCTCATCGTGTTGTTCTATTATACAAGCTCTCAGGCTAATTTACCATGTTCAAGACAGCTTTTCTCCCGCTTTCTATCCAGACGATATTCGGCACGCAGCAATCGTTCAATCAAAGGCTGCTTCATTTCCATACGAGAACGATTAGCCTGAACAGTGAGCCGCTGATCTAATTTCCGATACGTACCAGTTAACTGAAACAGTGCAAGCTGCAGCTCTTCCTTTGTTGCCCCTTGTTGATTTTGCATATGAATACCTCCTTTTATGTGTAGTTTTCTGCTAGCAGCTGACTTCTCCTGCTCACCTGACAAAACAACAAAAAATACGTCGTGCTTCGCATGAATCAGACCTGTTTCGCTCATCCTAAGCTTAAAGGAGGGTGATAATGATGAAAAAGCCAGAAAAGAAAACATCAACCGGACAGAAACGCCCGACAGCCCGCACAGCAGGCGATGGTTATGATAAGAAGTTAGATGGACCAAACCGTCCTTCCGTATAAGCCGAAGAAAGCAAAGCGATTAATCGACCGCTTTGCTTTTTCTTTTGAATAACTTGCTTGTTCTATTCATCATACTTCGCTTCCAATAAAACAACGCACCTGCAGGATGGTGTGTTGTTTTATTAGGCTCGGTCAGCCAATTCTGCTTCACACCCCCACAATGGTACCAATCCGGTCGAATAGTATCTTCATGCTGAATAATCTTGTAGCACTCTCGCAGTTTTTTGCTGTTGTTGGTTCTGTATTGGCTGTACCGTTCATAATCTTCACGTGAGCCAGAATGCGGCACAGTCTGAGCGAACTGAAGGAACATGTCATGCAGCAAGGGATCAAAAAGCAGCTTACTCAGCTTTTTTCCAAGCTGTATTCGTTTGTTCACGCTTGTGAAATGGTGTGCATGCAGTCCATACAATTCTCCTTTTAAAGTTGGAAAAAAGACTGCATTAAGCCGGAGCAAATCCTGCAGCCGATACGGCCATCGGCTGAAAACATGTTTTTTATAGAAAGATTGTACAATCACAGGCGAACCGATCACATGCTGTTCGTTAATGATTAAGCTATACAGCAGCTGCTGTCCATCTCCTTCCTTTATATAATTGTGCCAAACTTCTTCCATATACACGGATACACGGAAATGACGCAGGTGATCGATCATGTTAATTTGTTCTTTCTTATGTGCTTCGTACAGCAGAAGCTGCGGATAGGCGTCTGAAAAAATGAGCCAATTCGCTCGCTCATACAGAGAAAATAGTTGTTTTCTGACTCGAGCAGGCAGCAATCTTTGAAACATCTCCAGCTGTAAATCTGTCATATTCCATCCGGCATTCCTGGAAACCATGGAGGCTAAAAAAGACCAGCGTATTTCTGGATTTGCTTCATAAAATGCTTGATATGCCATCGTTCTTCGGATATTATCTAAGTTCGCAGCAGTTGTTTTCTCTTTAATAGAAGCAAGCAGCAGCGCGGTTTTACTATTTGTCATGAAATTGCCCCTTTTAGCAGTTGAGATCACGGCACAAAGTGAAGTATTCTAAGGATTATGGTATGATCAATCCTATAATGGGGGGAGAAATGTGCAATATCCTAATGGGAAAAAGATCATCAAACAGACTGCTGCCCCTAAACTCAAGCAGCATGTCGATTTTGGAAACAGGGGGATGACATTAGAGGAAGATATCAATGAGACAAATGAATATTATCTTGCCCAGCAAAAGGCTATCATCCATAAAAAACCTACCCCTGTTCAGATAGTCCAAGTCGATTACCCAAAACGAAGTGCAGCGGTAATTAAGGAAGCTTATTTCAAGCAAGCATCCACTACGGATTATAATGGCGTTTATCGCGGAAAGTATGTAGACTTCGAAGCGAAGGTTACCAAAAACAAAACCTCCTTCCCGCTGTCCAATTTCCACGAACATCAAATCAACCATATGGAGCATGTATGCAGCCATGGTGCTATTTGTTTTGTCATCATGCGCTTTTCCGCGCGTGATCAGACATTTTTTTTTGAAGCAGAGAAACTTTTTCCGTGGTGGAAACGTCAATATGATGGTGGCAGAAAATCTATCCCATATGAGACAATAGCGGAAGAAGGATACTTGGTACCGATGAGATATCAGGCAAAGGTCGATTATTTACACATCATCGATCAGCTTCATTTTAGAACGGAGGAAGAGGAGTAATGGCAGAAAAAGGCCAATCTCGTGCATCACGCAGAAAACAGACAAAAAAGAAAAAACCTTTATGGAAGAAAATTATTTTAACGATTGTATTGTTAGGTGTATTATGTGTTGTTGCAGGCGGTGCTGTGTTTGGATATTACGCAGCTACTGCTCCAGATTTGGATGAAGAAAAATTGACTGACCCCGCCTCAAATATCATCTACGATATGAACGGTGAAGAATTTGCAGAATTAGGGTCGGAGAATAGACGGAAAGTTAACTTTGATGAATTGCCGCAGCAGCTAATCGACGCTGTCACCGCAACGGAAGATTCTCGTTTCTTTGAACATAACGGCATTGATATCATTCGTACTGGAGGCGCAGTACTCGCTAACTTCCAAGACGGATTTGGAGCAGAAGGCGGCAGTACAATTGATCAGCAGGTAATCAAACGTTCCTTCCTCTCTCCAGAGAAAACGGTTAAACGAAAGATGCAGGAATGGTGGCTCGCCTTAAAGCTTGACCGCCAATATTCCAAAGAAGAAATATTAGAAATGTATTTGAATAAGGTGTTTTATGGACAGTATGCCTACGGTGTAGCTACGGCAGCCGAAACGTACTTTGGAAAAGACGACTTAAACGAACTTACCTTGCCGGAAACCGCTTTGCTGGCAGGTTTGCCGCAGCGTCCAACAGCATATAACCCGTATGAAAATCCTGACTTGGCACAAGAACGAATGAATACTGTTCTTGACTTGATGGTACAGCACGAGAAAATAACACAAGCAGAAGCCGATGAAGCGAAACAAACAAAAGTCGAAGATCTTCTTATTGAAAAGCAGCCGCAAGCAAATAAATACGGCGCTTTCCTTGATCAAGTACAAAAAGAATTAAGCGAACGATTTGAAGATACTAACCTTAACTTGGATGGCATGAAAATCTATACAACATTAGATCCAGATGCACAGGAAACAGTCGAGAGTGCACTTAGTGAAGACAGCGGTATTGTATGGCCGGATGAACAGCTGCAAGCTGGGATCACCTTGCTTGATACGAAGAGCGGTGCAATCCGTGCGATTGGCGGTAACCGGAATAATGAACTTGGTGGTTTTAACTACGCTATTCAAGGTATCGGGAACCAGCCTGGTTCTAGTATAAAGCCGCTTGTAGATTATGCTCCGGCATTTGAGAATGGCGTTTACACATCAACTTATGAGCAAATTAATGACGAACCGATATCCATTGATATTCCTGGTTCGGATCCTTTTGAACCTCAGAACTGGGATAATAGATTCCACGGCTGGACAAGTGCAAGAACTGCCTTAGCGCAGTCTTATAACATACCGGCAGTTAAAACGCTTCAAGCAGTTGGGTTAGAAAAAGCGGAAGACTTTGCTAATGGACTTGGATTAGAATTCAATTCTGAAAGCGGCATGTTGTTATCAGACGCTATTGGCGGCGGTACGCACTTCCACTCCATCGATATGGCAGGAGCATATGCAGCTTTCGGTAATGAAGGTATCTACACAGAGCCTTATGCGATTACAAAGATTGAATTCAGCGATGGCAGTACATTAGATATGAAACCAGAATCAAACGCGGCCATGAGTGAATCAACTGCTTATATGGTAACAGACATGATGCGTTCGGTTATGACAGAAGGTACTGGGACAATGGCCAATGTTTCTGGTTTAGATATTGCTGGTAAGACTGGTACAACAAATAAAGATGGTCAACAAGGCAGTCCGGATTCCTGGATGAATGGTTTAACAACAAACTATACACTTTCCATTTGGACGGGTACAGCTGACGACTCCATAATCGACGGCGGTTCTGCCGGTACAAATGTATCCAAATTATTATTTAAGAGAATTATGACCGAAGTGCACGAAGGCAAAAACACAGGAGAGTTTCAAAAACCCAGCAGCGTAGTGGAGGCGAAAGTCGAAAAAGGCTCTCGCCCCGCTGCTTCTCCAAGCTCTGCTACCCCCTCCTCTTCCATTTTGACGGAGCTATTCCTGAAAGGCCACCTTCCAGGAACAACTTCAGAACGTTATGTTGAGGAAGAGATTGATCCTGTAACTGGTTTATCTGCCAGCTATGATGAAGCTAGTAATAGCATTAACGTAAGCTGGAATTACGATGGAGATGCTGAATTCAGTATGAGTGCTGAGCCTAACGGTTCCCAAACAACTACTGACACATCTGCAGTCATAGAAAACGTTGAAGCTGGACAAACCTACAATATATCAGTTACGGCTTCAGTTGATGGTGAAGAAAGTGAAGCAAAAGCTACTTCGGTAACCGTTCCTGGTGAAGAAGAAAATGCTGAAGAAGAAGAAAATCCTGAAGAAAATGCGGACGAGCAGCAGGAACAGGACACAGAAAATCAGCCGAATCAAGACGAGCAGAATGATCAAGAGCAAAATGATCAAAATGAAAATAACGATCAAAATGGTAATACTAACAACGAAAATAACGGAAACCAAGGAAACAATGGTAACGGAAATTCCAATCAGAATGAGGATCAGTCAGGCAATGAGCAAGCGGAAGAGCCAGCTGATGAGGAGCAAGAAAACAATTCTGAAGAAGAAGCCAATAGTGACTCCGGTTCCGATGCTGATCAAAATCAAAACGAAGATTCAGAACAACAGCAATCTGAATAACATGCTAAACAAAAAGACAGTCACTCCTATTAGGATGACTGTCTTTTTAATTTGCTTCTGCTTTTAAACGTTTTTTACCTTCACGGCAAATGTCATTCAGAGGACATGCTAAACAATTTGGATTTCTTGCTTTACAGTGATAACGCCCAAAAAAGATCATGCGGTGATGCGTATCGCTCCATTCATCTCGCGGCACTTTTTTCATTAATGTGTTTTCTACTTCTGTCACATTATCTTTCCAGCGGCATAATCCCAGGCGCTTGGACACTCGTTCTACATGCGTATCTACGGCAATAGCTGGTTCATGGAATGCAACGGATGCCACGACATTGGCGGTCTTGCGCCCTACTCCAGCAAGCTTCACCAATTCATCACGTGTATCTGGTACGATTCCATCATAATGGTCAATCAATGTTTGACACAGCTTCTGAATGTTTTTTGCTTTGTTACGGTATAGACCGATAGATCGAATATCATGCTGCAGTTCCTCTAGTGACACTGCTAAATAATCTTCTGGTGTTTGGTATTTCTTGAAAAGATCTTTTGTTACCTTATTTACTAGGTTATCTGTGCATTGCGCAGATAACAATACGGCAATAACGAGCTCAAACGCATTTTTGTGAACCAATTCACAGGCTGCTTCGGGAAACATATCCTGCATCGTATCCAACACTCTGCGTATTTGTGTTTTGTTCAGCATATGCAGCTCCTCCTCAGTCTTCTTCCAGCCAATTGTAATATACACTCACATCACGTGCTGGTGCTGTTTGCTGTTCTGCGCGCACGGCAGCTGCAGCTGGGCGCTGATTTTCGTGGAAGGATTTGCTCTCTTTGCGTGCTTGTTCTACGGAACGTACACCTTTACGTTTCCATTCTCGTAAGATCCGGTCGATATAACGGAAATTCAACTTGCTCATGAGCACCGCTTCACGAAGAGCGGCTTTGATTAAGGATGGCGGCTGCATATCCTCATCCAGCCATAATGTAACTGTTTCTATCTCAAAAGGAGATAGCGGGCGGCCAAACTCCTGCTCAAATAAAATGAAGATAGCAGCTTCTTCTTCTTTATCTGTGTTCTTTTCCGGCTCTGGATAGACAGTTTCCTGAAAGACGAGGTTCCACAAGCCGTTCAAGCTGTATGCCTGGCTGCGTACAGCACTATCCTGCACATCATCTATTTGAATCATGTTGCGCTGCACAAGCTTTCGCAATATTAATGCTACATCACGCTCCGACAGCGTTACTCTTGCTGCCAATTCATCTGTTGTTGGGAACATAGTACCTTGCTGCTGGAAAAAGCAAATATGCAAGATAACCATCATTTCCGTTTCGTTTAAGCCAAGTGTTGTATATCTTTCCATTAAAATACCGGGAAAGGAAATTGGATTTCCCAGTATTTGCTGGTAGTTCAAATGATTGTTGTTCATCTGGGTTCTCCTCCCTTTAATAGGACAATCCCTCGTCTAAAGGACAAGGGATTGTCAATATTTCTATTTTATTATTATGGGTACAAGCGATTCAGCAAGCGCGGGAATGGAATCGTTTCGCGAACATGCTCTACGCCTGAAAGCCAAGCAACGGTTCTTTCTAGTCCAAGTCCAAAGCCTGAATGCGGCACACTGCCGTACTTACGCAATTCCAAGTACCAGTTATACGCATCTCCAGTTAAGTTGTGCTCTTCATAGCGTTTTTCCATCAGTTCCAGATCGTCAATACGCTGCGATCCGCCGATGATTTCTCCGTATCCTTCTGGAGCGATTAAGTCGGCACAAAGGACAACATCTTCACGATTTGGATCCGGCTTCATGTAGAATGCTTTGATTTCAGCTGGGTAGTGCGTGATGAATACTGGTTTGTCGAAGCTTTCCGCAATCGCAGTTTCATGCGGTGCACCAAAGTCTTCTCCCCACTCCACATCATCAAAACCTTTTTCTTTCAGCAAATCAATTGCTTCATCATACGTAATACGCGGGAATGGTGCTGTTACTTTAGCAAGCTTCTCGGTATCACGGCCTAAAATTTCAAGGTCCAGTTTGCAGTTCTTCAGTACAGAAGCAACCAGGTAGCTGATGTAATTCTCTTGAATTTCCAAGCTTTCTTCGTGTTCCACAAACGCCATTTCCGGCTCAATCATCCAGAACTCAATCAAATGACGACGTGTTTTAGATTTTTCAGCACGGAAAGTCGGACCAAAGGAGAATACTTTGTTGAACGCCATTGCTGCTGCTTCCATGTAAAGCTGTCCGCTTTGAGAAAGGTATGCTTCTTCATCAAAGTATTTTGTATGGAACAATTCTGTCGTACCTTCTGCAGAAGAACCTGTCAGAATTGGCGGGTCAATTTTTGTATATCCATTTTCGTGGAAGAACGCATAAGTAGCACGAATGATTTCATTTCTGACTTTCATAACAGCATGCTGTTTTTGAGAACGAAGCCACAGATGGCGGTTATCCATCAAGAATTCTGTTCCATGCTCTTTTGGTGTGATTGGATAATCTGTAGCCGCATGAATTACTTCCACACCGCTTACTTGAATTTCGTAACCAAAAGAAGAGCGGCTGTCTTCTACAACTTTCCCTGTTACATAGAGGGAAGTTTCCTGCGTCATATTTTTAGCTGTTTGGAATACTTCCTCGGATACGTCGCTTTTTACGACCACGCCTTGGACGAATCCTGTACCGTCACGAAGCTGCAGGAAAGCAATCTTTCCGCTGGATCGTTTATTGCGGAGCCAAGCCCCAATTGTTACTTCTTCTCCTACATGCTCATTAAGCTTTGCAATTGTAGTCTTCAAAAAAAAACCTCCAATGTCTGTCTACATATGTAGTTGTCTTATTTATATTGGCTGGATAGAGCAAAGCTTTCCAGCTGCTCCAACCCATCAAGTGTGTAGTAGCTGTAGCCTAAACGGTCCTCACCGTCATGGAATGTTATTTCCCATGCTGGTTCATCCTCATGCAATCCAAGTCGGATATCGTCCAGTTCACAGTTATTGCCGCACGCAGACTGCCAGCTGCTTTTTGCCTGCTGTTCATCAGCAGTTTCTGTCGTATAAATGATTTGTTCCGGGTCTTTCTCGCCTTTTATTCGGTAAGCGATGGCTTCTTGTCCGTCAGCTTGTTTACCAGTGACAACATGGTATACATGCTCGCCATTAAAGCGTGTCACTTCATCTGCTTCTTCAAGATCAGTATGTTCTGCAACAAAGGTCTCTGAGGATTCAAAGCCTGCAGTACGCTTGTCCTCTGCTGTATAGTAGACATATATACCGCAACCGAGTAAAAGCAGCAGTACAGCCGAAACAGCGAGAATGGTGATTTTAGCCCACTTAGGTATGGTAAATCGTGAATATCGCCTTATCATGATCTTCCTCATCCAATGCTAGTCCGAACATCAAGTCCTTTTCTTTCAGTGTACGATTCAGGGAATCAACCAGCTTGTACAGGTCACTGCTGTATTGTACACGAACGGTGGACAATGTCTCCATTTTATTATTTTCCATCCTGTAACCTCCGAGCAATCCATTTACATGATTTGTTACTCATAGACACAGCTTTCTGCAACAAACTAATACATGTTGAGAAGCAATCCATTCTTATTATACCAGTTGTACTGGTGTAATTCTAAGACGAGTTCAAAGTTTTTTCAACAAAAATCTTCCTTCACCCAGCAGTTGTGCGTCCTAGTGGCGCACTTTTTTTTATAACCATTGCTCTGCCAGCTCTAAAAGTTCTGCAGTGCTTTGGTAATGTGTCGGTACTTCAGGGATGGACGCAGTAAAATAATTGCCGTATCTTGTCTTCATCATTCGATCATCACAAACAAACACGATACCTCTGTCACTGGAAGAACGTATAAGTCGGCCGAATCCTTGTTTAAACCGAATGACAGCATTTGGCAATGCGAGTTCCATAAAGGCATTCTTTCCCTCTGCTTTCAGCTTGGCTGCTTTTGCTTCGTAAATCGGATGATCAGGCGGCTGAAAAGGCAGCCGAACGATGACAAGACAGCTTAAGTCCTCTCCTGGAATGTCTACTCCTTCCCAGAAAGAGCTCGTTCCAAAAAGAATCGATTTCTTATTGCTTTGGAAATTCTTTTTCAATCTGTCTCGGCTTCCACTCGTGATTCCTTGCGCGATCAACGTATAATCCTGATCATCTGTCAATTCCTTTACTAATCCATGCGCTTTCTTCAGCATGTCATAAGAAGTAAACAGCACGAGCATCCGTCCGTCTGTTACAGCAGCTAGACTAAGAATAGCTTCGCATACTGCGTAAATAAACGGATAGTTATCCTTCCCTCGAACATCGGGAAAATCGTTTGGAACGAGCAGCTGTACTTGTTCTTGATAAGAGTACGGCGAATCGAATCGCTTCGTGACCGTCTGTTCATCTAACCCTAACTGTGCTTGAATAAAATCAAAAGACTGTTTCATCGTTAAGGTTGCACTTGTCAGCACGATGCTTTTCTTTTCTGAAAAGAAGCGCTCGAGCAGCATATCCGCAATATCAAGTGGCTCACTGTACAAGTACACGGAATTGCGTGCTCCATACACATCTACTTCTATCCATTTAACCTCGTCATCATCTATTACAAGGAACATACGTTCAATTGAATCAATAATTGACTGCAGCTGATTGACTGCATTTTGCAGCGAGTCGGCCATCTTTTTATCCGCTTGTTTTTCCGCTGTTTTCACGAGCTGCAGTAAATGATGGATACAATCTCTGATACCGAATAGAAGCCTGCTGCTCATCTCGGCAATCACTAACAGCGCCTTTGTGTGACGCACTTCTTCCAACCGAAGCTGCATTCGTCCGATATCGTTCGTTCCCAGTTTATTACGATGCTGAGATAAAACAAAATCATGGATATAACGGAACATATCATCCGCTTCTATTTTTGTTTGTTCCCATAAGCTTTGCCATAGCAGCACTTCTGCTTGGGGATGTGGCAGCTGCTCTGTTGCTTTGTCATAAACCTTATTGGCATGGGAAAGCATATGATGGATGGATACGTAGTCAAGCGCCAGTCCGAAATGCTTAGCAGCTGTTGCTTCAAAGTGATGCGCCTCATCAATGATAGCTCGCTCATACGAAGGCAGCAGCTGGTATTCTTCCTGCATATCACTGCAAAGCAATGCATGGTTTGTCACAATAATATCAGCTTGCCATGCTGCTTTTTTGGCCCGTTGGTAAAATGAACGGGAAAACCATGGCGAAAACGGATCTTGGGTATCCTCTGCATCAGCCGACATATGCAGAAAGAAGCGTTTGCCGCTTGAAGGCAAGTTCACCTCATCAATATCCCCAGTTTCTGTAATCGTCAGCCATACGAGCAAAATCGCTTTCGTTAACGTAATATCATAATTGTCATTAGCAGTTTGCTGCAGCTCCGATTCAAATCTGCTGAGACTTAAATAATGCTGTTTCCCTTTTAACAGTGCTGCTTTAAAGGAAAAAGGCAGCAAGCGCTGGAGAAGCGGAATCTCCTTTTCCATCAGTTGTGCCTGCAGCTGTGTCAAATGTGTACTAATGACAATGCGATTCTTTTTCTTAACTGCTGTGTATACGGCCGGAAGCAAATAAGCAAGTGATTTTCCTGTCCCAGTCTCTGCTTCGAGCAAAGCATGTCTGCTGGAATGGAATACATCATAAATCTGCTCACTCATTTCCTGCTGACTGCTTCTTGGTTCATAGCGCTGCATGCCTTCCGATAATAAACCGTCTTTCCGATATACCTGATCGGCCAGCTCACCGAAAGACTGTGCAATAGCTGCATCGGTACGTTCGTTTTCCGGCCGCTTCCGGATTGCTAAACCACGATACACTTCCAACCCATTGTCCTGCTCCGCTTCAAAACTAAGATCCTCTAGCCTAGCTTCAAGCAGCTCCCTTAAATCACTTTTAAGTGCACGTTCCAGTGTGAGAAGATGCGCAATTGTTTCATATGGGAGCTTGTCCAGTTTCTCGAGTAGTGACAGCAGAAGCTCAGCCGTAACCAGTGTATCAGACAGCGCCCGATGCGGCTGATCATGCTCAAAGGAGAGATATTCACTAAGTACACTCAGCTTATAGCTTGGTGCGGTCGGCAGCATAATCCGCGCCAGCTCAACTGTATCAAGTACCGGACAGGAAATGGGCGAGAAGCCCGCTTCTTCCAAAGAACTATTCAAAAAGCGCAAATCAAAATTCGCATTGTGTGCTACTACATAACTATCTTGAAAAAATGCCGCTATTTCTTCCGCAACTTCTTCAAAATGCGGTGCTCCAGTCACATCTTCATCAGATATGCCTGTCAGCTGCGAAATGAAAGGTGGAATCGGCATACCGGGATCCAGCATTGTCTGAAACTGATCTGTGACTACACGTCCTTGGATAACGACAATCCCTACCTCTATGATTTTATCGCCATTCGACGGCGCGTGTCCGGTTGTTTCTAGATCCACCACTACAAATTTGTCCATGTTCCACCCTCCATACTGCTTAGAAAAGAAAGACTCTTATCCTGGATAAGAGTCCAATCAACTACCTATTTCTGTCCTCATAGCATGACAGTAAGCGGCGGTTCTTCTTCGATGATCTCTTGAATTGTATTATCTGCATTCATAAGCGCAATCTTCGGCTTAAATTGAATGAGCTCATCATCTGAAAGCATCGCATAGGAAACGATAATCACCACATCACCTTTTTGTACCAGCCGTGCAGCAGCGCCGTTCAAACATATAACGCCGCTGCCTGATTCACCTGGTATAACATACGTCTCAAGTCGGGCGCCATTGTTATTATTTACGATTTGTACTTTTTCATGTGGCAGTATACCTACCTGCTCCAATATTTGTGAATCAATTGTTATACTTCCAACATAATGCAAGTTCGCTTCCGTCACACGGGCGCGATGAATTTTCGCCTTCATCATCGTGCGGAACATATACTAGCCCCCTATATTAGAAACGGTCCATCCTAGATCCGTCTGCTTCCAAAACTATATTATCAATCAATCTGGCCTTCTCAAAAAAGACGGCAGCTGCAATGATAATGCGCTCGCTTATATCTTCAACAGGCTTTAGCTCCGGATATGATAAAATTTCAACGTAGTCTATTCTACCACTTGTTCTACTGATAATAAATTCTTTTACATGCTTTATCACTTTTTCCGCTTCATTTTCACCATTAGCAATCAGTTGTTTTGCTTGCTGCAGTGCCTGCTGGATGACCGGAGCCTCTTGTCTCTCTTGCTCTGATAAATAAACATTACGACTGCTTTTAGCTAGTCCATCAGCTTCTCGTACGGTCGCTACTGGAACAACTTCCAGTGGAAAATTAAGATCATCAACCAAGGCTTGCACAACAGCGACCTGTTGTGCATCTTTCAATCCAAAATAGGCCCGATCTGGCTGGATTAAGTGAAACAGTTTAGCTAAAACCGTTACGACACCATCAAAATGTCCTGGACGAGATTTGCCGCAAAGTACATCGACGCGATCCGTTACTTGCAGTTTGATTGTACTGTCACCCGGATACATAGCGGATGCATCCGGCATAAAGACAATATCAATACCTTCTTGCTCGGCAATCTGCTGATCACGCTCCATATCTCTTGGATACGTTTCAAAATCTTCTCCTGCACCGAATTGCAGCGGATTTACAAAGATACTTAACACGGTAATATCATTTTCTGCTTTCGAATGTCTCATTAACGCTTGATGGCCTTCATGCAAATAACCCATGGTCGCTACGTAGCCGACAGATTTTGCTGTCTTTGCCAGAGACTGTCGTTCCTGCTGCAGATCTTTAAGATTCGTTATGATTTTCATATTCATTCTCCTATTTTAGGCAACGCTGCTTCATCCATTGTAAAGCTTTGGTGCTCATTTGGAAAAACGCCATTCTTCACATTTTCCCGGTATGTTGTAAACACATTTGTAACTGTCTCATTTAAATCTGCATAGCTAACTGCAAATTTCGGAAGACGATCCACTCCAAAACGACTTATATCATGAAAGACGAGCACTTGCCCGTCCACTTCTGCTCCCGCGCCGATACCGATAACTGGAATGGTTAATTCTTTTGCAATTAGCGCAGCAAGCTGCTTTGGTACACATTCCAATACAAGAGCAATGGCTCCATATGCTTCTACTTTTCTGGCATCTTCCAGCAATTGCTTGGCTGTCTGCTCGCTCTTGCCTTGTACCTTATATCCGCCAAGTATATGAACGGACTGCGGTGTAAGACCAAGATGGCCTACTACTGGTATACCGCCGACGGCAAGCGCCTTGATATTATTCAAAATTATCTGCTCGGCTCCTTCGAGTTTCAACGCCTGCGCTCCTGTTTCCTGGAATATCCGTCTTGCTTGCGGAATAGTTTCTTCCACAGATACATGATAGCTCATAAACGGCATATCCACGACCACAAACGTATCCTTTCCGCCTCGCGTTACCGCTTTGCCATGGTGAATCATATCTTCTACAGTGACAGGAATGGTTGACTCATAACCGAGTACAACCATCCCTAATGAATCTCCTACAAGCAGCATGTCCATTCCAGCTTGCTGTGCTAACTTGGCGGTCGGATAATCATATGCAGTTACCATGGTAATTTTCTCATTGGTTTCTTTCATCTTTTGAAGATCAAGTCTCGTTTTCAATGCTTCACTCCTCTAGCCATTCTAATTCAGCAGAATAAATACGCTGTGTCTGCCCATCTTGTTTTTCCAAGATCAGCTCACCTTCTTCACCAATTCCTTGAAATACTGCCTCAAAAACAGCTGTTGGAGTCGTAACTTTTACTCTCCGGCCAAGACGGGAGGCAAGCTGCATCCATTCTTCCCGAATACTTGCAAAACCAGCTGTTGTGTAAAGTGCATAAACGCTTTCAATTTCTTTCCAAATGAGGTGAATAAGCTCTTGGCGTTTCCATTCTTTTTGTGTCTCGATATGTAAGGATGTTGCCTTGTCTTGTATATCCGGCGGCAAATCTGTTTTTGTCTGGTTGACGTTAATTCCGATACCAAGCACGATATGATGAATATAATCCTGTTCTGCTTGCATTTCGGTCAGTATTCCAGCCAGTTTCTTTTCATTAAGATAAATATCATTCGGCCACTTAATACAAGCGTCTATGCCTTCTTTGCGGAAAGCTCTTGTTATGGCAACTGCTGCCGCTAACGTTAGCTGCGCTGCTTCTCGCGGACCAAATTCCGGACGGATAATCAAGCTCATCCAAATGCCTGTTCCAGCCGGTGAATGCCAGCTTCTTCCCTTTGTTCCTTTTCCGCTCGTCTGTTTATCAGCAAGCACTACGGTTCCATGTGCAGCTCCTTGGTCAGCTAGCGCTTTGGCTAACATCTGCGTGGAATCAAGTTCTTTCTCAAAGATAATCTTCCGTCCGATCCAGGCAGTATCAAGCTGCCAGTTGAGCGTATTTTTGCTTAATTTATCAGGCGACTGCCGCACTTGATAGCCTTTGCGCGGGACAGCGTCAATCTCGTAACCATCTGCCTCCAATGCTTTCATATGCTTCCAAATAGCAGCTCTGGAGATACCAAGCTGATCGGACAAGTACTGGCCTGACACATAAGCACCTTCATGCTCCTGCAGCACTCGAATTAGCCGGTTACGCGTTGTATCCATGAAGCACCCACTCCTTCAGCCGTTCTTTATCATTTGGAATTCGGTTTTCCACCACTGCTTTTTCAGCAGCTTCGAATAACTCACGAATCCAGCTGCCTTTTTTTCTGTCTGGAAACCAGCTGACAAAATCTCCGCCAGAAACAGCCAAATCAGCCCGCTGATGGATTGGCAGCTGCGCTCTTATTCTCTCAACATCAGCTTGCACGTCTTTATCCTTATAGATTGCCATCAATCGGCTATACCCTGCATCCAAGTGGGATGGCAGCTGATAAACTGTCCAAGCTGCCAAATCACTTTGCATTATATCAAACAACGCTTGCGCTTCTTGTTTGACGCTATTGGACAGTTTCCAATCTTTCACCCAGTCTTGGACAGAAACACCGCTGTAAATGGCGCAAAGCGCGATCCATTCACTTAATCCGCCGAGCGGCTGCATACGCTGCTCCAGCTTGTCAATTAGAGCAGGATGTTTTTTGAAAACTGGCAATGCCTCCCACAGTTTTGCTTGCGAAAGCAAACGCACAGCTTTTTTAGCATGGTCGCCGCGGCATAATTTCTCAAGCTCGATTGCAACGCGTTCAATAGCAATTCGGTTCAGCCACGAACGCCTGCTTTCCATCACTTCGCGAGCTTCCTGGTCCAATTGATAGCCAAGCTGGGAAACGAATCTAACTCCTCGCATCATGCGCAGCGGGTCTTCCTCAAAGCGATCATATGCATTGCCAACTGTAGTGAGCTGTTGTTTTTGAATTGCTTCTTTTCCTGAAAATGGATCTACCATCTCGCCATTTCTGTTCATTGCAATTGCATTTACTGTATAATCGCGCCGTGCTAAGTCGGCTGTGATATCCGTTACAAACTCCACACGATCTGGATGCCGGTAATCCGAATACGTTCCTTCTGTTCGGAATGTCGTAATTTCAAAGCTTTCCTTTTCATAACGAACTAAAACCGTTCCATGCTCAATGCCGACTGGAATAACTTTATCAAAAACTTTCATGACTTGCTCCGGTTTGGCAGAAGTCGCAATATCCAGGTCACCAACAGACTTGCCAATTAAGTAATCTCGTACAGCACCGCCGACCAGATAGGCTTCATAGCCATGAAGCTCGAGTTCGTGCATAACTCGGAACGCTTTTTCAAATATTTTCATCGTAATACCTCTTTATAAATGGCTTCGTATTGCGCAACGATATAATCCGAATGAAAAGCTTCCTCTGCGTGACGAATTGCTGCTTCAGAGAAGTTCTTCCACTTCTCCTCATCTGTGAGTAACTCCAAAGCGAAAGCAGCCATTTGAAACACATCTCCAAGTTCCGTTACAAAGCCATTTTTCTTATGCTGAATAACTTCCGGTATACCGCCCACATCTGTCGCTATACATGGCACACCGCATGCCATTGCTTCTAATAAAACAAGCCCAAAGCTTTCTTTTTCAGATGGCAGCAGCATCAAATCGGCCATATTCAGCAGTGCAGCTACATTATTTTGTTTGCCCAAGAAAAGCACATTATCCTCTAGTCCCCGTTCCTGTACATTGCGAAGAATGTCTGAGTATTCCGGTCCGTCTCCTATGAGCAGCAGCTTGCTGGGCAGTTTTTCCTGCACATACGAAAAAACCTGTACAACATCCTGTACACGCTTTACCTTGCGGAAATTGCTTATATGTACGATCACCTTCTCATGATCCTCAATGCCAAATTGTTTCCGGATATCTTTCACGTCGGCTGGATGATAAATCGCTTCATCAATAAAATTATAAACAACATCAATTGGACTTGTCACATCAAGCATCTCTCTCGTTTGCTTTACGAGGCTCTCGGAGACCGCTGTCACTTTATCGCTCTCCTCAATCGCATGAATGATCATTTTGCGCAGTCCATTATCAATACCAAGCACCGTAATGTCCGTGCCGTGCAGTGTCGTCACAATCTTTACATCCCGCTTGGCAATCGCTTTTGCCAAAATAGCGCAGATTGCGTGCGGAACAGCGTAATGAACATGCAAAACATCAAGTTCCTCTTCATCAATGACTTCAGCCATCTTATTGGCAAGCACTAAATCATAAGGTGGATATTGAAAAACAGGATAATGACTCATCTCTACCTCATGAAAAAATACATTGGGAAGCAAGGTGTCAAGCCGGAAAGGGACACTTGACGTAATAAAGTGAATATCATGCCCTTTTTTGGCAAGTTTCTTACCGAGCTCCGTCGCAATAACGCCGGAGCCCCCAAGTGTTGGATAACAGGTGATACCAATTTTCAGTTTTTTCATAGGTCAGGCTCTCGATCACGGATGATTTCACGCCAATCAAAATCGCCTCTGTCTAGACCTCGAATAAAGATTTCAGCAGCCGCCAGATTTGTTGCAAGCGGGATACGATGTACATCACACAAACGCATAAGGGCGCTCACATCTGGTTCATGCGGCTGAGCTGTTAGCGGGTCACGGAAGAAAATAACCAAATCCATTTCATTGGTTGCGATGCGGGCACCGATTTGCTGATCTCCACCAATCGGACCTGACTGAAACAGCTCCACGGGCAATCCAGTTGCTTCCTTAATACGAGTTCCTGTTGTACCTGTTGCATACAGCGTATGTTTTTTTAGCATTTCTTGGTATGCAACTGCAAAACGGACCATTTCTG
Organism: Terribacillus sp. DMT04; assembly: GCF_019056395.1. Lineage (NCBI taxonomy): Bacteria > Bacillati > Bacillota > Bacilli > Caryophanales > Bacillaceae > Terribacillus > Terribacillus sp. DMT04. The sequence continues at coordinate 1,779,170 of NZ_CP077639.1, forward strand.
GTTTCTTCTTATCATGGGCAATTAACGCAATATGCAAAGCCAACACCTCAATCCAATATATTTTCCAAACCGTATGCTAACACGTTCATTTTCATGACCCGTTCTACAGCAAGCTGTACACCAGACATGAAGGATGCACGGTTAAAGGAATCATGCTTAACGGTAAATTGCTCTCCCGGTGCACCGAAAAGCACTTCCTGATGCGCCACAAGTCCTGGCAGACGTACACTGTGGATTCGCATGCCATAGAAATCAGCGCCGCGAGCTCCAGCGTGTGTTTCTTTTTCATCTGGATGTCCTTGTTTAGCAGGCTCCCGTACTTCTTGAATTAACTGCGCCGTCTTAACAGCTGTACCACTCGGGGCATCCAGCTTCTGATCATGATGCTTCTCGATGATCTCTACAGTAGGGAAATACTTTGCTGCTTGCTTCGCAAATTGCATCATAAGCACTGCGCCAATAGCAAAGTTTGGCGCGATAATGGCTCCAATACCTTTTTCTTCGCTCAATGCATGCAATTCTTCAAGCTGTTCATCTGTGAAACCAGATGTACCTACCACCGGGCGCACAGCATGCTCAATTGCAAGCTTTGTATGGGTATAACCTGTTTCCGGAACAGTCAAATCGATTAGCACATCCGCTTGCACTTCTGCGAAGCATCGAGCAGCGTCTGTATAGATGACCGCGTCACTGGCTGTAAGGCCCTCGATATCTTTGATGCGTACTCCATCATGTTTATGATCAATCGCTCCAACTAGCTCAAAGTGGTCTGTGCGCTCAATCAGCTGCAGCGCTTCCGACCCCATTCGGCCTCTAGGTCCTGCTACGATAATCTTAATTGTATCTTGTGTCATTCTAAATCATCCTCCTGTGTCTTCTTCGTCCATCTGTCTTTATCTCTTGTTTCGAATTTAGACATTGATTGCTCGAATGCTTCAGATAAGTCAATATCCAGCGAATTGGCAAAGCATGTCAGCACAAAGATGATATCTCCGAGTTCATCTGTCACGGTGTTAGCTGCTTCACTTTTTTTCTTCGGTTTTTCACCATATGTATGATTTACTTCCCTTGCCAGCTCCCCTACTTCTTCGGTCATTCGGGCAAGCATGCTGAGCGGAGAAAAATAACCTTCTTTAAATTGGGAAATATAAGCGTCAACACGTGCTTGTATTTCCTTGGTTGTATATGTTGAACTCATCGCGATCTTCCTTTCGCTATATCATTACCATGTTAGCTTAAAAGAGTCATCTTTGACAAATGTTTTTACCTGCAGGATAAATTTGTAGCGTTAGCCATAGTTGTCTATAATATAGAAGGAATTGTCACTTTTAGGAGGTAAGTTATGTTTAAACTGCGTTTGAAGAACATCTTGTTTATCCTGCTTGGCGCGGCTATCTTTTCGTTCGGTATTGTGCATTTTAATATTGCCAACAAGCTTGGTGAAGGCGGATTCACCGGTATAACACTTATTTTGCTTTTCGAATTCGACTGGGATCCAGCTATTACGAATTTAGTGTTGAACATTCCGCTGTTTCTGATCGGCTGGAAGTTCCTAGGCCGCACAACATTCGCATATACCATTATCGGAACAGTTGCTGTATCTGTGTTTCTGCGATTGTTTCAGACGTATTCCTTCCATATTGACTTAGGAAATGATCTCTTAATCGCATCGCTTTTAGCGGGTGTATTTATTGGCGTCGGCCTCGGCATTATTTTTCGATTTGGAGGTACAACTGGCGGTGTCGATATAATCGCTCGTCTGGCAAATAAATATGTCGGCTGGACAATGGGGCGCACGATGTTTATGTTCGATGCTGTCGTCATCGTCACTTCCGTTCTTACTTATCTTGATTTGATTCGAGGCATGTATACACTTGTTGCTGTATTTGTTGGTGCGCGTGTCATTGACTTTATTCAAGAAGGTGCCTACTCAGCCCGAGGAGCTACTATCATTTCCAATAAAAGTGCCGATATTGCCAATCAAATCCTCAAACAAATGGACAGAGGTGTAACAGTACTTGATGGCCGCGGCAGCTTTACAGGCGAAAAACGTGATGTGTTGTACTGTGTTGTAGCTAGGAATGAAATTGTCCGACTAAAAGCGATTATTACATCGGTTGATCCGCATGCTTTCGTCGCTTTAAGCGAAGTACACGATGTGATGGGAGAAGGATTTACACTGGATGCAGAAAAGAATCCGTATCAAACAGATTAAGCTAACAGATGCATCTTGGGCGATGAATTGGTAAAGTAGAGAGAACTAAACGAATGGGGTGAGAAAATGGAACTTTCCGGAAAGAAAATACTTTCTTTTGTGAGTGATGATTTCGAGGATTTGGAATTATGGTATCCGGTTTTACGATTGCGGGAAGCTGGCGCAGAGGTTCATTTAGCAAGTGAAACTGCTGAGACGGTCTACAAAGGAAAATACGGCGTTCCAGCAACGTCAGATATATCCTTTGAAGATGCAGATCCACAGCAGTATGATGCCCTTCTCGTACCTGGCGGCTGGTCCCCGGACAAGCTGCGCCGTTATGACAGTGTATTAGAAATTACGCGTCATTTCCATACACATAAAAAAGCAATTGGTCAAATTTGTCACGCTGGCTGGGTGCTCATCTCTGCCGACATCTTGGATGGTGTGAACGTCACCAGCACACCTGGCATAAAAGATGATATGACAAACGCCGGAGCCATTTGGCATGATGAACCAGTTGTTGTGGATGGACATATCGTCAGCAGCCGCCGACCACCTGACTTGCCCGATTATCTTCGTGAACTAATCAAAGTGATACAAGCTCAATAATAAAGCAGGCACTTATTTCTGCTTGCATGAAAAAATCCAAACGATGCTGTTGTAAAATCACAGGGTTGTTTGGATTTTTAACTGTTACACTATTTCAGCCTTAACGCTACTAGGTTAAGCCCAGCTTGCACCAACAATAATCAATAGAATAAACAAAACAACAATCAAATAAAATCCTGCATTTCCGTATCCGCCTGCACTCATATTCGAACACCTCCTGCTTCACTCTTAGAACATCTTATGTAAGGAGTGCGTATATGGTTCGGCGGCTGCTAGGATACAGGATGTTCAGGAAATTGTTAGATAAAAAAACACACGCACCTCATCTCCTTCTGGCATGCGACCTGCAATTAAGTTTTGCTTTTCTGTCATAAGTAAATTTGCACAAAAAAAACACCCCGAAGGATGTTTTTTAATTAATCTTCATCTCCGCCGACAAAGAACATAAGGATGAAGCGGACAAGCTCGGCTACAGCTACAAGCGCTGCTGCTACGTAAGTCATTGCTGCTGCATTCAATACTTTCTTCGTCGCACGCTCTTCATCGTTACGGATGACGCCTGTCGATACAAGCTGCGTCATTGCCCGGTTTGAAGCGTTAAACTCAACCGGTAATGTAACCACCTGGAACAATACCGCAATAGAGAATAGCGCGATACCAACTCCAACAAGCTGTAATGCTCCAAAGATTGCGCCAGCAATAATAAGAATGAAGGAGAGGTTATTCCCCCACGCTGCTGCCGGAGCTAGCGCTGTACGGAACTTCAGGAAGCCATAACCTTCTGCATCCTGCATTGCGTGTCCAACCTCGTGGGCAGATACTGCGGCAGCTGCCATAGAATGACCATGGTAGTTGCTGCTGGAAAGACGAACAACTTTGTGACGCGGATCATAGTGGTCGGACAATAGTCCGCGCGTCTCTTCGATTTGCACATCATATATACCATTATCATCTAAAATCTTTCTTGCGACTTGTGCACCAGTCATAAGCGATGACGTTTCTACTTTTGAATATTTCTTGTACGTGCTCTTTACCTTCGATTGTGCCCATAAAGGGATAATCAGAAGCAGTGCTATATAGATAATATAAGCACCTAGTGACATTATGCATTCCTCCGTAAAATGGTTTATGGAACAACTTATTAAGGTCAATTTTAGTCAAGATTCCGAAAAAAATCAACTGTTACGATCCCTGTTCACACTTTTGTCATTTTCTGCTCGGTATTTTTTATAGCCGACATAAACCAATGTGCCGACAATACTTGCACTAATACCAAGTATTCCCCAGAACTTGGCTGTATCATAACTATTGTTTTCCGGGACAGTGACCGTGTATAAATACGCAGGCAATGCATAATCTTGTTGGTCAAACGTTTGATTAGAATTGTCGTAAGATGGCGATTGTGCCTCTGTTTGCGATGGCTGCAGAATAGCGGCAACGTTGGCAACGATAAAAAAAGAGGCTGTCAGAACAACAATGACGAGAAGCAGCTTTTTCATGAGCATCCCCTCTTTTTTAGGAGTTCCTACAGCCTATGCAATGGTGATTATTTGTATGACAGCATCCGCCTTAATGAACAGATTTATCTTTCCGCTGTGTAGCAATATAACCAACGATTATGGATACGATGCTCAGCCAGAACGTAAAATAACCAATTTCGTTACTATAATCTGCTGTCAGCCGGCCGTAAATCGGCATCATATCAAACACATAATCAATAATATCATTGTGCAGTACGACGATTGCTGCAACAGCCAAGTGCTGAAGCTTCACTTTATAAAGCGGTGCATAAAGCAATCCCTGGATTGCCATTGCTAAATGAGATGCAATCAGCATATACCCTTGCCAGGAAAGCGTTCCATTTAAAGCGAGCGTCAGCAAGTTCATCACAACCGCCCATATGCCATATTTAAATAATGAAACGATAGCAAGTGCTTCAATATAGCCATTACGTTTACCGAGCAGCAGCAATCCTAAGAAAATAGTGAAAAAGAGACTAGCTGTCGGACTGTCTGGAACAAAAGCCAGAAAGACAGCTGGTGTTATTTCGAGCTGCCAGCCATACCATATATACCCGTAGATTGTTCCAAATAGGTTAACTATAAATAAAAGCATGATTATGTACCGATGAAAAAGAAGCCGATAGATCATAGACGCGCCCTTTCCTAAAAACTGTTATGTATTTCTTGTTATCTATTTTAGCAGATAATTTCTTGTCTATCTGAAGAATATAAATAGAAAAAGAAAAAAGATGCGCAACTTAGCGCATCAATTTAAATGTGTTCAATTATACTTTCCTCTTCGTCTTTCAATTGTTTCATCGCCCTGCTAAGCAAACGGAATTTCTTTTCGTCTCTCTTATCAAGCGCTAAATCAATTGCTTCTTGCAACTTTCTCTTTTTGTATTGAAAATGGGATACATCAAGAAGTCTTGTTGCCAGCTGCCGGTCTTCTTTTGTTACATAATGATCTTCCGGCAAGAAAGGATTGTCTTCCAGTACTGCAACATATTCCATACTTTGATTAGCATTCTTGAAATTGAGTTGAATATAGACAGGGTCTTTCTTGTTCATGCGAATATCATGGAATGATTTTTCCGCATCGGTCGTGACGATATTGTCTTTATAAAACCGAAATGGTACTTCCTCTGAACAATGGGCTGATATGATGATTCCTCTGGGACTGAATCTTGCTTCACGAATAAAATGAACATTATCAAGAAATGAATCATGATTGATTAAGTAATTCAAGATCCAGACACTTTCCCTGCGCTTCAATTGATAATTGTCTAAGAACCAGCGAATGAACGTTTTCTTATCCTGCATGGTAACGGAAATATGCATATGTGCCCCCTCCCAGAAAGCGAAAAGATTTCAATTCAATACATTTATTGAGACAAGAGCCGATTGATATTCTCTTCGACTTCGATATCAGACGGCTCCAAACGAAGATACTCTTTAAGTATTTCGACAGCCTGCTGCATCCTCCCTTCTTCTAATAAGAAATATCCATATTCTTTTAGAAAATCGCTATCATCTTTGAAATTAGTATATGCTTCCCCATAAGCGTTTAATGCCTCTTCAAACGATTCCGTTTCATTATAGGCACGTGCCAGCTCCCATCGATAAGCTGCATCTTCTTCATCTGTATCCAATACGTGCGTCAATAATTCAATGATTGCTTCGTGGTCTTCATCTAACTTGAAGTTCTCAATCAGATAAAGAACGGCTTCTTTATAACCTGGGTCCAGCGCAATGGCATGACGAACAAGGTAATAGCTGCGGTCGTTCTTTCCAAGCTGTCTGGCAAGGCGGCCTGCGGTAAAGTACAGCTTCTGGTTAAACTCATCCAATGATAGTCCTTTTTCTGCTGTTTCAAATGCTTTTTCCATCAATCCTTCTTCTTCGTACGCTTTTGCTAAGTATTCATAAACAGAAAGATAATCCGGCTCTTGTTTGACTAACTTTTCCCACGTGCTGATTGCGATATCATATCTGGATAATTTGAATGCTGTAAATCCATAACTGAACAGCTGTTCCACATCATCTACGTCTGTTTCTTGGTAGTAAGTCAACGCTTTTTCGAATTCACCAGTTGCTGCATACGCTTCTGCAAGTCGGAGCGCAATATCAATATCACCCATTGCTGTTTGTATTTCGTATACTTTTTCATAATACGTAATAGCTTTCAAATAAGAACCAGTAGATAAAGCAAGTTCTCCCAACGCTAAATCAAGTACCGGCTCTGATGGATCAAATCGTTTTGCTGCGAGCAGCTTTTGCTCTGCAACTTCAAATAATCCTTGTGCTTCGTACAAATCAGCGAGCTGCATTTGGGCAGGAACATAAAATTCTTCGTCTTCTACAATTTGATCGAGCTTATCGATTGCTTCTTGGTCTTCATTTAAATCAATAAACAATTCAGCCAGCATCATTTTGAGTTCCATTTCATCCGGGAACATCTGCTCCAATTGCAGCAAAACAGTTTTTGCTTCCTCGTGCAGCCCCCACTGCATATACAGTTCAGCTATCGTGAATTTTTCTTCTTCACTTGCAGAAGGCAAATACGCTTCCAACGTATCGACTGCTTCTTGAGGTTTGTCATTCTCCATAAGAGCTATTGCTTTACTTAATTCTTCCATTCTAAACACTTCCTTCTATTTTACACGCCTATTGGCTTTTGCTTCTTTCTTCAGTGTAACCTAAAGCTAGTGTTTACGCACAGCAAAAAAGCCTGATTCCCTCAAAGGGAATCAGACATTATCTATTTTGAAGCATCTTTAGGTCGTTAAAGAAATCGGGATAAGAGATGTTAATACTGTCCGCGTCTTTTAATATTGTTTCTCCATCAGCAAGTAAACTGGCAATACTAATCATCATGCCAATGCGATGGTCACCAAAAGAGTCAGCTTCTGTTCCTTGCAGCTTTTGGTTTCCTTTGATAACAAGACCATCCGGAGTCGTCACCAATTCTGCTCCGAAACTTCGCAGTGTGCTGGCAATTGCTTCAATTCGATCGCTTTCTTTATAGCGCAGCTCTTCAGCATCTTTGATTATAGTCTCCCCTTCTGCCTGTGTTGCAAGCAGCGCTAGGATCGGCAGTTCATCTATCAGACGCGGGATAACATCGCCTCCGATTTCTGTGCCTTTCAAAGGACCATATCGGACGGTAATGTCACCTATCTTTTCACCTGCTTCTGTCTGGTGCTCCTGGATCTCAATTGCTGCGTCCATAGATTGCATCACATCCAAAATACCGGTGCGTGTTGGATTTAGTCCCACATTCTTTAACGTCACCTGACTACCAGGTACAAGGCATGCTGCTACTAAGAAGAATGCCGCTGAGGAAATATCTCCCGGCACATATACATCAGCTGCTTGCAGTGTCTGTCCGCCTTTAATGGTAACAGTTGTGCCACTCACATCCACTTGGGCTCCGAAGCTGGTGAGCATCTGTTCTGTATGATCCCTCGTTTTCACGTCTTCAGAAATCTTTGTTTCACCGTCTGCTAATAAACCGGCCAGCAATAACGCTGACTTCACTTGCGCACTTTTGACTGGTGTATGATACGTTAAGTGAGATAGCTTTTGTCCATCAACTGCCAAAGGCAAATATTTACCTTCCGCACGTCCGTTAATTTTTGCGCCCATTTGCCGTAAAGGAACGGTAACACGGTCCATTGGCCTTTTCGTTAAGGATTCATCACCGTATGCAGTAATGTGAAATGGCAATGCTGCAAATACACCAAGCAGCAGACGGGCAGTCGTGCCAGAGTTGCCAAAGTTAATCGGTACAGTCGGTTCTTTGAAACTATCTTTCCCGTCACTGCTAATGGTAACTGTATTTCCTTCTTGCTCAATCGAGACACCCAGCGCTCGAAATGCATCTATTGTTCGCAGGCAGTCCTCTCCGTCCAGAAAATGACGAACAGTCGTCTGCCCTTTTGCAAGTGCGCCAAAAATAATGCTTCGATGTGAAATCGACTTATCACCTGGAACAGTTATCGTACCAGTCAGTTCTTTTGCAGCCGGCTGCAGTTTTATATTTGTCAATGCTATCATCCTTTTAATCTTGTATCTTCACTTCGTAGCCGAATACTTCTAAAACGCCTTTTGCTTTCAACTGCATTTTTTGTTCAGCAAAGCTGAGACGAAGCACACCTGTCAGTCCTTCGCGAAGCTCGAGTATTTGAATGTTGACAATGCTCAAACCAGCATCCGCAATTACAGCAAGTACTTTTTGCAAGGCACCTGGCTGATCCGTAATGTCAACGTACAAGTCATAATAACCTGGTATAGCACCTTTTTTTCTCGGTTCTAATCCATCTCGATAACTTTTCGCATCGGTAAGATACGTATGAATTTCCTCTCTCTTATCCTCTGCAAGAAGTGTACGAAAAGTTTGCATTTCCCTAATCCAGTCATCCAGAAGCACGGCCATCTTTTCTTTGTTTTGGAAAAAAATATCCTGCCACATGCCCGGATTACTAGAAGCAATACGTGTTATGTCCCGAAAACCGCCCGCGGCAAGTTTCGGCAAAAAGCTATGTTTTGCTTCCCACTTTTTCGCCTGCTGCACGAGTGCAGATGCAATGAAGTGCGGAAAATGGGAGACAACCCCAGTCATCTCATCATGCTCTTCCGCCGATAATGTAATAAACGTACTTTTCGTCCCAGACAATAGTTGTTTGAGTCTGTCGATATGTACATCTGTTGCTTGCTGCACCGGCGTCATTACGTAAATAGCATTTTCAAAAAGATGCGCCTTGGAAGCTTCAATCCCTTGTTTATGAGAGCCGGCCATTGGATGACCGCCGACAAATGTAATTCTGTCAGAGCGCAAAGCAGCTGCTTGCTGAAATATCGGACCCTTAACAGAAGAAACGTCTGTCACTAGCACGTCTTTTTGCAAATCTATGCTATCAAGCTGCAGGAGCAGCTCTACAGATTTGGAAACAGGAGCGGCTAACAAAATAATGTCAGCCTTACTGGCAGCTTCTTGAAAAGAAGTCATTGCTTCATCAATAATATGGTGCTGAAGCGCATATGCCAATGTACTTTCCCGCTGGTCCACTCCAATTAGATGCACATCTTGATGCGTGTGTATATTTCGGGCAAGCGAGCCCCCGATCAGACCGAGTCCTGCGATTACGACTGTCTCCATCTTAGCTTTCTTTCACACTAGTCAGGTATTGGTCGAGCAATACAGTAAATTCTGTCATATCTTTTTCATTGCCAATGGTAATGCGGACACTGTTCGGAATGCCAAGCGCATCGCCGGAACGGATGATATACCCTTTAGAAAGCATATGCTGAAACAGTTCATCACCGCTGACAGGCAAGTCATAAATTAAGACAAAGTTTGTATGTGACTCAAAGTATTTGATTTGATGGGCATCACAGAAAGCTAAGAAACTATGCTTTACTTGATTGTTCTTCGCGATAGATTCTTTAATGAACTGCTGATCATCAAGCGCAACAATGGCTGCTTTTTGAGCGATGGTAGTATTGTTGAACGGACTTCTGACTACATTAATTTTATGGATGACGTCCGGATGACCGATTCCGTAACCAACACGCAGAGCTGCTAATCCATATGCCTTGGAAAATGTCCGAAGTGTTAGCAGATTCGGATATGTATCCAGGGCAGCTAATGTGTCAAAGTAATCATCTGTTTCCAAAAATTCGATGTAAGCTTCATCAGCTACAACCAGCACTTCTGCAGGAACTTGGCGGATAAAGTTCTCAAAATCGGCTTTGTTTATATGGTTGCCTGTTGGGTTGTTTGGCGTACACAGCCATACAATGCCTGTCTTTTCATCGATTGCATCCAGCATTGCCGGTAAATCATGAAATCCGTTTTTCGTTTCAATTGCTCGAACTTCTGCTCCTTCAATTAAAGCATGATGCGGGTATTGAGAGAAAGATGGATGTGCCATTACGGTGTTCAACCCAGGTGCAAGGAAGGTACGGCAAAGCATCATAATAATTTCATCAGAGCCAGCACCCAATACAAGCTGATCCAGATTAACACCATAACGCGCAGCCAGCTTTTCCTTCAGTGCTGTACCGTATCCATCCGGGTAAATCTCTTGCTCATCCGCAAAAGTAGGCAGCGCCTCTCTTACTTTAGAAGAAAAACCATACGGATTTTCGTTAGAAGCCAGTTTTACAATTCGGTCCAATCCGAATTCTTTACGAACTTCTTCCATCGGTTTTCCTGGTTTGTAAGCTGTCAATTCATTTAGAATCTGTTTTGCTTTCATTGATGCTCCTCCTTTAAGTCTGGACGCAGCTTGATTGCTTGCCCGTGATAGACGTGGTGAATGTGCGGCTGCGAAAGAGCAGTACGTGCTGTCAGCATAACTCGAATACATTTTGACAGACCGCTCTCGATGTCCAGCTCTTGCATGCACATGACAGGAACATATGTCCAGTCATTGCGAAACGAACGCAATGCCTTTGCCGGGAACGTTTTCGTGAGATCAGGCGTTGCCGAAATTAATACTTGCACAACATCTTCCGGTTCGATATTGTTCTTGGATACCATTTCTTCCAGCATAGCTGCTGTTGCTTCTATTATCTGTTTCTCGTCATTCTCCTGTACCGTCGTTGCCCCGCGGACTCCACGTATCATGCTCAGCTCATCCTTTCAAGGAAAGATGTCACGGCACGAGAAAGCTTAGCATGTTCTACCTTCTCTGTTACCGGCTTTCCGATTTCACGTAGCAGTACCATATGTACTTCTTTGTTTTCTGACTTCTTATCCATCTGCATTCTTTTGATAAGTCTTTCAGCTGAAAATTCAGGTAATTGCAAAGGATATTCGTTTCGTTCGAGCCAGCTGCGGAATGCATCCAGCCGCAAGTCTGCGCCAAATTCTTCTTCGCTTAATTCCAATGCAAACAGCATGCCGATGGCAACGGCTTCCCCGTGAGTAAAAGTGCCATAACCTGCTTCAGCTTCAATCGCATGACCAAGCGTATGACCAAGATTTAAAAACTTACGCAAGTCGTTTTCTTTTTCGTCCGCTTCGACAATTTTTGTTTTCACTCGAATACCAAGAGATAGATCATTTATAAGCTGGACTTGATTTTCTTTATCAATCTGGTTTCTATCTAGAAGATCATACAGAAAATCTGTATCACCGATATATGCTTCCTTGATTAATTCAGCATACCCGCTGCGCACCTCTTTTTCTGGCAATGTTGAAATTGTTTCTACATCGTAAACGACAGCTGTCGGAGGATAAAAACTGCCAATTAAGTTCTTCCCTGTATCATGATTAATTGCCACCTTGCCGCCGACACTGGAATCATGTGCAAGAATAGTAGTAGGAAGCTGAACAAAGTCAATACCGCGCATATACGTGCTTGCGACAAAACCTGCTAAGTCCCCAATTACACCGCCGCCGAGCGCAAGGACTAGTGCTTTGCGGTCCAGTCCTGCCTCGAACATGCTGTCTAATAGATCAAAATACATATCCTTGCTCTTCGCTGCCTCACCAGGCTCTATTATCTTGACCGTAACATTGGCTGCCGGCTGAAGCGAAGCTACATAGTCGTCCAGATAATAGGGGGCAATTGACGTGTCTGTCACGACAAACACGGATTGATAGGATTTTGACAGGAATGCAGCAAGATTATGCCGGATACCTGCCCCTACAGAAACGTTATAACTAGACTGACTTGCTTGGACTGTAATTTGTTCCATTAAAACACCCGAATTTCTTCCCGGTAGTTTTTGATCGCCTCTTGCAGCTTTGGAAATTGATCATTCGGGAACTGCTCTAATATCGCTTTTGCGATTTCAAATGCCACAACATGCTCCATTACCAATGCAGCAGCTGGCACAGCACAGCTATCGGAACGTTCGATACTTGCATTGAACGGCTCCTTCGTCTCAATGTCCACACTTTGCAATGGTTTATAAAGTGTTGGAATAGGCTTCATGACGCCTTTGACTACAAGCGGCATTCCTGTCGTCATCCCGCCTTCTAAGCCGCCAAGACGATTTGTTTTTCGGTAATATCCTCTTTCTTCTTCCCATGCAATCTCATCATGTACTTGACTTCCTGGCAATCTGGCAGCTTCAAAGCCAATTCCGAATTCCACGCCCTTGAAAGCATTGATGCTTGATACCGCTCCAGCAATTCGTCCATCTAGCTTACGATCATAATGAACATACGATCCAATTCCGGCCGGAAGACCTTCGACGTAAACTTCCACCACACCACCAATGGAGTCACCGTCTTTTTTCGCTTGGTCAATTGCGTCTACCATCATTTCGGCTGCTTCTGGATCAAGACTGCGCACAGACGAAGCTCTGGAAATTGTATTTCTTTCTTCATATGTATATTCCGGATACTCAGCTGCTTTAATACCGGCAATTTCTTTTGTATAGCCGACAATATGTATGTCAAGTTCTGCTAAGATTTTCTTAGCAACTGCTCCAGCTGCCACACGTGCAGCAGTCTCCCGAGCAGATGATCTTTCCAGCACATTTCGCATATCGCGATGGCCGTATTTTAAAGCTCCATTCAAATCAGCATGTCCAGGTCGCGGACGGCTGACAATTCGGCGGACGGCTTGCGGATCTTCTACTGGGTCTTCCCCCATTACATCAATCCAATGCTTGAAATCATCGTTATGGATAACAAGTGCAATTGGCGAACCAAGCGTGTATCCGTGACGCACACCGCCAACAATATCAACTAAGTCTTTCTCGATTTGCATGCGTTTCCCGCGACCATGCCCCTTTTGTCTTTCCAGCAAAGAAGCGTTGATATCAGAGGCTGTCAACGGTAGATAGGAAGGAACACCTTCTAAGATAGTTGTTAGCTGTTTACCATGTGATTCACCTGCAGTTAAGTAGCGCATCTATATTCCTCCGTTGTTTGTAGTTCTTTGTAATTTTATTTACTATAACATAACTCGTTTCTTATGTGGGAACTATTCTGACAATATTTCTGATTCTGTTCTTTGCATTTATTTTCTAGTCAGATTGTCAAATACCTGCCGAAGTTTTTTCATGCGCACTTCGACTTTTTGAGAAGACGCTTCTACTGTATAACCGTCTTCGATCAATTCTTTCATCAAGACGATTTTCTTAATCATGTAATAATCAAACCTTCTAGTAGTATGCGCTTGTTCTTCAACACTCTTAATATAACCTTTATCTTCCCAATAGCGCAGCTTACGAATTGGAATATCGGTAATTTTGGCAACATCTCCAATCGTCACCGCCATTTGCTTCAGCAGACTGTAATCAATGTCGTCCACTGTTTTCACCCCTTTTAACTCCATTTAATGCCTATTATACGTCATATTGAACATTTGACAACTTAGGAAGATTAGATATAATTATTGGAGATTAGTTACAAAAGGAGTACAATCATGTTTGTAAATTTAAAAACACATCGTATTGTTTGCAGTTTTCTGACCGCAGCAATAATGACTGCCATCATTTCTTTCACTTTAACAGCGGTTAATTCAGGATTGCATGCTTTTTCTTACCATACGTGGTTCCGTTCATGGATTATTGCATTTTTGCTCGTATTCACCATCTCTTTTTTCCTTCCTAAGCTTGTACATCACCATGTATCAAGAGTTGTGAGAATTAAGGAATAGAAAAAAACCAAACATGCTGTGATTTTAAATCGCAGTATCGTTTGGTTTTTTTATAACTATACCATTGGCTTGTTATTGTTTTTGATAAAAGAATGTATCGACAGCTTTCATTCCATAGACGCTGGGATTAAAGATCTGTTCGGTGCTTCCGACAAACAAATAGCCGTTGTTTGCCAGCGAATTGCTGAATTTATGGTAAATATTCGCCTTGGCTTCTTCTGTGAAATAGATGAGAACGTTTCGGCATATAATCAAGTCATAATTTGTTTCATATGCGTCCGCGAGTAAATTATGCTGCTTGAATTGAATATGCTGCTTTAACTCATCTTTGATTTGATAAATTGGTCCATTTTGTGTAAAGTAAGCAGATTTAATGGCAGCTGGCATTTCTTTTAATGCTCGATCCGTATACTTTCCGTTTTGAGCTGTCTCCAACACCCGCTGATCTAAATCTGTTGCATGTATCGTATAGGACGTTCCTTTTGCATAACGATCTAAAAGAATGGCTAATGTGTATGGCTCTTCACCAGTAGAACAAGCAGCGCTCCATATTTTTAAAGGCTTCTTTCTTTTCAGTAATTCTGGGAGAATACGCTTCTCGAGCACTTCCCACCGTTGATAGTTGCGGTAAAATTCAGACACATTAATTGTCATGCGGTCCAAAAACTCATCCATCAACGAATTATCCCCGCGTATAGCATGGAAATACGTTTTGAAATCGGCAAATCCCTTTTTTTCTCGCAATGTAGTTAAGCGCCTTTTCATTTGGGCTTCCTTATATTGAGACAAATCAATGCCTGTACTGCCCTTAATCTGTTCTACAAAGTATTCATAATCAGCTGACATGTTACGTTTCCCCTGTCTTGTATGTATATAGTTCTATCATACTGTATAACAGGCAGACTTGGTAGCTGAAAATAATAAAAAAGTAGCAGAAAAGCAATTAAACAAACATCTATTCCGTATAATGGGTAAAGGTATGATGCCTTATAATTGCAAACTGATTATGTCTTATAATCTCTAGCGACATGGAGAATCTAAGCTTTTCATATATCCTCCTTTGCTGTTGTTTTGGATGCTGAATGAGAACGGAAACCGAACGATGCATCTCCACTACTTTACCCGTGACATAATAAAAAATCCGAACTAAAAATAAACTCTTATAGAAGAATTCATTAAAGTTCGGATTTTTCTGGCTATATAACTTCGCTCTCTTTATTCATATAACCATTTTGCTGTAACTTGCTCGTAGCTGAGCAGTTCATCTGCATCAAACATATTTGTGATTTCGCGTTCTGCACTTTCTGCACTGTCAGAACCATGGATAATATTGCGGCTCATTTCCATGGCATAGTCTCCTCTGATTGTTCCCGGTGCAGCTTCTGTCGGTTTGGTAGCGCCAATCATGCTGCGTGTTAGCGCAACTGCATCTTTGCCTTCCCATACCATTGCAAATACCGGACCTGATGTGATGTAACTGATGAGTGAACTAAAGAAAGGTTTATTTTCATGTTCTATGTAATGTGTTTTAGCTTGCTCTTCTGTTACAACCATCATCTTAGCGGCGCGAAGCTTGAGACCTTTCTTTTCAAATCTCGTTACAATATCACCAACTAAACCGCGTTGAACGCCATCCGGTTTTACCATCAAAAATGTGTTTTCCATTATAATACTTCTCCTTTTAGTGGACTTGCTGCCATCATACCAAAGATGTAAGCGTTTTACAATTAGGAGCTTCGCTTCCCGATATGTCTAGCAATCTGTTTTAACGTATTACGATCTCTTGTTGGCGGCAGCTTGTCCAATTCTTGATATGCTTTCTGTAAGTAACGATCACTTATTGCCAACGAACGTTTTATAGCGTCTGACGATTTGATATGCTGAATGAATGGCTGCAATTTTTCCTGATTCAACTGCTCCGGATTACGAAATGCTTCCGTAAGCTTTTCTCTGAAAGCATCATCTTCGCAAGCAAATAAAGCAGGCAATGTCATATTCCCCTGCAGCAAATCGCCTCCGGCTGGTTTTCCCAAATCTGCTTCTGATGCAGTGAAGTCAAGCACATCGTCAATGATTTGATAGCTCATGCCCACATAATAGCCATAGCGATACAATGCCCGTTCATAAGCAAGCGGTGCTCCAGATGCAATTGCCCCAATGCGGGAACTCGCTGCAATTAGAATAGCTGTCTTACGCCGTATCCGCCGTAAATAATCTTTCACATGCTGTTCAATACGATATTTATCTCTTATTTGTTCTACTTCGCCTATACAAAGCTCCACAATCGTATGTGCAAGAATCTGATGTGCGCGAGGTTCTTTTAGGTTGGACAAGTATTCCAAAGAACGCGCAAAGATGTAGTCACCTGCATACATGGCTACTTTATTGTCCCATTTCGCTTTTACAGTGGGTTTTCCACGCCGGAGCTCTGCGTCATCAATAACATCATCATGGACGAGCGAAGCCATATGAATCAGCTCAAGTGTCACGGCTACTGTTTGAATACGTGGCAGTTCGTAAGTGCCGAACTTCCCGCTCAGCAAGACAAACACTGGGCGGATTCGTTTGCCGCCGGCACGCAAAAGCTGTACCGACGCATCCTCCAGGACCGGATGCTCAGCGCGGATTATGTCAGTCATTGCATCCTCGATTTTGTCCAGGTCCTTTTTTAAATATGAGTAAATCATCGGTAATTTCAATTCACGTCACCTTCATCCGTTCAAGACTGCTGCCAGCTTAGTCTTTCATTGCTGGCTTCTCTCCCATATGCATGGCGGCTACTCCGCCGGTATATGTTTTAATCTTTACATTAGTCAGCCCAGCTTGCTGGAATAAACTCCGAAGTTCTTTCTTCCCGGGAAAGTCTTTCGCAGATTCTTGCAGCCAGCTGTATTCATCATAACTTTTAGCCAAAAGTTTTCCTAAGACTGGCATGATTCGCTTGAAATAAAAATAGTATACTTGTTTGAAGCCAATTGTAGTAGGCTGCGATGTTTCCAGGCATACCACTTTACCGCCAGGCTTGACGACGCGATACATTTCTTTTAGTACTTGCAAATAGTCAGGGACATTCCGCAGACCAAAACCGATTGTCACAAAGTCAAAGGTATTATCCTCAAAGGGAAGCTCCATTGCATTTCCCCAAGTAAATGTTAATTGTTCATGCGGCTTCTCTTCTATCTTCTTCTCTGCTACCGACAGCATGTTTTTACTGAAATCAAGTCCAGTCACATGTCCTGTCGGTCCAACAGCTTTTGCGAGCGCAAATGACCAGTCTCCGGTGCCGCAGCATACGTCAAGCGCCGCATCTCCGGGCTGAACATTCATCTTCTTCATGACACTTCGTCTCCAAGCTCGATGGCGCCTGAAGGAAATGACTGAATTCATAAAATCATAGCGATCGTATATTTTTTCGAAAACGTGATGTACACGCTGTTCTTTCGTCTCTTGTGCCATAATTACCCTTCTTCCAGATATAACTCTTCCTGCCGGTTTTCCTGAAGCAAAAGTCTGCGAGCTGCAGCTGCATAAACTTGCGGCATTTTGTGGAGGTTTCGCGTCAGTCTCTCGCTCGCTTCCTCCAGCTCTTGATTGATTGCTTCGGTGATGGTCAGGGTGCTGTGGTCTTGTTCTAAGATCTTACCTAGTCTTATGATGAGCGGCGTCGGCTCATTCATAAATGCTTCTTGGTTCAGCCTGCTGATAATAAAATAATCAACGAGCGGTTCCAATTCCTTTGTCTTTATGAATGGTGATGCGGCAGCATAAAATAATGCCCCTTCCATTCGGCCAAGAATATGGAAAAACGCAGCAGCAGAATCTGTATCATAATAAAGTGCCATCTTCTGCTCGTTAATCTCTTTAATCGCAGTTGCTAATAAAGCGACCATATCAATATCTTCAAGTTCAGCTAAAATTTTATAGTAGAGCGCACTGTAATAGTTACCTGCCAGCACAGTTAACTGTCTGTCTACTCTTTCATCTGCTGTCTCATCAGCCTTCGTCGTCCGGATTACGAGGTCATGTGTATCCAGCGCCATTTGGATCAGCATAATCGTGACGATATAGTCTGTCTGCTGCTTATCGGGCAGGTTAGCTTGACCAAATAGTGTCTGCAGCAGCAGCAGCTTGTAGTCATCTAAGTATGGTATATCCAAATTTTCGTCAAGATAAGCCTGCTGCATGCGATTCTCTATTTTTTTTCGTAGTGTATGTAATTCTTCCATGGATGCATAGGACAAAACAATCACCTGCGCCCTTTTTCGTATTTCAAACTGTATAAGAAGTATTATAGCATAGCAAGGTATGATTCGTCTTGTCTGCCATCTTGCCATAGAAAAATGAGGGATACCTGATAGAATCAGGTATCCCTCACTTTAGCCCATATGTAATTACTTCAAGACATCCTTAAGGGCTTTGCCGGCTTTAAACGCTGGCACTTTGCTAGCTGGGATTTCGATTTCTTTCCCAGTCTGCGGGTTACGGCCTTTACGTGCAGCACGCTCGCGTACTTCAAAGTTACCGAAACCAATCAATTGTACTTTGTCACCTTGTTTCAAAGAATCCATAATAGAATCGAAAACTGCATCTACAGCATTCGTAGCATCCTTTTTAGAAAGATCGCTTTTCTCAGCAACAGTATTGATTAGATCTGTTTTATTCATCATTACACCTCCCTGGCATTACCTTGAACAATAAGACAATAGCGTATGCTATCATTTGTTCACTAAGACGACAGGTTTTATACCTATCTATACCGCTCACTTTGCGATATCAACGCTTATCATATACGACTTAGCATCATATTTCAACAATTAACGTCAGAATTCCTTAAATTTATCGTTTTCACGGGTTTTTTGCAAAAAAATAAAGCGGCTCATTGCCGCTCATAGAATGATCGCAATAAGACCGCCTGATCCTTCGTTGATAATTCGCTCTAACGTCTCTTTTAGTTTATATCTGGCATTTTCAGGCATCAGCGAGATTTTGCCTTGAATCCCTTCTCGAACAATAGAGTTGAGGGAGCGGCCGAAAATATCTGAATCCCAGATGGATAGCGGGTCTTCCTCGAAGTCTTGCATCAAGTATCGAACGAGCTCCTCGCTCTGTTTCTCTGTACCGATAATTGGCGCAAACTCGGAATGAACATCGACCTTAATCATATGGATACTCGGTGCGACAGCTTTCAGACGGACACCGAAGCGTGAGCCTTGGCGGATGATTTCCGGTTCATCCAGTGCCATATCCTGCAAACTCGGCGCTGCAATACCATAACCTGTTTGCTTTACCATATGAAGGGCGTCCGATACTTGATCATATTCTCGTTTTGCATGCGAGAAATCCTGCATCAGCTGCAGCAAATGATCCTTTCCGCGAATCTCTTCACCGACGATCTCTTTAAGTACCTGATCATACAGCGCATCTGGAGCGTGCAAGTCAATTTCAGCAACACCTTCGCCTAGCTCCATCCCGGCAAGGTTCGCTCTTGCGATATAATCGTATTCATCAAAATACCCTACAACGCGATCGACATCACGAAGGCGTTTGATATCTTTTACTGTTTCCTGAATGGCTGCTTGGTAGTTTGATCGAAGCCAATGATCTTCCTTGAGTACCATCACCCAGCTTGGCAAGTTTACGTTCACTTCAAGCACTGGAAACTCATATAACGACTCCCGAAGTACGCTGTATACATCATGTTCTGTCATGCTCTCAACACTCATTGCCAGTACAGGAATATCATATTTTTCAATCAATTCCTGGCGAAGCAGCTCTGTATTCTGGTTATGAGGTGTAACGGAATTGATTACCATGATGAATGGCTTGCCGACTTCCTTTAATTCCGATACAACACGTTCTTCAGGCTCCACATAGTCTTTGCGCGGTATCTCACCGATTGAGCCATCTGTTGTTACAACGACACCAATAGTACTATGTTCTTGAATAACCTTCCGAGTGCCAATTTCAGCAGCATCATGGAATGGAATCGGTTCTTCATACCATGGTGTATTAATCATCCGCGGTCCATTTTCATCTTCAAAACCTTTTGCACCTTCAACTGTATAACCTACACAGTCTACAACACGAACACTTACTTCCAACCCTTCATCCACTTGCAGCGACACAGCATTATTTGGAACGAATTTAGGCTCTGTAGTCATAATCGTCCGGCCGGCTGCGCTTTGTGGCAGTTCATCTTGGGCGCGGGCTCTCTCCGCTTCATCCTCCATATTAGGCAGGACAACCAATTCCATGAATTTCTTAATAAATGTCGATTTTCCCGTTCGGACAGCCCCTACCACCCCAAGGTAGATATCGCCGTTTGTCCGTTTCGAGATATCTTTAAAAATATCTACTCTTTCCAAAAGATCCCCTCCCGATCTAATTCGATGCATGGACAGTCTTAGCTACATACACTAGCAGTTTATGATGTTGTCCTATCCAAATATGCTAGAAATAATGGATTCCTTGCCTGCTGGCATCAAGGGCTAATTTTTGCAGGAAAGGACGAACAGCATATTGCCCTCTGCCGATAATCTATGCACGGAAGTTGGGGATCATACCCATAAAAAAAAGAAGAAGCAGAGAGCTTCTTCTCAAAAGAGACTAAATATACCTAAGGCAACCTAGAAAAATATGCTGGTGCGAGTTAGTTTATGCGTAAAGGGCGAGGGATGGTAAGTTGTTCTGCCCATTTCACGCTTCTTAGTTTTTGAAAAACTTACTCAGCGTGTTCATATCCGCCGGCATGTTATTACCGACAATTGCTTTAACGATTTTATCTTCTTTTTCTTTTGTCAGCGGTTTGCCTGCCATTGCTGCCAGCTGCTTTACCAGACCGCGAACGGTTGCTTCATCTTGGAAATTCGCACTTTTTACAGAGTTAGCCACCTTATAGATATCATCAGCCTTGACATTAGATTTCTTTTGAATCTGATCAATCAAGTTTTTCTGAAAGTCCGCCACATTTATTCCTCCTTGCAGTTTAACTACGAAACAGTATATGCAAGAAGAGAAAAAAGGTTAGCGTGTATTCAATACATCTTGAAGATCGTTCATTTCATGCTTCGGCAGTCTTGTCATCAATTGATCAACAATATCCTTTGCCTTCGCACCATGGAAAAGAACTTGGTTAATACCTTGCGTAATTGGCATATCCACACCAGCCTGCTGGGCAAGCTCAGCAACGGCTTCTGTCGTACGCACACCTTCGACAGCCATTCCCATCTGGTCCAATGCCTCATCAAGAGTCATTCCTTTACCAAGCATATTACCGGTGCGCCAGTTGCGGCTGTGCACACTTGTGCACGTCACAATCAAATCTCCCATTCCGGATAATCCGATAAATGTAAGCGGATTGGCTCCGAGCTTTGTACCAAGACGCGCAATTTCTGCTAGTCCGCGCGTGATTAATGCTGCTTTCGCATTATCTCCGTATCCAAGACCATCGGAAATACCTGCGCCTAATGCGATAATATTTTTAAGAGAACCGCCAAATTCTACTCCTACCATGTCGGTAATCGTATACACTCTGAAATTCTCATTCATGAAGAGTTCTTGTATCTTCTGCGCTTCTTCCATATCAACAGAAGATGCACTAAGCGTCGTTGGCTGCCGTTTGGCAACTTCCTCGGCATGGCTTGGACCAGACAGAACGACAACAGGACGGTGATTCACTTCCTGTAACTCTTCCTCTATCATTTCAGATACCCGCTTGCTTGTCTTCGGTTCAATGCCCTTCGTTGCGTGGGCAATAACAGCATCTGCTGGTAGATGGTCAGCAAGCTTTGCTGTCACTTCCCGTATTGCTTTCGCAGGAACGACTAAGATAACTGCCGCTGTATCGCGCACAGCCTCCTCCATCGATTCATAAGCAGTAATACCTTCAGGCAGTACAATGCCTGGAAGGTATTTCTCATTTTGATGTGATGCGTTCATGCTAGCAACTTGATTAGGATTATGCGACCAGAGCCTCACGTTATGACCATTATCCGCTAAGACCATGGCAAGGGCAGTTCCCCAGCTGCCTGCTCCGAGTACTGCTATCTGTTTCGGCATACATATCCTCCTCGTTCCTGATTAAGATCTTCTTCTTGGGAAGATTTTGATTGGCGTTCCTGTGAAACCGAATGCTTCTCTAATTCTATTTTCTAAGAAACGGACATAAGAGAAGTGCATGAGTTCCGGATCGTTTACGAATACAGCAAAAGCTGGCGGCTTGACGGCTACTTGTGTCGCATAAAGTACTTTCAAGCGCTGGCCTTTATATGTTGGTGCCGGATTCATTGCTAAAGCATCCATAATGACATCATTCAGAACGTTTGTCTGAATGCGTTTCGCGTGATTCTCACTCGCTGTTAAAATAGCAGGCATTAGTGTATGAATACGCTTTTTCGTTTTGGCAGACAAGAAAACAATTGGTGCATAGTCGAGATAAAGGAAGTGCGCTCTGATCTCGTCTGTGAATTCCTTCATTTTCTTTTCATCTGACTCGACTGTATCCCATTTATTCACAACGATAACAATCGCTTTGCCTGCATCATGTGCATAACCTGCGATTTTTTTATCTTGCTCGATAATGCCTTCTTCTGCATTGATTAGCACAAGAACAACATCCGACCGCTCAATTGCCTTCAAAGCTCGCAAAATACTGTATTTCTCGGTCGTTTCATACACTTTTCCTCGTTTACGCATACCGGCTGTATCGATAATGACAAAGTCCTGGTCTTCACGTGTGAATGTTGAGTCAACTGCATCACGTGTTGTTCCTGCCACGTCACTAACGATTACACGATCTTGGTTAAGCAATGCATTCACAAGCGATGACTTCCCAACGTTCGGACGTCCGATTAAGCTGAAATGTATGGTTTCTTCATCTTCCACCATTTCAGCGCGTTCTGGGAAGTGCCCAACAACAGCATCCAGCAAATCACCAAGCCCTAAGCCGTGTGTTCCGGATATTGGAAACGGTTCCCCAAACCCTAAACTGTAAAACTCATAAATCTGGTCCCGCATTTCTGGGTTGTCCACTTTATTAACTGCCAGTACAACTGGTTTGTTGGAACGGAAAAGAATTTTTGCAACTTCTTCATCTGCTCCCGTAATTCCTTCGCGTCCATTTACCATGAACACAATGACATCCGCTTCCTGAATAGCAAGCTCTGCTTGTTCTCTGATTTCTACTAAGAACGGCGCATCACCAATCTCGATACCGCCTGTGTCGATTATGTTAAACGGCTGGTTCAGCCATTCCGCTTCTGTGTAGATTCTGTCACGCGTCACACCTGGGGTATCTTCTACAATTGAGATCCTTTCCCCGGCAAGACGGTTGAATATCGTTGATTTTCCTACGTTTGGTCTGCCTACGATGGCAACTACTGATTTCCTCATGAAAGGAACATCCTTTCCTACTTTCCTTTATATGCTGGTTCTCCACATGCAACCTAACTGTTTTATTCTAGCAAAAGCAACATGTGGAAACAATCTTTTTCGACATCAACTGCTGCTGCCAGCTGTCCATTTCGACTTTTTTCGCAAATAATGTCTTAATTTATAGAGAAGCTGGGCGCCAATTATAAGCAGCATTGTCACACCTAGGATATCCATCGCTTTGAAGTTCCCAGCTTCCTGGTACAGCCCATACACATCCAATAAAAACAAATAGATGACTTCACCTGCTGCGAAGCCAACACAGATAATTCCGATTTGCAAATACAACTCTCTGGTCAGATAGTAAGCGAGCGCAAACAGAAGCAGTGCAAATAAAAACGTTCGCGGTAAAAGCAACGCTACTGGGTTTGTAAGTTCCCATAAAAGTAAACCCGCATAGCCGACTCCAATACAAATACTCCCGAACGTACCGCGTCCAACACGCTTGCTGGAAAAAATAAATAAATAGCCAATGACAGCCAGCAAAAAAACAGTTGCAAATATACGATGACCAGCAAGATCTACGGAAAACCCGGAAACACAAATCGTCAGCAGAATAGCAAGCGCAAATAAAGTCCGCGCGAGTGAGTGCTGCATAAAAAAGGTCACAAGAACCCAGCTGATCCAGCATGCCCAATAAAAATAAAAGCCGTCCATCTTCACGCCCCCTTCTATCTGCATTATAACTAGTAAGAAGAAAAACTATACGCGCACACAAAAAAACACGACAGCCTAAGCTGCCGTGTTTTTCACTTATTGCTTGTACTTATTCAATTTATCACCGAGGATATCGCCGAGCTGGAAGCCGGAATGCTCTTCTTCCTTCTCGTATTCCTTGATGACAGCATTGTTTTCATCTTGTTCTAATTCCTTGATGCTCAAACTCATGCGTTTTTCAGCTTCGTTTACATCAAGCACTTTTACTTGTACTTGCTGACCTGGCTCAAGTACTTCCTGCGGCGTACCGATATGACGGTTCGCAATTTGGGAAATGTGAACAAGTCCTTCAATGCCAGGGAACACTTCAACAAATGCACCAAAGCTGACAAGACGCTTCACTTCGCCATCCAGAACGTCGCCCGCTTTTGCCCGATCTCCAATATTTTCCCACGGGCCAGCAAGTGTTTCTTTTAATGATAAGCTGATTCGTTCATTTTCTTTATCCACGCCTAGAACTTTTACTTTGATCTCCTGACCTTCTGTTACCACATCTGATGCTTTTTCGACATGCTCATGAGAAAGCTGGGAGATGTGTACTAAACCATCAATGCCTCCGCCAATACCGACGAATACACCAAAATCAGTTAAACGCTGTACCGTACCGTCAATCACTTGACCTGCTTCCAGGCTATCTAAGACATCCTGTTTCTTGGAAGATTCTTCTGCTTCCACAACTGCACGGTGAGAAAGGATCACACGGTTCTGTTCGCGATCCAGCTCTACTACTTTCAGCGTAAGCGGTTTTCCTTTGTATTCGTCGAATTCTTCGACAAAGTATGTTTCCACAAGGGAAGCAGGGATGAATCCGCGCAGACCAACGTCTACAACAAGACCGCCTTTTACGACTTCTTTCACATCTGCTTCAAAGACCTCGCCGGACTCGAATTTCGCTTCCAAATCGTCCCAAGCAAGTTCGGCAGTTACTGCGCGCTTGGATAGAACGACTTCCTCATCGTCTACTTTTTTCACTTTAAGTGTCAACTCTTCACCTTCGCTCACTGCATCAGCAGCATGCTCTACATGAAGACTGGATAATTCGCTGATCGGCAGGATACCTTCCACTTTGTAGCCAATGTCTACCAAAGCTTGTTTATCTTCCACTTTCACCACTTTACCGGTTACAGTATCGCCTACAGACAATTCTTTGAAATCCGTAGCTTGCTCATTCATTTCATCCATCAAAGAGACCTCCTTCAGTTTACGAGACAAAACATAAGTAAAAAAACATAGAAATGTCCTTTTTTCTAACTTCTAACATTTGAGGATATTTGTCAAGCGATAGGGTCTCTATCCGACATGCTCATTTATTAGAAGTTGAATCTCATCCATGATTACTTGTGACACTTCCTTGGCCGGCGCTTTTCTCTCGCGCAGTTCCTCCATATTAATCGGCGGACCATAGATGACCTTTAATGGCTTTACCCCTTTATAAGAGCCGATAATCGCACATGGAACAACTTTTGCTTCCGAACGCATGGCAAAAAAACCAATACCAGGGAGCGGTGCGCCAAGCTTTCCGTCCTTACTTCGTGTTCCTTCGGGAAACAGACCCATCGTTTTGCCTTCTGCGAGTAAATCCAATCCGACTCGCAGTGCGGATCGGTCCTGCATACCGCGCTTGACTGGGAACACATTTAAATTCTTCATAAGCCATCCAAGCGGCTTGAACTTGAATAATTCACTTTTCCCCATAAATGCAATATCACGCGGACAAGTGATACCAAGAACAGGCGGATCAAAATTGGAAATATGGTTGGAACATACGAGCACCGGTCCTTCTTTCGGAACATGTTCCTTTCCGTATACTTTAATGCGAAATACAGGATAAAGGACAGTGCTGACTACCATTTTGCCAAAAGTGTATAATGACATACTATTCTCTCCTTATCGCCCGATTGCTTCATGCACGACAGCAAGAATCTTGTCCACTACACCATCGATTGACAAGGCAGTCGTATCAATCTCCACAGCATCCTCTGCTTTGACAAGCGGTGAAGCTTCTCTTTCAGAATCAAGCTTATCACGCAGACGAATATCCTCTTTCAGCTGCTCTAAATCAGCTTCATATCCTTTAGCTATGTTTTCTTTGTAACGGCGCTCTGCCCGCTCTTTAACGCTAGCAATCATAAAAATCTTGACTTCGGCGTTGGGAAGGACACGTGTGCCGATATCCCGGCCATCCATTACAATGCCATTATTCGCAGCCAGCTTTTTCTGACGTTTAACCATTTCTTCTCGGACTAATGCATGCTTTGCCGCGATAGATACATGGTTTGTCACTTCATTCGTGCGAATAGCTTCCGTTACATCTTTGTCATTAACAAATACTTTCTGTCCTTCTTCATGCTGCATTAACTCAATATCAATACCTTGAAGTAAGGTTAGCAGCGCTTTCTCTGATTCCAGGTCAGCACCAGCTTCCAAAGCGGTAAGCGTAAGTGCACGATACATAGCTCCAGTATCTACATAAACAAAGTGCAGCTTTTTTGCAACAAGTTTGGATACTGTACTTTTGCCTGCAGCAGCAGGTCCATCAATTGCAATAGCGATCGTTTTCGAATTCATTCCATTCAATCCTTTTTCTCTACATAATCATAAATTAAACCTCATAAAGCATATCATAGGTTGCCGTCCTGGTCTATTTGAAGTCTACCTAATCCGTAATCCTTTTTTGCGCTGTTCCCGCTGCCGTTCAAAGCAAAATCGAATGATTGCCTGCCTGTCCCGTTCATGAATTTCAACGAATTCAATACTCGCAGTATGCTTCCTGTTTCTTTCATTTTTAACGAGACGTACAATACTGCCTTCTGCCTCAAGAAAACCTGGCCCGCTCTTTTGCAAAAAGTACGCTATATAAAGTTTTACCTGCATCCCTTCTGTAAATGCATGTTTTTCAGGCAGCAGCAGCGAAAGACCGCCGCCGCTTATATCGACCGTTACAGAAGAGACAGGCGGGACATTTGTTTGTGCGCCATACATCGCCACGTCTGCACTCGTCTGAATCCGGACATACTGCCGCCTCTGGATTTTTTTTATCTCATCCTGATCTGGCATACGCAATTTTAACGATGGCACTGTTAGTATTTCTCTGCCAATTAAGTCTGTTTGGAAGGTAAAAGCACTATCTGCTTCTGTTACGTATATTGCTTTAAATGCAGTGCCAACCGGAAAAATGTCTGTCCGCTTGGTTTGTTCATTAATCGGATAGTCGATGTAGATTATCCCATTCTTTAATTCAATTATTTTTGCACGATACCGAACCCTTTCTTCGCTATCTGTTGCTGCTATTTTTTCTAATACTAAAGTGCTACCTATCTTCAGCAAGAGTATTACCCCTTCCCCCTGTGTCGTTCTTTCTTCCTATTATTGCAAAAATATTTAAAAAGGGGAAGGCTGATTGCCTTTCCCCTTACGTCGTTTGCAAAAATTTAGCTTCCGTTGTAGTCTGTTTCTCGATTTCTTCTTCTTTTCCTGTATTGGCATTTACGTATATCCTATACGTATCGTTGTTTCTGGTTCCCATTATTTCATAGACAAGTGTTTCTTCATGTGTGTCATTCTCAATTAATGCAAGATGCGTTTCTTGAACTGTAACGTTTTGATTGAGTTTTGCCGCTGCTTCTTTATCTGTCAGCTTTGGTTTTTCCAGCTGGCGTTCATGATGATTCATGAAATAGTCTCGGGCATTAAGCCCTAGAATATCCCCGTTATCCAACGCCACTTTAACTTGAACGATATCCGCATAAATACGTACATTATCCTGAACAGGGACGAAGAAAAAGATACCGACCGAATCATATTGACTGCTTTGGACCATTTCCATGTTGGAAAGCTTTTGTTTTTTCAGAAACGCTTCTGCTTTTTGCTGCGCATCGTGAAGTCCAAGCTTCGGTTCTTCTCGCTCCCGCTGCATCATGAGCGTCAGAAGATGGCCGCCTTTTTGACTGATATCGGCATAACCGCTTTCGCCGTCTTTTTGGTAAGATAGGCTATAAAGCGGCACATCCGAGCCCTTGCCAGATTTTCCGCCCTCAATTCCGTTAATTGTGTTGAGAGCAAAGGCATCGGCAGCAATTTTTTTCGCTTGCTTTTGATTGATTCGCTCCCCAGTAACGCCTTCGAATTTGTGCTCTTCATTCGAAGAAGGCAACGCGCCATTGTTGAAATTTTTCTCTTCAGAAAATCCGCCTGTTTTGTCCTCTACGGATTGAAAACTGCTAATAATTGTATTATCTGAATGATCATGCTCGTCATCTGACAGCGCAAGCTCCACATCTGTCCAATGCAAACTATTTCCTAACACTGTATTTTGCACATTACGCAGTTCATCTTTTATTTGACCTGCCTGATTATGCAACTTTTCCAGACGCTGCATTTCCTCTTCGGAAAGCGGTTCTTTATCAAGATCGCGAACTGCAGTTTTGTACGTAAAATCTCCAATATTCGTCAGGAACTTCTCTGTTTTCTCAAATGGCAGCAATGCAAGCGGCAGCTGTCCTACATCTGTGTGCGCTTCTGAGGACAAGCGCCATATTTCTGCCAGCTGCGGTGATAGTGAATCTCTCGAGTTCATTGCCAATGTACCACCAATTTTGTCATGCAGTGAATCCATGCGATACGTCAGCTCATGGAAGGATCGCTGGTAATTATTTTCCGCTTGCATCTGTATATCGTTTTTTTCCTTGCGTTCATTCATACCCCAGATTGCTGTTCCTGTCAGCGCCAGAGCGAGTACACCGATAAGCACCCATTTATACATTATTCGCTCTCCTTTCTAGATACAGAAAATATGCTCACCAATTGTTTTGATTTGCTGTCTCGACCAAATCCAAGGTGAGGTGGCTGTATTCGGATTAAAATAATAAATTGCTCCTCCAGAAGGGTCCCAGCCATTTATTGCATCTAATACTGCTTGTTTCGCCGATTCATCCGGAGTCAGCCATATTTGCCCGTCAGCAACTGCGGTGAAAGCTCTCGGCTCAAAAATAACCCCAGATATCGTATTCGGGAATGAAGGGTCTTCTACTCTGTTTAAAATAACGGCAGCTACCGCCACTTTTCCTACATAAGGTTCACCACGCGCTTCTCCGTTAACGGCGTTGGCGATTAATTTAATATCGTTTTGGGAGTAGCCATTTGGTACATTGACCGCCGAAGTGCTTGGCGCTTGTTTGCCGCCTCCTCCGCTTTCGCCGTTGCCGCGTTTTTTCACTTGCTGTTCCTGCGGCGTACCACCGTAATAAGTAAAGGTATTGCCTTCTTGAATTTGCCGCATCACAAAGGCTTTATCATAGTTCGTATTAGCAGTTAATTTATCTTTCGCCTGCTGCCCTGCAACACCATCAATCTCCATTCCGAATTCATATTGGAAGTTTCGCAGTGCCCAATATGTACCCCAGCCGAAAACACCGTCTATTTTGCCATTATAAAAGCCTGCATACTGCAGCCTTGCCTGCAGTTCCACAACATCATCACCGGTGGCGCCGTGCTGTATTACCTGGTCTGAAAATGCGTTTGACTCGAGCGGTGATACAGCAACAACACTAAACAACATGAAACCGGCACAGATCCATTTACAAAGCCGAATTTGTCTTTGTCTCATTGTTCATTTCCTCCAACCTAAACTTATCTGACTACCGATAGCTTTCTTCCAGCTTAGTGAAAATATGCAATCCAGTTAGCAAAAAAAGAGTCAGGCAGTTTTGTCTGCCTGACTCTATATTTTGGTCGTTTGTATGTTTTCAATTGGATGTTTCGTTGCTGCTCTTACTTTTCGCAAACCAATCGTCCATAAAATGATCATGAACGGTACTTGTATATAAATCCAATGGAACTGCACCACTACCAAGATGTAGTCATAAAATCCATGCAGCAGGAAAGGAATTAGCATTGCAGCTAATATTCGCAGCCGAGGGTGTTTGCTCCCGAATTTGGCTCTGCCAAGATAATAGCCCATGAGCACGCCGAAAAGTGCATGAGAAGACACAGGAAATAGTGCTCTTGTGAAGGCATAGTCAACACCATGAGCAAATAAATACAATACATTTTCCACCGTCGCGAAGCCTAAACTAATGCTGACGCCATAAATAATACCATCATAAACCGAATCCATCTCCGTGTGTCGGAACGCTGTATATAGAAATATGAACCATTTAAAAAATTCTTCCAAAAATCCTATCGTAAAAAACGAATAAACAATGGGGTGCGTTCCAATCCCTTCAGCTTTCAATGCATACTGAATAAACATAATCGGAAATACAAGCAAAGCCCCGTAAAGAAACGTCCGCAGTACCATGCTCAGCGGCTCTGGCTCCAAACGATCCTTCAAATAAAAGAAAGTAAGGAGAGCGAGTGCTGGGGCAATCGCAGCGGAAAGAATCGTAAGCATGGTAGCACCTCTTCCAACTAACAATCTGTCTTTATCGTACCATGCTCTTGATTTTTTGGGAATATGCTACTGGAAAGAAAAAGGAAATGGGTCCTCCGGTCTAGATTAATCTATCTTTCTGTTCCGAAGCCAATGCAACAGCAAGCTCCATGCGGGCCTTTTTGCTGTCTGAATCTTTACCGAGCAAAACACCTGACTTATATAAATCATAAGCGCTGCCTTCATAATCGTACGTCGTGTAGACATTCCCTTCCTCAGAAGCTGTTGTGAGCATCACAGTAATCCCAGCTTCCAAGCTCCGAAGAATTTCTTCTTTCATCTTAGGAGCCACTTGACCGCGGCCTACCCCTTCTAAGACAATTCCTTGCACACCAGCTTCACGAGCAGCTTTTATAAATTTACCGTCGGCCTGTAAATAACATTTAATGATCTCTACTTGCGGGAGCGGCTTCTGCAGAGCATATGTATTTCGTTTAACAGGTTTTTGATATAAATATACTTTATCGTTATCAATAATACCTAAATAGCCAAATCCAAATGCGTTAAAGCCCTGAATATTTGAAGCATGCTCTTTCTTAACATACTTAGCAGGGAAGATGCGCTCGTTAAAAACAACCACTGTGCCGCAATCGTGCAGCTGCTTGTCATAAGCCGTCAATACAGCATGACGCAAGTTGATGTAAACATCAGAACCTAATTCGTGAATAGCACGCTGTGAGCCTGTCACAACGACAGGGCGAGCATCCTGTATCGTTAAATCAAGGAAAAAGGCTGTTTCTTCTAGCGAATCCGTACCATGCGTCACCACTACACCGCGTACTTCCGGATCCTCCATTTGCTGTTCAATCAATTCTTTTAAGTAAACCAAATCTTCAAATGTGATGTGCATACTCGGTTTTTGAAGCGCATTGACAACAGATACTTCAATATGATCTGGCAATGCAATTTGGCTGCGTAAGTCCTCTCCTGACATTTCACCAGATGCGAGTTTTCCGCTTTCCTCATTCGGTACGCTGGCAATCGTACCACCTGTCGTTACTAAGACAACTTTACCTTTCATTGGACAATTCCTTCCCTTCAGCTGCGTGATGCAATGGATGCGGCAATTTTCCCGCCGTGAAAACGGCCGTTTTCAATGAAGACTTCATTATTATTGTTTCCAGCAGCAATAACGCCAGCAATGTAAATACCTGGTACATTCGATTCCATTGTTTCCAAATTATAATCTGGTTTACCCGTCTCGGGATGAATGCTGATGCCCATTGCTTGCAGCAAGTGTAAATCCGGACGATAGCCGGTCATCGCGAATACGAAATCCGCATCCACAGTATGCGTTTCGCCATTCTCTTCAAAGATAACCTGCGTTTCGGTGATCTCTTTAATATGTGCTTGGAATCTGTGATCAATGTATCCGTTTCGGGCTAACGATTCGTATTCAGGCAATATCCATGGTTTGACGCTTTTAGAATACGTGCTGCCACGGTAAAGAGCCGTAATATTGGCACCAGCTTTATGCAGTTCTAGCACCGCATCCACAGCAGAGTTTTTCCCGCCGATAACTGTTACATTTTTACCGAAGTAAGGATGTGCTTCCTTGAAGTAATGAAACACATGCGGCAGTTCCTCGCCAGGCACCTGCATTAAATACGGCTGATCATAATAGCCTGTTGCAACAATGACAAAATCAGCTTGGTACGTATTCTCTTCGTCTTTAATCGTTTTCGCAGAGACTGTGAAATTTCCTTCCTCACCCGTTACTTGCATGACGCGCTCGAATGTATGTATCCGCAAATCTCGACGCTGTGCTACTGTCCGGTAATAAGCTAGCGCTTGATTTCGTACTGGCTTTTTCATTTCTGTTACAAACGGCATACCGCCTACTTCCAAGCGCTCACTTGAACTGAAGAACGTTTGATGTGTCGGGTATTGATAGATAGAATTGACAACATTGCCTTTTTCGATAAGCAGCGGTTCAATACCAGCTTGCTGCAGTTCAATTGCTGCGGAAAGTCCGCATGGTCCTGCTCCAATAATGATAACTTTTTCTTTTTGCATGTTCTTGTCTCCTTTCTGCCTCTCTTTAAAAAAAGAGAAAGCTCTTACCCTGACAGCTGCAGAATAAGAGCACTGTTTTTGTTTCGATTAGATCCAGCCTCTGAACCTGGATGCTTCGGCCATTTTTCTTACACCGACCATATAAGCTGCTAAGCGCATATCAACTCGTCTCGTTTGTGAAGTCTGGTAGACATTATGGAA
Organism: Terribacillus sp. DMT04; assembly: GCF_019056395.1. Taxonomy (NCBI): domain Bacteria; kingdom Bacillati; phylum Bacillota; class Bacilli; order Caryophanales; family Bacillaceae; genus Terribacillus; species Terribacillus sp. DMT04. The sequence continues at coordinate 1,811,897 of NZ_CP077639.1, forward strand.
CCCTTTTAGCATCACTTTCTCTAATCTTTCTTCCACTTCCTGCTCCGTCCAATAATAACCTTGGTTGTTTTGCACCCATTCAAAGTAGGACACAGTCACACCGCCAGCAGAAGCCAGCACATCGGGCACTAGCAAAATACCACGCTCTGTCAGTATTTTAGTCGCCTCAAATGTTGTTGGACCATTCGCCGCTTCTATGACAATCTCTGCTTTAATTTGGTGTGCATTATCCTCGGTAATTTGATTTTCTACGGCTGCAGGTACTAATATATCGCAATCAAGCTCCAAGAGTTCTTTATTGGAGATTGTACTTTTAAATAAGTTGGTTACTGTGCCGAAACTGTCTCTGCGATCAAGTAAATAGTCGATATCCAAGCCTTCCGGGTCATGCAGCGCCCCGTAAGCATCTGAAATACCGATTACTTTCGCACCAGCTTCGTGCATGAATTTCGCCAAGTAGCTGCCTGCATTACCAAATCCTTGGATGACTACGCGAGCTCCTTCCAAGGTAATACCTTTTTGCTTCGCCGCTTCACGCAGACAAATTGTCACGCCCTGGGCAGTGGCAGTCTCCCTGCCATGCGATCCACCAAGCACAATTGGTTTTCCGGTAATAAAACCTGGATTGTTAAATTCATCCATTCGGCTGTATTCATCCATCATCCAGGCCATAATCTGGGAATTGGTCATCACATCAGGTGCGGGTATATCTTTTGTCGGTCCAACAATCTGACTGATTGCCCGTACGTATCCCCGGCTTACTCCTTCAAGCTCTCGGAAACTCATTTCCCGAGGGTCACAAATAATTCCGCCTTTACCGCCGCCATATGGCAGATCAACGATTCCTGCTTTCAGACTCATCCAAATAGATAACGCCTTTACTTCACTCTCGCTTACTTCTGGATGAAATCGTACGCCTCCCTTGGTCGGCCCAACAGCGTCATTATGCTGCGACCGATATCCAGTGAATATCTTGGTACTTCCATCGTCCATTCTAACTGGAATACGGACTGTCATCATTCGAATCGGTTCTTTCAATAATTCAAAGACTTCATCAGGATACCCGAGTTTCTGCAAAGCCGATTGTACGACTCTTTGTGTCGATTGTAATACTTCCTTATGCTTGTTGTTGGTGGATTCCGCAGCTTTGTCGGCCACTGTTCTTTACCTCCTAAAAGTTTCCCCATCTTTATTAAAAAATTTCATCTTTCTATTCCCTATCCATTCTATCAAAAAAGCAGACAGATGGATAATGAGAACAAATAGAATTAGATAAAATTAAAAAGATACCGGTAATAGGAAGCTGCACCCCAAAGCCAGCGTCACGCTAACTTTAAGGGGCACCTCATAGACCGGTACCTTCTATAGCTTAAGCGAAGTACGAGCAAATCTGCCGTACTGCATCTTCTTCAAAAATTTTCTTGCCATATTCATTGAGCCGCACCGACGTTACGATGCTAGGGTTGGCAAACTCGGACATTACTGCAATTAAATTTTCCCGCTGTTCCGCATGCAGCAGCGTCTGAATCTCCATATAATATAAATCATTCATAAAATAGACGGCAGCGTCTTCAATACCCACCTGCTGTAATTGATGGGAAACGCTGATAATATCTTCAAAATCAGTGAAGGAAAAGATAAGCTCTCTGCTCTCGTCCAATGTCACTTTCATTTCGATATAATCCTCTTCTTCTTCAAAGTCTTCTGTCTGGGGATACTGGGTAACAATAATTTGCATCCCTTGTGCTTGCAGAATATGAACTTGAACAAGAAGTGTGCCTTCCAATTCAAAGCCCAATTCATCACTTGCCTCAAACATCATATCGTGAAAAAGCTGATGAACGCCAGGAAGATCATGCCAGAGATCTTCTTTTGTCAAGCCTCTCTCGATTAAATCGTCGAAAGTAAGAAAGATCTTGAATTGATTTAATGATACGCGCTCTAACTTCATCACTTTTCCCCCTTGGATGCCATTCTAGATATAGATAGCATATGATTCGCCTTATGTTTTGTACGCGGCACATCCCTAGAGATGCGTCCAATTTTTAGTTGATTTTCCTATTCAATAAGTTAGCTTTGTACGTATAGTTAGTATATTAATCTTTGTGCTAAAAATACCCTTGTTGTACAAACTGAAAACGGACTAAAACAAGTCTGGAAACAGCGACGGGACATCCGTATACAGCATAATATACGAGATTCCGGCCAACACGATGATTGTCAAGAGGATAAACCTCACAAGAGTGCCATTCCAGCGCAAACGAAAGCCTGTCCGAGCTCCATCATGGACTGTCCGGCGCGGCGGCAGATTTAACACATCAATACGCCGGCCTTCTGACTGTGCTTCCTCTTGCAAAGCAGATACTTCATCTTGTTCAGCTGTTTGTTCCTCATCCGCTGACTGGGTCACGGACGCCACTAATTCTTCGAGATCGAGGTCCTTCTCTTCTGTCTTTGCCATTGAAGTGTCCTTCCTTCCATTATCCGTTTTCATTGCTGTAAAAGGAAACGGAGCTGCTCCCGCCAGCCTGCTGTAACTTGCTGCACGTTCACAGGTAGTGTTTCCCAGTCATGAAGGGTATCTCCGCAATTATCGCAGCAGCGTCCGCTTGCTGGACGTACAGTGCGCTGGAAGTGAGCAAATAATATTTGGCGTCTGCATGTATCTGTGTAAATCCATTCTTTCATACGCTGCAGCTGCACCAATTTATATTTTTTTCGGTCACCAACAAGTTTCTCTATTTGCTCGAGAAAATCCTTCCAGATTTGTGCGTTATACTGCAGTTGATTTCCCTTTACTATATCATGTTTTTCCATCTGATATAGTAAAAATCGCCATTGCGTTTCGCCAATCGGGTTATGCTGCACAATTAACTCGTAAGCAGGCAAATCGGTCATCCCTGCTTTTACCCGCTGGTACAGATTTCGCATCAGCTGCTGGATGGAAGACTGTTCAGGCAAATCTTGTTCAATAAGATGTACAGGAATTTGCCAATCTCCAGGGCTGTACAGGACAACACTAACACTTTCCTCGCCATCTCGGCCAGCTCTGCCTACTTCTTGAATGAAAGATTCCTTGTCATTTGGCAGATGATAATGAATGATCAAACGCACATCTTCTTTGTCTACACCCATTCCAAAAGCACTTGTACAGCAGATGATCTGAAGCTGACCAGCAAGGAACTGCTGCTGAATGAGAATTCGGTCTTCATTCTCCATTCCGCCATGGTAATAGGCGCATGCCATATCCGGCATATTTATTCGGATCAGCGCCGCAACACTTTCCGCCATGTTACGGCTGGAAAAATAGATGATTGTCGGAGCCTGCATTTTCCTAAGCAAAGCGAGCATCGTTTCATTCTTCTCTTGCTGATCTTGTACTTCTTGAACAAAATAAGCGATATTCTGTCTATCCATTGGGTAAATATGTTTCTCCATCTCCAAATCTCCCAAAAGGTGCTGAATATCGGTCTGTACTTCTGGCGTAGCTGTTCCAGTCAACGCCAGAACAGGCGGGTTTCCAAGTGTTCGAATCACCTCTGCCAAGCGTAAATAATCGGTGCGGAATTCTTTTCCCCACTGGGAAATACAGTGTGCTTCATCGACGACAAACAATTGAATCTCCAGCTGCATCAAGCGGCTGATCAGGTAATCATTTTGAAGCATTTCTGGTGATACATAAAGAAGGTCATAAGAAGCTAGATTGCGCGTCACTTGCTGCTTATCTTCATAGTTAAGAAAGCTGTTCAATGCTGCGACTCGCTTGAATCCTTTTGCTCGCAGCTGTTTCACTTGATCTTCCATCAGAGAAAGTAAAGGCGAGACGACAATGACTTGTCCGTTCCGCATGAAAGCTGGCAGCTGATAGCAAACAGATTTGCCGGTGCCAGTTGGTAATACGCCAAGTGTATGGCGATTCTGCATCACACTTTCTAGTATCTCCAATTGGCCAGTCCGGAATTGATCATAACCATAATATTTCTTTAGTGCTTGCTGCAAGTCTGTCTTCACGTCTGCACCTCCTGTTTATTCCGCAGCGCAAGTGCCATTCTGATTTGGAAATAGTCATACTTTCCGTTGAGTGCAGCATGAATCTGTTTCAGTTTATTTGTGCCAGTCTTTTCTGCACAATCCATAATAACAGCTGCATCTTTCTCGCTAATGAATCTGCTCGCCAGCCTTCTGCCTTCCAGCCAGGTTAACTCTACAATATGATCTTTAATCGTGTTTTCCGTTAATTTTCTGGCAGCTGCTATTTGATCCAGTGTTAAACCGCGTTCGAGCATCATCCTCGTTTTATGTGCAGTAGATGTAATCGTGTTGGATTGTTGTTTTGGCTGTTCAATCAGCGTTCCAAGATACGGAAACAGCGATTTGTTTGCTCTCACTTGATTTAGGAAGTAATGAACCGTAGATGTTTGATATAGCGGCACATCTATTTCATGTAACTTATATTTCGCTGCTAGCTGCGCTGCTGTTAAGCCGATATGCTGATAGCCGCTTATTCGGTCGACGAATAACCCTGCCTGCATTTCTGGCAATTTTTCAAGCAAGCCGTACAGCTCTTCATATAAGCTGCTTCGCCAATTCGTTAGCTCGGGCTGATTCTGTCGATATAACTGCTTGACCCAATATTGCACTTGCGCTTGGTCGGTTACAGGAATATAACGCTTTTCTCCGTTTGCTGAATTAGACAGCATTTGGAGAAGCAAAAGCAGCCGATACAAAAAGATGTCGGTTTGCGATTGATACGCCATTCCGTCAAAATATGGAATTGGTGTTTTCGTCATCTCTATTTTATTCTCCAGTAAGTCCTCTGCCAATTGGTCAAACAATTCCCGAGACAGCTTCGGATAAATACCAAACAAATTTGTCAGACCATACATGTGGGCATCTTGAAGTGTTTGGGCTGAGCGTTTGCCTTGGAGGAGATGGTAAATGGAGGCTGTACTCCGTTCGTTGCGGATAGGCTGGACTGCTTGAAGTATGATGGAAGCCAGGAGCATGAGGATCAACCTTTCTAAACTTGTATTCCGATTCCTTACGCGCTACACTTAGTATAAAGCATGTGATAGCTTTGTTGGAAGCGGAAGGGGGAAATCTCCGATGGTAATGTATACATATGTGGACCAGGATACGTGTATTGCCTGCGGAACATGCGGAGCTGTTGCGCCCGATGTGTACGATTACGATGATGAAGGACTGGCATTTGTCCTGCTTGATCGCAATACTGGTACTTTTGCTGTGCCGGAGGATTTGCAGGAAGATGTAGCAGATGCGCATGACTCTTGTCCTACAGAATCTATTAAGCTGAGTGATTTAGTTATCGGAAAAGAAGCATTAACACATATATAAGAACCACTTCCTTGTTAAGAGGAAGTGGTTCTTTTCCTATGGTCAGGTATCCACTTGTCGAATAACTTGCGCAGGACAGGATACAAAATAAAAAAGAAAATGCCATTACCAATGGCGTGCATCGTGTCAAAGCTTAACCCTGCCACATAATAAGCAAGAAAATGCTCCATAATAAACAAGTTCGGCAGTGATATGAGCAGTCCATACATATAGCCCGTCAGTACGCTTGCTGCTGTCATAACAAGCAGATGCGGATTTCTCCATAGCAACCCGATTAAACCGAATAAAAGCCCAATGAGTCCCCAAGCAATCATTTGCCATAATGTCCATAATCCCATTCCCAATATCATGTTGGATAATAAGGTAGACAACACGGCAATAATTACACCCGCAGCCGGACCTAACAAAAGGGAACAAATAATGACGACACTCGTCATCGGCTGCATATTAGGCAGAAACGGGAACAATACATTCGCATATATCCTGCCTGTCGCAGCAAGTGCTGTCAGCATGGCCAACAGTGTCAGCTTACGAGTTGCAAACATTAAGAAGCTTTTTGCAGATTGAAGGCTACTTCATCTTCATCTAAAAGTTCTGTGTCTGCCGCACCAACAGGAGCCATTTCACCGTTAACAGTGAAGAGCCACCATTTATTCGCAGCTTCATCTTGACTGTGGCCTTCAATAGACGTAATCATACCGCCTTCTTCTTCTAATTCGAAATTCTCTTTCATGACATCCATCAGATTAGCGCCTTCTTCAAAAGTTACTTCCTCCGAGCTAATCTCTTGTCCATCTTCGGTTAAGGTGATGGTGGCTTGCAGTTCGTTTTGCTGCTCAGCCTGCTGATTATTCTGCTGCGACTCTTCTGTTGTCCCGCAGCCTGCGAGTATACCTGCTGCCAAAAGCAGTGCACTCAGCATATGTAGTACTTTCTTCATAAAAAAATCCTCCCTTTTAGTAAAGGAAAGAGCATCAGAAGCTGTCGCTTCAGCCGCTCAGTCCCCGAAGCGGTGAAACAGAAGCATACAGGCAGGTCTGCTGACTGATACCTTCTTCTACTAAGAACCCTTCCCATCCATCGGACAGTGGTTATGTTCTTTTCGCTGGTAATCACAGCTGCGAGGACAGTCACGGATTTTCACCGTATTCCCTATCAAGTCTTTTCGACACCGTACATGCTTTGAATCGAGCTTATTTTATCATATTATATCTTTTTTGTATGCTGCGGCAGGCGAATAATAAAGGTTGTACCTTCATGAAGTCTGCTAGTCACTTTAATCGTTCCGCTGTGCGCCTGCACGATATTTTTCGCGATAGCAAGTCCCAGGCCATTTCCTGTTTTGCCTGTTTTTCGTGTTCTGGATTTGTCAGCTTTATAAAAACGTTCGAAAACGAACGGCAGATCTTCTTCTGGAATTCCGGTTCCGGAATCCTTCACCGTTATAACAAGCTGTTCACTATCATCGGAAACTGTCACTTGAACCGAACCAGCATTTTCTGTGTGCGTAATCGCATTATCAATTAAATTGGTCAGCACTTGCTCTAAAGAATCAGGCGCAAATTGATATGTCTGTTTATCTACCGCATTCACTAAGCCAAGCTTAATTTGTCTATCATCAGCCAACCCTTGAAACTTACGAACAATCCGTTCTAAGAATGGGTTAATGTCAACATCCTCAGTGACCAGGTGTGTGTCTCCTGCTTCCATTCTGGCCAAATCGAGCAGCTGGTTAACAAGACGGCCAATCCGCAGGGATTCATCATGGATAATTTGAGCAAGTTCATTTTTTGCTTCAACCGTATCAGCGATATCATCTATGATTGCTTCACTGTACCCTTGGAGCAAGGAAATTGGCGTACGAAGTTCATGCGTAACGTTCGTTATAAAATCTTCTCGAAGTTTATTTAAGCGACGTTCTTGGGTCATATCACGTACAACTGCTACCGCACCGCGTATCGCAGCTTCGTCATAAAGCGGGGTGGCGATAATAACCCATTCTCTTCCTTGTATCGTTAATTCCCGCGTCACTTCCGATGCAGTCGTAACCACACTTTCCATGATCTCGAGCCAAACACCTGGCACTTCGTGGAAGGTTTCTCCATTTTCAAACTGCCAGTCATGAATGAAAGCTTCTGCAGGGGGATTTGTTACCGTGAGTTCACCTTGACGATTGATCATCACAACGCCATCAACCATGGCATTCACCACTCTGCTTAGATGCTCTTTTTCCTGACTGAGTGCATTGATATTAAATTCCAATTGTCTTCCCATCTTGTTAAAAGCAGTAGCCAGCATCCCAATTTCATCATGTGTGACAACTGGTACGGTTGTCCCGAACTGACCGCGAGCAACGTTAATTGCTGCGTCCTGCATCTTAATAAGCGGTTTTGTAATTCTGGAAGATAAGAAAAAAGCAAACACAGTTGTTAAAACAAACGCGATTCCAGCACCAAGCAAAATGATTTGCGTCGTCTGATTGCCCGTTTCCTTTACGACAGATAACGATTGGTATACATAAACAGCACCATCGCCATCTTCAAGCGGCGTGCCTACAGCAAGGACACTTACATCTGTATCAGGAAGAACAAGCTGTTTTGACACTTCTTTTCTGTCCGTAACTGCCTTGCTTAGTTCAGCATCTTCTAAAAACCAATCTTTGTTCACGCTGGGCAGAGCGTCCGACTGTTTAGCAGGATCTGACAGCCAGAATGTATCTCCTTGTAAGATTGCAATCCGGGAGTTGGGATCCTGTACGCGATTGGCCGTATCAAAGACCGTTCCCTGGTTATCTATCTCCTCAAGTAAAATAGATACTTTCGCTGCAGTCTGCATAAGTCTTTCTTCTGCTTCTTCAATATGAAAATTACCAAAAAACTCAAGCAGCAAAAAGGTCAGCAAGCCAAGAACAACCGAGACGAGCAGAAGAATGGTCAGCCAAAGCTTGTTGACAACACTTCCCCAGAGCATTAGCTTTTATCCGCTTCGAATTTGTATCCGACACCCCATACAGTCACAATCATACTAGCTGCGTCTTCTGATACTTTACTCAGCTTCTCTCGGAGTCTTTTCACATGTGTGTCAACAGTTCGCAAGTCTCCGAAGAATTCATACTTCCAAACTTGTTTCAATAAATCTTCCCGCCCATAAACTTTGTCAGGTGTAGATGCCAAGAAATGCAGCAGCTCGTATTCTTTTGGTGTCAACGTCACTTCTTGGTTATCCGCTGTTACGCGGTGCGCATCCTTATCGATAGTCAAATGGGCAAAAACAAGCAAATCCTTCGCTGTCGCATCGGTATGCAAGTATTTTGTTGTCGAAGACCTTCGCAGCAATGCTTTAACTCGCAGCACAACTTCCCGCGGACTGAATGGTTTTACGATATAATCATCGGCACCAACTTCAAAACCTTCTACACGGTCTGCTTCTTCGCCTTTTGCTGTCAGCATAATAATCGGTGTGCCTTTTTCTTTACGAATCTCCTGACAAACTTCAATGCCATCTTTGCCAGGCATCATAACATCGAGCAGGATAACATCATAATCGGTTTCCGTCGCCATCTGGAGGCCTTGCTCTCCATCCGCTGCTTCATCAAGCGTATAGCCTTCTTTCTCCAAGTACATACGTACCAGTCTGCGGATTCTTTCTTCGTCGTCTACTACTAGAATATGTGCTTCTGATTCCATGATCCTTCCCCTTTTCTCTTGTTATGTTAAGCATAAGCATGCAGGCCTACGATAAGCAAATTTACGGCCAGTAAATTGAACATAATAATACAAAATCCGATTACAAGCAGCCAAGCAGATCGAATTCCCTGCCAGTCTTTCAGCATTCGTATATGCAGGAAAGCGGCATAAAACAGCCAAGTAACCAATGCCCATACTTCTTTTGGATCCCACCCCCAGAAACGATCCCATGCCTGCTGCGCCCATATCATTGCAAAGATGAGTGCGCCAAGTGTGAAAATCGGAAATCCGATAGCGACCGCCCGGTATCCGATGTCATCCAGTGCTTCTTTTGGCAGTTTCTGTACGATTGGCTGGAGAACTGCCCCGATCCTTTTTCTAAAGATTGCAGAAATAATGCTATAAAGAAAAATACCAGCAATGACAGAGATGATAATTGTATTCAGCTGCTGCGCTGCATTTTCTCCGCGCATCCACGCTGCTGCGCTGATTTGCACCGGTAACACCGATGTGACAGTATCATGTGGAACAATTAGCGGTGGCAGCTGATACATGACAGTTTCGCTAGCTGTCATTACCGCAGCTGTATAACCACTTATCCGGAATAAAAACGCCAGCACCATATAACCGATAACGGAAAGAAGAACAAGAAACAACCCTTCAATTGCCCATACGCTTTTATGCTGTTTTGTTTGATCTGTTTCATGCAGGATATAAAGAAAACCAGCAAAAAAGCTGATTGATAGCACTGCTTCCCCAAGCGCCGCGGTTGTGACATGGATGTACAGCCAATGACTTTGCAGAGACGGAACGAGCGGCGCTACCTCTTGCGGAAACATGGCAGCACATCCAATAATCAACATTGCAATAATGAGTGCAAATAAAGCGAACAGCGGGTAAGGATAAAACCGATAAACAATAAGCAGAACTAAAACCATCATCATGCCAAAAAAGGTCATAAATTCAAACAAATTGCTTACAGGCGCATGTCCGCTGTACATCCACCGCAAAATAAAAAAGCCGAGTTGGGCGAGCCAGCCAAGCGCCGTTATTCCCCAGGCAAGCTTCCATAGCATGCGTTGCTTACGTCTCGCAGCGGCCCATGCGAAAAGAATAACACCAGCTAAATAGCTAATAAAAGCTGCTTCCAGCAAATAGCCGCTTAAAAGATGCAGTTTTTCCATTAGGACCTCCCTCCTTTTCGATAGTTATCTAACATCCTATCTGCTTCTTTTTCGAAGGAGGAAGTATGCTTATTGGTATGACCAGCAAGCAGATACGTCCCATCTTGCTGTTTATGAAGCCATAATCTCCGGTGCTGCCAATACAGCCCTTGTATAAGCCCAATCATAAAGATGATGCCGCCAAGCAAGAATACCGGCAGCGTCCAGTCGCGCTTGACCGATAATCCGGTCACATGATGTGTCTCGTAATCCACAGCAGAAAGATTGTAGCGGTTAGAGCCTGTTTCAGAGACAACCTCATCCACCGATGCAAATACGCTTTCCGCATGTTGGCCATCGGTTATCTCCAGCACAAACGCAGGGTTTCGCGGGAATTTAGACACTGTTATCACGTTATCTTCGTCCAGCTGGTAATCCGGATAATAATCAACCAGCACAGCACGCAGGCCATTTTCAAGCTGATATTCTGTATCGGGATTTTGTGTATCTATTGTTATATCTGCAGCTTGTCCAGCTTCGTTGACGGCACGAAATGTGAGGCTGCTGAACTCATTTAACTGATAACCAGACTGGTAAATCGTATACCCAGCTGCTTTCACAGGATGATTGACACCAACTTGGGTCTGCGACAGTAAATCAAGGTCAGCCACTTCACCTGCGACATGTTTCTCCGTTTGGAAGATGCTTATATTTGTAGTAAAGCTCTTCGGAATCGTTCTTCCTTCCAGTTTGATCGCCTCACTGAATTTCGGATCATCTGCATTATATGTATCCACAATAAAACGCTCGTTTTTGATAAATAATGACTGATTGGTATTCGGTACAACAGCTGTCTCTCCGTCTCGTATCCATAAAAAAGAATCTTGATAAAAAAACGGAAACAGCCTTAAAAATGCAGCAGTTAAAATGAGCAGCAAGCCAATATGGTTGACATACGGACCCCATCTGGCAAACCGATTTTTCTCCGCCAGAATGTCTTCCCCATCCTGCCGAACACGATATCGCTTGTCTTTCATTATCTTCACCAAAACCGCAGGGGCTTGGACGTCTAACTCCCGGATATAACTTTGATGTCTGAGAAAAGATACACGACGTTTGATAGGCTGGTTTTTCAACGCATGATATAACGGGAAAAAACGATCAATACTTGCAATTAGAATACTTGCACCAAGCAAGCCAAGCAACGTCATATACCACCAGGAACTATAAAGCATATCAAAGCCAAAGTAATGGTATAACCGGCCGAACAACCCATATTGTGATGCATAAAATTCCTTAGGTATACTGCCCGGAGGTATATAAGCCCGCTGCGGCAGAATTGTTCCCAGCGCCGTTGCAAGCAAAGTGACAATCAGTATACACATACCGTTTCGTACGGAAGAGAAGAATCGCCATATGGTATCAATAACTGTTCGCTTATGCTGCTGTGATCGGCGGATAGCGCCATCATATCGCATATCCCAGTTCTTTTGCTGCAATTCGCATGGACTGCAGCACTCCTCAGACTGTCGCTTTTCCTTTTTGCAAACGGGGCATTGCTGCATCGTACTCGCCTCTTTTCTCAAGGCACAATCTCATCCAAATACGTCTCAAGCCTTTTTGTCTGCAGCGGTCCGTAAACTGTCCTGCTTATCGTTCCATCGGCTCGAATAAAAAACGTAGCCGGCAGCGCATCAACACCGTATGCATCCATTACCTGGTTTCCGTTATCTTTCAATAACGGAAACGAGAGAGCATAACGATCACGAAACCGATTGATAACGAGGCTGCTTTGATCAGCACTGATTGCTGCAAAAATAATGTCTTGTTTTTCATATGTAGAAGCTGCTTTTTCAAATACAGGCATTTCCTGTTTACATGGCTCGCAATAGGTTGCCCAGAAGTTTACGAGTACACCTTTCCCTTTCAGGTCAGACAGCTTGAATTCCTCGCCTGTCTGGATATTCTCCAGTACAAAGTCTGGTGCCTTCTCGCCCGCCTCAAGCTTGTGCGTCTTCTCATCATTCAGCAGCTTCCAGCCAGCTGTAAGCAGCACACATGCCAGGACAGCAAGCACAAACAATCGAATGAGAAAGCGCCGTTTTTTCAAGGAATCCATGTGTACTCACCTCTTGCCAAGTATAGCATGTTGTTCTGCTGGCATATTTGACAACTTTTTTACTTTTCTTTGTATTCCTTCTTTATGCGATGTACTTCCTCTGGTGTCAGCTTGCGGTGAGCTCCAGGCTGCAATCCTTCAAGTGTTAAAAATCCGAAACGTTCCCGTTTGAGTTTTTGAACAGGATATTGGATGCTTTCCATCATTTTTCTTACTTGGCGATTACGCCCTTCATGCAAAATGATTTGCACAAGACTGGTATTTTTCTTTCTGTCTGCACTCATTAGTTTGGTATAAACTGCTTTACATTTATGTCCATCAATCATGACGCCGCGCTTTAGCTGTTTCAACTCTTCCGGACTTGGTATTCCTTTTACCTTCGCTACATAGACTTTATCAATCTTCTGACTTGGATGCATGAGCATATTGGCGAATTCGCCATCATTCGTCAGCAGCAGCAAACCAGAAGTATCATAATCAAGCCGCCCGATTGGATATACTCGTTCGGTTACTTCCGGCATTAAATCAAGCACTACTCTGCGGTCTTTTTCATCTTGCACACTGGAGATAACACCGCGAGGCTTGTACAGCATATAATAAACTGACTTCTCTTTTTCAAGCGGTATCCCATTCACTTCGACTGAATCGTTTGATGTAACTTTAATGCCAAGTTCCTTTACGACTTTACCGTTTACTTTTACTTTGCCTTCCAAGATCATCGTCTCGGCTTTTCTTCTTGATGTAACACCGCTATGGGCAATCACTTTCTGCAGGCGTTCTGCTTGTTTATCCATTTATTAATCCTCACTTTTTTTAAAAGAACAAAGAAAGAGCGTTAACGATTGTCAACGCTTCTCATGCTCCGAATATAATCGTAACTACAATGATTGAAGCCATTATACCAATAACATCCGCTAACAGTCCAACTTTTAATGCATCCCCCATCTTGCGGATCCCTACTGCTCCGAAATAGACGGTCAGCACGTAAAAGGTCGTGTCCGTGCTGCCTTGCAAAACAGATGCCAGTCTGCCGATAAATGAGTCCGGACCATGCGTAGCGATTAGTTCTGTTGTCATACCCAGTGCGGCTGTCCCGCTAATTGGCCGCACAAGTGCTAATGGAACAATATCAGCTGGCATACCGAGTATGCTTAGTACCGGCGTTATGAGGCCAATTAAGGCATCGAGTGCACCTGACGCCCGCAGAATCGAAATGGAGACGAGCATGCCGAGTAAAAAAGGTAAAATTGAGATGGCTAAGCTAATACCTTCTTTCCCGCCATCGACAAACAATTCATATGTTGGCAATCGTTTAGCGGTAGCAATAGCTAGCACCACTAGAATTAAACATGGAATAATCCACAAGCTGGCTGTTGCAAGCAGGCTCATACGCGACGCTCCTTCCGTCTTCGAATCTCATAAAAGAGCCGATCGATCAGAATAGCGCCGATGAAAGAAAGAATGGATGCTAGCAGCGTCGCACTGACTATCTCGGTCGGCGAATTAGATTCATATTTCATTCGCACAGCAAGTACTGTCGTCGGGATAAGTGTTAAACTGGATGTGTTCACTGCCAGAAAAGTAATCATCGATCGGCTTGCTTTTGGACTGTTGCTGAGTTTTTTCATTTCCTCCATCGCTTTGATCCCCATCGGTGTCGCCGCGTTGCCTAATCCAAAGAAGTTGGCTGTCAAATTGGACAAGATATATCCCATTGCTGGATGGTCCTTTGGTATGTCAGGAAACAATCTGGAAATGAATGGTTTAGCTAGTCGAACCAGTGCATGTAAAAGTCCTGCAGCTTCTGCAATCTTTGTAATACCAAGCCAAAATACCATTACACTAATAAGACTGATAGCCAAAACAACCGCATCATCCGCACTTTTAAAGATTGCTTTGTTCACTTGATCCATCGTACCGGTAAACATGGCATATATAATACCGCCTATTGCCATTATTGCCCAGATATAGTTCACCATAGACGGACACCCGCCACTTCATCAAACACTTGTTTTACCGTACCAGCTAATGTCGGTTCCTCCGGTGTGGTATATATAGGCACCGAACCAATTCTCGTTTTATCCAAATAATAAACATCTGTCCCGATTTGCTGTTGATGCTCTTGCTGCTTCAGCATGTAAGTAACGCTGTGGGCTGCTTTCTTCTCCTTGTCTGTCAGCGGATAAATAATGGAGGTACCTGTCTCCGGCTGCTTTAGCTTGGTCAGTCGAAATTCATCAAATCCCCATTCAAATAAGTTCTTATGATCCCGCCAGTCATCCGGATCATTGATTGTAACGACAACTAGCTCCATCCCGTCTTTTTCTGCGGTGCTGACAAGTGTCCTGCCTGCTTTTTTTGTATAACCTGTTTTACCGCCAGTAGAGTGTTCATAATATCGTGTCAGCATCTTATTTTTATTTCCCCAAGCATATCGCTTAGAATCTGCCTTATACGTTTTCGTACTGCTGACTTTTCGGAAAGTATCGTTTTTCATCGCATATCTTGTCAATAACGCCATGTCATACGCCGAGCTGTGGTGCGATTCTGTATCAAGACCATGCGGATTATCAAAATGGGAATCTTGCATGCCGAGCCATGCTGCCTTTTCGTTCATCAAGTGTGTAAACCCTTCTTCACTGCCTCCCACATGTTCGGCAATGGCCACAGCCGCATCATTCCCAGAACGAAGCATAAGACCGTACACCAAATCAGCTAGCGGAATTTCCTCGCCTTCCTTCAGGTAAATAGAGGAGCCTTCTGTATAGATGGCATTTTTACTAACTGTCACCGTTTCATCCATCTTGCCTGATTCAATGGCAATAATTGCTGTCATAATCTTTGTAATACTGGCAATCCGCTTTGGATCGGCTGCATTCTTCTCGTATAGCACTCTGCCTGTAGAAAGCTCCATTAAGATTGCCGAATCGGCAGCTACGCCTGGTTTTGCTGCTGCTTGTCCGGGCAGAAGCCCGGCGCAAAGTGATAAGGCAATCAATATAACGAGCATGCGCTTGAACATGTTACGAACCTCCCTTAATCATCTACCATCATTGTATGCAAGAGAGACAAGCTTATGAACAAGTGAAAAAACCCCTTCTGCATGAGAAGAGGTTTTCTATTAAAATGGTGCCCATTTTACTTGCTTGGCAGTTTCGAAGCGCTGAGCTGCGTTCGCCCAGTTTACAACCTTCCACCAATTTTCTACGTATTGTTTTTTGTTCGTCTTGTATTGCAGGTAATACGCATGCTCCCACATATCCAATACGAGAAGAGGAATCGTATCGAGGAGACCGAAGAACTGATGCTTCTCCAGCGTTTGAATAGCAAGATGATGAGATCTAGGCTCCCAAACAAGTATTGTCCAGCCCACGCCTTCGACACTATCTGCCGCTTTCGAGAACATCTCTTGAAAACGACGGAAAGAACCAAAATCCTTCCTGATTTGCTGCGCCAGCTGACCGGATGGCTCTCCGCCTCCATTAGGCGACATATTATACCAGAAGATTGTGTGCAGGAAATGTCCAGAACCATGGAAAGATTGTTCTCGCAAGTAATGCTTGTAATCGGAGCTTGATTTATCATCTCGGTTCACATACAGCATTTCTTCGGCCTTATTCAAACCATCGACATAAGATTGATGATGCTTCGTATAATGCAGTTCCATAATTTCCTTACTGATGTATGGCTCTAAAGCATCAAATCGGTAAGGAAGCGGCGGCAGACGATGCTGCCCCCAGCGGACACTATGTTGGCGGTTTGTATGTTCCGCTCTGTCAGCAATCTTTTCCGCAGCCTGACGAAAATGCACAGCTGTTTGCTGCTGAATTGTCTCACCTGCTGCCAACTTGCTTTCCAAATGCTTCTGCAAATCTTTTACATCGGCACGCCACAACACATCACCAGCATGATGCTCCATCTGCTTACTCCACTGTAATAACTCTTCCAAATACGCTCTCATACTCAACATTACTCACCTCACCTCAACGTATGCATACGCCCGGGTGAAAGCAGCTTGTCATTCTGGATCAGCAGGAAAATCTTCAAAGAACAAATCCGCAGCACCTTCAGGATCTTCGGTACCTTCTGGTAAGGGCGGTAAATCATCCAATGAATGCAAGCCAAAATAAGCGAGAAAGGCTAGCGTCGTAACATAAAGAATCGGCCGGCCGATCCCATCTTTACGTCCATTTTCTTCAATGAAGCCTCTTGCTGCCAATGTCTGAATTGGTCTCTCACTTTTGACGCCGCGCACTTCTTCCACCTCTATACGCGTAAGCGGCTGTTTATAAGCAATAATAGCAAGTGTCTCTAACGCTGCTTGTGATAGCTTGCTGTTTTGCGGCGAATCTAGCAGTCTTCTATGATAAGCGGCATGCTCTGCCTTCGTAGTCATGTGATAGGAGCCTTTTAGCTCCATAATGGAAAGTCCTCTATCCGGAGAAGCGTATGCCTCTCTCAAAGCAGCGAGTTCTGCGTTTATTTCTTCTTCTCCGAGCTCTAACGCGTGCATCAGCTGCTTTTTTGTTAGTCCTTCATCTCCAGCTGCAAAGAGCAGCCCTTCTAATATACTGTTATACGGTACTTCCATCATAGATCCCCATTTCAAATACAGTTAACTCTTCAAAATGCTGTTCTTGCTTGCAAACAATCTGTTTCTTTTTCATTAATTCCAATATAGCCATGAACGTAACAACGATATGCTGCTTCGTCCTTTCGGGAAACAATTCAAAGAAACCAACGCCTTGCTTGCGAAGTTTTACAGCTTCCAGCACTTCCCCCATTCGATCTTCCAAGGCTATCTCTGCGCGCTGTACTTTCGTATCCAGCGGTTTTGTCCATGCTTTTCTGCGGAAAACACGTTCAAGTGCTGCTACCATATCATAAACCGTAACCTCTCCTGGCTCGAGCGGCTTTAATTCTGGTTTATCCGGCAGCGGTGCTGGCGGTCTTGTATAAAGTTTATCAGCAGACATTTCTTTGTCTTTTAAGTCAGCAGCCGCTTCTTTATATTTTCGGTATTCAATTAACCGATGCATTAACTCATCACGCGGATCTTCCTCATCTGCTGCCAGTTCATCCTCGAGAGCTGCTTGATTTGGCAGCAGCAGCTGGCTCTTCATCGCGAGCAGCGTGGCAGCCATTACCAGATACTCACTTGCGATATTCAGCTCTAATTGCTGCATGGTATGTATATAATGCATATATTGCTCGGTGATAACCGCCACCGGAATATCATAAATGTCGATTTCGTATTGATTGATCAAATGCAGGAGCAAATCGAGCGGGCCCTCGAAACCGTCCAGCTTTACGCTGTATCCTTGCATAAAATCTCCTCCTCCCGAAAAAAGTTCATCACCGCCCATACCACGGCTTCGATTCCTACATACCTTATACCGTAAGATAAATGTTCAGCAGTTCAGCATTTATCTGTCACATTTCACAAGGGAGGAATTCCACTATGGGTAACTACGGCGGAGGATTTGCTTTAATCGTTGTGCTTTTCATTCTTCTAATCATCGTAGGTGCAGCTTGGCTATAAGCCGATAAGCACAAAGAAAACCAGCCTTCTAGGAGGCTGGTTTTTATTTTAAGCTTCTGTTCCGCATTTCTCAAGGAAATCTTTTGTTTCATCTGTCGCAGTCACATAATGCATCGGCGCATACATATTCCGTACCTCGCACACAATCTGCCTGCCGATACCGTTACCGCGATGAGATGGATCAACCGAAATATGCTGCACGATTGCACGCTCTCCTTCAATCGCTACACCAACCGATCCAAGAATATCATCTTCGTCCTTCCAAAGAAATAAATGCCAATCTGGATTATTGTTATATTCCTGGATTAACTGCTGCAATTTCTTTACTTGTTTTACATCGGGCATGAATGATAATAGTCCCATTGCGATTTTTTCCATTGACTTCTTGTATCGTATTAGCATAATAACCCCTCATTAAGAAAATAACCTTCTGAGCATCGACAGAAGAAAGAGAAAGCTCGCTCCCATCATGACCCAAAAAAGTTTCTTCTCTTGTTTGTCACTATCCTGCAACTGTATTCCACTCCTGTCGTACGTAGTCTTATTTAAAACCTATCTACGTTTTTTGTCAACTTTACACTTCATTCAGTGCCATTTTTTACGCTTTTTTCTGTTCCAATACAGGTAATTCGTGCATAGTTTCCCCAGCAGCGCACGTCATCATGCAAGTGATGCAAGCAGAATCTGGCGAGATAGCTATATAATGTGGTAGAATCATCAAGGAGTACATACTCACTTCAATTTTAGGAGGACAAGCAAAATGGCGAAAAAAGGTTATATCTTAATGCTGGACGGCGATAAGATCGAATTTGAACTTTATCCGGAGGAAGCACCAAACACTGTAGCGAACTTCGAAAAGCTCGCAAACTCCGGTTTCTATAATGGCGTAACATTCCACCGTGTTATCCCAGGTTTCGTAAGCCAAGGCGGCGACCCAACAGGAACAGGTGCTGGCGGCAGCGGTGAAACAATCAAGTGTGAGACAGAAGGAAACCCGCATAAACACGAAGCTGGCAGTCTATCTATGGCGCACGCTGGTAAAGATACTGGTTCCAGCCAGTTCTTCATCGTGCATGAGCCGCAGCCGCATTTGAACGGTGTTCATACTGTTTTCGGTAAAGTCACTTCCAATCTTGATGTTGCCCGTAACATGGTGAACGGCGACACTATGGAAACTGTAAAAGTTTTCGACGAAGAATAAAAGAAAATCCTGTATGCTCACGAGCATACAGGATTTTTTTATTCGTATGATAAGTCCAGCCTTGTTAATTCCTCGGCCTCTTCTCTTTTGACTACAAGTTTATCTACACCATTTTCAACAAACACAACAGCAGGTCTGCCAAAACGATTATAATTGTTCGCCATTGCATAACCGTATGCGCCGGTACTGAACACAGCCAGCAGATCACCTGCTTCTGCTTTTGGCAAGTCGATATCCCAAATCAGCATATCACCAGATTCACAGCATTTGCCGGCAATTGACACCGTTTCAATCGCTTCTTCATCTGCTCGGTTTGCTAGTTTGGCTTCATAAACCGCTTTATATAGAGCCGGACGGAGATTATCAGTCATACCGCCATCCACTGCAACATACTTACGGACACCAGGGATTTCTTTCACGGAGCCAATTGTGTAAAGTGTTACCGCCGCATTACCAACAATGGATCTGCCTGGTTCAATCCAAATCTCCGGCATTGCAATGGAAGCAGCTTCTGCTTCCGTTTTAATTCGGGACACTAAAGCGTGAATATATTCTGACAACGGCAGCGGCTCATCGTTTTCTGTATAACGAATACCAAAACCGCCCCCGACGTTGAGGACCTCTGGTGCATAATTATACGTATGATGCCACGATTTAACGAGCTCAAATAATCTGCTGACAGCCATTAGGAAACCATCTGTCTCAAAGATTTGCGAGCCGATATGGCAGTGCAACCCTTTCATTCGAATGACTTCACTATCTTTTACTAACCGGAAAGCTTCTTCAGCTTGTCCGTTCGCAATATCAAATCCAAATTTGGAATCTTCATTCCCGGTTAGGATATAGTCATGTGTATGTGCTTCGATTCCAGGTGTAACACGAAGCAAAACATCCATTTGCTTTCCTTGTTCTTTCAATACGGCGTCCAGCAGTGCTATCTCATGGAAGTTATCCACCACAATACAGCCAATATTATGGGCAACCGCCATGGAGATTTCTTCATAGCTTTTATTATTGCCGTGCAAATGAATCCTGTCGGCAGGAAACTCCGCTTTTAACGCTGTATGCAATTCACCCCGGGAAACAACATCCAAACTGAGTTTTTCCTGTTTGGCTACTTGCAGCATTGCAACGGAAGAAAAAGCCTTGCTCGCATAAGCAACCTGCGCTTTGACGCCTAACGTTTCAAATGCGTTCACGAAGGACTTGGCGTTTTCCCTTATAATACCAACATCATATACGAATAAAGGAGTACCATATTTTTTTGCTAATGTGACGGCGTCAACACCGCCAATCTCTAGAATATGCTGATCATTAATAACAAAAGGATGCTGCATAAAAACCATAACCTCCAACTCAGGACTATCGGATAAGCAGTCAAACAACGAAAGCTCATCTTTCCGCATAGGAAGAAGATGAGCTTATCGCTTCACAAGCTACACTACCCGAAACTGACAAAATAGATAGAGTAAACTTATCATATTCTTATTTTTCTAGCAACTAAGAATTCGGCATTCTGTTCTTATCCTGTGGGTTGGTAATACCTGGACGAATTTTTGATAATGGTGTTGGCGTCCGGTAAATTACTTGTATGAACCCTTTCAGATTGAATGGGATAAACGGCCACATATAAGGTGTATTCAAAGATTTTGTACCAACAAGTATCAGCATCATCAATGTTATGCTGATAACAAATCCAGGCACTCCGAAGATGGCAGTTGCAAATAAAAAGATAATGCGCGTTATTTTATTTGATACACTGAGTTCAAAACTTGGTGTCACAAAGGATCCAACTGCCGATATAGCTACATAAAGAATAACCTCAGGTGTAAATAAACCAACATTGATGGCTATTTCACCAATAAGCACAGCTGCAATCAGACCCATGGCGGTAGACAGCGGGGTTGGCGTATGAATAGCAGCCAGCCGGAGGAATTCTATCCCCAAATCGGCCAGTAATATTTGGAGGAATAATGGAATATGCCCTCCGCCTTTATTTGGCCCAATAAAGTCAATGGTTGCTGGCAGGAGCTCTGGATGAACTGTAACCAAATACCAAAATGGCAATAAGTATAACGATGCAAAGATACCAATAAGCCGTATCCAGCGAATGAAGGATCCCGGCGCTGGTGATTCTCGGTATTCTTCTGCATGCTGCAAATGATGGAAGTATGTTGTCGGTGTAATAATGACACTTGGAGAAGTATCCACGATAATAATAACATGGCCTTCATATAAATGAATGGCACTTATATCGGGTCTTTCTGTATAGCGGACTAATGGAAAAGGTTTATTTCCTTGTTTAACAAGAAATTCCTCCACAGATTTGTCCGCCATTGGAATTCCATCAATCTCTATTTCCTTCAGTTCTTCTTTAATTAATTTGACTAAATTCGGATCGGCAACATCTTCAATATAGGCAATACAAATGTCTGACTTGGATCTTTCTCCGACTTGCATCATTTCCAGACGCAATCTTTCATCGCGAATTCTTCTGCGCGTCAATGCTGTGTTAATAATTATATTTTCTGTATACCCATCTCGCGGTCCGCGAATAACTTTCTCTGTGTCAGGCTCCATTGGCTGCCTGCCTGGATAAGATCTCGTATCAACCGCAAATGCAAAATCACAGCCGTCGATGAAGACGACAATTAAACCAGATAAGAAAGCATCAACACAGTCGTCAACATTTTGCTTTCTGTCGACTTGCATATGAACCAATCGGTTTTCGATGATTTCCGGAATTTTATTCGTGTTTTTCTCATCATCATTAATACTTATTAATTTGGATAAAACACGCTGTACAATTTCGGCATCGGCCAGACCGGTTGTGTAGTAGATCTCAACTTGTTTTTTGAGAATGATGAGTTTGCGGTGACCAACGTCAAAGGATACCCCGAGCCCGACACGCTCTTTCATAAAGTCGTTTACTTCATCAATTTTGGACGGAATCGGGTTCTTATCTTTTTCAGCCATGAATCGTACCCTCCCTTTCTAGGATGATTCGAAGCGCTTGTTCGGTAATTGGCGATCCAATTTCAATTCTGTCTTTGCCTCGCATTTTCCCAATGTCTCCAATCGCTACAACGATTGGAAGATCAAGCTGATCGAGTAAGTAAATCGTGTCACCGTTTATACGCCCAAGCTCATCCGTTATTACACCTTCTTTATCCACTCCAAATGGCTGCATTTCGCCATCCTGATCAATGGAAAAGCTGACTCGGCTCCATTCTCTGTTTTGGGTATGTGCTGCCACAGCCAGGGCGCCAATAATATTAACTTCCGGGTCGGCAGCAAGGCTTAGAAGAATTTTCTCTCCGCTGCCGACGCCCGGAACGCCCCCATCGTCCAGCAGAACATATACTGGTTCCTGAGGAGCTGCTTGAATAGCCGCTTTTATTGTACTGTCATCGGCTGTCATTGGATTATCAGCTAAATAGGAGAGCGAAGTTCCGCCAATCTTATGCGCCAAATAATCAATGGTTCGTTTGGCATATGCGTCTCCGTCGGTTATGAGAATAACTCTTTTCATCTTGTTCATCCCTTCGGCTTAAAGAACACTGCGACAAGAAAGCCAAACAGAATAGCAGCAGCAATTCCGGCAGATGTCAGCTGAAACATGCCGAGCGCGATGCCCCAGAATCCGTGTTTATCCGCTTGCTCCATCGCTCCATGCAGCAAAGAATGACCAAAGCTTGTAATGGGAACAGTGGCGCCGGCGCCAGCGAAGGAAATCAAGTTATCATACAAATCAAAACCATCCAGGACACATCCTGCTACAACAAAGGTGCTCATTACATGTCCTGCATCCAATTTCGCTACATCCAAAAGCAGCTGACCGACTACACAGATCAACCCTCCTACAACAAAGGCCCAGAAAAAATCCATGCTTATCCCTCCTCTCTGACGAGTACCACACTGTGCGCAATGGCAGGAATCGATTCTTTCTGACGAATGACGGTCGGACTCATTAAAGCTCCTGTAGCAGTAATTAAAATCCGCTTGTATGTCCCTTTTTTCATTTCATCCAATAAGTGCCCATATGTCACAATAGCGGAACACGCCGTACCGCTTCCGCCAGCAAGCATCCCCTGATCACTTGTGTAAAGCAAATTGCCGCAGTCTTTGTGAACAGCATCAATATCGATACCATCACTGCGCAGCATATCTTTAAGTATCGGAGAACCTACACTCGACAAATCGCCAGTTACGATCAAGTCATAATCTGCCGGTGTCCGGCCGAAATCGCTCAGATGTCTTTTTATCGTATCGTGCGCAGCTGGCACCATTGCACTGCCAAGATCAAACGCATTGGTAGCACCGAAGTCTACAACTTTGCCGATGGTCGCCCCTTCGATACGTATTTTGCTTTTTTCCCGGCTCACTAGTGCACAGCCTGCTCCAGTTGCTGTGCTTGTCGCTGTCTCGGGCTTTTGATTGCCATACTCTGTTGGGAAACGGAATTGTCTTTCTGCTGTTGCGTTATGACTGGAGACAGCAGTCAGAATACGGTTTGCGGCTCCTGCATCAACAAGCTGTGAAGCAATTGCCAACGTTTCCATGCTGGTCGAACATGCGCCAAACATGCCAAGGTAAGACATATCCATGTCACGTGCCGTATAGTTAGCACTAACATTTTGATTCAGTAAATCTCCTGCAATGAACATATCAATGTGCTGCGGATTTAATCCTGCTTTTTCTAACGTCACTTGGATGGAATCCTGCAACAGTTTGCGCTCTGCCATTTCCCAGTTGTCTTCGCCGCAATAAAGATTCTCATACGATTTGTCAAAGGAGCTGCCAAGCGGTCCATTTCCTTCTTTAGGTCCGACACTTGTTCCTGTCTCCTCAATATAAACAGCATTGTTCAGCGTCCAGGATTGTCTGCCCAATTTTGCCATTTTCTCACCCTCCAACTAGCTGATTAAATACATAGCGGATTATGCCGACGATATACGCTGAGGTAACTCCAAATACGATGACGCTACCAGCCAATTTGAACATATTTCCACCTATCCCCAGTACATAGCCTTCCGATTTAAATTCTAAGGCAGCACTTGTAATGGAATTGGCAAATCCCGTAACCGGTACTGCAGTTCCAGCACCAGCAAACTGCGCAATTCGGTCATAAACTCCGAACCCTGTTAATAAAGCGGATAGCAGGATAAGCGTCGTAACTGTCGGCGTCCCAGCTTCTTGCTGTGTCATATCAAATACTTGCATATAAAATTTTGTCAGCAGTTCACCGATGAAACATATGAAGCCGCCGACAAGGAATGCTTTTAAGCAATTGCGGAATAACGGAACCTTTGGATAATATGATTTTGCTGTTTTGCTGTAATTTTCTTTTTTGAACTTGGAATCCATACTTTCACCTCTTAATTAATAGGAAAATAAAAGCCATTGAAATAATGATCCTGTAATCTTGCCTAACACGATGGCCATGAAGAACCAAATCAGACTCCCATCCAAGCCGATTCTCCTAGTCAGAATAGGAAATACATTAAGCACCTCTGTTAGTGCCGCAGCCAGCATGCCGACAAAAACACCGTGCAATAACCCCCATAGGCTGATTAGCAAGAGCGGTGCATGGAAGTGGAAATAATGAAAGGATAGGATGGTACCCGCAAAAGCGCCCGCAGTGACAGCAGCTTCATACGTAACAATAAATTCATGTGTTTTGCTCAGCTGTATCAATCTGGGGATGATGCCGAGAACCGTTAGAAACGCTACAAAGCCCGCTCCAGTTGCAAGCCCGGCACTGAGCCCGATGATCGTTTCAGCTATGGCGATCCACATTTTGTTTCTCCAAACTGTTTTCGTGATATGCTACGTAAACATCCATTTCCCGCTGGTATTTGTGCATTTCCACTTCGAGCGGACTAGGCTCCTCATTCAGTCTTTTCTTGAAAACATGATTGAAAAAGAGGATCATTCCAACCCCAATGCCAATGCTGTAAGGAATTTGCATCCATAATGGATGGATAAGCTTTTCTCCGGTAAGCAAAAAATGAATCTTCTGCTGGACAGGCTCCATTGCAACGTCAAAATGAAAGTTCATAATTGTCATAGCGGAACCGATAAACAGCAGCAGCCATATGAGAATGACGAGCGGCCAAACCGTTCTTTTCTTAGAACGCTGCACACGCACAATCGTCTGTTCTGATCCAATCAGCTGCAATTCGTGCTCCGGAAAAATCCGCATCAGCTGCTGAAATACAAGAAAGGAGTCGAGTACGACAATATTGCTGTCCTTTTCTGTTATCCGGTACACGACCGTATCCAGCATGCGCTCTTTTTGATCACCGGCATTGGCAATATGTGCAATATCCTTTAATTTGATTACTGCTTCTGGAGCAGCGGTTATTTTCCGGATAAACCGGATATATACAATTGCTGGCATAAAAGCACCTCCCCTATGAAGAAGGGTTTCTGTACTTAGTATGGTGTAAGCACCTAGGAAACATGCTGGTAATTGCAGGCAATAAAAAAAGCTTTTGCACAATATGTGCAAAAGCTATTTTTCCAGCTGTTCCTTGATAGCAGCCAGTAGTTTCTTTTCCAGTCGGGAAACCTGGACTTGTGAAATCCCAAGCCGTTCCGATACTTCTGATTGGGTTTGGTCCTTATAGAAACGCAAATAAACAATCAGCCTTTCCCGCTCGCCCAGCGATTGTATTGCTTCTTGAAGAGCAAGCTTATCGAACCAGTTATTGTCTTGTTCTGCAATCTGGTCTAACAAAGTGATGGGATCGCCATCATTTTCAAAAACAGTCTCATGAATGGAGTGCGGCA
Organism: Terribacillus sp. DMT04; assembly: GCF_019056395.1. Taxonomy (NCBI): domain Bacteria; kingdom Bacillati; phylum Bacillota; class Bacilli; order Caryophanales; family Bacillaceae; genus Terribacillus; species Terribacillus sp. DMT04. The sequence continues at coordinate 1,837,758 of NZ_CP077639.1, forward strand.
GTTTAGCAGCCTCTTCTGCATGGACGATTTCCTCTGGGGAAAGCTCAAGCTCCGCAGCAATCTCTTGAATTGTTGGTGCACGATTCAGTGTTTTAGTCATTTCTTCTTTTTTCTTGCGTACTTTATTGGCTGTCTCTTTTAGTGACCGGCTCACTTTCAAGCTGCCGTCGTCTCGGATAAACCGCTGAATCTCGCCAATAATCATCGGTACAGCGTAGGTAGAGAATCGGACGTCATAAGTCAAGTCGAACTTATCAATCGATTTGATCAGCCCGATACAGCCGATCTGAAACAAGTCATCCGGCTCGTAACCGCGGTTAATAAACCGCTGAACGACGGACCAGACGAGTCTTACATTTCGTTCGACAAGGATATCACGTGCTTCTTTATCACCATTCTGACTTAACTGGATGTATGTTTTTACTTGCTTATCGGTCAATTGTTCCTTTGCCTTCTGCTGTTTCAAATATACATCCATTTTCCCCACCTACTGACTCATGGCTTTGCTTCGATTGAACTGCTTATTCATTGTAACTGTTGTGCCTTCGCCTTCTGCCGAAAACACATACACATTGTCCATGAAGTTTTCCATGATAGTGAAGCCCATTCCAGAACGCTCTAAGTCTGGCTTTGATGTATACAAAGGCTCCATTGCCTGTTCCACATCCGAAATGCCAACTCCTTCATCCCGGATAATCAATTCCACGTCTCCGTCTTCCAATGTACAGATAATCGTAATCATCTGATCAGGATCCGAATTATATCCATGTATTATCGCATTTGTAACGGCCTCGGAGACGACTGTTTTGATCTCTGTCAGCTCATCCATTGTCGGATCAAGCTGCGAGACAAAGGAAGCGACAGTTACACGAGCGAAAGCTTCGTTCCTGCTTTGGCTAGAGAAAGAAAACCGCATCATATTCGTAGTCATGATAGCACCACCCCAAATGTTTCCAGCGCAAAGCGCTCATTTTCTTCAAATCTGATAATCTTGAACAAACCAGACAGCTGGAAGAGCCTGTCCACAGCCGGCGTAAGGCTGCAGACCACCATTTCTCTTCCTTCTGCTTTCAGTTCTTTATATCTGCCAAGGATGACACCAAGACCGGAGCTGTCCATAAACGAGAGAAATTCCAAGTTCAATACCATATGCTTAATACCTGGCTGCTGCAATGCAAGCTGCCAGCTTTCTTTTAGTTCTCTCGCCGTGTGATGATCGAGCTCTCCGCTGAGACGGGCTAGCAAGATGTTTTCCTTTAATTCGTATTCGACTGTCAACCCCATAATTCTCTCCTCCTTTATCCTGCTTATACATTTCTGCAGAAAAAGGCGAAAACCTTTTGAGTGACAAAAATAGAAAAAAGATTGGTCAATCTGCTATAATCAGCGGAATTTCACCATATCATCAAAACTTCGCTTCATTAATAGCCAATAGCTAGCCGTCGGAACATCCTCTTTCATCACCAGCGGTGTAGTAGAGATTAATTTGTCTTTGCTTCGTACTTCGAGGATACCTACTTGTTCTCCAGCTTTAAGCGGAAGCGATATTTCTTTTTTATATACGATTTTTGTTTCAAGTTTACCTTGCTCTTCGCCTTTCTTTTGCAGCAATGATACAGGTTCTTCTGTCATAATCGGAACATTTTGTCGCGCGGCCTTCAGTTTATCCAGTTTCGCAACAACTTGATTCTCTTTGTAAAGCTGTTTGACTGCATATTGATTGAAACCGTAATCCAGCAATCGTGATACTTCGTTGTTACGTTGTTTTGGCGTTTCAGCACCCATCACAACAGCAACTACTCGCATACCGTCTTTTTTAGCAGTTGCTGTCAGGCAATATTTTGCTTCTTTAGTAAAACCTGTTTTCAAACCATCTACACCCGGATAAAATTTCACAAGCTTGTTTGTGTTTACAAGCCAAAACGGATCTTCTGAGTCCTGTCTCAGATAATCTTCATAGATACCGGTGAATTCCGTAATTTCTTCGTGACCAAGCAGTGCTCTGGCCATCATTGCCATATCTTTGGCTGTCGAGTAGTGATCGTTTGCTGGAAGTCCCGTTGCATTTTGAAACTTCGTATGCGATAGCCCGAGCTCACTTGCTTTTTCATTCATTTTTTTCACAAATGCATCTTCTGTGCCTGCAATCTTCTCTGCCATAGCCACACTTGCATCGTTTCCGGAAGCAACCGCTATTCCTTTAAGCAGTTCTTTAACGGTCATCTCCTCTCCAGCTTCAAGGAAAATCTGCGACCCGCCCATACTTGCTGCGTATTCGCTTGCTCTTACTTTGTCTTCATAGTGCAATTTTTCAGCTTCAATTTCTTCCATGATTAAGAGCATTGTCATAATTTTTGTCATACTAGCAGGCGGCAGTTCCTTTTCCATATTTTCACCTGAAAGTACTTGTCCTGTGTCACGCTCGATCAAAATAGATGACCTGACTGTTTCTTCTTTTTCCTTTTCAGCAAAAACGTGCGATGGTACCGCTGCAATACTGATAACAAAAGCTAGCATCAGACTGACTAGACTCATTTTTTTCATCTCGGGTTCCTCCGTTTACGGTAATACAGTTAGAATCTCCCAAACAAATTGATTTATGAGTCGTTTTTGCACAAAAAAAGCAGTCCCTTTATCAGGACTGCTTTGGTATTACGAAATGACGTCGTAAATCAGCGTCATTTTCTCAATATGTTCTTCGTTAATTGTATATGATTCCAATACTTTGCTGCGGGAATCTGCTGCTTCTGCATCACGCGCATGCAAAATGGCAATTGTCTCGCCCTCTTGGACAGCATCGCCTTGCTTTTTCTTTAATGTAATCCCAACAGCATGATCAATGTCGTCATCTTTCGTCGCACGTCCTGCTCCAAGATACATAGCGGCTGTACCGATTCCTTCTGCGTCGATGCTGTGGACAAAGCCAGCAGCCGGCGCTTTCACTTCGATATGATAATCTGCTTGCGGGAAGAGCTCTGGATTATCGACAAGTGCTGTGTCTCCGCCTTGTGCTCCGATGAATGTCCGGAAAGCTGCAAGCGCAGTACCATCATCTAAGCATGCTTCTAAATGCGTACGTGCTTCCTCATATGTAGCAAACTTACCAGCAAGCAGCGCCATATGTGTTGCAAGCTCCACGGAAATCTCGCGTAAATCGGTGATTTTCTCTCCGCTTAGCACTTGAATGGCCTCTTTGACTTCATTGCTGTTGCCAATTTCAAAGCCTAGCGGCTGGTTCATATCGGTAATAACTGCAACTGTTTGACGGCCTAAATTATTGCCGATTTTAACCATTGTTTCTGCTAACTGGCGTGACTCATCAAGTGATTTCATGAAAGCCCCAGAGCCCGTTTTTACGTCTAAGACGATTGCTTCTGCACCAGAAGCAAGTTTTTTACTCATAATTGAGCTTGCAATTAGCGGGATTGTATTTACCGTTCCTGTAACGTCGCGCAATGCGTATAGCTTCTTATCAGCGGGGGCCAAGTTGCCTGTTTGCCCAGCAACAGCTAATTTATTTTCATTAACTAAGCCCATGAACTGCTCCCGGCTCAAGTCGATGGAAAAGCCTTTAAACGATTCCAGCTTATCTAATGTTCCGCCTGTATGTCCGAGACCGCGCCCCGACATTTTTGCAACCGGAATACCAATAGACGCGACAAGCGGACCTGTAATTAAGGTAATTTTATCTCCTACGCCGCCTGTGCTGTGTTTATCTACCTTTTTACCCGCGATACTGCTCAAGTCGAAAGTTTCACCAGAATTGGCCATTTCTTCTGTAAGCCAAGCTGTTTCTTCTTCCGTCATTCCATTAAAGTATACTGTCATTAAAAAGGCAGATGCCTGATAGTCTGGAATATCTCCGCGTGTATACCCTTGAACAAAAAAGCTAACTTCTTCTTTTGAAAGTTTGCCGCCATCGCGTTTTTTTGTAATTAAATCAACCATTCTCATACTCGATCACCTGCTTTATTTTTTTGGAAGCTGTTTGACAATTTGTTTTACGAATCGCAGGAAGTCTTCCCGAACCTGGCTTGTAGTTTCCATTACTTCATCGTGTGTTAGCGGCTGATCCAGAATGCCTGCTGCCATATTGGAAATACAAGAAATGCCAAGAACATCCATTTTAGCATGACTGGCAACGATAACTTCTGGAACAGTTGACATTCCGACTGCGTCTCCGCCCCATGTGCGGAGCATCCGTACTTCGGCACCTGTTTCATAGGAAGGACCTGTATTGCCCACATAGACGCCTTCTTGCACTTCTAGATTAATTTCTTTAGCAACTGCACGTGCATGCTTCAAAAGTTCTTTGCTGTAAGCAGCAGACATATCCGGGAATCGTGCCCCGAACTCATCGTCATTCGGTCCAATCAAAGGATTGATCCCCATATTATTAATATGATCAGTTATCAGCATCAAGTTGCCTGGCTCAAAGCTCTCATTGATACCGCCGGCTGCGTTCGTCACAATCAGTGTTTCTACACCTAGCGCTTTCATTACGCGAATTGGCAATGTTACCAATTCCATCGGATAACCTTCATAGAAATGGAAGCGACCTTGCATCGCAATTACATGCTGGCCCTCCAGTTTGCCAATTACGAGCTGTCCCTTATGTCCGCTAACGGTAGAAACCGGGAATCCTGGTATCTCACCATAAGGAACAACAGTTGCATCGGTAATTTCATCAGCAAGAACACCTAAACCAGATCCAAGAACGAGACCTACTTCCGGTGCAGCAGTTAAGTTGTTTTTTATATAATCGGCTGCTTGTTTAATTGCTTCTGTCTGCATGTTTATTTCCCCTTTTTCAACGCTTGTAAAAAGCTTGTTCCGTGTTCAGGCATATCAATGTTAAAGTTTTCTGCGAGAGTCGCAGCAATATCGGCGAATGTATTCCGAAGCGGAAGTTCTTCCCCTTGCGCAGCTCCCGTATGATAAGCGATCAACGGCACGTACTCTCTTGTATGGTCTGTGCCGTGATGCACCGGGTCATTTCCGTGATCAGCAGTAATCAGCAGCAGATCATTTTCTTTTAGCTTGTTTAATACTTCCGGCAAGCGTTTATCGAAATCTTCCAGTGCTTTTCCGTAGCCTTCTGGATCGCGGCGATGACCATATTTCGCATCAAAGTCAACTAAGTTAAGGAAGCTAATGCCAGTAAAGTCTTCGTCCATGCTTTCCACAAGCTTTGTCATCCCGTCGTCATTGTCCTTGGTACGGACAGACTTTGTCACGCCTTCTCCATCATAAATATCAGAGATTTTACCTAATGCAATAACATCATAATTTGCATCTTGCAAACTGTTCATCGTCGTTTTGCCAAAAGGTTTCAGTGCGTAATCATGGCGGTTCGATGTCCGCTCAAATGCACCCGGCTTCCCGACGAAAGGACGTGCAATGATGCGGCCAAGCATATAAGGATCATCAAGTGTAAGCTCCCGGGCAATTTCGCAAATACGATACAGTTCATCAAGCGGAATAATATCTTCGTGCGCTGCAATCTGCAGCACAGAATCAGCAGATGTATAAACGATCATATCGCCAGTTTCCATATGCTGCTCGCCAAGTTCGTCCAGGATTTCTGTTCCGGAAGCTGGCTTGTTGCCAATAATGCCGCGGCCGGTACGTTCTTTCAATTCATTTAATAAAGCATCGGGGAACCCGTCCGGGAATGTACGGAATGGCTGGTCAATACGAAGGCCCATGATTTCCCAGTGGCCTGTCATCGTATCTTTACCATTTGACGCTTCCTGCATTTTTGTATAATACGCTTTTGGCTGGTCGGCAGCTTTGATACCTTCTACTTCTCTAATATTACCAAGACCTAAAGCTGCCATATTCGGCATTTCCAGACCATTCATATGAGAAGCGATATGGCCGAGTGTATCTGCTCCTTTATCACCGAAAGCTTCTGCATCCGGCGCTTCTCCAATCCCGACAGAATCCATTACGATAAGAAATGCGCGTTTAAAATCCATGAGTATTGCCTCCTATATGTATAGCTTAAGCCCGAGGGTGGTGGGTCTTATAAATATCCTTCAGTCTTGTTTTTGTCACATGTGTGTAAATCTGCGTCGTACTTATATCCGCATGCCCGAGCATTTCTTGAACAGCACGCAAATCAGCCCCATTCTCCAGCAGATGCGTTGCAAAAGAATGACGCAGCGTGTGTGGGGTAATCTCTTTTTGTATGCCAGCATCACGGCCAATTTGTTTTAATACTTTCCAAAATCCTTGGCGGGACAAAGCATTACCATGATGGTTCACAAATAAAATATCACTCGATTTAGACTTGAGCAGCACTTTTCGCGACCGATTCAAATAGTCTTCCAACCTTGCCTTGGCTATATCCCCCAGCGGGACAATCCGTTCCTTCGATCCTTTCCCAAAACAGCGGACAAAGCCCATTTCCAAGTGCAGATCATCAAGTTCTAAAGCTAAAAGTTCTGATACGCGCAGCCCCGTTGCATACAGCGTTTCCAGCATAGCGCGATTGCGAATCGTTAATATATCTGTCCCTGGGCAGGACAAAAGCTTGTCCACTTCGTCAGAAGAAAGTATCTTCGGAAGCTTGCGTTCTTTTTTTGGTGTGTCAATATGTATACTTGGGTCTTCCTTCAGACCATATTCCCGAAGCAAGAACTGATGAAAGAGTCTGATGCTGGATAATGTTCTCGCGATTGTCGCTGCCGACTTCCCATTATCATGCAGCCAGCGAAGATAAGCGGTCAGTTTAGCCCGGGTGACATTTGCCCATTCCTGCACCTCGTTTGCCTGCAAATACTTGGAATAAGTACGCAGGTCACGGGCGTAAGACTGCAATGTATTTTCCGATAAACCTCGCTCAATCTGCAGATAATGGATAAAATCATCCAAAGCTTCTTGCATATAGCTACTCTCCTAACCGGAAAAATAACGTCATTCTATCTACTAAACTATCCTCCTGCTCCATTGACGCCACTTTCACCGCATTTCCCTCAGGGGGATCATAGCGATGATAACTCTCATATTCACTATGGATAAAACGTAATCCAAAATAGAAAAATGTGGAGCATGCAACAAATACGAGCAGAAGCTTGCTTGTATCAAAAATGAAACGTTTCATATACACTTCTCCTTTCCCTGACATCGTCTTTGTACAGACTATGCCAAAGAAAGCGGAAATTATACGTACAAGGTTAACGTTACCCTATTCCTCTCGTTTTGTAAATCAGTTAGTAAAACGAAAGAAAGCCTTATCCATTTGCTAGGAAAGGCCTCCGATGTTTAAGATGTTCGGTTTACTTGAACTGCAGCAGCTTCTAAATCTTCTTCCTTTTCGGCCGCCTGACAGACACGGCAAATGCCATGGAAAGTAAGACGGTGATCTTTTACTTTGAATCCCCAGTCGGTTTGGACAATTTTCTCAACGTCCTCCAACAAATCTTCGTCAATCTCTTCAACAGACCCGCATTCCATACAAACAAGATGATGGTGGAAGTGCGTGGCGCCCTCTTTGCGAAGGTCATAACGGGATACGCCGTCCCCAAAGTTTATTTTATCAACGATTTTCAGTTCAGATAGTAGTTCCAGCGTTCGGTAAACAGTAGCCAAGCCGATTTCCGGTGCTTTTTCCTTTACGAGGAGGTAGACGTCTTCAGCGCTTAAATGATCCTCTTCTCGCTCTAGCAGCACACGTACCGTTGCTTCCCGCTGCGGTGTCAGCTTGTAGCTCTGCGCATGTAATTGCTTTTTAATGCGTTCAATGCGGTGTTCCAAGTGAATTCCTCCCTCGTAATCCCACACTTATTATATACCGACAGCAAAAAAAGTGTCAAATTATAATTATTATAAATAGTTAATTATAATAATTCTTAACAACCGACTCATAATAATTCGTTTACAAGCAAGGAAAGGAGTGGATTTGACAGAAAAGTCTCCAGCATAGAAGCAGCAAAGGAACTGCCTAACAAAATGAGAAAAATGACGCTGTATTGAATAAAATAGCGTCTCAATGATAATGGAGACCGTTTAGCTATCAACTTGCGCAGCAGCGTCACCGAAAACAGCATAGCGCTTGTACCCGCAATCAAGTAAAGCGGAATAACGATCAGATTTTGCGGCGCTACTGCGGCTGCTGCAAGCATCAGCCCTTTCCAGCCAAGCTGATTGACTAGAAAACCTACACTAAAGCCCATCATCAGACCTTTACTAAACAACAGCATCCATATAATTGGAATACCAATAATAGAGAGACCTAGCACATATAAAAACAGCAAAAATTTAATATGTGATAAAAAGCTGGATTGCAAGATCTCCTGCTTGCTCATCGTTTGACCTTGCTGCAGCTGTGAAAAGAAACGTTCCAAATAATAAAACAGATCTTCTTTTTGCGTAAAATTCATACTGTTAACCACAATCGCTCCGAAAACAATTCCGATAAGAAATAAAACAAGCATAAACAAGTAACTTGTCGCATGCTGTCTGACGTGCGACAAGAGAATAAATTCCCGCTGCTTCATTTATATCTTCCTCCATAATCTAGTCTAGTTACTAGAATCTATGAAGAAAGCTTGTCTGCTAGAACCATTAGTTAGTTGCGTGTTTCAAACGAAGATACAGCAGTGCATACATCGTTTTTGCATCATGAATGCGCTCTTCCTCTACTAATGCCTCTGCTTCCTCAAGGGTCAGCTCCATGAGCTCAACGAATTCATCTTCATCTCCTGCAACGGTCTCTGTCAAAAGCTCAAGCTCATCTGCTTCATATACATGAAGCAATTCGTCTGCAAATCCTGGTGAGGTATAAAACGACCCTAGCTTATTCAGCTGCTTCGCTGTATAGCCTGTCTCTTCTTCCAGTTCTCTTACTGCGGTCACTTCCGGTGCTTCTCCCGGTTCAAGCTTACCAGCAGGAATTTCGATAATTGATTTTTCTAATGCTTTTCGGTACTGCTCGACAAAGATGATTTTGCCTTCTTTTGTGATGGGTATAACCGCGACAGCGCCTGGATGTTTAATCAATTCGCGCTTTGAAGTATTGCCATCCGGCAGCTCCACTGTGTCAACACGCAAGGAAATTACTTTTCCATCATACACAGGTTTTGATTCTATTGTTTTTTCTTCAAATTTCTTCATTATGTACACTCCTTCATTTCGTTTCTCTAGCTTAACACAGCTAAATAGATGCAACATGTCATTTCGCTTCCTTCATTCGAACACATAAGTTGTCCGCCAGCTCCTTTCCCTTTACACTGAAACTGCAGGATAAAAAAAGAAGGTGGGATAATATGCGCAAAAGACGTGTTGGTACTTCTGATCTTCACGTTTCTGAGATTTCTTTTGGAACGATGAGCATTGGCACAGATGAACAGCAAGCTATTAAACTGCTTCATGAAGCACAGGATCTGGGAATTAACTATTTTGATACGGCTGATTTGTACGACCAAGGCCGGAATGAAGAGATAGTCGGAAAAGCTTTCAAAGGACGTCGGGACAACATCATTTTAGCGAGTAAAGTCGGCAACCGCATGAATCCAGACGGAAACGGCTGGCATTGGGATGCCAGCAAAGACTATATTATTTCGCAAATAAAAACAAGCCTGCAGCGGCTGCAGACAGATTATCTTGATCTCTACCAGCTGCACGGCGGTACAATGGAAGATAATATTGACGAAACGATTGATGCATTTGAAACATTAAAAAAAGAAGGACTGATCCGTTATTACGGTATCTCTTCTATCCGCCCGAATGTCATCCGTGAGTATGTGAAACGGTCAACTATTGTGAGCGTCATGATGCAGTACAGTTTATTAGACCGCAGACCAGAAGAACAAACATTGAATTTGCTTGCCGAAAACCAAATTAGCGTTTTTGCACGCGGAAGTGTGGCAAAAGGCATGCTAAGTGACAAGACAACTGAAAAAGTGAAGCAAAAAGGCAGTGACGGTCATTTAACTTACACTTATGAAGAATTGCTGGCGATAAGTGAAAAACTGCAGCTGCTTGCGAAAAACGAACAAACATCTGTCACAGATGTAGCTGTTCGCTATATCTTACAACATCCAGCTTTAGCAAGTGCAGTAATGGGCGCTAGCTCCTTGGAGCAAGTGAAACAAAACGCCGCTTTATCAACTGAACGGCTGCCAGATGACTTATATGCACAGCTGCAGCAAATCACCAAGCCACTAACCTATGCCAATCATCGATAATGTAAATCGGGAACTTAGCATTCATCTCCCCTGCTAGGTTCCGTTTTTTTCTCACGAAAATCTGTTTGTGTCAAATGCGTTTGCGGAATCAAGGCATTCAAATAGCCTTCTTTGCTGGATAAACGAAAAACATTATTGCTAAAGTCCAGCTTCACCTCATCTGCAAAAAACACTTCCTGATGTGCATCAATGATAGCAGGAATAGCATCGCTTTCTATCTCTACATCCTTCGCACGCGGTTCTTCCGCCAATCGAACCGTCGGTATGCCATTCACTTTGCAGCCGATTCCTTCTGTATCGTAATATAAGACCAGATAATGATGCTTCTCATCCTGCAGTGTTTTAATCTTTTCTAATGCTGTTTCGGTAACAGTTAATTTCATCACATATTCCTCCTTTATTTCTTGCTAAGCTGACTGCCGAGCAGCTTCTCCATGAATCCCGGGAAGAGCTGAAATAGTTTACTGCCACTGCCCATCCAAGCTGGCAGATTTATTTCACGCTTTGACTTGCCGATGCTGGCCACCACTTTCCGTGCAACTTTCTCAGGCGCCAGCATATAACGGGAACTTGCTTCACGATAGCGTCCGCTCGGATCAGCTGTATCAAAAAAGTTTGTGTCCATTGGACCTAAGTTAACAGCTGTTACATAGATGCCATAAGGCTTCAGCTCCTGGCGCAATCCGTTGCTAAATCCTATAACTGCATGTTTACTAGCGGCGTATACAGCGGCTTTTGGCGTTGCCACCTTCCCAGCCATCGAACCAATCATCAGTATATGTCCGCTCTGCTGCTTTAACATGCTTGGCAGGACAGCCGCTGTGGCTTCCATGCTAGCAAGTGCATTAACACGCATCGTTGTGTCCAGCTGATCAGGTTCTGTTTCGGTAAAATAACGAAAATAACCAATGCCGGCATTGTTGATCAGCACATCAATCTGCTGCTCTTGCTGCAGCATTTCTTCCAGCACGGCACGCCACTCTGCTGCAGCATTTAAATCTGCGCGGTAGACAGAAACATCCGCGTTAAAGCGCTCCGCTAATTCTGCAGCAAGCTGCTGCAGTTTATCCAATGACCGAGCGACCAGCAGCAACTTGTGCCCAGCTGCAGCTGCTTCTATCGCAAGCGCCCTGCCGAGACCACTGGATGCACCGGTAATTAAGACATTCTTTTTTGCCAATTTCATGTGACGTACCTCTTTCTGTTTACCCCATTAATTCCCTGGTTATGTACGAAATGCGTACTGGATTGCCTGTTCCATCAAATCAGGGAGTTTGCCAAAACTATAGGTTATTTCCAGACGCTCTGTCCATTGATGTGCATCTTTGCCATACGGACCTAAATGCAAAACCGGCATTTGCAGCCCTTCCATCAAATCAGCTGGAAGTGTAAACCCTTTCTTCTGCAGCGGCATATTAGATATCAAGTCTTGAATAGCGGTCGGTGATGTTGGTTTGCCGATAAAACTCGAATCAGACAACCCCGGGAAAAACTGGACTTCCGTCAAATCTGCAGCAAAATGCCTTTTAGCTTCTGTTTGAATCTCCTTCACTAGCTTCTGTACGTATGGATCTTTTTTAGAAGAAACCGCAGGATAAAACGGCGGACTGTAAAAAAGCACGATAACAGGTGCCAGTTCATGGCACATACTCACTAATTCCTTCACAAGCTTTGTCGAGAAGTCTCTGTCTCCTTCCTTTCTTTTCGTTACCAGCCAGTTTTGTCTTCTTTCCACTTCTGCTCTGCCAAACCGTTTGACGGCATAGTCATAGAGTTCTTCATACAGAATCGTTTTTACTTGGAAGCCAATTGGCTGAAATGCATGAGACTTTGCAGCTGACGCCTTTGCTTTTTCTTGGTAATGTGCTTCTATCCTGCTGGCTGCCTGATTCATAGCGACTTTCAATTTATTATTGATTGTTTGTATAGATTGCTCCAAGAACAAAACATTGTACATCGCTACTGCGGAGACAGGTGTTTGAACAGAATACGCTTCTTTTAAATCACGAAGCATCAAACTGACTGGCGGAGGTGTCACCTCACCATCTACTTCTTCAATGAATGCTTCCTGCAGCTCAAGTTCCTGCGACAAATAGCTGATCATCAAATTGGCGTTAAGCCCGCCAAACGGTTCTCCTACATGCGTTTCTTTTCCATAGCAGAAAAATCCAGGAAGTACTTTACCAATGGAACCCGTATACATATAGTTGCCGGTATCCCCAGGGTACTTACTGAAAACAGGCTCTCCGTTCAAGCATAGCTTATAATGCAGCCCTTCTTTGTCCTGCAGCTGCTGCAGCACTTCTAAAGCAGACAGCATACCCGCTGAATTTACTTCCTCATCCGGAACTGACAATAACAGAATATTACCGTCAAAGACTCCATCCATGGCCCGTTCCAGCATCGATAGATGAACAGCTAAGCCCGCTTTCATATCCATCGTTCCGCGACCAAACAGCCATTCGCCATGCTGTATTTCCGTTTTAATCGCTTGCGGCAGCTCAACACCCCCGTTTCGGTAAGCTGCTGTCAAATCGCTTACCTTGCAGGCCAAATGCTGAAACGTGCCGAAATCCTCTGTTCCTACTACATCAAAATGGCTGAGAAGGATAATGGTGTCTTTTTTATCAGCTTTTTTAACCAATGCAGTAAGCAGCTGTCTGCCATCTTGTAAAGGATGCAGCGCTACATCATCAAGGTGCTGCTGAAAGTATGGCTTTTGTTCTAATAAACTGTACACATGTTCTGGGAAACGTATTTCCTCGGCCGAACCTGTAATGCTCTCAATTTCCACCAGTTCTGCCAGTAATGCGACCAATTCTTCAACCGTTTGCCACTGTTTCATTCTCAGCACTCCTTTTCAAATTGACTTTTGCCGGTTTTTCTCGCACAATTCTACTATACGTATAAGTTCGGGGTGAAAACATGTCTACTAAAATATTTGCACATCGCGGTGCAAGTAACTATGCACCGGAAAATACAATGGCTGCTTTTCAAATGGCTGAACGAATGCAGGCGGACGGAATTGAAACCGATGTACAACTGACGAAGGATCAAGTTCCCGTACTGATTCATGATGAAAGCATTAATCGTACGACGAATAAACGCGGACTGGTCCGCAATTTTACATACGAGCAATTACAACAGGTAGATGCAGGCAGTTGGTTTCATCGTGATTACGCGGGCGAAAAAATTATCTCGCTTGATTATTTTCTTTCTTGGATCAAACAAACATCACTTCTTTTGAATGTAGAACTGAAAACTAACAAGTTTCCTTATCCGGGCATTGAGGAAATAGTGATACAGCGACTTCAAGAACATCAGATGACAGACAGGACAACGATATCCAGCTTTAATCCAGACAGCATTCGCAGAACGGCCGCACTTTGTTCTGCTATTGATACAGGATTTCTAACATCGAAACGGCCGAAGCATCTGTTTTCTCTTATGGAGGAAATTGGTGCTAAAGCTTTACATCCAAAGTTTCGCTTGCTGAATAAAAAGCTGCTAGATGAATGCCAGCAGCGGAATATCCCAATTCGGGTATACACCGTTAATCAGCCGGTGTACATCTTAAAAGCGCTTGAAGCAGCATGCGATACAATCATCAGTGACGTGCCAGACAGAGCGCTGGATTTGCGTAAAAGCTATATAACTAGTTAATCAAACTAACGGAGGTCCTACAATGGCTACACCTAAATTATTTCAACCTATTACTTACAGAAATTGTACGTTAAAAAACCGTATTGTGGTATCGCCAATGTGCATGTATGCCGTGGAAGAAGAAGATGGGAAAGCAACAACTTTCCATGTCTCTCACTATGAAAGCAGAGCAATCGGCCAAGCAGGCCTTGTATTTGTGGAATCAACAGCTGTTACACCGGAAGGAAGAATCTCCAATAACGACCTTGGTATTTGGTCTGATGAGCATGTGGAGGGTCTTCATACGATCAGCAGCCGTATTCAAGCACACGGTGCCAAAAGCGGTATTCAGCTCGGACATGCGGGCAGGAAATCCAGAGCCAGCGATCCCATTGCAGCGCCAAGCAACGTGCCATGGGACGGAGAATCAGCTGAACCAACACCATTAACAATAGACAAAATAAAAGAACTAGTCGAGGCATACCGCCAAGCAGCGCTTCGTGCAAAAGAAGCAGGATTTGATGTAATAGAAATTCATGCCGCGCATGGTTACTTGATCAATCAATTCCTCTCACCGCTTACCAACAAGCGAATTGATATGTACGGAGGCGCCCGAGAAAACCGCTATCGTTTTCTTCGAGAAGTAATTGATGCTGTAAGGCAAGTTTGGGACGGCCCGTTGTTTGTCCGTATATCGGCAAATGAATATGCCGAAGATGGCAATGATATGAATGCTTTCATTTACTATAGCATTGAAATGAAACGACAAGGCGTTGATTTAATTGATTGCAGTACTGGCGGCGTTGTCGCTCAGGGCCCTGACATTGTTTATCCTGGTTATCAAGTGGTTCATGCTGAACGCATTCGCAAGCATGCGCTTGTCGACACGGCAGCAGTTGGTTTAATCACGAACGGTCCATTAGCCGAAGAGATTCTCCAGAATGGACGTGCGGACCTTGTTTTTGTTGCCCGAGCCATGCTGCGGAATCCGTATTGGCCGCTCGAAGCAGCAGAACAGCTGCATTATAGTTTGGAAGCACCAGCCCCTTATAAGCGAGGCTGGTAATAGCAGGAGGCTTTTTAATATGGAATTACATTTTCTCGGGACAGGCGCCGGTCTGCCCTCAAAGGATCGTAATGTAACGAGCATTTGCCTTTCGATGCCGCAAGAAAGGCAAGCTGTATGGATGTTTGACTGCGGAGAAGCTACACAGCATCAAATGCTGTATTCCCCGCTGAAAGCCGGTAAAATTGAAAAGATATTCATCACGCATCTTCACGGTGACCATATATACGGATTGCCTGGACTATTATCGACACGTTCATTTCAGCAATCTGATTTACAGCTCGAAATTTACGGTCCGCGCGGCATAAAGCAATATATTGAAGTGTCATTAAATATAAGCGGAAGCAGCACAGCGAACAGCTTGATCATCCACGAAATTGAACCTGGCCGCATTTTTGAAGACGAAGGCTGGACAGTAGAAGCAATTGAGCTGTCACATGGCATCCCCTGCTTTGGCTATATCGTCAAAGAAAAAGACACACTCGGAGAACTGCGCGTAGATAAGCTTAGAGAATTGGGTATTACACCAGGTCCAATTTACCGGGCAATTAAAACCCAAGAAGTAACCGAATTGCCTGATGGACAGCAAATTAGAAGAGAAGATTTTCTCGGACCTGACAAACCTGGCCGCAAGCTGGCAATACTTGGCGACACAACCTATTTACCGGAGTTAAAAGAAGTACTGCAAGATGCCGATGTGCTTGTGCATGAAGCGACTTTCTCGGCAGATGAACCGGAAATGGCCAAAGCATACGGTCACTCCACTGCCCTGCAAGCCGCTACATTGGCAAAAGAAGCAAATGTGCAGAAACTGATTCTGACCCACATCTCTGCCCGCTACCACAAAGAAGAAGCAGAAATCCTAGCAGAACAAGCACAAACGATTTTCCCAGCAACGGAACTTGCCGAGGATATGAGCGTTTTTGAAGTGGTGAAAAAATAGTAGGTAAGCAAATAACCCAAGCTATCGCGAAGTCTTATGGACTAGCATAGTTTGGGTTTTTATTTTACATTAATTGTAGACAATCGCTGATAATGTTCTGATATACCTATTCGGTTAAAAGCTTTAAAACCCCCTCTTTAACTACCAAGCCCTTTTTCTTAGCCCTAGCAAACCACTTGTAACAGGAGTTCTGGTTAAATTCGGAAAATATTTTGACTATTCAGTTGAACTGTATTATCTTTTATAAAGTTGAACTATATAGTCGAACTTAATAAAGGGTGATCATATGAAGCACAAATTGTTACCGTTGTCCGAAACAATGCATTACATCTTATTGGCTCTACGTGAACCACTCCATGGTTACGCTGTTATGCAAAAGGTTGAAAAGTTAAGTAACGGTACTGTTAAGTTAGCAGCTGGTACATTGTACGGTGCGATTGACAACTTAAATAAGCATGGTTGGATTGAACCTGTTGGAGAGCTGGGTCGAAGAAAAGTATATATGTTAACTGAAGAAGGAAGTTCAATTTTAAAACTGGAACAAACCAGATTATTGCACATTCTATCACTTTACGAAGGAAGTGAATCAAATGAAGAAATTTAATATTTTTTTTGATCTTGAAAAAGAAGAGCAGTGGCTAAACGACCAATTACAGAAAGGCTACTGTTGTACAAATATTAATGCATTAGGGATATACACTTTCGAAAAAACCGATAAGAAATATGTGTTGCGATTAGATTACCAAGATTATTTATCCAAGGCAAAGTTCAAACAATATAAAGGAACTTATGAAGATTTTGGATGGAGCTACGTAAAGAGCCCATGCTGGCTTGGTGGAACTCGATACTGGCAAAAAGAAGGTAATAGTCAAGATGTGATCTTCTCAGATCGCCAATCAAAACGTAATTATTATAGAAAATTGATGAGTTTTTCAGCTGTTGTTAGCTTCATGCTGATGTTTATTTCATATTTAATTTACCAAGATACAGGTTTCTATTTTGCTGAGGGTCTTTCCGATTTAAGTGGTTCTTTATTTTGGATAGGGTTTATTTTCGAGATTCCATTTCTGCTTTTAAGCAACCTTCCGCTCATAATACTTGGTTTCTCTAGTATCAGTTTCTATAAAGCCTATCAAAAGTACTGTATGTTAAAAGAAGCATAAATCGGAAAATTAAATTGCATCTGAACTCCCTTTACATTTACACGAAATTAGTATCTGTAATTAATAAAAGAGACGCTGAGACACAAGTGTTTTAGATATTTGAAAATCCAAATAATACTGCAGTTAATAGCAGCATTGTTTGGATTTTTAAACCACAAAAGCAAGGATGGAAAGCACAGTCCATGTAGCAAGATGATACGCTATTTCTTAAAGTCATCCAAAAAATCCTTCTGAAAGCTTGTGCGCACTTCATCGTCTGAATTTGCTTGCACACGGCGAAATGGATTCTTGCCGAATTTGGAGGTTAAGTCATCTATTGCTTTGTATAACCCCTCTTTTTCGGCTTCTTTTTCATACGTAAACAGATTCAGCTGTTTGCCGACTTCCTTTTTCTCTGCCACATCAAATACACTGACTCCTAGCAGCCGAATCGGCTCTCCGTTCCAATGCTTCAGCAATAGTGTTTGGGCATGCTGGAATACTTCATCTGCTGACTCAAGAAAATGATGCAGCTTCATGCTTCTCGTAATGGTTTTGCGGTCATGATAACGAATCATCAGCTGTATACCTTTTGCGATAGCTTCTTTCCGGTGCATCCGTTTTTCTACACTTTTGCTCAATTGGCTTAACAGTTTATCCAGCTCTTTATCATCTGTTGTATCATGGGGAAGTGTTTGAGAACTGCCGATACTTTTAAAGCTGTGCACAGCTTCTGGATCAACAGGTCGGTCGTCTATTCCATTTGCCCGATTGGACAGCCGTTCACCGTTCACGCCGAAGATTCGTTTTAACTGGTATTTATCTTTATGTGCTAATTCTCCAATTGTCTGAATCCCAAGTGTCCGCATCTTCTCTGCTGTCTTTGCTCCGACTCCGTACATTTCCTCTATCGGAAGCGGCCACAGGATAGAAGAAATATCTCTTTTTCTTAAAACAGTAATGCCAAGCGGTTTCTTCATATCCGACGCCATCTTAGCCAAAAACTTGTTAGGCGCTATTCCTATGCTGCAAGGGAGATCCAATTCTTTCAAAATACGTTCCTGAAGCGTTTGAGCAATCTCTAGCGTAGAACCTAAATGAGAGCAATCTGTTACATCCATATATCCTTCATCAATAGAAACGGGCTGAATCATTGGTGTTACCTCTTGCAGAAGTTTAAACATTTCACTGGAAGCTTTCCGATAGCGATCGAAATTGGGGCGCATGACTAGCAAATCTGGGCATAAGCGGCGTGCTTCCCACAGCGGCATGGTCGTGCGTACGCCTTTTTTTCTTGCTTCGTAACTGCTTGTTACGACTATGCCTTTCCGTTCAGCTGGATTACCGCAAATAGCTAATGGCTTGCCGCGAAGCGATGGATCAAAAGCCATCTCAACCGAAGCATAAAAGCTATTCATATCTACATGAAATATCGCCCTTCCTTTACTCTGCATGCTGCTCCTCCTTTCGATGCGAACTGTCGTTCTATTATATCATGTTTACAAAATAAATAGGAGGCATAGAGCCTCCTATCTTCATTAGCTGTTGGCAACTTCCTGAATGATTGCCGCAACCATTTCTGCGGTCTTAACCAACTCCGTTACCGGTATTCGTTCATTTGTCGTGTGAATGTCTTCGTAACCGACAGACAAGTTTACTGTTGGAATGCCAAATCCAGCAATAACATTGGCATCACTTCCACCGCCGCTTTGTGTCAGCTTACTTTCCCGGCCAATTGTTTTGGCTGCACTGCGCGCAACTTCGACAACGCGGTCACCTGCTTGCTGCTTGTAGCCTGGATACATAATTTTGACGTCTACATCTGCGCGGCCGCCAAACTCTTCAGCCGTTTGTTCGAATGCTTGCTTCATTTTTTGAACTTGTAGTTCCATCTTGCTCGTTTCTAGTGATCTGGCTTCTGCTAAGATTTCCACATAATCGCATACGATATTTGTTTGCTTCCCGCCTGCAAAGCTGCCGATATTTGCTGTCGTTTCTTCATCAATGCGGCCGAGCGGCATTTTTGAGATCGCTTTGGCTGCCAATGTGATTGCAGAGATGCCTTTTTCAGGCGCTACTCCTGCATGCGCGGTTTTGCCGTGAATCTTTGCAAGCAGCTTTGCTTGCGTTGGTGCTGCCACGACAATATCTCCAACCGAACCGTCACTATCAATCGCGTAACCGAATGATGCCTTCACCAGTGACGAATCAAGCGCCCGGCTGCCGACAAGACCCGACTCCTCACCTGCTGTAATAATAAATTGAACAGTGCCATGCGGCAGCTTCTGTTCATTATACACTTGCACTGTTTCAAGTATTGCTGCAAGACCAGCTTTGTCATCTGCACCTAAAATTGTAGAACCGTCACTCGTAATATAGCCGTCCTTGATTTGCGGTTTAATGCCTTTGCCAGGAACAACAGTGTCCATGTGAGAGGTAAAGTAGATGTTCTCTTTTCCTTCAACTGTGCCTTCCCATGTGCAAATCAGATTGTTAGCTCCGTGACCTGTCTTCTCCATGGAATTATCTTCTTGAACATGAACACCTAAATCCGTGAATTTCTTTTTCAGAACTTTTGCGATTTCTTGTTCTTCGCCAGTTTCGGAATCCACTTGAACGAGTTCTAAGAATGTTTCAATTAAACGATCTTCGTTTACTTTTATCATAATTATGTACTCCTATCTGTCTATTGGTTTCTCCTTGTCCCCTTACCCGCTTCCCTGTACAATGTACATAAACAGATAAGGGGGCTTTTACTGCAATGGCTAATCAGAAGAAAAAAAGATCCAAGCAAAGTATCGCCATGAAATTCATGGTTTACTTGATGATATTCACGATGCTAATCTCCACATTAGCAATCACAATGAGCTATTTTGTCTTCTAGGAGACAAAATAGCTCCATCTTCTCTGCCAATCTCCTCGAATGATTTTCCATTTGTAACAATGTGTACCTTTGTTCCGACGGGTATTTGTTCGTACAATTCTTCCACGTCTTTATTTTGCATTCGGATGCAGCCAGCTGATACACTTCTTCCTATTGACTCCGGCCTGTTCGTTCCATGAATACCGTACGTCCGGCCTTGTGTGTCTTTTGCATTAAAACCGATCCATCTGCTTCCAAGCGGATTATCTTCGTCACCGCCAGCGATGCCCTTTTTTGTATACGAAGGGTATTTTGTCTTGAATAACGTCATGAATAATCCTTCTGGGGTTGACTCGGCTGTTTTGCCGGTAGCCACAGGATAGATTTTTACAACTTCCCCATCGTCTACGAGTGCAAGCTGGTTCGTCGTCTTGTTTACAATGATAAGCGGCCTGCCCGGCATGGGATTTTCACCAAACGGCCATAGCGGTGACAAGATTAATACACATGTAAAAGCCAGCAGAAATACACGCATAAAAGCACGATCCCTTCTAGGTGATAATGCTTTTAGTGTTGCTCTATCTGTCTATTTCTATGTTGCAGATCGCTTTCTTTGAATGTTTGCTTTAATTTTAAATAATTTTCCATCTCATACAGCAGCTGAAACAGATGTGCTCTTGTTTCAAATTCTTCTCTTGTTTTTGGAAGCGGATCTTTATCGAAAGATTGTCGTAACGATTCTAATTCGTCTAGAAATAAAACGGCTGTATTCCCAGGATGGACAGAGTCTGCCAGCCCAAAATAAAAATGAGCTAATCGATCGCATTGCGAATACGATGTTTCTGGAAGCCGGCTTACTAGCGGCAGAATGCGTTTTAAGATGGCAAATTGGTTTGTACGCATTTCAAAATAATCGTAATACGGATGTTCCGACCGCAGTACATGATTTTCAACGTCACGTCCTACGAGCTGATTTGCTTCCTTAAGAATTTTCTCTGTCTTGGCAATCTCTTCGCCAGACCACGCTTGGTCTCCTTCTTTTAAATACGTTGCAATCTCTTTCAGTATTTTCGCGAAATTACGTTCCAGTGCAATCTGTTTTCGCCGAATGGTAGCCTCTAGGCTTGGCATATAAAGATTTACAAGTAACGCAATCCCGATTCCTACTGCTATTAAAATAAGTTCATTTATAACCAAATCAACAGTAATATTACCGGCACTGTATAAATGCAGAATGATAACGGAACTGGATACAATACCAGGTGAAACGCGCAGCGAAACTGTTATCGGAATAAACAAAAGCAGCAGAATGCCAATACTGAATGGATAGAAACCGATTGTCTCGAACAGCAGAAAGGAAAGTACAATCGCCAGCAGACAGGCTGCTATACGATGCCAAGCGGCTAGGAAAGATTTCTTTCTTGTGATTTGTGTGCAGAGTATGGTCAGTATGCCTGCCGATACACTGTTATCCAGCTGCAATAGTTCTGCAATCCAAATCGCAAGGGGTGTTCCTACCGCAGTTTTAATTGTACGATAGCCTATTTTCACTTTGGTGCTCCTCGTTAAAAAATAATCAAAAGCAGAATAGTCCCGCATCCAAAGGATGGGGACTACTGCTTATACTTCTTTGCAGTGCTCGTCGAACAATGACTGCAATTTATTGACAACTTCCATCGGTTCATGACCTTCGATATCATGACGCTCAATCATCGTGACGATTTCGCCGTCTTTCATGAAAGCAAAGGATGGAGAGCTTGGCGGGAATCCTGTAAAATATTCACGCGCTTTTGCAGTCGCATCTTTGTCTTGACCTGCAAACACAGTCACAAGCTGATCCGGGCGTTTATCATAGTGAAGACTATGCGCTGCTGCAGGACGAGCAATGCCGCCTGCACAGCCACAGACACTATTGACCATAACGAGTGTTGTACCTTCTTTCTTCAAGGTACTGTCCACTTCCTCCGGTGTCGTCATTTCGACATAACCTGCATCTGTCAGGTCTTTTCTCGCTGTTGTTACAATATCGTTCATAAACATTCTGAAATCAGCCATTGCTATTCCTCCCCTTTTACACTAGTTCAAGTGTATCAGCAAATTTAGCTTCTTTCAATTTCTAAAGACTCCCTTAATAGACTGGCATTGTAGATTCAGATATATTTTCGAGAACCTCTTTTATTCTAGCCATAAATTGACCGCAAATAAGTCCGTCCAATACGCGGTGATCAAGACTCAAACATAAATTCACCATATCGCGCGCTGCAAGCATGTCATTAATAATTACCGGACGTTTGACGATGGACTCTACTTGTAGAATGGCCGCTTGCGGATGATTAATAATCCCCATGCTTTGGACAGAACCAAAGGAGCCCGTATTATTAACCGTAAATGTACCGCCCTGCATGTCAGCTGCTGTCAGCTTGCCAGTTCGCGCTTTGCTTGCAAGAGAAGTAATTTGTTTCGCGATTCCTTTCACACTCAAGTCGTCTGCTGATTGAATGACCGGAACGAACAGCTCTTGCTCTTTTGCTACTGCGATCGAAATGTTCACGTCATCATGCTGTATGATTTTATCTCCTGCCCAAGAGCTATTCAGCTGCGGAAATTCTTTTAACGCTTGTGCAACGGCTTTGACGAAGAAAGAGAAGAACGTAAGTGAATAGCCTTCTTTTGCTTTAAATGCATCTTTTACTTTGTTTCGATAGTTAACCAATTCCGTTACGTCTACTTCTACCATCATCCATGCATGCGGTATTTCCGTAGCAGCTTTAACCATGTTATTAGCAATGGCTTTACGGACTCCTGTAACTGGAATCGCCGCACCTGAAGCTGATGCTTCTCTCACTGGCGCTGATGCTGCTGGCTGTTCTGCGGCCGCCGGTGCAGTAGCTTGCGTTTCTGGCTCTGATTTAGCTTGCGCTTGCGGCTTCTCACCGGAGGCAATCACTGCTTCCACATCTTTCCGCGTGATTCGACCGCCTTTTCCGCTGCCGTCTATAGCGGAAAGATCCAAGTCATGCTCTTGTGCGAGCCGCATAACAGCAGGTGAATACCGTGCTTTCATCGCTGTTTCTCCAGCTGTTTGCTTCGCTGGCTCCTCAGCAGACGCAGCGTTGCCAGATGGAACAGAAGCAGTTTCTTGCTGCTGCGCTTCTCCTGTATCCTCTGTCTCAATGGAACAAATGAGTGCTCCTACTTCGACTGTATCTCCTTCTGCTACTGTTAATACCTTGATGATACCTGTGAAAGAGCTGGGAATTTCCGCGTTAACCTTATCGGTCATCACTTCTGCAATGGCATCATATTTACTGACTTTGTCACCAGGTTGGACAAGCCATGTACTGATTGTACCTTCTGTTACACTCTCGCCAAGCTTCGGCATTAATATCTTTTCTATCGTCATCATTACACCTCGTTTAATATTCCGCTAGTTCGCGCATGCTAGCTTCTACTTTGGCAGGATTGACCATGAAGTATTTTTCCGTACTAGGCGCATATGGCATAGCAGGAACATCTGGTGCAGCTAGCCGCTGTATTGGTGCATCCAAGTCGAAGAGGCAGTTTTCTCCAATGATTGCAGCAACTTCTCCAATAATGGAGCCTTCTTTATTATCCTCTGTGATTAGCAGCACTTTTCCTGTTTTAGAAGCAGCCTCGATAATTGCTTCTTTATCCAGTGGATAAACAGTCCGCAAATCAAGAATATGTGCTTCAATGCCTTCAGCTGCTAGCTTTTCAGCCGCCTGCAGAGCAAAATGAACACATAATCCGTAAGTAATGACCGTAATATCAGAACCTTCTCGTTTAACATCAGCTTTGCCTATTGGCAGCGTGTAGGATTCTGTCGGTACTTCCCCTTTAATGAGGCGGTAAGCTCGTTTATGCTCGAAGAACAAGACCGGATCGGGATCTTGAATCGCTGCTTTTAGAAGCCCTTTTGCATCATAAGGTGTAGAAGGCATCACAATTTTCAATCCGGGCTGGTTGGCAAATACTGCCTCTACAGATTGAGAATGATACAAAGCACCATGTACACCGCCGCCATACGGCGCGCGAATAGTTACCGGGCAAGTCCAGTCATTATTGGAACGGTAGCGGATTTTAGCTGCTTCCGAGACGATCTGGTTTACTGCCGGCATAATAAAGTCAGCAAATTGCATTTCTGCAATTGGCTTCAAACCGTACATTGCTGCGCCAATTGCTACACCAGCGATCGCTGATTCAGCCAGTGGTGCATCTAATGTGCGCTCCTCCCCGAATTGATCATATAAGCCGTCGGTAGCGCGGAATACACCGCCTCGTTTTCCGACATCTTCTCCTAATACAAATACTTTTTCATCTGCTTCCATCTCTTCGCGCATTGCTTGCGTGATTGCTTGGATATAAGACATTACTGGCATTGTTTTTCCTCCTTAATCGGCATACACATGAAGCAATGCGGATTCCGGTTCCGGGTCGTCAGCATGCTCAGCATAGTCTGTTGCTTCATCTACGATTTGCTTGATTTCTTCTTCTAATTTCTGTTCTGCTTCTTCTGTCAGCACACCTGCTTCGCGAAGATAAGCAGCAAATGTCAGCACGCCGTCTTTTTTGCGCGCTTCTTCAACTTCCTGTTTTTCTCGGTATGTCATATCATCATCATCACTGGAATGTGGCGTTAAGCGGTAAGACACAGTTTCAATTAGTGTCGGACCTTCTCCGTTCAGCGCACGCTCCCGTGCATCTTTTACCGTTTGGAATACAGCCAGCGGGTCATTACCGTCAACTGTGAAGCCAGGCATTCCATAGCCCTGCGCTCGGTCAGATACATTGACGCAGCCAAGCTGTTTTTCCTGCGGTACGCTGATGGCATATTTATTGTTTTGTACCATTGTTATTACTGGCAGTTTATGAACGCCAGCAAAGTTCAAGCCTTCATGAAAATCACCTTGGTTAGAAGAACCTTCTCCAAGCGTTACAAAGCTGACAAGCTGCTTTTTCTCCATTTTAGCAGCGAGCGCGAAGCCGACTGCATGCGGCACTTGTGTGGTTACAGGCGAAGAGCCCGTAACAATACGGGAAGACTTTTTGCCAAAGTGTCCCGGCATTTGTCTTGCGCCAGAGTTTGGATCCTCCGCTTTAGCAAATGCAGACAGCATTAAATCCTTCGCTGTCATCCCGAATGGAAGCACCATGCCTAAATCACGATAATACGGCAGCAAATAATCAATGTCCTTATCCAATGCCATCGCAGCGCCAACTTGGGATGCCTCTTGCCCTTGACAAGAAACTACAAACGGAATCTTACCAGCGCGGTTCAATAACCACATCCGTTCATCAACTCTTCTAGCCAAAAGCATCCACCTGTACATTTCTGTTACTTTTTCATCTGATATTCCAAGAGAAGCATGTCTTGATTCTGACATCGCCGCTCCCCCTTTCTTTATTGTCTCACCCATGTATTTGCTCTCCATCAACCGCTAAAGCAGCTTCCCCGATAATTTCCGATAATGTCGGATGCGGGTGAATGGATTGTCCAATTTCCCACGGTGTTGCGTCCAGCAGTTTCGCAAGCGCTGCTTCAGAGATCATATCTGTCACATGCGGACCAATCATATGAACACCTAGTAAATCATTTGTTTGTTCATCAGCAATTACTTTGACGAACCCTTCTGTTTCTCCGTAAACTAGCGCTTTACCAATTGCTTGGAAGCTCATTTTACCCGTCTTAACGGTGTAGCCTTCTGCCTTGGCTTGGGCTTCTGTCATTCCGACACTGGCTGTCTCCGGGTAGCTGTATACACAAGCAGGTACTGTGCTATAGTCCAGGGCTTCTGTTTTCACACCTGCAATATGCTCAACTGCCACAATTCCTTCCCGAGAAGCAACATGCGCCAGCTGCATGCCGCCGATCACATCGCCAATTGCATAGATGTGGGATTCATTTGTTTGATAGTATGCATTGGTGGCAATATAACCTTGCTCGGTGAGCTGGATATCTGTATTTTTCAAGCCAATATCTGCTGCGTTAGCTGCACGCCCGACAGACAAGAGAATCTTTTCAGAAACAAATACTTGTTTGCCGCCATCCATGTGAGTTGTTACGGTTACTTGGCTGTCATCTGCAGCAGCGCTCTCTACTTTCACATTTGTATGGATGGTGATGCCGCGTTTTTTGAGCTGTTTTTCCATTTCCTTACTGATTTGTTCATCCTCAGTAGGAAGAATGCAATCTTGGTATTCAAGTACAGTCACTTTTGTACCAAGGTCATGGAGCATGGATGCCCACTCAATCCCAATTACCCCGCCGCCAATAATTGTTATAGTTTCCGGCAGCTCTGTCAGCGCCAAAGCACCCTCCGAGCTTAAAATTCTGTTCTCATCAAATTCGATTCCCGGAAGTGAACGCGGAGTAGAACCGGTCGCTACAATGACGTTCTTCGGCAGCAATATTTCATTTTCGCTGCCGTCGGCAAATTCAACCGATATTGTTCCCGCTGTCGGAGAAAAGATGGATGGGCCTAAAATACGGCCGAATCCTTGAAATACATCAATCTTTCCTTTTTTCATTAAATGCTGCACACCACGATGCAGCTGGTCTATGATAGCCGTTTTTCGCTTTTGTACACCTTCAAAATCAAGGCGCACATCTGTTGTATGTATACCGAATGCTGCCGCTTCCTTTGTTTGGCGGTACACTTCTGCTGAACGAAGTAATGCCTTTGATGGAATACATCCGCGGTGCAGACACGTTCCGCCAAGTTCTGCTTTTTCTACAATTGCCGTTTTCAATCCTAGCTGGGAAGCACGTATGGCGGCAACGTAACCGCCCGTACCGCCTCCTAAGATGACAATATCGTATTCTCTAACCATTGTTATTGCCTCCTATATGGCATAAATCTTTGCTGCTTCTTCTTTACGCATGACGCGAAGAGCACCTTCTGTCAGAGCACGAAGCTCATTTTCCCCTGGATAAACAAGCACATCTGCTATCCAGCTTACCCTGTCCTTCAGCATGGAAATAAACAATTCATCATGTGCCAGTCCGCCGGTGACGGCAATCGCATCAACCTCGCCCGTTAAAACGACACTCATCGCGCCAATTTCTTTGGCAGTCTGATAAACCATCCCTTCAAAAATGAATTTTGCTTTTTCGTCGCCTTTTTTTATTCGATCGGCGACAAGCCGTCCGTCATTTGTTCCGAGATAACCCATGAAACCGCCTTTTGTCGTCAGCATACGCATTAACTGATTTTTCGTGTATTCACCGCTTAGTGCTAGTTCAATTAAATCACCAGCCGGTACAGTTCCCGCTCTTTCTGGTGTGTACGGACCTTCTCCATTCAACCCATTATTCACATCAATTACAAATCCTTGCCGATGTGCGCCAACGGTAATGCCGCCTCCGAGATGAACAACGATTATATTCGCTTCTTCATATGGCTTCTCTTTCGCTGCAGCAGCCTTCCGTGCAATCGCTTTATGGTTCAATGCATGAAAGATGCTTTTCCGTTCTACACCGGGCAAACCCGATAACCGGGCCAGCGGGTCCAATTCATCTACGACAACGGGATCGGTGATGAATGCTGGAATTCCGAGACTGCTGGCAATCTCATAAGCAATCAGTCCGCCAAGGTTCGACGCATGTTCGCCGTTATAACCTGCCTTTAGGTCCGCAAGCATTGCTTCATTTACTTGATACGTTCCGCCTTCAAGCGGTCTGAGCAGTCCGCCGCGTGCACAGACTGCAGTTAGCTTGGAAACATTGATGCCTTCAAAATCCAATGCATCCAAGATAATTTGTTTCCGAAAAGGATATTGATCCATCACTTTTGCGTATCCGCCGATATCTTCCAAATCATGACGGATCACTCGTTCAAAGATGTTATGCTCATCATCAAACACACCAATTTTAGTGGAAGTAGAACCTGGATTTATCGCTAAAATACGGTTTTCAACAGTATGCACGCGGATTCCCCCTCGATATTATCTTCTGCTTAATGTATGATGGCCGTTACGTAAAAACTGGCTTCTGGATCGACGCATTGTTTCAATTCTTTCTTCTGCCATTCGATCTGCTGCGATACTTGTAGGGATATTGTCACGTTTAGCTATTTCGAACACACGCTGCAAGCTGTCATAAATCGTCTCTACTTTACGTAGCGCACGTTCGCGATTGTAGCCATGCAGTTCGTCCTCAACGTTAATAACACCGCCTGAGTTGATGACATAGTCTGGCGCGTAAACAATACCGCGTTCATATAAAATTTGTCCGTGCTGTTCTTCTTTCAGCTGGTTGTTAGCTGCTCCAGCCACAACTTTTGCTTTGAGTACACGCAATGTGTCGTCGTTAATAACCGCTCCAAGTGCACAAGGTGCGAAAATATCACAGTCAACGCTGTAAATATCGTCTGGATCAACAGCTGTAGCACCGAATGCTTCGACCGCTTTTTGAACAGCTTCTTTATTAATATCCGTGACAATCAGTTTGGCGCCTTCTGCATGAAGGTGCTCACACAAAGCATAAGCAACGTTCCCAATACCTTGCACGGCAATCGTCTTGCCTTCCAGACTGTCATCTCCAAATGCTTCCTTCGCACTTGCTTTGATTCCTTTGTACACTCCATAAGCTGTGACAGGAGACGGATTACCTGACGACCCGGATTCTGCAGAGATTCCTGTTACAAAATCAGTTTCTGTATGGATAAGTTCCATATCTTCTACCGTTGTTCCTACGTCTTCTGCCGTAATATAACGGCCATTTAAAGATTGTACGTAACGTCCAAATGCGCGGAACATTGCTTCGTTTTTATCTTTTTTTGGATCTCCGATAATGACGGTTTTACCGCCGCCCAGATTCAGACCAGCCGCTGCATTTTTATATGTCATCCCTTTTGCCAGTCGAAGCGCATCAACAATGGCATCTTCTTCCGACGCGTATGTCCACATTCTTGTACCGCCTAGTGCAGGTCCTAGTGTTGTATCATGAATAGCAATGATTGCTTTCAAGCCGGATTCTTTATCCTGGCAAAGGACAAGCTGTTCGTAATCATATTGTTCTAACGTCTCGAAAATTTTCATTTTTCTTCCTCCTAAGCAACGGATGCTGCCGCAATGGCGAAGCATATTGCATAATATTTGCTCGTACTGTTATCTGCACGCGATGTGAGAATGACGGGCGTTTTAGTACCAACGAGCAGCGAAGCGCTGACGGCTCCTGCTGTATAAGTAAACGATTTATATAACATATTGCCGCTTTCAATGTCAGGAACTAATAAAATATCTACATCTCCTGCGACGGATGAATCTAATTTCTTAATAGCAGCCGATTGTGCCGACAACGCACTGTCCAGTGCAATCGGACCATCCAGCTCACAAGCAGCCAGCTGGCCCCGTTCCTGCATCACTCGAAGCAGTGCAGCATCCGTCGTAGCAGACATCGCCGGATTCACTTTTTCGGTAGCGGCAAGTGCGGCTACTTTTGGTTCTTGGTGCAGCATTTGCGTATAAACATTCACAGCATTTGCAAGAATCTTCTTTTTCACCTCTAAAGACGGAGCGATATTAATGCCCGCATCCGTCAAAAAAAGGAGCTTGTGATAAGATGGGACGTCGAAGATTGCCAGCTGCGACAAAATATGGCCTGATTTTAGCATTGTTTTGTCTTTTAAAAGCTTGCCTGCCAGTACATCTGTACTAACAATTCCTTTCATCAGCATATCCGCTTCTCCTGCCTTCCAGGATTCGATCGCCATATCTGCCGCCCTGTCAGCTGTTTCTGCATGGACGCAGGATACGCTTTCCTTCCGTAGCTGTTCTTCCTGCATGAACTGCTTCAGCCGATCACTATCTCCGTATAATATAAAGGAAGCCATCTGTTGATCGGTTGCTTTTTTTACAGCTTGCATAATGGACAGATCGTCTGCAGCTGCTATGGCAATAGTCAGCCCTCGCTTGGCAGCAGACATTTTTTCAAGAGCGGTAAACTTATGCATCGTATTCTTCCTTCCCCGTTATGAAAAATCTTGCATGCCACTTCTATCAAAATTATATTTATCCATTTTATAGTAAAGATTACGGATGGATACACCAAGCTGATCTGCTGTCGCTTTCTTATTGTAATCATTTGCTTGCAAAGCGGCCTCAATCAACTGTTTTTCCAGGAGTTCTACTTGCTCCTGCAGTGTCCCATTTGATACAGACAGTTCAGAATCAGAGCTTTTCTGCTGTATATGCTTCGGCAGGATAACACGCTCATGTTTCTCCATAAAAGTCATAACTTGAGTGATAGCTGTTTCCAGTTCTTTAACATTATGGGACCATTTCTTTGCTTTCAATACATCAATTGACGATTTAGAAATGGATTGAACCGATGTTTGCAGCAGCTGTTTTTGCTTGTGGATAATTGTGGATAATAATCCTTCGAAATCATCTACTCGCGCTGCTAGGTCTGGAATATAAATTGTAATTCGCTTTAATTTCTCGAATAATGGTTCATGAAATCGCTTCTCAAACACAGCCCGTTCCAGCGGGTGACGTGCACTGACAACAATTCGCACATCCAATTGTTTTGGTTTGCCGGCAGGAAGCAGAACCTGTCCTGTAGTCATGAAATCTGAAAGCTTCTCCTGCAAACGAATCGGCAAGAAATCTACATCATCCAAAAACAAGGTGCCTCCATTACTTCTTTCAATTAAACCACCAGCACGTTGCTGGCGAACGGAACCAAACAATTGATTCTCTAACGATTCCTCATCATTTGCGGCACAATCAACACGGATAAACGGATGATGACGCCGTTTACTTTCATTATGAATAATTGCAGCAAACATCCCTTTACCGACACCCGCATCTCCGCGTAAAAGACACGGCGCATCTGCAAGAACGGCAAATTTTACTTGTTCAAGTGTTACTTGCATCGTGTCAGAATCGGCAACAACATCTTTTAACATATATTTATTTTCCAGACTGCGGATTATCTTCCGGGCGCGCTGCACCTCATCTTGAAGTTCGTGCAGTTCTGAGATATCATGCAGTACCCCGACACTGCCGCGGAGCTTTCCATCAACGATAATCGGAGCAGCATTGACCATCATTTCTTTCCCGCTCTTCCCGACTCGCATACGAGCTCCTGTGGCCGGTCTGCGTGTACGAATCACCTGCATATGCAGGCTCTCCCCTTCCATAATATCCGTTATCGCCGGTTTCCCGACTATCTGGTCAGCTTCATAGCCGGTCAGGCGTGTGTACGCTGGATTAACAATCAAACCAATACCGTTTTCATCCACAACACTGATGGCTTCCTGTGATGAATCAATAATGGCCGCCAGCATCGATTTTACTTCCCGAACATCTGTCAGCTCTTCTGCCAGCGCCACGATATCAACTGTCTTTTTTAGTACTGCAAATGCTCCTGTCACGCGCTCTTGGTCATCTTCAATTGGCGCACATGTGTACACGACTTCCTCTCCATTCGGGAGTTTTAGCTGTTCATCCGTATAGCGTTCTCGTTTTCGAATGGTTTCAGATAGTCTTGAACCGGGTAGTACGGTATTTATGGGTTTCCCGATCACTGTGTGCTTGCGGCTGCCAAGCAGCATCTCTGCTGCTTCGTTCATATACATAATTTCATCCTGACGATTGATGCACAGGATCCCCTCATGCAAGTATTCCAGCGTTTTACTGCGAAAATGCTGACTATTATATGTAGAAGTTTTCTCTGTATCTTCTGATGATGCGAATGCAAGCATCATTTGTGCACTTTGTCCGGATATAATCTCCGCCTTACAAAGCGAAGGATCAAGAAAATCTGCTAATTCACCAGAGATCTCCAGCACAAAATCGACCTGCTCTAATGATTCAGCGGTCACATCTTTCCAAAGCGGAATAGCCAGTCGTTCTGCTTGGTATTTCACGAGGGCACTTGGACTTTTCACTAGCATCCCAGCGACCCGAATTTCCTTGAACCGTTGCAGCTGCTTAATAAATAAGACGGCCTCATCACCAGCACCAATTATGAGTAAATTTTTCATTTTGATCACATCCTGCAAAGTTTTGCACACTTATAGGGTATACTAGTCTGCAGAAATTAGCAATAATAAGATTCTTGACATGCAAGGAGCGACTTAACGATGACACAATTAGCCAAATTATACGAAAACACAATGCCTTTCTCCCTGCTGCATGACAAAGAGCGCAATGCGTTGTTTGAGCAAGCAGAGATCGAGGAATTTTTAGAAAATGAGTATATTGTTTCCGCCGAAGAAAACGTTGAAGATGCCCATGTGCATTATTTTGTCTCAGGTGTTGCAAAAGATATCATATACCAAGCCAATGGCAAGCAAGTGGCTGTTCGTTACGACTATCCAGGAGATTTTGCCGGCTTATTAACGCTGGTAGCTAATGGCGACATGCAAATAGCTGTTCAAGCTGCAGAGAAAGCAAAATCGATTGTTTTCCCAAAGGCTTCCTTCCAGCAAGCCATGCAGCAAAATGTACAGTTTTCGCAGGCGATTCTCGAGCGAGTCAGCCAAATGATGAAAAGCTTGTATGAAGAAGTAAAATACAAAACTAGTGATTTATCTGACCAAACGGAACCGGCCCTTTATAAAAAGCGCGTATCCGGTTTTATGGAGCGCCCCACTTTCATTCATCCCGACGAATCCGTTTATGCAGCAGCCGAACTGCTTCAAACTGCAGAAACGGAAGGTGTTGCTGTTAGTTCGAACAAACAAGATATTGAAGGGATGATTGGATATCGGCAAATATTCGATGCTCTGAAGGAAGGCAGATTGGACGCTCCAGTAGAACAAATTATGAATAAAGATTATTATTTTGTGCAGGAACATGATTTTATTTATGATGCCCTTTCCTTCCTTAAGCATCACCCAGCGGCTGTGATACCTGTGCTCCACGGAAGCAGAGCGGTCGGTTTTATCCGCCAATCCTCTTTCCTCAGTGTGTCGAACAGCGTTTACTTTGAGCTCACTTACAGAATTGCCAATGCTGACTCAATTGAAACACTGGCAAGTCTCAGTCCGGTGCACAATAAGCAATTTCAGCTGTTCATCCAGCAGCTGATCGACGAGCGTATGTATGGTTACGATATTGTTGAATTGATCTCAAGCTACAATGATCGCATGCACAGACAGATTATCGAACTGTCAGAACGGGAAATGGTCCATGAGGGATATGGCAGACCAAAGATTAATTACTGCTTTATCGTAATGGGAAGTGAAGGCAGGAAAGAGCAGGGGTTCAGCACAGACCAAGATAACGGGATTATTCTTGCAGACTACGATGAATTGAACTACAAAGAAGAAATAGAAACTTACTTCGAAAGATTGACAGAAAAGATTAATGCTAAACTCGATGCCTGCGGATTCCCGCTTTGTACCGGCGGCATTATGGCGAAGGAAAAGAAATGGCGTCATTCCCTGTCCCAATGGTCTCATACCATTGATCAATGGCTGCGGAATTTGGATGCACAAGAAGTGAGAGATTTTACTATCTTTATTGATTTCCGTCCTGTATATGGAGATTTTGATCTTGCTCACAAGCTCCGGGAAAAACTTACACATGCGATGCAGCACGCACCAAAACTGCAGCCAATGCTGATTCGCGACACGCTGCAGATACGTGTGCCGTTGCAAGCATTTGGCCGTATCTCTACTAGTTCAAAGGAAAAGCGTTTAAATCTAAAGCAGTCAGCTATGATGCAAATCGTTAACGCCGTACGTATTTACGCGGTCGGCTATGGCATTGAAAATGTCCATACTGTCCGGCGCCTTCGCTCTCTTCTAGACAACAACCACATGTCTAAAAGTGACAGTGAAATGGCCATCCAAGCTTTGCACGAACTGCTGCTCTTCCGTCTTAAGCTTAATCTGCAGCAATTGGATGCTGGTGAACCATTAACAACGCAAATTTCTGTAAAAGAACTGGACAAAGTCGATAAACAGACATTGAAAAATGCACTTGCTGCCGCAAAAGGAATGCAGCAAGGTCTTGAATTAAGACAGAATAGAAACAAGGTGAACGGATGATTATCGATTTACAGCTTTTCCGATATATGCTTTATGGGAAATTGACACAGCATATAAAGCGTAAAGCACTGATGAAAGAACCAGCATATGAACAGCTGCAAGAAGCGCTTACCAATTACAAGCCAGCTCGCTCGCTGCGGGAAGTGCCATTCGAAGATCAGACATTTACGGTGTTTGATTTAGAAACGACTGGCTTCTTCCCCGACTTCGGGCATGAGATTATTTCAATCGGAGCGGTCCAAGTACAAGGAAACCACATACTATCTGATGAGACATTTTATGAAGTTGCAAAACCAATGCTGAAAACACCAAAGAAAATCATCAAATTGACCAAAATGGACCCTGATGAAATAGAGAACGCACCTGCATTTACCGAAGTGATGGAACGTTTTTTGGCATACAGTAAAGATACCATTCTCGTAGCTCATCCAGCGTCATTCGATATTCGGTTTATCCAGACGATGCTGAAGATGTATAAACTGCCTCCCCTCTCCTGCTATACGTTGGATTCACAAATAATGGCGAGGATGTTTTTTAAAAAAAGGCAGTGTCGTCTTGACAGCTTAATCAGCCGCTTCGAGGTGCCGCAGTCCGATCGGCACCACGCACTCGGAGATGCGAAAATGACAGCTAACGTGTTCGTTCGTCTGCTGGACATGGCAGCTGACCGAGGAATCCGTGATTATGCCAGCCTCCAACTGCCTTTAAGTAAGATAAAAAAGAAAATCAGGACAGCGCAACTTTAGTCGCTGTCCTGATTTTTTTTACTGAAAAAATGCTTGATACAGAGATTTCACCGCATCATGAAGCTGTGTTGTTTTTACACCGAACATTAAAGACACCTCTGAAGAACCTTGGTTGATCATCTCGATATTCACATTTGCGTCTGTGAATGCTTTTGTAGCGGTGCTGGATACTCCAATAGTCTCAATCATTCCCTCTCCCACGATCATAATCATAGAAAGGTTTCGGTCTATCGATACATGATCTGCCTGAAGTTCCTCTTGCAGCCTGCGCACAACAATTGCTTCTTTGTCTGCAGGAAGCTGACTCTCACGAATAATAACACTCATGTCATCAATTCCGGATGGCGCATGTTCAAACGAAATATTCTCTTCTTCAAGAATCTGCAGGAGCTTCCGTCCAAATCCGAGCTCCCGGTTCATTAAATATTTGCTAATATAAATACTAAGGAAACCTGCATCACTTGCAATACCAATGACCGGGTTGCCCGCCACTTCTCTCTCCGCTACAATCATCGTACCTGGCGCAGACGGATTATTGGTGTTTTTCACACACACTGGAATCTTTGCTTGGAACGCTGGAATTAGAGCTTCGTCATGAAACACAGAAAAACCGGCATAAGACAACTCCCGCATTTCCCGATATGTCAGTGTATGAATCTCTTTCGGATTGTCCACGATGTTTGGATTCACACTGTATACGCTATCTACATCGGTGAAGTTTTCATATAAAGAAGCTTTTACACCCGCACTTACAATCGACCCAGTAATATCAGATCCGCCCCGCGGAAATGTTGCCAGCTTTCCTTCTTTTGTATAACCAAAGAAACCTGGAATAACAAGCACCTCGTCACGTTTACGAAGATTGTACAAATGATCGAAGCTTTCATCAAGTATACGGGCACCGCCCAGTTCCTCTCTGACAAGAAGGCCCGCCTCCTGTGGATTAACATAGGCTGCTTTTACGCCTAATTTGTTTAGATAAGCACTAAATACTTTCGCCAGCGAATCTTCTCCCGTAGCTTTCAAAGCGTCCATTTTATCCAAAACAGGAATCGTATCAGCTAGTATTCCATCTAAATGATCAGCTATTTGCTCAATTAGATTGTTATCCAGCTCCAAGTCACTTACGATGGAGCGAAAACGCGCTAGTACTTTCTCGACCTGTTTGCTGACGTCTTCTCCTTTGCGATGCGCCTCGCCAATTGCAATCAGCAAATCTGTTACCTTCGTATCTGCTTTATCCCGTTTCCCTGGTGCAGAAACAACAATAAATTTCCGTTCTGTATCTTCTTTTACAATTTGTGCTACTTTGCGGAGCTGTTCCGCACTTGCTACTGAACTACCACCAAATTTAGCTACCTTCATATCTCTCTCTCCATTACGCTTTTTCTTTACATAGATAAAATAGTATCACAGGTTTTCTGCCGCTGACTAGATGAAAGACATAATTTTGAGAAAAAAGTGACGATATTAGTTTACGTAATATTATTATAGTTAACTGTTTATGCAGATTAACTTATCTATAGATAGAAAAAGGACATTACATCCATTGTATATTACAAAAGGTAATGTCCTAACTTCAATCTATCATCTTATTATCGCTCTTTTAGTCTTTCTTCTTTCTCGGATATCCGAGAAGTATCGCAATGCTACCGCAAATACCAATAAGGATTGGGTAGTAGGAATATTGCAAGATGCTTACTGGCGATATACCCGCTACGCTAGCAGCTGCCAGTAATTGCGCACCGTATGGAATTAGCCCTTGGATGGTACAAGAGAAGATATCTAAAATACTTGCGGTTTTTCGCGGATCAATTCCATACTTATCAGATATATTCTTTGCAAGCGGTCCGGTAATTAAAATAGAGATCGTATTGTTAGCCGTCGATAAATTCGTAAGACCTACAAGTCCCGCTACACTAAATTCAGCACCTTTTTGTGACTTGATTTTTCGTGTAGAGAGGTGAAGCAGAAAGTCAATCCCGCCATTGTGTTTAATAACTGCTACCATTCCAGCTATTAAGATAGCGAGAAAGGCGATTTCATACATACCGGCGATTCCGTCTCCTATCGTTTGGAAAAGCGTCATCATTTGATAGCTGCCATCAACCAAGCCTATAACACCAGAAAAAACAATTCCTAATGCTAAAACAAGGAACACATTCATTCCGGCTAAAGCAAAGATAATGACGGAAATATAAGGCAGAATTTTTACCCAATTATAACCAACATGGTCTACTTGTGCTGTTTCACCTATTGTCATTACTCCTAGAATAATGCTGGTTACGATAGCTGCTGGCACCACAATCCAAAAATTCACTTTAAATTTATCCTTCATTTTTACACCTTGCGAGCGAACGGCGGTGATTGTCGTATCTGAAATAAAGGATAAATTATCACCAAACATTGCTCCGCCAACAATTGCCGCTGTGACGAAAGCTACCGAAAGTTCGGTTTGATCGCTTATTCCCACACCGATTGGCGCTAACGCCGCAATCGTGCCTACTGATGTACCCATAGCCAGAGAGATAAAGCAGGCAATAATGAACAGACCTACAATAAGCAGGTTTTGCGGTACAAAAGATAATGCGAAGTTAACTGTAGCGTCCACAGCTCCCATGCCTTTTGCTGTCGCTGAAAATGCCCCAGCTAGAAGAAAAATAACAACCATCATCATGACATTTAAATTACCTGCGCCTTGGCAAAAAATATCAACCTTTCGTGCAAAAGTTTCTTTTCGATTCATCGCCAATGCCACAGCACCCGCAATAGCAATAGCTACAATAACCGGAAATGCATAAAAATCACCCGTAATAATTCCTGAACCAATAAATAAAATCAAAAAAACAAGAAATGGGATGAGTGCCCATGGATTTCCTTTTTTCATCGTTCCACCTCCAAATATAATACGACAAATCATTCTCCAACTTGCAACCAAAGAAAGACCCCTTCTCATATAACAAGAAGAGGCCTTATAGCTATAAAACACTTCTCTTATCTTTACAAGCTTTGGCTTGCTGGATTTGGCACAGCAACTTAATTATTAAGTTCCGCTGCCGAGATATCATCGGGCCAGTCCCTCCATCTCTCTTAATAAGAAAAAAATATTATTTTTTTGTCGCAGTAAATAAGAGGATACATGATTTAAGTTTCATTATCAATGAAAATCTTAATGGATAATATTGGGGGTATTCGGGTGCTTAACAAAAAGCAATTGTTAAATATGAAGATTCTGATGCATTTTAGCGTTATGCATGATTGTCGAATAGATTCCTTTATTTGTAATCGTCTGATTTCTTATCCTATTATAGAAAAAACGGGGAGTAATTCTCCCCCGCTGAACTGTTTAATATACGTCTTTCCACTCATCGATATTGTTTTTATCAAACTTAAATGGATCGCCTAACATAATCTGTGTGCCTTCCCCATCTTCCACAACTTCTACTTCTCCGAGATCACGCAAATCAACTTTCTCGCCAAGTTCGCCGCTTATGTTATCCTCTCCTAGTTCATAAGCTGTATACGCAGCTGCCTTACCAACATCAATCGGATTCCAAAGGTACATCCAAGGGCTGACGCCACTCTCAATATATGTTGCCATTTCACTTGGAAGCCCTAAACCAGTCAGCGCAACTTCTCCCTCAAGTCCTTTATCAGTAAGCACTTTGCCCGCTGCTGCAATACCGACTGTGGTTGGTGCAATAATTGCTTTCAAATCTGGGTATGATTTTAGCAGTGCTTCTGTTTCAGATACACTTTTATCTCGCAAGTCGTCTCCATAAGCTACCTTTACAAGTTCAATATTTTTGTATTCCTCTTTCTCCAGTTCCTTCTTCATCCATTCGATCCACTCATTTTGGTTCGTTGCCTGACTCGTTGCACTCAATACAGCAATTTGTCCCTCGCCGCCTATCATTTCGGACACTGCTTCAATCTGTACGCGCCCGATTCGTTCTGGGTTCGCTTGGTTCACGTGGATATCACGGCTGGCTGCATTGACTGCTGAATCGACAGACAATACTTTGATTCCTTGATTTCTCGCCTTTTTCAGAGCAGGCTCGAGTGCATCCGGGTCATTACCTGCGACTGCAATTACATCTACTTTTTGCGTAATTAACTGTTCAATAATCTGAATTTGTCCTTCAGCAGTTGGCTGATCCGGCGATCTTAAAATTACTTCTCCGCCTAATTCTTTTACTGCGCTCTCAAAGCCTTCCTGCATCTTTTCGCCATAAGGATTTCCTGTGTTCTTAAATACAAAAGCATATTTCTTTGGCCCATCGTCTGTATTCCCGGATGCACCGTTGGATTCTGGTGCTCCTTGGCTACAAGCAGCCAGCATGCATACCAATACAATCAATCCTACCCACTTTGCTATTTTCTTCATCATGGTCTCCCCTTTTTTCTATTAGTATCAGCTAAGCTGGAGTACTCATTTTCTTTTTATCATGCTGCCTAACTTTGGAATGGCGACAGACAGTATGAGCAATGCGCCAACAATGATTAAAAACAGCTGGCTCGGCATATTGATCAGACCAAGTCCATATTGCAGATAGCCAATAATGAAAACAGCTATTACAACACCGAGTACGCGGCCTTTTCCGCCAGCGGTGCTCACACCTCCAAGTGCAGCCATGGCAATAATATCAAGCTCATACATTGTGGCAATATTTGGTCTCGTACTGCCCATTCTAGAAGTTAGGAAAATCGCTGTAATAGCAGCCAATAGTCCTGCAAGCATAAAGACAATTACTTTTATACGGTCAACTCGCACACCAGAGAAGCGGCTCGCAGTCGGGTTGTTACCGATAGCAAACACCTTTCTGCCAAAAGTTGTTTGGTGCAAAAGAATTCCGAAGACTATAGCAAAAGCTGCAAAAACAATTAACAGAAATGGGATTCCAAATACATAACCCCACCCAAAGAAACCGAACCACTCTGGGAAGCCTCCTGCTGCTTGATCTTCCAATATAATGTAAGCAATACCCCGGTATAGGATCATCGTGCCAAGCGTGACAATAACGGCTGACAGCTCTTTGAACTTAACGATTAGCAGGCCATTGATTAAACCGCAAACAGCTCCCGTCACAAGACAAGCCACGATTGCTACTTCCATCGGCAATCCAGCAGTTGTGTAAAGAGATGCCATGACAACGGAAGACAATGCGACTGTAGATCCTACCGAGATATCAATATCCCGCATAATCATAATCATCGCCATAGGGAAAACGATTAAAGCCTTATCCAAAAACACCATCGTACCATCCCGCAAGCTCGGATAATTGAAAAAGTATGGCGATACATAACTGCCAAACAGCATAACTGCTACTAAAATGAGCAAAAGCATCCATTCCCATTGAAAAAACAAGCGTTTCCAGGAGAACGGCAACTGCGTTTCCAACGTACGAGGTTGATAGATTTGTTTTTTCTGTTCCATCAGCCAGCCCTCCTTAGCAAGTGTGTCCGATCAACACGCCGCTTTA
This sequence comes from Terribacillus sp. DMT04, assembly GCF_019056395.1. Classification (NCBI taxonomy): domain Bacteria; kingdom Bacillati; phylum Bacillota; class Bacilli; order Caryophanales; family Bacillaceae; genus Terribacillus; species Terribacillus sp. DMT04. The sequence continues at coordinate 1,877,860 of NZ_CP077639.1, forward strand.
CAATGACATTTACGATGACAGCAAGCAAAATAATAAATCCTTGAATACCGTTTTGCCAGAATGGAGATACATTCAAAAGCGGCAGTGCATTATTCAAGATTCCGAGTAAGATTGCACCTAACAGAACACCAGCAAGCTTTCCCGAACCACCCGCAATACTGACACCGCCAAGAATACAAGCAGCAATAACAGTCAGTTCATATCCAGACGCCGTATCGCCTTGGGCAGAGGCGAATTTAGAGACCCACAAAACGCCGCATAAGCCGGATAAGCCGCCCATAATTGTATAAACCAGCAACAAAATACGCCCTTGTCTAATACCGCTCACTGCTGCAGATTGCGGATTACTGCCAACCGCATAAATTTGTCGGCCGGTACGTGTGTAATTCAGGAAATAAAAGAATACGAGGCAGAAAACGACTGCAACCCAGATCAGATGATTTATTCCTAAGAAAGATCCTCCCGCCAACGCAACGAAACCTTCTGACATTTGATAAGAACTTACCCACTCTCCATCGCTAACCAAAAATGTTAGACCGCGGAATATGTTCATTAAAGCAAGCGTCGCGATTATCGGCAGCAAGCCTACCCTTGCGATGAGCAAGCCGATGACCATTCCGCACACAGCCCCGATTATCGTTCCGAATAATAAACACAGAAGCGGATTGATGGAAGGATTGGCTGCGACAAGCTGTGCCGTCAGCATACCTGACAGCGCTATGACAGCTCCTATTGACAAATCAATACCTCTTGTGATGAGGACAATCATCATTCCTAAGGAGAGGATTACTAAGATTGACGTGTTTGTTGCCAGATCAAGTATATTTTCGCCCGTTAGAAAAGAAGGATTTCGCATCTGTACACCTATACATAAAAGAATTATGAAGAATAACAAACCTAACTCACGAAACTGATAAAACAATGTCAACATGTTTTTCTTCGTATTTTCTGCATGTGCCACTTTGTTCTCCAATGATATCCTCCTCCTTTTAGCCGCTCTTCTTCTGCACTGGTTCTTCACCCATTGCGGCTTCTAGGATCATCTCCTGTGTTACTCCCCTATTTACAAATTCAGCAGCTATCCTGCCTTCCTTCATAACGAGAATTCGATCACTCATACCGAGGATCTCCGGCATTTCTGATGATACAAACAAGACCGCATAGCCTTCTTCTGCAAGCTGCTGGACAATCTCATAAATTGCCGCCTTCGCTCCGATATCCACTCCTTTAGTCGGTTCATCTAATAAAATGACCTTCAAGTCCTTTGCCAGCAGCTTTGCAACGGCCACTTTCTGCTGATTACCGCCAGAAAGGGAATGGACGGTGTCAAAAATACTTGTTGCTTTAATCTGTACCTTTTCTCCGAATGTTTTCGCCTGCTCTTTTTCCTTTGCACGATGAAGCCAAGTAAACGTTGACAAATCAGACAAATTGGCAAGTGTTACATTTTTTTCGATACTCCAATCCACTACCAATCCTTGTTCCAGCCTGTCTTCTGCCAAATACCCAATTCCATTCTGCATCGCTTCTTGTGGATTACGACTTTTAACCGGATTGCCGTTAAGCAGGACTTCACCTTTCTCAAAACGTTTAATCCCAAAAATAGCCTGACATACCTCTGTTCTTCCTGCACCCACTAGCCCTGTCATGCCGAGAATTTCACCTTTTTTAACCGAGAAGCTGATATCCTCAAAGTCGCCCAGCTTAGATAAGTTTTTTACTTCTAAAATGGTATCGCCAGCCGTCACTTTCTTGTCAGGAAATATTTGATTAATCTCTCTTCCAACCATCGCTACAATCAATTTGTCATTCGAAATTTCATCTACATTCCAAGTGCCAATATATTTGCTATCACGAAGTACAGTTACCCGGCTTGCCAGACGATACATATCTTCAAATCGATGAGAAATAAAAATAATAGACGTTCCTTCATCCCGCAATTTTTCGGTTATGCGGTACAACTCTTCACTTTCTCTTGCGGTTAAAGCTGCAGTCGGTTCATCCATTATAATAATTTTTGCTTTCGTACTAATCGCCTTCGCAATCTCAATAATTTGCTGCTGGGCAACGCTCAACGTATTCATTTGGGCTTTAGGGTCGATACTGCTGCCCAATTCGCGCAAAAGCTCCCGTGCCTGTTTATGCATTTCCCTCCAATTCAGCGTCTTCCAAGTCCGGTGTCTGATTTCATGATTCATAAATATGTTTTCGGTGACAGATAAATCTGGATAACTAGTAACATGCTGATAAATCGCTGCAATGCCCATCTTTTCTGCTTCATTTGGATTTTGGAAGCTTATCTTTTCACCGAAAAGGTACATATCTCCTTCAGTAGGCTCGTGCACGCCCGTAATAATCTTGATAAAGGTCGATTTACCGGCACCGTTCTCCCCCATCAACGCATGGATTTCCCCTTTTTTCAGCTGAAATTGCATATCATCCAGCGCCTTGACACCTGGGAACGCTTTGGTTATGCCTTTCATCTCCAGGACAAATTCATTTAACAAAAGTACCTCCTCCAATCAATAAAGCGCTTACATAGAGAGTATGAAAAAAGTCCCGCTTCGAAAAGGGGACGTCTTTCTGTTATGGTATCCATTCTTCTGCTGCTTGAGCTAACGACGTGTACGTCTGTATTCGGATGGAGCAAAACCAGTATGTTTCTTGAATAGTTTTGTAAAGTATTTCTGATCTTGATAGCCAACAGCTTCCGCGACCTCTACCACTTTTGCCTCGGTATTTTCCAACAGCTGCTTAGCAAGTTCCAGCCGTTGATTTGTTACATAGTGCAGCACCGTTTCATTCGTATGCCTTTTAAAATAAGCACAAAAATAAGTTGGATTCATATACACATGCCCAGCTACTTGTTCAATTGTTATACTATCCTGCAAATGATCCTGTATGAATCCTTTGGCCCGTTCCACTGCTGTTTGGTCCGACTGCTTGTGAGACTGTATGCACAAACCGGCCAACGTTTTCGTCCAGCTTTCAAATGCCTGCACGAACTCTATCTCGGGAAGTGATCGGCCGGTGAGTTTGCCTAAACGTTGCAGCATGTTATTTACCTCTGTAACTGGCAGACGTCTGCTGACATCATGCAGCATCTCAATGCCAGTTGTTTGAAGCAGCGCTGCCGTCCGTTCCATTTGCTGCAATGAAGAGAGCTCTTTTCGTAATTCTGTCAAAGCACTATCCAGCTTATCAAATAACAGTTGTTTGAAAGCAAAGCGCATGGTACTTAAATTATCTTGCACGCTTTGACTGTATGATTCAATGCTTGTGATTTCCGCTAATTTGGGGCGAAGCTTCATCTCGATGTGCTCTGTTTCCAAAGCAGCAGGCAGCAGCTCCAATTCCTGCAGCGCTTGTCCAGAGGAAACGATCAACTGAAAAAATGTTCGATGTGATAGTGTCTTTGCGATTCCTTCAAATTGGGGAGACAAATTTGGATTATCACTGTGAACAAGCAGTCCGAAGCTTCGTTCCTGATCCCACCACCACCAAAAATCTTGTTCTGACCAGTGCGCGGACAATTCCGCTTCTAGTAAGCGAATAACATTGCTCAGCTCTTGATGGAATCGGACGGGATCACGCTTGGATTTTTGCTGATAAAAGTCCAGCACATGCAGCTGACAAGTGAAATACATACCTTCCGGAAACATCTCGGTCCACTGCTGATCTGCAAGACTGCTTTCGCCCGTAAGCGCCCGCAGCAAATGCAGCTGTTCCTGCTTTTGCTTCTCGGTTACGAGCTGCTTTCGTTTTTCTTGCTTCTTTTCATACAATTCCAGCAGACGTTTTTGCAGCTGCTCCCGATCGATAGGTTTTAGCAAATAGTCACTTACTTTATTCCGCAGCGCCTGTTGGACATAATCAAAGTCATCAAATCCGCTCAACACAAGATAATCACCTGTATAACCTGCTGATTTGAGAGATTGAATCAATGTTAAACCATCCATCACAGGCATTTTTATATCCGTTAGGACTACATCCGCTGCTTTCGTATGTTTCCAGCTATCCATTGCTTCTTGTCCGTTGCTATATACCCCGCTTACCGTACAATGCGGATGGCTGGCAATCAGACGCTCCAGTCCTTGCCGAATACGGTATTCATCTTCCACAATGATCACCCGTAAATCTTCCATCAAGATCCCCCCAATCTCAAACTTGTTGAAACGGTAAATAAAGTAATACAGTCGCTCCATGACGATTATTTTCCAACGATATACCATAGTCAGCCCCATACAGCATTTTAATTCTATTTGCAACATTGCTTAAACCATAATGTGCTGATTTGGAAGTGATGCCGGGCTCTAATGCTAGCTCTTTCTCCAGTTTTTCTCTTACGACCGGATCAAATCCTGGTCCGTCATCCTTAATTGTCAGTACAAGTAAGCCTTCAATCTGCTGAATCTTGATGCCAATATGAATGGAAGTTTGGACTTCAAGGCCATATTTAATGCTGTTCTCTACAATAGGCTGAAGGATGAATTTTGGTACTTGTAAGCTCCCTGCTTCGTTGGGATAATCTGTCGACCAAGTAAGTCTGTCAAAAAAGCGAAATTGCTGGATAGAGAGAAAGTCTTTGACGTGTCCAATTTCCTCGGCAAGCGATACAAATTTAACACCATTATCCAAGGAATAGCGCAGCATTCTGCCGAGGGTTGTAATGATGCGCATCACTTCCTCCTGCTCTCCTGCTTCTACCGCGTAATTAATTGTTTCTAATGTATTAAAAATAAAATGCGGATTGATTTGTGTCTGGAGCGCATATAGTTCAGCCTCCTGCTGTTTTAATTTAATCATATAGTTTTTTTGAATAAGATCTCGTATCTCTTCGATCATTATGTTATAGCTTTCTGTCAGCCTGCCGACTTCATCCTGCTTCGTTACCGGCAGTATTCTTTGAAACTCACCTTGCTGCACGCTGCGCATATTTTGCATCAACTGTTTGATTGGTTGGGAAACATTATAGGCAGCAAGACTATAGAAAAAGAGACTAAAGCAAATAAATACAAGAAATAAAACAATGGATATCGTACGTGTATGCTGCTGTTTGGCAAATAGTATCTCTGTCGGCACTTCATATACCAATGCATATGTCTGCTGTATCGCTGGTGTAATGCCGATAAGCTTCCCGTCTTGCAGAAAACTGCCATTTTCAATCGGATAAGCATTAAGATCGACTGATTCATTGTCCCTGCCGCTAGAATCATAAGCAAGTCTTCCTGACATCTTGTCTACAAGCATAATACGAGCAGCACGATGGTCTTTCATGGATGCTGTAATACGATCCACAAACGAAACGTCTAATGCTAGAAACATGGTCCCAAGATAGGTTTGATTGTCGCGGTCTTGAAGTGGTACGCCAATTAATAAATAGTCAGCACCGTTGTTGAATACGAGGTTCGTTTCATGCGGAAGCAAGAGGATGCTGCCTTTTTCCAGCTCCAAGCTTTGTCCGTAAACAGCAGCTTCGGTTTTAGAAAAACCGCGATAATCCTCCGTTGTTGCGGCAAATATCCGATTTTTAGAAAAAACAAATACACCAAGTAAATCGGATGTGCTGGAGTGAAGGAAGCTATTAGACAAATAGCGTTCCATTTCATATTGCTGCTGCATTGACTCTGCGTGTGATTGAAATGCATCCGCACGCAATATCTCAATCGTCTGCTGTGATTGATATAGCCTTTCCGGCATTATGGTGACATCTTGTACATTACGATCGATTTGCTGACTTGCCTGTTCGAGCATTTGCGGTACTAATGCGCCGATTTGCTCTTCCGCCGCATTCATATAAGCCGCGTAAATAAAGAAGCCTAACAGGGAAACTGGGATAATTGTCAGCAATGTGTAAGAGAACAGCAGCTTTTGCATTAAAGGTAAATGACGGAATATCTGTTTAAAATTCATATTGATCCACATTTTCTACCGTGAAATCAATTGGCTCATCCATAATGATTTGATCTCCATTCACCTGTATTCTCCCGACCCCATCAATCAGCATCCCATCGTCCATAACGGTTCCATCACGTAAAAGTTTTGCAACCATAACCGTCAAGTACCCTAATTTCTTTGGGCTCCATAATGTAACAGTACGCGCATTGCCTTCCTTTAAATGCGTATTCATGTCACGTGGTGAGGCCAAACCTACAACAGTAATAGCGTCTGTTAATCCTTCTTCTTTCAAAACAGATGCCGCTGCTGGCGGGCCAAGCGAGGCAATGCCGATTATGCCTTTCAGTTCTGGATAAGTCGTGATAACTCGTTTTGCTTCTTGATAAGCTGTGACGGGATTGTCATCTGTATAGGCTACTTCGCGAAGTTCTAAATTCGGATAATAAGTGCGATTATGCTGCTTGATCCAATGCAGCCATTCTTCTTGATTCAACGATGATGCAGACCCAGACAGGATGACATACTCCCCCTTTTCGCCGATTTGTTTTACTAAACTATCCAGTAAGTGCTGTCCTAGCATTTCTGCATCTACCATGTTTATAAAATAGTCTCTAGCTTCTGGGTGCGCATCTGCATCCCATGTCAGGACCGTTATGCCTTGCTTTTTAGCTTCTTCAAGAACTGGCGTTAGACGGTCTGGGTCAATAACACTTACAGCTAGTACATCTACTTTTTGGCTGATAAAGCGATGAACAATTTTTTCTTGCTGTGCTGCATTTGCTGTTGCCGGACCCTCAAAATGTACAGTTGCTCCAGTGTATTTTGCTGCCTCTGCTACCCCCTCTTGTACAGCTTGAAAGTACGGTATTTCCATTACTTTCGGGACAATCGCAATATCAATTTGCTCTTTAGGTTCAATTTGCTTGTCAGAAGATGCAGTATTTTGGACATAAAGGACACTACTTTTATTGCAAGCGCTTACAAAAATCAACAAGAATAACAAGATTAGAAGTAACTTGCGCATAAAACCATCCTTAGCAACCCCGCAGTAATCCTGCGGGGTCAATTGATTAGTTCACTGCTTGGAACTCTATATTTTGTTTTTCCAAATACGTTTTTGTATCACCATCTATGCTTGTATCGGTGTATACCTTCTGTATTCGATTTAGCTCGGTGATGGTTGCGAACGCACGCTTACCGAATTTACTAGAATCAGCAAGCAAAATAGTTTGACCGGCTATGTCGATCATTTGTTTCTTGATAATCGCTTGTTGTTCATTGGAGTCACTCAAACCATGCTCCACATGCACGCTTTTACAAGAAAGGAAGGTTTTATCAACGTAATACGTTGTCAGTGATCTTTCGGCTAGCGGACCGACGAATGATAACGATTTCGCTAGCAGCTGACCGCCAAGTGAGATAACACGAATTTGGTCCTTTGTACTGCAGGCAATCGCAACCTTAATACTATTGGTGATAATCGTTAGCGGCATGTTTGGCAATTCCTTGGCCATGTACCACGCTGTCGTACTGGCATCAAGAATAATACGTTCGCCTGTTTGGATTTCCGCAACAGCAGCCTTCGCAATTGCCTGTTTCGCATCCATGTGCATGACTTCCCGCGCTTCGTGCGCAATCTCGGATGCACCTTCTTCGATCCGAACAGCTCCGCCGTGACTACGATGAAGCAGCTGTTCCTTCTCCAGCTTCTCCAAGTCGCGCCGGATCGTTTCTTCGGTCACATGAAAGAGCGTACTCAGCTCGGACACTCGAACACTGGCCCGTTCATTTACAACATCCACAATCTTCCTTTGTCTTTCTGCAACTAACATACCTTTTCCTGCCTTTGCCACGTTTTGATTATAGTGTAGCATAATCTTCCGTGTTACCGGCGTGCCAATTCGCTTCTTTCGTACTCTTGAACATGCTGCAGCCAAGCCGTGCCGCGCGGAACTTGCATCTCCTGGCAGAAATAATCCCAGATGGCACCAAATGGATAACTCTTCAATTCTTCCATTAACATCAATCTTTCTGTAAACTGGCCTTTTTCTTGATAGTCTTTCAGCTCCGCGTGCGGTGTTAATAATGCATAAAGCAACGCTTTCTGCATATTGCGGGTACCGATTACCCAAGCCGCCACTCGGTTGATACTGGCATCAAAGAAATCAAAACCAATTCGGATTGTATCTAATGCATCATTGCGGACAAGCTCGTTTGCAATTTCTTTTAGCTCGTCATCAAACGTGACAACATGATCACTATCCCAGCGTACGGGGCGGGATACGTGCAGTGCAATTTTGTCTGTAAAAACTTGCATGCCGCTAATTTTATTCGACACCATTTCTGTCGGGTGATAATGACCTGTGTCCATGAGCAGATATTTGCCGCGTGTCAAAGCGTAACCCATGTAAAATTCATGTGAGCCCACTACATAAGACTCGGAACCAATTCCAAAAAGTTTGCTTTCCAAAGCATCTATGTTGTACTTTTCATCAATTTCTACTGCGAATACTTGATCAAGCGAATTCTTCAGCCTTTTTCGCGGCGTTAATCGGTCACTCGGAACGTCCTTATAACCATCCGGAATCCAAATATTTGTCAGACTTGGTGTGCCAAGTTCCTTACCGAAGTACTCTCCAATTCTGCGTGCGGCAATGCAATGTTCAATCCAGAATTGGCGAATTTCCTCATCTGGATGTGCAAGTGTCAGTCCATCAGCTGCTTTTAAATGGGAAAAAATAGTAGGATTAAAGTCAAGTCCAAGGTCATGCTGTTTCGCCCATTCAACCCAATTACGGAAATGCTCGGGCTTTATTTCATTACGTTCAACATGCTGACCATCCGTTTCGGCATAAATAGCATGCAAATTAATTCGATGTTTCCCCGGAATCAAACGCAGCGCCATTTCCAAGTCGGAACGCAGCTCTTCTGGTGTTGTTGCTTTTCCAGGATAATTACCAGTCACATCAATGCCGCCTGATAGTTCGTTCTGCTGCACTTCAAACCCGCCGATATCATCACCTTGCCAGCAGTGAATACTAAGTGGTACCGTTTTCAATTTTTCCAGTGCTGCTTCTACGTCTACTCCAAGTGTCTCGTACATCGATTTCGCCATTTCATACGCTTTTATTACTGTCATTGTTATTCCTCCTTAAGCTAAATGAAATACTTCTTTTAACGATTCGCTAACTGGACTATGATCCGGATTCGTCTGCATGATATCCTGCATATACACCCACCAGCGCTGACATACTTCTGTTTCAGCAATTTGCGCGTGTAATTCCTCTGATTCAGCTTCTAAGTAAGCAAATAACATTGCCGTAGGTTCGTGCAGGAAGATACCATAATTGCTCACACCATGTTCCTTTAGCACTTGCTCCATCTCCGGCCAAAGCTGATCGTGACGCTTCTTGTACTCCTCGAATTTATCGCGATACACGTACATAACACTAGCTTTTCGAATCATAAACTGCACTTCCTTTCTCTGCACCAGCTGGTGAGAAGGTTCGCAGTGGGAAGGACGACTCTATTAGCTGTCTTCCGGCATCCAAGGAAGCAAGCTCACCCGCTGCTATCATCTGTACAATCAGGTTACCAAGCGCGGTTGCTTCTGTAGGTCCTGCTATTACTTGTAAACCGCTGTAGTCAGCGGTCAGCTGATTCAGGATTTGGTTTTGTGCTCCGCCGCCTACTATGTGAAGTGTCTGCAGTTTTTCTTCTGTAAGCTCTTGCAATTCGATTAATGCTTCGCTGTAGATGACTGCCAAATTATGAAAGACTGTAAAACTCAGCTCTCCAATCGTTTTCGGCACGTACTGTTCTGTTCCCCGGCAATAATCCTGCAGTTCTTCAATCATATTATCCGGCTTCAGAAAGCGGACATCATTCAAATGAACGGTCGGCGGTTGCTTTAAATCGGCCTTTATCGCCTCTTCCACTATTTCAGCGTAATTATAATCTACTGGATATAATCTTCTAATCTCCTGGATTATCCACATACCAATAATATTTTTTAAATAGCGGTATGTTTGGTCAACACCCCACTCATTCGTGAAATTTAACTCCAGGCTGCTGTCATCCAGTATCGGCTGCTTGCGCTCTGTGCCAAGCAGTGACCATGTACCACTGCTCAAATAAGCCCAATTCTCACCGCTTGCAGGCACACCGGCAATGGCTGATGCCGTATCATGTGAACCTACTGCAATGACCTTACACTCTGGCAAGTCATAGGCATCTCGCAGCTTTTCACGTATGCTGCCAATCACAGTGCCTGGTTCAACCAGTTCTGCAAACTGACTGGTATGAACACCTGCCAGATTTAGAAGCTCTTCATCAAGAGTCCGATTAAGCGGATTCAGAAGCTGCATGGTAGAAGCATTTGTTGCTTCCATTAGCTTCTTTCCTGTCAGTCGGTAGTTCAAATAATCAGGAACAAGCAGTATCTTGTCCGTCTGACTTATAATTTCCTTTTCTTCTGAAGCAAGCTGGTAAAGACTGTTGAAAGGCTGGAATTGAATGCCTGTTTTACGATAGATTTCGTTCTTCGACATCGCTTCCCATACCTGTTCCATTATGCCATCTGTCCGGGAATCCCGGTAAGCGATCACATCTCGCAACCGCTCACCATCCTTCCCGATCAGTACATAATCAACTGCCCATGTATCTATTCCTAACGTACAAGCAGTAATACCTTGCCGTTTGGCCTTTTGCAAACCGCTAAGAATCTGTTCCTCCAAATGGTCAATATCCCAGCAGTTAAATTCTCCTTGTTTCTGATAGCCATTTGCAAAACGATGAATCTCCTGTATAACAAGCTTCCCTTCTTTCAGTTCACCTGTTACAAGACGACCGCTTGATGCACCGATATCAACCGCTATATGCATATGATATCCCCCTTATCTTGTAAAGGCAGCCGGTACGCCGCCGTCTACTGTGATCATGCAGCCTGTTGTTTTAAGAGCAGCATCTGAGGCAAAGAAAGCAATTGATTCGGCAATATCTCTTGGATAAATGTTTACACCCAATGTTGTTCGTTTTCGATAATGCTCTTCCAGCTCATCTGGTTCAATGTTGTAAGCTGCCGCGCGTTCTTCCCGCCATTTTGAGCCCCAAATTGCGGAACCTTGCAGCACCGCATCAGGCAAGACGCCGTTCACACGGATACCATAACTGCCACCTTCAGCAGCAATGCATCTGGCCAAGTGCATTTCCATTGCTTTCACTGAGCTGTATGCAGCTGCATTTTTACCGGCATAAACTGAGTTTTTCGAACCAACAAACACCATGCTTCCGCCAATTCCCTGCTGTTTCATTAATCGGAATGCTTCACGGGCAACGAGGAAATAACCTGTACCCAACACATCCATATTAAGCTGCCATTCTTTCAATGTTGTTTCATCAAACGGACTGCTAGTTGCCAAACCTGCGTTGTTTACAATATGATCAACGCCGCCATACTGTCTAACAGCAGTCTCAAACGCTTCAGCAATTGCTTCTTCTGAGGTTACATCCATTTTGACTGCAACAGCGCGGCCTTCGCCATACTTCTCGTTCAGCTCAGTCGCAACTTTTTCTGCGCCTTCGATATTGATATCGGTCACGACAGCATGAGCACCGTCTTCCAAGAATACACGCAGCGTCTCGCTTCCAATGCCGCCTGCCCCGCCAGTAACAAGAACGACAGTACGGCTGAATCTAGCTTCAGCCGGAGCCAAAGACAGCTTATACAACTCTAGCGGCCAATATTCTACGGAGAATGACTCCGATTCAGATAGAGATACAAACGCCCCTAGTGCAGTAGCTCCTTTCATCACCGCAACAGCACGATGGTACAAAGCAGAGCTGATATTTGCCGCCTTTTTGTCCTTACCAGTAGTAATCATTCCGACGCCAGGAATAAGGACGACTCTTGGTACTGGTTCGAACATAACATCACCTTCAGATGCGTTGCGCTGGAAATAATCCTTGTAATCTTCTGCAAAAGCTTGGATGCCAGCTTGGACCATACGCTGCAAATCCTCTGCACTATCAGAAGCTGGATCAAATGGCACGTATAATGGCGTGCGCTTCGTATGTACAAGATGATCCGGACATGCAGCACCTACCTGACTCAGCTGCTCTGCTTGCTCACTGTTTACAAATTCCAAAATATCGTCCCTATCATCAAAGCTTAAAATCATTTTTTTCTCTTCACTAACAGCCCCTCTGATGATTGGCATAACCTTCGTAATTAATGTGTGACGAGCATCTTTATCCAGACTAGCAACTTTCTCGCCGCCGAATGGTGCGGAAGTAGATTGTTTTTCTTTAATATATGCTTCTGCTTTACTAATCACAGCAATTGTTCGATCATAACTTTCCTTAGCAGTGTCACCCCATACGACTAAGCCGTGTTTCTCCATTAGAACTAACTCGGCTTGCGGATTCGCTGCGACTGCTTCTGCAATCATTTTAGATAGCGTGAAACCAGGACGGATATAAGGAACCCAGACATAGCGGTCTCCGAATATTTCTTTGGCAATGGCTTGCCCGTTATCTGCACAGCAAATGCTGATAATGCTATCGGGATGCGTATGATCAACATGTTTAAAAGGAAGAAAAGCGTGCAGCAGCGTTTCAATGGAGGCACGAGGATGACTCGCATCAATCATACAGTTTGTCAGGTATGCAACCATTTCTTCGTCTGGCATTTCATCTCTTTCGATTAACGGACGTATATCTTCCATTCGAAGACCCGTAAAATTATGCGCTCCCATCGTTGCCAAATCAGAACCGCTGCCTTTTACATACATAACTTCTACAGGCCGTCCACGGAAATCTTCTACTGTCGTCTTCATGGAGGTGTTGCCGCCGCCCCAGTTACAAACCGAGCGATCGCTTCCAATTAAATTAGAACGATACACAAGTTCTCCCAAACCTTCTTGCAAATCCGCTTTTTTGTCATCCCACTTGTTTTGTACCAATTTTAACACTCCTCTTTCTAAGAATGTACGCTATTTATTAAGCGCTTTCAATAACTGATTTCATTATACACGAAACAAATGTAGTTTTGTGTGTTTTTCTTTATATTTTTTTGTTTATTTTTGTTTAGTTAATTTTTTGCTTGTTTTCTGTTCTCCGGTATACTTCCGTATCGTTCTTCTTGAATTTGTTCTAATGACTTTCCTCTTGTCTCTGGTGCCATGATCAATCCTATGACTGCTGCGATCAGCAAGAAACCAATCATGACCATACCCGCTGCCTGGAAACCAAACGAACTAATCATTAGCGGAACAACTAGCGATATCAAACCAACTGCCACTCTCGCTAGAGCAAATATGAATCCTTGCGCTTTGGCCCGGTAACGTGTATGAAACAGTTCACCAGCCCATAAGCCATAAAATGCCTGTGCGCCAAATCCGGCAGCAATACCCCATAAAACGACGAATGTAAATAACTCGAACATTCCCATACCACCAAAAGTAAGTACCAGCCAGGCTGCAATCCCCATAGCTGCACCTATTCCGTATAACAGTTTCCGATTTACACGGTCACCAAGCTTTATGAAGACGAAGTAAGTTCCGGCAACTGTTAGTGTCCATAGGAACCCTTGTAGTAAGTTCGCCTGCGAGGCAGATAAACCACCCACTGTTTCGTAAATATACGGCATAAAATAACCCATTACACCTGCTACAAGGTTCCAGAAAACATAGATACCAACAAGCAGCATAAGCGCCTTGAGATTTGCTTTTATGGTAAATAATTGCTTCCAAGATACATCTTGTGATCCAACAACTTTACGGCTTTTTTCTTTCTCTTTTTCTTCAGTCCAAATTTTTGATTCGCCTATTTGCTGCTGCAAAATCCAAGTAATTAAAGCAACAACAAAGAGCTGCGCAAAAATAATTCGACTGCCAAGCAGACCTAATGGCGCTAGCATTACGGATAAAAATAAAGTAATTGCCGGTCCAATTGACCAAGCTAATTGCCCCCAGCCAACGCGAGCGGCTCTCTCGCCTTTTGGTGCTTCTTCCGCAATATAAGTCCATGCCGCTGGGATAGCTGCCCCGACAGCAATTCCGGTAACAACATAACCTACTAGAAGCATTGGGAAACTGAATGAAAATGTGATGAGCAGTATACCAAGCATGTACACGAGCAAATCATATTTATAAATAAATTTCCTCCCAAACTTGTCCACTAAAATACCGCCCAGAAATGCACCGATTGCTGAACCAAAACCATTGGCACTCAATGCACCAAGCAAACCTAGCTTTGCATCATTCAAATTCAAATACTCCATCCACAAAGTCAAACCACCAGCACCTGCTACGATCGAACCCGCTTCCAGATAGTTAGACATCGCTACTGTGATAGTAGCCTTTAAACTCCCCTGCTTTTCCGACATTGTTCACCCTCCTCTGTGTTCATACAACATAAAGCGCTTTCATTTTCGCTTTATGTTTTGGATTATACACCATTTTATTTTATTTGTGTTTATTTATATTTAATTATTTTTGTTTTAGAAAAAAAGTGATCCTAAAAGCCATCCCCTCAGGTTAACATAACTATATTATGATAAACAAAAAGGCTTGCATCATCTACATGAGAATGCAAGCCTGCCTTTCTATACTACTTTCATAAGGAACACACATGGGTTCAACTTAAAACAATTTGATTAAGATTACTCCACTTAAAATCAGCACCAACCCGACAATCTGTATCCAATCAATTCGCATTTTCGGTGAGTTGATCAAACCAAAACGCTGAATAAACAAGCTTCCGGCTATCTGACCGAATAAAACTAAGATAACCGTTTGGCCGGTTCCTATCTGTCCGACTAAATAAACGTTTACTAAGACATATACCGCACCTATTAGTCCGCCAATCCATACCATCCAAGGTGCTTTCTGTTTAATAGGCGTTTTTACTCCTGCAAAAGAGCGCTCTTTCACAGCAACTACTATAATCAGCGTTACTGCTCCCACAAAGAACGATATAAACGCTGCTTGAACAGATGAATCTAACACTACTCCAAGCTGGCCGTTAATTGCTACTTGTGTTGACGCCAGCATACCTGAAATTACACCAATAAGTCGCCATACCCATTGCATAAGATTACGGTTGTTCTTAACTTCTTTGCGTGATCTTACTTCCTGAATGGCAATTGCCAGGAATACGCCAACTAATAATAAAGCAATTCCGAAGACGCGATTAACATCAAACGGAACTTTCATGGAAGAAAACCATCCAAAGTTATCGATGAGCATCCCCATAATGATTTGCCCGAGTATCGGCATAATCGCTGTTTGAACACTACCCAGCTTCGGAAACAACAAAATGTTAACCGTAAGAAAAATAACACCAAGCATTCCGCCAAGCCAAATCCAGATTGGCTGATTAGAAATAAGCTCCCATGAAATTCCGAGCGGTGCACCAGAAACCAATGTAGTAACAAATAAGAAAACTGCCCCTATTGTAAAAGAAATCATCGAAGCTAAATATGGGCTAATAACAAACTTACGCAGCTGTGCATTTACAGCTGTTTGAAATGACAAACCTGAACCAATTAATACACCTAATAACGCAGCAATCATAAATAAGAACTCCCTAATATTTTATCTTTTTTTATCCGCTTATTGATAAAGTTACGGAGGCGATAGTGCGTTGTACCATATATCTTTCGTATGTATCTTCCTCTCTAGCCAGTTACTTTTCACCTGCTGCTTTTCCCTTAAGATAAAAACGCCTCTCTTTATCAGCAATCGATAAACAGAAGCGTTCATACCTTTCCTTTTACTATTATGCCAGAAATAAATCTCTTTGTCGGTTTATTTTAACATGGTATGCTATTTTAACGCGCTAACGATTCCGCCAGAACTATTCTTGATCCTTATATTTAGCCATAAAAGAAGTATATGTCCCTATTCTTGGTGTATGGAAGAAAACGTATAATGAGATTTATCTATAGAAACCGGGGGGATAAAGATGACAAATCAGGTACTTTTAGAAGAACAATTTAGAAATGAAAAATTGAATCATGTACTGCAATGGCGTTTTGAGCCTCATCATTGGTTTATTGATAAGCAGACTTCTCAATTAATTCTAAAAACCGATTCCAAAACTGATTTCTGGCAAAAAACACATTATGGCTTTGAAAATGATAATGGGCATTTTCTGTATATGAATACAGATAAGAATTTTCGAATGATCACTAAGGTGAAAGCATTACCAAATTCAAAGTATGACCATGCTGGATTAATGATTCGTTATTCAAAGGATGTATGGGTTAAAACTTCTTTAGAATATATAACAAGTAATATAAGTAAATTGGGCGCTGTGGTTACAAATCAAGGCTACTCGGATTGGTCCACACAATATGTAAAAGATAAAGATATTGAGTTATACTTCCAGATATCCCGAATTGCTCAGAATTGTTATATTGATTTTTCCTGGGATGGCGAGGAATGGATGCAAATGCGTATCGCTCATTTGGACATTCCTGATGATGCTTCCATTTCAGCCGGATTGTTTGCATGCAGTCCCCAGGGCAAGGACCAATCTGTACGCTTTGATTTTCTAACAATAACTGAACTTTCTTCTGATCCAAATGAAGCTTATTTATAATCCAACTTGCTGCCAAAAGGCAGCTTTTTTCGTTTTCAGCTGTTAATGTATTTGAATTGATTAATCACTTCCGCTAGGATCCGATGTGCTACTAAATGCCGTGTACAGCTGCGAGAGTTTCCAACTAATACCGTACATATCCCCTCTAACTAATTAAATCCAATCAGCTTTATAAAAAGTTTAAAATTCTAAGTCAAAGGATAAATCCATACTCCCGCAATACACATTTACATTTACATTTGCATGAAGGACTACCCAGTTTCGATGAGTAACCCTCATAACTACCTTTTCTCTTCCTTCGTAAGGTATTTCTTTACCTGTTTAAATAATTGAAAAGCGCATTGACGTTGTGTTGAAGAATGTATACGTCGTTTCACTAACTTTCTTACCAAAATCAGTAGCTTTTGTGGTTTGTTTTGCTGTGCTGAAAGGCGTGTTCGAAATGGCGAGGAATACTTTTCTATTCCGGATTAAATAAAACAATCTGTTACATGATCCCTCGCTGTATTCTCGTCATGGCAATTGCAAAGAGGCCTATCACAACAATCTACATTCACATGCCTTCCCACTATTTAATGCTCAAAACAAAAACGCCCTTCTTACCGGACTGACCCGATAAATAAGGACGCGCGTATATTTCTCATTAGTATTTTATAATTTCCGATAACCGTTTATCAGCTTATTTGCGCTAATGAATCTTAAGAATCATTTTATTCAGTATCAACTGGCGCGATGCTCAAGCCGCAGACGGTCTGCTACCATTGCGATAAACTCTGAATTTGTCGGTTTCGCTTTTGAAACGCTGACAGTATATCCGAAAAGGGAGGAGATGGAATCCATGTTACCGCGGTTCCAGGCTACTTCAATTGCATGGCGAATGGCCCTTTCCACACGGGAAGCAGTTGTGTTATATGTTTTGGCGATATCCGGATATAACACTTTTGTGATGGATCCAAGCAGGTCGATATCATTGTAGACCATTGTGATTGCTTCACGCAAATACATATAGCCTTTAATATGAGCAGGAACGCCAATTTCATGGATAATATTCGTAATGCTTGCTTCCAAATTCGGTTTTTTGTGTTTTTTCTCTCTTGTAACACGAATTGGATTAGACGATGATTCGTAACTGCTGCCATGTCCGCTGACTTGGCGAATTTGCGCTGCTAAGTTCTCCAAATCAAACGGTTTTAGTATGAAGTAAGCAGCACCAAGATCGACTGCTTTTTTCGTTACTTCTTCCTGTCCGAAAGCTGTCAGCATAATCACATGCGGCATTGGAGCTGACGTTCTTTCTCGTAATGTGCGAAG
Source organism: Terribacillus sp. DMT04 (assembly GCF_019056395.1). NCBI lineage: Bacteria > Bacillati > Bacillota > Bacilli > Caryophanales > Bacillaceae > Terribacillus > Terribacillus sp. DMT04. The sequence continues at coordinate 1,895,674 of NZ_CP077639.1, forward strand.
AACTGCCAAACCATCGACATGCGGCATGATGATATCAAGTACGACAACATCCGGCTGGAGATCTTCCAGCATATCTAAACAATCTTTTCCATTATAAGCTGTACCAATTACCTCTATATCGGATTGGTCTTCAAAGTATTCCTCCATAAGCTGCACAAGTTCTCGATTGTCATCGACCAAAACTGCTTTTATCTTTTCCATTACCTGCTTCCTCCCTTAATATCCCTTATGATTCCACGTTACAGTTTCGACATATCAAGGTCAATTCCTGCCAAATTGAAAAAAACCTCGCTTTTATTTCCATAGCATGAACTTTTGCCCACCATTCGACAGCATATGACGCGGAATCTTCCGAACAGATGTTTCTTGTCTTTTCATTATAACGTATGACTTGAAAAAGAAAAAGACACTCCCATTCGTTATCGAATAGGAAATGTCTTTTTTTAGCCAGCTTTTTTATCTGATTTGTAAATATCGATACCTGCTTCCTGCAGCATCCATTCGATGTGCACACCATAACCAGAGGTGGAGTCATTCACAAAAACATGTGTTACGGCACCAATTAACTTACCATCTTGAATAATCGGACTTCCGCTCATCCCCTGGACGATACCGCCTGTCTTAGCCAGCAGCCTTTTATCTGTCACTTTAATGATCATTCCTTTAGTTGCTGGATGATCTTGTGGAACACTGTTGACGATTTCTACATCAAATTCCTCAATCTTTTCTCCTTCTAACACTGTTCGGATAACTGCCGGTCCTTTTTTCACTTCATTGCTTAATGCAATTGGCAATGCTTTTGTTTCTTCCGTTTTACGCATATCACTTTCTAATTTGCCAAAAATACCAAAGGGACTATTTTTCGTGATGCTTCCAATATGATTGCGGTTCATGCTGAATTCGGCGAGCTTCTCACCTGGTTGACCGTTGTTTCCTTTTTGAATACTTGTCACATTCGAGCGAACGATAGTGCCATCATGAATCTCAATCGGCTTTTGTGTATCCATATCCGAAATGACATGCCCTAATGCCCCATAGTTTTTCGATACTGGATCATAAAACGTCATTGTACCGATTCCAGCTGCTGAATCTCGGATATAAAGACCCATTCGATACTGCTTGTCTTTTGCATCCAGTGCTGGACGCAACTTTGTTGTCATTGTTTCGTTGCCGCGTTTTACTTTGATACGAACATACTTCTTATCTTTTCCTGCTTGCTCAATCAGCGGTGCAACTTCTTCCATTTTGCGTATTTCTTGATTGTTAATCTCCAACAATACATCACCCGTGTAAATAGCTGCTTCTTCTCCTGGCGATACGGTCGCTTCCGTTGTACGGACCTGATGATGCCCGACAACAAGAACACCTAATGTATGAAGCTTTACGCCAACAGAATGGCCGCCCGGAACAATGCGAAGGTCGGGAAGTACATCAACGGAGACTTTTTTGACTGGTATGCTTCCTACCGTGTAAATAAGTTCTTGCTTATCAGCTGATTGCCCGCGAAAGGCTTCTTGATCGATTGCTTTTACAGCTTCGCCATCCCCAAATGCAGGAAGCGCATCGGCTGGATCGTTCGTTGAAAACAACGTCATTGTGTTTGGTATACTCAAAAATGACTGTACTGGTGCTGTCAATGGCGCTGCCACTAGTACTGCCAGCAGACAGAGACCAATGGCGATGCGTAAAGCTGCTATCCTTTTCTTCATTTTCTCATCTCCTAGAAGTCCAACCCCACAGCAGTTCATGCTTTATATGTACTTCTAGTTTGAGTTTCACAAGCGCTTTTTAAACCCAGAAAACATGAGAAATAGCGGCTATCTTTTCCTATATAAAAGCAAAATCCTGCCCTTTTTGGGCAGGATTAGGAATGTTTGAATTGACCGGCTAGCGTAATCAGTTCTTTCGCATGTTCTTTTGTTTTCTCTGTCAGTACCGTTCCTGTCATCATTCTGCTGATTTCCTCAACAGCCGCATCCTGTACGAGTTCTGTTACAGATGTATGCGTACTATTATTTTCTACATGCTTTTCAATTAGCAAATGAGAATCAGCCATAGAAGCCACTTGCGGCAAATGCGTAATACAAAGCACTTGAGAACCGACAGAAATGCCGTATATCTTCTCGCCAATTGCTTGTGCGACTCTTCCGCTTACACCAGTGTCAACTTCATCAAAAATGACACTTGTTACACCTTGATGGCGAGAGAAAATTCGCTTCAGCGCAAGCATGATTCGCGATAATTCTCCGCCCGAGGCGACTTTGTGCAGTTCTTTTAGAGGTTCTCCAGGGTTAGTGGATATGTGGAAGACAATTGAGTCAAAACCATCCGCCGTCAATTGAACAGGTTTGCCGTCCATTTCCGGATCACCGGCTGAGCCTGATTTCATCTTTACATGTACATGAAAGCGTGCTTTTTCAAGATACAAATCCTTTAGCTCTTCATGAATTGCCTCCGTTAATTGCGAAGCTGCTTGCACACGCAAGTCATGCAGCTGCTTTGCTTCAAGCAAGGCATCCTCACTCATCTCGGTAATCTGCTGCTCCAGCTGATGCACATGTGAATCACGATTTTGAATTTGATCAATTTCTTCTTCAATACGAGATGCGTATTCTAAAATCTCCTCTACGGAAGAACCGTACTTCTTCTTCAATCGGTTAATTTCATTCAATCGCATTTCAATCTCGTTCAATCGCTCTGGGTTGTAAGACAAACTGTCGAGCTGACTGCTCAGTTGGAATGTTAAGTCCTCGAGCATATAATACTGCTCACTAACTGACTGATGATGCTTCTGAATCTCTTCATCATAGGCGCTTGCTGATTCTAAGCTTGCTAAAGCGTGTCCTACCCAATCTAATCCCTTTTGTTCGCCGTAGAGTGCATTATACGAATCATGGAGTGCTTGATAGATGCGTTCATAATTCATCAGTTTTGTCCGCTCTTCAGTAAGCTGATCGTCTTCACCAGGCTGAAGCGCAGCCTCTTTCAATTCATTGTATTGAAACTGAAGCAAGTCTTGACGCTGTGCCATTTCCTGTTCATTTGTATTCCATTCTTTAAAACGTTTTTTCAATTTTTGAAGTTCTTTGAATTGAAGCGAATACGCTTCCTTCGCTTTGCCAATTGCCTCAGCATTGTATAAATCAAGCAATTCAATATGTCTGTCAGCATCCATTAGTGACTGCGTTTCATGCTGGGTATGAATATCGATTAATGATTTTCCAAACTCACGCAAAATTGCCAACGTCACAAGCTTGCCATTTACACGGCAAATACTTTTTCCACTCGCAGTCATGGTTCTTTCCAGCACAATCATTCCATCATCAATGTCGACACCAAATTGAGCGCCTACAGCATAAATGGGATGGTTCTCGGAATCAATAATAAAAAGACCTTCCAGTTCGGCTTTCTTCTGACCATGACGGATAAACTCAACGGAACCTCTACCGCCGCTTAACAGCTGAACGGCATCAATGACAATAGACTTACCTGCTCCGGTTTCCCCAGTCAGCACTGTAAGTCCTTCCTTAAAATGGATTCGGATGTGATCAATAATCGCAAAATCCTTAATGGAAAGCTCTGTAAGCATTGTATCCCCTCATTTCACTTCCAATTACAACATGGCCAGCAGTTTATCTTTTACAAATTCCGTATCATCTTCGGTACGACAGATAATCAAAATTGTATCGTCACCGCTGATTGTACCAAGAATCTCTTCCCAATCAAGATTATCCAATAATACAGCAAGCGCGTTACCGTTACCGGGAAGCGTTTTTAACACTATAAAATGGCTCGTCGTATCAATACTGACAAACGCGTCCATAATAAGTCGTTTTAATTTCTCCAGCGGATTAAAGCGATTGTCAGCTGGGAGGCTGTATTTATAGGCCCCCTCAAATGTTGGCACCTTCACGAGGTGCAGTTCTTTAATGTCTCGAGAAACGGTAGCTTGCGTTACATTGAATCCCAAATCTTTCAATTGGTCAACTAGATCATCTTGTGTTTCGATATCATAATTTGTAATTAATTCGCGAATTTTAATATGCCGTTGAATTTTACTCATTGTCTTCCTCCATCGTTTCTTCAGATGCGCCCTTTCTTGCAGACAATTGCTGATGCGCATCATCGACGACTGCTTTAATTGCATGTGAGTCAGGATAATGACTGGCAGCATCCCCGTTATGCCATGACAAGTGGACAAGGAATTCGATATTCCCGTCTCCTCCAGTTATTGGCGAAAAGGTTAGATCTTTATACTGAAATCCAAGCGATTCACTAAATTTCAATGTATCTTCCAATACGTCCAAATGAACATTGCGATCCCGCACGATTCCTTTTCGTCCTACTTGGTCACGTCCAGCCTCAAATTGAGGTTTAATCAGCGCCACGATATCACTTCCAGGAGCAAGAATTTCTTTTAACGCAGGCAAAATTAATCGCAACGAAATAAATGAAACATCTATTGAAGCAAAGTTCGGAAGCCCTTCTGTCAGCATATCAGGTGTTACATAACGAAAGTTCGTCCGTTCCATTACGACAACTCGCGGATCATTTCGGAGTTTCCAATCAAGCTGGTTGTAGCCGACATCTATTGCATAACTGCGCGCAGCACCTCGCTGTAAAGCACAATCTGTAAACCCACCTGTAGACGATCCAATGTCAACCATCGTCCGGTCTTCCACATTAATACCGAAATAATCTAATGCTTTCTCCAGCTTCAATCCGCCTCGGCCAACGTAAGGAATAACTTTGCCCTTAACAGTCAGCTCCGCCGTATCATCCACTTTCACGCCAGGTTTATCAAGACGAACTTGACCGGAATAAACGAGTCCGGCCATAATCGTTCGTTTTGCTTTTTCTCTTGTTTCAATAAGTCCTCTCTCAACGAGGAGTACATCCAATCTCACTTTTGCCATTCACTCAAGCCCTTTGCTGTTCATTCAATCGTATCATTTGGCGCACTTTGTCCGTTACGCCTTCTTTTGTAAGACCAATTTCCGCCATTTGCTCTGGCACACTGCCATGCTCTACAAAATAGTCTGGTACTCCCATTCTTCTCACAGAAGCGGTATTATAACCGTGTTCTTCGGCAAATTCCATGACACCGCTGCCGAATCCGCCTTTTAAGACAGCTTCTTCAATCGTTAAAACAGGTAGGCCAGATGCGAAAATCTCATGCAGCATAGCTTCGTCCATCGGTTTAATAAACCGTGCATTCACAACGCGTACGGAAATATTATCTTCAGCTAATGATGCACTTGCTTCCTGCGCAAGTGGAATGGTTGTTCCAAACGTTAGAATTACTGCATCTGTTCCTTCTTGCAGCACTTCCCAGCTTCCAATCGGCAAAATATGCGTTTCTTCGTCCATCTCGACACCAAGGCCATTTCCTCTAGGGTAGCGCAACGCAATCGGTCCATCTTCATGACTTAATGCGGTATGCACCATATGCTGCGCTTCATTTTCGTCTTTTGGCATCATAATGGTAAAGTTCGGCATCGCACGAAGGAAGGAAATATCATATACACCTTGATGTGTTTCCCCATCTGCTCCAACAAAGCCAGCTCGGTCAATTCCAACGAATACATTGAGATTTTGTCTCGCTATATCATGCAGCAGCTGGTCATATGCCCGCTGCAGGAAAGTGGAGTAAATAGCCAAGAAAGGTTTAACACCTTGAGCAGCCATTCCAGCGGCCATTGTTGTTGCGTGCTGTTCTGCAATTCCGACATCAAATAAGCGATCCGGCATTTCACGCTTAAAGTTGTCCAGCTTCGATCCGAGAATCATGGCTGGAGTGATAACGGCAATCCGCTTATCTTCTCGTGCTTTTTCCAATACAGCCTCGCTAATAACTTTACTCCACGCCGGAGCTGCTCCGCTGCTTTTAATCTTCTCACCAGATTCAATTTTGTAAGGACCGACACCATGCCAATTGTCAGTTGTGTCCAATTCAGCTGGCTGATACCCTTTTCCTTTTTGCGTTACAACATGGATAATCTTCGGACCATTCGTTTTCTTTGCGTAGTTGATTGTTTCTTCTAAATCGCGCAGATCGTGCCCGTCGACTGGTCCAAAATAAGTAAAGCCGAGTTCCTCAAAGAACATGCCAGGAACCATAAAGTATTTCATGCTGTCCTTCATCCGTTCTGCGGCAGTTGCGAGTTTTCCGCCAACCGCAGGAATGCGCTTCAGCAATGTCTCCATTTCATCTTTTGCTCGATTATATTTACCGGCACTGCGCATTCTGCCAAGCACATGATGCAGCGCACCAACATTATTCGCAATTGACATTTCATTATCATTTAAAATAACAGTGATGTTCTTTTTCTCATCACCAATATTGTTTAATGCTTCTAGTGCCATACCACCTGTTAAGGCGCCATCTCCAATAACCGGCACCACTTCAAACTTTTCGTTCATCATGTCGCGAGCGGCAGCCATACCCATTGCAGCAGAAAGCGACGTCGAGCTGTGACCAGTTTCCCAAACATCGTGCTCGCTCTCAATTCGTTTTGGAAAACCGCACATGCCTTTATATTGGCGAAGCGTATCAAAGTCAGCCGTTCTCCCTGTTAAGATCTTATGGATATACGCTTGATGTCCTACATCCCAAATAAATTTATCTTGCGGGCTGTTGTATGCTTTATGCAATGCGAGCGTAAGTTCCACTACCCCAAGGTTCGCTCCGAGATGCCCTCCTGTAGTTGACAGCTTCTCAATCAGGAACTTCCGGATTGAAGCTGCAAGGTCCTTAAGCTCTTCATTCGACATTTCCTTTAAGAATGCCGGATTTTTAATTGCTGTTAAATCCATATTACCTTCCCCTTTTGTCACCGGCCAGATCAGCCCTGACAGCATAGTATAAATAGGTGCATTTCTCTCGCCGGATGAAGAAATCATTCCTGTAGGTCTATACCCTGTTTTTATCTTCCCTACTTCAATTTCAGACAATTTCTGCACTTTTTGCCGTACGGGAGCTTATCAAAAAGAAGCCGCTAGCACATATGTGATAACGGCGTTTTCTATGTTCGTTCGTATCAGTTTTGTCCTATATTCCTAGTAGAAATATATCACAATATGCTAGCGGCTTACAATCAATAACAGTCAGCTCGACCTTTTACTGAGGTAAACAGTCAACTCCTGCAATCTGGACGCCTCAATGTTCGCTTCCAGCAGACATTGATGTGCCAGCTCAACGTATTTGTTCATCTGCGCCTTCGCTCCATCCAGTCCAAGCAGTTTTGGATACGTGCTTTTGTTGTTTCCTTCATCACTGCCGACAGGCTTGCCTATAACGGCGGCATCGCCCGTCACATCCAAAATATCATCTTGCACTTGGAATATGAGGCCAATATACTTACCGAACTTTTTCATCAGCTCCAATGTTTCGTGCCCAGCGCCAGCACAATAAGCTCCGGCAACAATCGCATATGTTAATAACTTGCCCGTTTTCAGATTATGTATTTGCTCTAATTCCTGCAATGTGCTTTCTTTGTCCTCCGCTTCCATATCCAATGACTGACCAGCAATCATGCCAATAGAACCAGCGGCTTCCGACAAATAAGTCATAAGGTATACTTTCTCTTCTGGCTGCAATTCCTTTGCTTGTCCAATAACAGAGAAACTTCTTGTAAGCAATGCATCACCTGCAAGAATAGCAGTCGCTTCGCCGAATTTTTTATGATTGGTCAGCTGTCCGCGTCGGTAATCATCATTATCCATAGCCGGCAAATCATCGTGAATTAACGAATAAGTGTGTACCATTTCTAAAGCAGCAGCAACAGGAAGCGCCTTCTCCCCTTGCCCGCCAAAAGATTCGTACGATGCCTGCATTAAAATTGGACGCAGACGTTTGCCGCCAGCACGCATGCTGTAAAGTACAGACTCTGATAGCGACGGTGGAAGCATAGCGTCATTTGCGAGCAATTCCAGGACATAGCTATTCACACGCTGCTGTTCTGATGTAAGGTAATCCTGCAACGATTCAACCACTTATTCTTCCTCCTGTACCGTGAAAGGCTCCGTTTCGCCGCTGTTGTTCACAATTTCGACCATCTGCTTTTCAACTTGCTCGAGCTTATCACCGCAGATTTTGGATAATTTCATACCTTCTTGGTAGAAGCCGATCGCTTGCTCAAGCGGCACATCTCCCTGCTCCAGCTTGCCTACAATTTCTTCCAGTTGTTCCATCGCTTCTTCAAAGCTCTGTTTTTTCTCCTCAGCCATTTGTATCCTCCTTTACATCCTTGACGATACAATCTATCGTGCCATCAGCAAGATGGATTTGCACATCATCGCCTGTCGTAACCTGCTCTACACTTTTTAAGAGCGTATCCTGCTTATAGGAAATACTATACCCACGTTTCATTGTCTCAAGCGGGTTTAGTAAAGAAAGCTTATTAAGCTGGTGAACAAACTTCTGCTGTTCACGCTCATGCTGTTTTCCCATTGCTTGTCGCAGTCGGTGCTCAAGAGCATCCAGCTGCTGTCTATATCTTTCTGCCTGTCTGCCAGGATGAACGAGACTGAGCCGATTTGCCAATGTGGTAAAACGCTGTTTCCCAGCAGATACTGCTGCTATTCCTGATCTGCTTAATCGATCAGACAGCTTGTCCAGTTCGATTTCCTTCTGTCTGAGCATTTGTTCTGGATAACGGAAAGCATACGATGCCTTTATTTTTGCCAGCCTGTTTGCTTCTTGTCTATAGGACTGCCGTACAACATATTGCATTCTGTTTTTTAGCTGCGTTAAACGATGCAGCAGCTCCTCACGAGCTGGCACTGCCATTTCAGCGGCACCAGTCGGTGTTGCTGCCCGAACATCAGCTACAAAATCACTAATAGTGAAATCTGTCTCATGACCAACGGCTGAAATGATTGGAATGCTGACTTTATGTATGGCACGTGCTACGCTCTCCTCGTTAAAGCTCCAAAGTTCCTCAATCGAACCGCCGCCTCTGCCTATAATCAGAACATCGAAGTTATGATTTTCCGCGTAAGACAGAGCTTGTACAAGAGAAGGCGCCGAACGCTCCCCTTGCACAGCTACTGGCAGCACCGTCACTTTTACTATCGGATAGCGCCGTCTGATTGTGGTTAGTATATCTCGAACCGCCGCACCTGTTGGAGAAGTAATAACTCCAATATGCTCAGGATAAGCAGGCAGAGGCTTTTTATGGACAGCAGAAAACAAGCCTTCCTTATCGAGCTTTTCTTTCAGCTGCTCATATGCTTGATACAATGCCCCTACCCCATCAGGTTCCATATGCTGAATATACAGCTGATATTGCCCTTGCGGTTCATACAGCCCTATCTCAGCACGAATTAACACGGTCATCCCGTTTTCTGGAGTAAATTTAAGTCCTTTATTTTGGCCAGCAAACATAACAGACTGAATGCGAGCACCATCATCTTTTAAAGTCATATACATATGCCCGCGGCTGTGATGCTTAAAGTTAGATATCTCAGCACGCAGCCAAATGTCCTTTAAATGCTTGTCCGTTTCCAGCTTTCGCTTCATGTAGCGGGTTAGCGCAGTTACGGTCAAATAACGGTCATCACTCATACTTCGAGCTCCTTATACGACTGCAGCTGCTTGACGTCTAGCCGCTTTAATTGTGTTAAGCATCAGCATTGTAATTGTCATCGGGCCTACACCGCCAGGGACAGGTGTAATAATAGAAGCAACTTCCTTGGCATTTTCAAAGTCGACATCTCCTGTCAGCTTGCCTGCTGCATTACGATTGACACCCACATCAATTACGATAGCGCCTTCTCTGATATCTTCCGCTTTAATCATATGCTCACGGCCGACTGCAACAATAAGAATGTCTGCTTGCTTGGTAAAATGTCTAAGATCAGGTGTTCGAGAGTGCGTATGAATCACAGTTGCATGTTCATTCAGAAGCAGCTGGCCAATTGGCTTGCCGACAATATTGCTGCGGCCAACGATGACAGCTGTTTTGCCAGCGATTTGAACATCCTTGGATCTTAACATCTGTATGATTCCGTACGGCGTACAAGGATAGTATGTATCTTCTCCCAACATCATCTTTCCAACATTCGCAGGATGAAAACCATCCACATCTTTTTCAGGATCAATGCTGTCAATAACTGCTTGCTCGTCAATATGTGCTGGAAGCGGCAGCTGAACAAGGATACCATTCACCTTCGCATCAAGATTTAAACGCTCGATTAAAGCCAATAGCTCTGTCTGTGTCGTTGAGCTTGGCAGCTCGATTAGATCAGAACTAATGCCGATTTCCGCTGAAGCTTTTTCTTTTCCTCTTACGTAAGATCTGGAGGCAGGATCGTCTCCAACTAAAACCACGGTTAAATGAGGCAGAATATCTTGTTCTCTTAGTGCTGCCGCGTCCTCTTTCAATTCTTTCCGAATCGTTGCTGCAAGTTCTTTTCCATAGATTAATTCTGCTGTCATTATGTATCCGCTCCCTTTAGCTTTTAATAATTCTGGATAGTACCCCATTGACAAATTTCCCGGATTTTTCATCGCCGAATAAATTCGTCACTTCAATTGCTTCATTGATGACAACGCCTTGCGGGACATCTTCATGATGCATTAGCTCATACACAGCAATTCGCAATGCTGTCTTCTCAACACTTGCAAGCCGATCGAATGACCAATTCTGCAAATGTTCGCTGATTTTTGTGTCGATTTCTGTTTGATGCTCGATTACACCATTAATTAAATTTGTCAGGAAAGCATCTTTTAACGGCTCTCCCATCACATTTTCCACTGCCTCACCCGGCTGGATATCATTCATGTCCATTTGAAAAAGGACTTGAAAGGCAGTTTCACGTGCCATACGTCGTTTCATAATCTATCTCCTTTTAACTCATCTCATCAAATCATAACATGACACATATCTTAAAATCTATCCTTGAACAAAAGAAAAGACCTAAGCATAGCCAGCTAAGGTCTTTTCCAGCGATTTCAGTCTATTCGACAGTGTCCGCTTTTTGTTCAAGTTGTATACCTACAATATGGACGTTGATCTCTTTCGTCGCAAGCGATGTCATTGTCTCCAATGCTTGTCGGATATGCTGCTGGATTTTTTTGGCGACTTCCGGCATTTTGCTAGCAGCACTCACGGCAACATAGACATCAATCAGCACGCCTTGTTCTGTGAGCTCAACTTTAATTCCTTTGCCGTGCGTTTTTCGGCCGAGCTTCTCTGCCACACCTGTAGCAAATCCTCCGCGCATGGAACTGACACCCTTCACTTCACTCGCCGCAATACTTGCAATCACCTCGACAACTGCAGGTGAAAGCATGACATTTCCAAGCTGACCCTTATGTCCGATTGATACGAAAGAATGTTCTTGCAAAGATCTCACATCCTTTAGGTTTTATTATTCTATAATCGTATAATTCTCAAGGAAATTCGTGTTAAAGTCGCCTTCGACGAAGACAGGATGCTCCATCATGCGAGAGTGGAATGGAATAGTTGTATGTACACCTTCCACCACAAACTCGCCTAATGCACGTTTCATTCGAGCGACGGCTTCTTCTCTTGTTTTTCCGTAAGTAATTAGTTTTGCTACCATACTGTCATAGAATGGCGGTATAGAGTATCCAGGATACGCTGCACCGTCTACACGAACGCCATAACCGCCTGGTGTAAGATAAAGATCGATCTTACCTGGTGACGGCATGAAATTCTTGAAAGGATTCTCCGCATTTATACGGCATTCAATTGCCCAGCCTTCAAACGTAATATCTTCTTGCGCATAGCGAAGCGGTTCGTTATTTGCAATATGGATTTGTTCCTTGATCAAATCCACTCCTGTTACAAGCTCTGTAACTGGGTGCTCTACTTGAATACGTGTATTCATTTCCATGAAGTAGAATGTACGCTCTTTGCGATCAAAGATAAATTCAATTGTACCTGCTCCAGAATAATCCACAGCAAGGGCAGCTTTCACAGCGGCTTCTCCCATTTTCGCGCGAATATCTTCTGTTACTGCAGGAGACGGTGATTCTTCAATCAGTTTCTGCATACGGCGCTGAATTGTACAATCACGTTCACCTAAGTGAATTGCATTCCCATGGTTATCAGCAAGCACTTGAATCTCTACGTGGCGGAAATCTTCTATGTACTTCTCCAAGTAGACTCCAGGATTACCGAAAGCTGTAGCAGCTTCTTGCTGTGTAACACTTATACCTTTGACAAGTTCTTCTTCCGTACGAGCAATGCGGATACCTTTACCGCCGCCGCCTGCTGTTGCCTTAATAATCACAGGATAGCCAATCTCTTCAGCAACTTGTTTGCCTTCTTCAGCATCTTCTACAATACCATTTGATCCTGGCACAATCGGTACGCCCGCTGCTCGCATCGTTTCACGCGCAACATCTTTCGTCCCCATTTTGTTAATAGCATAAGCACTTGGACCAACGAATGTAATATTACATTCTGCACAAAGCTCTGCAAAATCTGGGTTCTCTGCTAAGAAACCGTATCCAGGATGAATTGCATCTACGCCAGTTAACGTCGCCACGCTAATGATATTGGAAAAGTTTAAGTAACTGTCTTTACTAGGTGCCGGCCCTACACAAAATGCTTCATCAGCCAGCTGTACATGTAATGCTTCTCTATCTGCCTCCGAGAAGATCGCCACTGTCTCAATGCCCATTTCCTTACAGGCACGAATAATTCGAACAGCAATTTCTCCACGGTTAGCAATCAGTAGTTTCTTAATCAAAACAAGTCAACCCCTTAGTTAGCCTTCACTCTGAACAGAGGTTGTCCATACTCAACAAGCTCTCCATTCTCTGCAAGTACTTCAACGATTTCACCAGTTACATCCGCTGTGATTTCATTGAATAGTTTCATTGCTTCTACAATACATACAACCGTTTCTTTTTCCACTCGGTCACCGACTTTAATAAAGTCCTCAGAGTCAGGATTCGGTTTGCTGTAGAATGTACCTACCATCAAAGATGTGATTTCGTAATCGTAATTTTTAGCAGCTGCTTCCGGTACCGGAGCTGGTGCTGTCTGCTGTTCTTGCTGTGCTGGAGCAACAGGAGCTTGCGGCGCGTTCATTACTTGCTGCGGCGCTTGCTGTGTCACCTGCACAACTTCTTCTTTCAGTTTGCGAAGGGAGACCTTTTCCCCTTCTGTTTCATAATCGAATTCATCTATGGATGATTGGTCAATTAACGTAATAAGTTCTTTTAATTCTTCTAATTTAAGCATTTTGGCACTCCTTTACAATAGTCCTTCATGATAAGTCTGCAAGTTAATCACTAACATATTTTACGCAAACGTCTAAAAAAGCGCAACACCTAACGCTTTTAGCTGGAGGAGGCAGGCTGATCCTTGTGGTTCTGAAGAGCAGCGTAAAAACCTTTTTCCTGCAGCAGCTGTGCGTGATTTCCCCGTTCTTTAATCTTACCATCTTCGAGTACAAAAATTGTATCAGCTTGTTCAATTGTATTAAGACGATGAGCGACAACAATACTGGTCCGACCCCTCATTAATGTCTCCATCGCTTGCTGAATTCGTAATTCAGTAATCGTATCAATACTGGATGTCGCCTCGTCCAGCAGCAGTATATCCGGGTCTCGGAGCAGCGCTTTGGCAATGGAAAGGAGCTGACGCTGACCTTGACTGAGACCGCCGCCATCCTGCCCTATAAGTGTTTGATAACCATCCGGCAGCCGGGAGATGAATCGATGGGCATTCGCCTGCTCGGCAGCCTGGATTACTTCTTCGTCTGTTGCTTCTAACTTGCCATAGCGGATGTTTTCCATAATCGTTCCCTTAAATAGAAAATCCTGCTGCAGCACCACGCCAATATGATGACGGTAGCTGTTTAAATCAATAGCAGACAGCTCTTTTCCATCAATGATTACTTGGCCGTTATCTGGCTGATAGAAACCTGCAATCAAGTTCATAATTGTCGTTTTTCCGGAACCAGTGGGACCGACAAATGCGGCCATTTCTCCCGAACGAATCGTAAAGCTAACATCTCTTAATGCTGGTTCACCTTCATAGGCAAATGTGACATGATTAAAGCTGATATTTCCTTGCAGCTTGGTTATTGTTTGTTTCGACACGTCCTGATGTTCTTCCTGCTCATCTAAAATACCAAATACGCGTTCCGCACCAGCAAGGGCTGAGAACAACGAATTGAATTGGTTAGCGAGTTCATTTAACGGACGAGTAAACTGCCTGGAATATTCCAAAAAGATGACGACCGTTCCTACGGTTATTCCCGCTTGGTTGTATCCAATCAAAAGTGCACCAATACCGGCAATAACGGCAAAACTGATATTATTCAGCATGTTCATCCACTTTGGTATAAATCCAGAAAATGTCTGCGCCCAAAAGCCGGCCTGCTGAAGGTTCTCCGTTTTCTTCCTAAAACTGTCAATCACTTGCTGTTCCTGCGCATATGCCTTTATAACGGCCTGTCCGGATAAGCTTTCTTCCGCATACCCATTCACGCTGCTAACTGCCTCCTGCTGCGCGCGGAAAGCGTGTCTTGTCCTGTTTGTAATCCATTTGATTCCGACAAACATAATTGGCACTACTAATACTGTCACAATCGTTAAAACAGGACTCAGAACGAGCATAACAGATAGAATACCAACAAACGTAATTATACTGGACACAATCTGCACCATTGAGGTATTGAGTGTTGTTGATATATTATCTACATCATTTGTCATTCGACTCATCAATTCACCATGCTGCCTTTTATCAAAGAAAGCTAGTTTCAGCTTCTGCAAATGTTTGAATAAGTCTTTTCGGATAGAGAAAACGGCTGTCTGCGATATGGTAATCATCCAATAACCTTGAAGAAAAGTCATCACTGCTACAGCTGAATATAAGAGCAGCAGCCACCCTAATTGCTGCAAAAGATAACGCACCGTAAAAGTTCCGCTGACAAACTGATCAACAATATGGCCCAGAATAACCGGGCCAACCAATGTCAGAACAGAGGTTAGAAGAATCATACAAAGTGTAGCAAGAAGCAGCTTTTTTTCCAGCAGCATATACTTCCAAATTCGAAGAAGTGTTGCTTTTGGATTCTCTACTTTCGCTCTTTGTTTTTGTTTATTTTCGATGTAAGTTGGTCGTTTATACCGAAACGCAGCTAAAATATTTTTCATGATGACGCCTCCCTTTGCTGCTGAGAAGCTTGAATTGCGCGAAACAGCGCAGATTGTTCCATCAATTCATCTGCTGTACCGAATGCGGTCTTTTTGCCGTCTTCCACAATCAAAATACGGTCACACTGCATGGCAGTGCTTAATTTCTGTGTGACAAGCACTGTTGTACAATGATACCGCTTCAATGCCTGAAGTAATCTGCGCTCCGTGTCCAGGTCGAGCGCACTTGTACTATCATCCAGCAGCAGCAGCGACGGCTGCAAGACAAGTGCTCTGGCAATTGTTAACCGCTGTTTCTGCCCGCCAGATAGATTAATGCCATTCTGACCGAGCTTTGTATCCAGCTTATCCGGAAGTTTTTCAATCGTTTCATAAAGCTGCGCATTTTTGGCAGCAGAAATAATTGCTTCATCGCTGGCATTTTCCATCCCCCACGCAATATTCTCCCGAATCGTTCCGGAAAAGAGCTGTACATCTTGTGATACAAAGCCGATTTGCTGGCGCAGACTCCTCATATCCTCGCTTCGCACCGGCTTTCCGTCTGCCAGCACCTGCCCTTGATCTGGTTCAAACAACCCAATGAGCAAATGCAAAAGTGTCGATTTACCAGAACCCGTTTCTCCGAGTATGGCAATACGCTCGCCCGCACAGATATGAAGTGTGAAATCATCGATAATCGACTGTTTCCCATTCGGGTACGTGTATGTTACATGATCAAGTGCTATTTCGCCGCGGAAAGGCGGCTTTTCAGTAACGGTTTCTTCTTGCGCCTGCAATGTCAAAACTTCGCTAATACGGGAAGTGGATGCTTTTGCTCTTGCGTAAAACGTAATCAGCATCCCAACGACGCTTAAAGCACCAGTAATTCGTGTTGCATAATTCACGACAGCGACAATATCCCCAACATCTGTCTGCTGGCGGATACCCCCGATATATAAAATGATAAGAATGGCTATATTCATGACTAATGTGAGCAGCGGTACGGACAACTGCGTATAACGAAACGCACGAAGCATATTCTGCCGCAGCTGATTGCTGGCAGTTTCAAAACGTTTTTGCTCATGTTCTTCCCGTACAAAAATCCGAATAAGTCGCAGCCCTGCTAGGTTTTCACGCATCACGTGATTAACCTGGTCTACGCCTCGCTGGACAATACCAAAATAGCGAATACTTTTTTTCATAATAAAACGGAGAAAAACGAGCAGTGTTGGAATCGCAATCAGTAAAATGAGCGCAAGGCGAGCATTCACAACAAAAGCCATAATTGTTCCGCCAACAATCAAAAATGGAGCTCTGATCATAAACCGGAAGAACATGACCAGTGTAAGCTGTATTTGATTTACATCATTCGTCAGTCTCGTCAAAAGCGTACTCGTACCAAAGCGCTGTGTTTCTTGCAGCTCCGCTTGCTGGATTTTTTTATACATCTCGTCGCGCAAGTTTTTGCCAAAGCTTTGGCCCAAATGATCGGCCAGAAATATATTTACAATGCCTGCTCCAAAGCCGATTAAAGCTATTGCTACCATCCCCATACCAAGCTCGATAACAAGCTGATTATCTCCAGCAGTTATTCCATCATCGATAAGCAATTGCAATAAAAACGGCTGCAGAAGCTCAACAGACAGTTCGATGAGGATAAAGAACAACGATATGCTTATAAGAAGCCAATAAGGCCGTAGATAACTAAAAACTGTTTTCACTGTTTTTCCTTCTCCCTGCTTATGTATAACCTGCTGCTATTCATACCCTAGCATACCACCACTTTAAACAAAATCGTACTAAACAGATTCTTGAGTGAGATATGCTTTTATTACACAAAAAACTCGAACTTATGCAGATTCTAGTAAAAGAATCACATACTGTTCGAGTCTTTGGGACTGCAGCTAATTCATTTCATTCCTGCTTACTTTTGCGGGATATACTTCACATCCACTTGCGCACCGCTAAATTCATCTGCAGCCATTTGCATGATGCTGTTAGCTTCTTGTGCAGAAAGTTTGTCAGCTTTAACTGTGATTTGTACGTGATCTTCTTGTGCACGAACTAAAACTTCCTCAAATCCTTTTTCAGCTATAATGGACTCTTCCAAAATCGATTCTTTTGATGCGAATTGTTCCATCAGCTCAATTTGGCTGACTGCTTCATTCTTTTCTTCTGTGCTAGTCGAGGAGCTTGCAACAATTTCTTCGAGTCTTGTTTTTGCTTCACTTCGCTGATCCGTTGTCTCCATTCGGATGCTGGCAAAAAGTTCATCCACATTGGCAGGCTCTGTTGTTACATCTGCTTCACTTTTTTCACCTGTATCAGGTTTTTCCCCAGAATCACCTGAAGTGGTGCTTGTCCCATTTTCTTCTGCACTGTCATTGATAAAAGCAAGCTCATCCCCGTTTGGTGAAGTCATGTAATAAACACTCAATACGATTAGCAAGCTCAGCATTGTTAATAACCACACTGTTTGTTTTTTCAACATCCCAATTCCCCCTTAGTTTTTCGGCATTACCGAAATTCGATGCGTTGGTACATCCAGCACGCGCGATACTGCCTCGATTACCCATTCTTGTACAGTCGATTTCTCAGCGCCTTTCGCAACAACAAGCACGCCTCTTACTTCAGGTTTTCTTGTTTCAACGAGCAGCGGCACCTCTTGGTCTCCTTGTCTGACAAGGACGACTTGCTGTTCTTCGTTTTCATCCTCGACGACACGCTCTCCGCCATTTTGATCGGTTTCTTCAGAAGTTTGCTGACCAATAATTAAATTCTTTTCGTACACTTTCTTATGGGTGCTGTTCAAGTTCACCATCACTTCCACTTCGGAAACCCCTTTTATTTTTTCCAATAAACCGATTAAATCTTGCTCATAAGCAGCCTCCAAATCAGATGCGGAACCAGAAGATTTTTTTTCTTTCTTAGCAAATGTTTCTTCTGACTCTGCTGGTGTTGTCGGGGCTTGCTGCTGGGCTGCCGGGCCAGTCTGGCTCTTCTGTTCGGTAAATAATCCGCTAACTAACAGAAGCAATGTACCAAGAAGTCCAACAATTACGAGATAGCCAAGTTTGGTCGGTTTCTTATTCTGGGAATCCTTCAGCTTCCATTGATTAGATAGCTTGTCTAGTAGTTTTTTCATCCTGTCCCCCCTTTTTGGGTGACCTCAAGCGGCAGATTCTCAAGCTCCCAGAGTTCAGATAAATAAGATTTCACTCTTTCCATATCCTCTGTTTGTTTGTCATCCTCAATCGGGCTGGAACTGTCGATGACGACATCACGAATGTCCCCCTCTGGCATCTCCTGACCGGAATCCTGCACCGTTACTGTGATAGATTCAATTGCTTCAGCCGTTTCTTCATTCTCCCCCTCCTTAAAGGCAACTGCGATGTCTGTAATTTGCATTTGGAATTTTTCTTGCAGTGTTTGATTTGCTTGGTCCTTTAATTGGACAGCCATCTGTTCTTCAATATATGCACGCTGTGCAGAATCTATTTCACTTTTCTTCTCTTCAATCGAATTTTCTAAGGAAGGCGTCTCTGTTAATGCAGCAAACCCGGACATAGCCTCTTGCACAGCTTTTGTAGAGTCAACCTGGAAAATAGCGAAAACAGGCTTCATGAAGATTAAGAGCAAAATAAGCCCCATTACTAACTTTGTGTACTTTCGTATATCGGTATCCGGCATAACCATGTCCAGCACAATCGCAAGGAGGATGAACAGGATGATCTGCATCACCCAGGATTGTAAAGCTTCCAAGTGACCAGCTCCTATCTCAGCATTAATGTGACATTGCTTGAAGCAACGATGATGACGATTGCAATGAAAAACATAAAAGCAACGACGAGCAAGCAAGCGAAAATGTAAAGAATGAATTTACTCATCACCTGCATTGATTTAATAATTGGTCCGTCACCGAGCGGCTGCAGCAAAGCGGCCGCTAGTTTATAAATCAATGCAATGGCGAGTATTTTAATTGCCGGAAATAATGCGATAGCCAAGACAATCAGCACACCAACGATGCCAATCGCATTTTTCAGGAGCAGTGATGCACTGAGTACCGTATCCGTTGCGTCTGTGAACATCCGACCAATGACAGGAATAAAATTCCCTGTCACAAATTTAGCAGTCTTCATGGCAACGCCGTCCTGAACTGCTGTTACTGCTCCTTGCACAGAAATAACGCCAAGAAAGACGGAGAAAAAGATGCCCAGCAGCCAAAGTGCGATGTTCTTCAATAAATCAGCAAGCTGGGTAACTGGGTATTCTTTGTTAATGGTACTCACCAGATGTAAGAGCGCGCTCATGAGGAACAGCGGAATGATGACTTTGGCAATCAACAGACCGCTTGCGTGGATGAGAAAAACAATGATGGGATGAAAAAAGGCTACAGCAGTTAAGCTTCCAAAGGATGCCATTAATCCGAGCAGCAATGGAATAAGCGCAAGCATAAAGTCGCTCATTCCGTTAATTGCTTCCATGGCGTAATTTACCGATAAACGGAAGCTATTCAATAAAAGTGTCAGCAAGACCATGCTCACAATCAGATACGCAACCTTACTGATGGATCCTTTATTAAAAGCTGTTTGTATGGTTTGCAAAATACTGCTGAACAAAGAGAGCAGTATTAAAGTGCCTAACAGCTTGCCATTGAGCAGTAATTCATATAAAAGATATTCGAAAAGCCCTTTCAGCCAAGACTCAATCGACAAGTCTCCCTGGTTCTGGATGAATTCGAGCAATGACCCTTTTTCCAACTCTGGAATATAATCGCCATACTTATCTGACAGCATCTCCCAATAACCAGTTAATTCTTCTGTGGGAAGGTTTTCAAATGCGGTAATGGCAGCCTGTTCCTCTTCCGGCTGATTCATTTGGGCAACAACGGATGCCGGAAAAAAAAATAAGGTCAGCATAACGAAAAAGACTACCAAGCAGCGTTTCAACGTATCCAGCTCCTTATCCGCCCGGCATAAAATGCAGGATCGTCTCGATGACTGCTGTCAGAATCGGTATGGCCACCGTAATGATAATAATCTTACCGGCAAGCTCTATTTTGGCAGCAATCGCCGACAATCCGGCATCTCGAGTTAAATGTGCTCCGAATTCCGTGATGTAGGCAATGCCGATTATTTTTAATATTGTTTTGATATAAAGACCTTCTACATTTGCTCGTTCGCCCAGCTGTTCAATTAACAACAGAATGCCAGTAATCTTTTGCAGGACGAACAAGAAAATAATGATTCCTGTAACTACGACGACAAAGAAAGCAATTGATGAATTTTGTTCTTTGACAATAAGTGCAAGCAAGCTTGCTACAATGCCGATGGATACGACTATAATAATATCCATTCCGATCGCCTCATCCCTGGAATAAGAACACCGACTTGATTTGCTGGAATAGTTCTGATAATTTCCCTAATACGATGAGCAGAACTAAAATGAATCCCATCAAAGTCGTGAATTGCGCAATTTCTTCCTTCCCCATTTGCTTTAGCACCGTATGGATGATGGCAACGATCATACCAATACCGGCTATTTGGAATAAAATCATTGCTTCTCCGAGCATAACGGCCTTATCCTCCTCTTGTTCAGATGAGCAGCAGCACAATCAGCAGTCCTGTCAGGAAGCCAAGATTCCGCACCATCTTTCCATAACGCTGGTTCACTTCCTCTGAGTCAAGCAGCTCCCGTTCCAAATGTGTTTTTGCCAGCTGGATATGTTTTTGCTGCTGCTCAAAATCATGCTGCCCTAATGTTTGACCGAATTGCAGCCAGATGTCTTTTTCAGCAGGTTTCAATGCTGTGCCATTAATCCAGCTTTCAGTTGTCTCTTCCCAGCAGTCATAAAGCCTGGCAGGCTGCAGCTGCAAATTGTCAGCAAGCAGCCGGAAAAAAGCTCCTATAGGCTTTGGCAGCTGGCCGGCCAATTTATCACTTGCTTCAATAATACTCGTTTGGCTATAAAGAATTTCTGCTTCAAGTACTTGCAAACTGCTAACCAGCTGACGTATTTGTTTTGGCCGCTGTTGCAGCTTCCTGGATAATTCAAAGCCAGTCCACGTGGCAGCAACTAATATTAATAGCGCGCCGATTACCTTCATCTTCGTACACCTTCTAATTCTGCTGTCCGTAAAATTGCTTGTACGACACCAGGCGTCCGATCTTTCTTTAAAATAACAATTCTTTCGAAAATTCCTTGCTCAAATAATGGCCGGAGTGAAGGCCGGCTTCGAATAGCTTCCAAGCTATCACCATGCACACTGCAGACGATTTTCACACCTGCATTTAGTGCCTCCAGTAAGGCTTGTACATCTCGTTCACTGCCAATTTCGTCTGCTATAATGACATCTGGCGACATAGAGCGAATGAGCATCATTAACCCTTCTGCTTTCGGGCAAGCATCCATAATGTCCGTTCTTTTGCCTAAATCATGCTGCGGTACGCCGTTGATACTGCCTCCTATTTCGGAGCGCTCATCTACAACAGCTGCCTTCAGTGCAGGATAATGCTGCCAGCCGGTGGATAACGAGCGAACGATATCCCGAAGAATTGTCGTTTTACCGGACTTAGGCGGTCCGATGAGAAGGGTGTGACGGCAATTGCCTGCTGCATCGTAAAGCGCTGGCATAATTGTTTTCGCAGCACCTGGTTTCGCTTTGGCGATTCGAATATTAAAAGATGAGATATGCTTTAGCGCCTTTACCGTGCCTCTTTCGGTATTCACTTGCCCGCTCAGTCCAATTCGGTGCCCCCCTGCAATGGTGATGTATCCTTCCCGCAGTTCATTTTCTAATGCATATAAAGAAAAGTCGCTCAATTGGTTCAGCAAATATCGCGCATCCGCTGCATCCATAATCGGCGCTTCTACCCACTCGGTCTCGTCGTCGAAGCATAACTCAAGCTGCTGACCAGTTCGGCATCGAATCTCTTGCAGCGTGTCCCAGCGACTCCCAATCCTTTCTGACAGCACGGATTGAATAAGCGGCCGAAACAGTTTCTGGATTTCTTTCATTGCTGCTCACCTCAGCTTTGATTGGACAAGTTGCCCATACTGTAATGTATGTGCTGCATAACTGTTTATGCACAAAAAAAAGCCCCTTCCCTTGGGGGGAAGAGGCTTGCTCGCTATTATCCGCGAGATACATATTTACCGTCAGATGTATTAATGATTAATACATCACCTTCGTTAACGAAGAATGGTACTTGTACACTTAAACCAGTTTCAACGATGGCTGGTTTTGTACCGCCGCTTGCTGTATCGCCTTTGATACCCGGTTCTGTTTCTACAACTTTCAATTCAACGTTATTTGGAAGGTCAACACCAAGTGTTTCGCCGCCGAATGTCATCACGCTGATCTCCATGTTCTCTTTCAAGAACTTCAATTCATACTCGATTTGAGCTGTTTGAAGCTCCAGCTGATCAAATGTTTCTGTATCCATGAAGGTATGTGTATCTCCAGAAGAATAGAGATACTGCATATTCTTATGTTCGATATGAGCACGAGATACTTTCTCTCCGGCACGGAAAGTTTTTTCTTGAATGTTACCATTACGCAAGTTACGCAATTTAGAACGTACGAAAGCTGCACCTTTACCAGGTTTTACGTGCTGGAATTCAAGTACCTGCCAAAGACCGTTATCTACTTCGATAGTAAGGCCCGTACGAAAATCGTTTACTGAAATCATTGTTTTCCTCCTTCAAAAACGGCAATTACAAAGTGATTAAATCTTTAGTGGAGAACGTCAGACGCTCGCTGCCATCTGCAGTCAGCACGAGATCATCCTCAATCCGGCAGCCGCCAACTTCCGGTATGTATATACCAGGTTCAACTGTAACGACCATTCCCGGCTTTAATACAGTGTCAGAACGGAAGGACAGCGCCGGTGATTCATGCACATCCATCCCAAGGCCGTGCCCTGTAGAATGCCCGAAGTATTGGCCGTAGCCTTTCTCCGTAATATAATCTCGTGTCAGCGCATCGGCTTCTTTACCAGTTATACCCGGTTTCACGCCTGCTACTCCTCGAAGATTCGCCTCTAGTACTATATCATAAATCTCGCGTAATTTGTCACTTATCTCGCCTACAGCAAAAGTTCGCGTAATATCAGAGCAATAACCATTATATAAAGCACCAAAGTCCAGTGTTACCAATTCACCCTTTTGAATCTCTTTGCCGGACGCCACGCCATGCGGCAGTGCCGAGCGATAACCGGAAGCAACAATTGTATCGAAACTCGACTCTGTTGCACCTTGCTTACGCATAAAGAACTCCAGTTCATTGGATACGTCAATTTCCTTCATGCCTGGTTTGACGAAGGTAAGAATGTGCGTGTACGCAGCATCAGCAATTTCTGCTGCTGTCTTCATAATAGCAAGTTCTGATTCTGACTTAATCAAGCGCAATTCTTCGATCAATCCAGATGCCGGAACCAGTTCAGCTTTCACTGCTTGCTGGAACTGCTGATATAAAGCGAAGGTTACATCTTCATGTTCGAAGCCCACTTGCTGTACACCAGCTTGCTGCAGCTGGTCAGCTGCTTCTTGCACAATGGATTGCTTGTGCTCAATAAGTTCAAAACTCGGCGCCTGTTCCGCTGCCTGCTCCATATAACGGAAATCTGTTATAAACAGCTGTTTTGCCTTTGTAATGACTAACAGCCCCGCACTTCCGGTAAAGCCTGATATGTATCGGCGGTTCTGCGCACTTGTTACGATGAGCGCATCTAAATTTTTCTTTTCCATTAAAGCTCGCAGTTTCTCCAATTTCTCCATCTGTTTCTTCCTCTCCCTTATTTCTCCAGCAATGCTAAGGCTGCATACCGATAGCCTTTAATACCGAGACCGACGATTTGTGCCTTGCATACAGAAGCCAGCATCGAATGATGACGAAACTCCTCACGGGTATGAATATTGGATATATGCACTTCGATTACTGGTACCGGAATACTTGCAATCGCATCTCGAATTGCGATACTCGTATGTGTGTAAGCAGCCGCATTTAAGATGATCCCGCTGCACGTACGGCCAGCTTCTTGGATCTTATCAACCATAGCACCTTCGTGATTGGACTGAAAATCTTCCAGTTCATATCCAAAGTCGTCCGTCACATGTTTTACTTCTGCTACTACATCTTGAAGTGTATGACTTCCATAGATGCCAGGCTCCCTTGTGCCGAGCAAGTTCAAATTGGGTCCATTAATCAACATTAAGCGATTCACTTTCTTCATCCTTTGGTTACATTATTTTAACTTTCACATAGTGTAACACAAGAAGATAGCTTTGTGATTGAAAATTCGAAATGCTTACGTCTTGTCCTGATAGGCTTGGCTTTGCTGGTATTCATAGCTGATGCTGTACCCGATAAACACAGCATAAAGCAAATACAAGCACATTGTCGTGATATTTGCATTTCGGTCTGCATGAAATGCGCTGTCCACTCCATAGATGATTGGAGCAAGTACGATTTGGACAAGCACCCAAAGTGCGACACCGAAAAGAATACTAGGAATAATGCCTTGCGATTTTTTCAGGAAAACGTAATAAAGGAAAGCGACTAGTACGGATAAAATTCCGACAAGCAAAATACTGATTAGTTCTCCTGCCCACGAATCAGCCCATGGCATCCAAATCCATGAACGCAAAACAAAGTCTGCAACCGATAAATCGGTAAAGTGAAAAAAGTAAGCCAGCCAAGCCACTGTTGACCAGAGCACACCGCCAATAAACCCTGTTACCATATCGCTTAAATTAAAACGTGATGCTGCTTTTCGATTTTGCTGCATAAGTCTCACCTCGGTAGGTAGTTTGCCTAAGTTGCGCGTTTTTTATCAGGCTACCTAGTGTTATCTGTATTTTTTTAGTAAAATAGAAGGAAATCGAAACGAGGCTGGTGAAATTATGTCAGATGAACAAACCAATACGTATGGCGGGCAAGCCGTCATCGAAGGTGTCATGTTTGCGGGAAAAAACAGCTTCGTAACAGCCGTTCGCAGAAATGACGACAGTATTGATTATCTAACCGTCGAACGAAAAGAAAATTCGAAATGGACCAAATGGAAAAAGATACCGATTATACGGGGCATCGCAGCAATAATCCATGCCAGCGCTAATGGCACAAAGCATTTAAATTTTTCCTCGGAACGCTATGGTGTTGATCCAGCGGACGATGAAAAAATTGTACCGGAAGAGAAGAAATCCAAGCTCGCAATGGTTATTGGAATTGGAGCAGTAGGCGTGCTTTCCTTTATTTTCGGAAAACTGATTTTTACACTCACACCAGCACTTGTAGCTGACTTTTTCGATAAGTGGCTGCCTTCTCGGTTTGAGCAGGTTGCTTTAGAAGGGTTATTAAAGCTTATCTTGCTGCTTGCTTACGTGTATCTCGTATCACTTACACCTTTGATAAAACGTGTATTTCAATATCATGGTGCAGAGCATAAAGTTATTAACTGTTATGAAAACGGACTTCCGCTAACGGTGGAGAATGTACAAAAACAGTCACGCCTGCATTACCGATGCGGATCAAGCTTTATGCTGTTTACCGTCATTGTCGGTGTTATTGTGTACATGTTTGTTGCGACAGATCCATTATGGTGGCGTATGGTAAACCGTATCATGCTGCTGCCGCTCGTAATTGGGCTATCATTTGAAGTACTGCAGCTGACAAACAAAATGCGCGGTATACCAGTACTGCGGTTTCTTGGCTATCCAGGTCTCTGGCTGCAGATGGTTACAACAAAGGAACCAAAAGATGATCAAGTAGAAGTTGCTTTAGCTTCTTTTAAAAAAGTGCTCGAAAATGATTCTTTACAGGTGAATAGTGGTATAAAGATAGTAAGATAACGAAACCGTGTCGGCAGTCAGACACGGAAAGGAGGAAAATGGGTTGCGTAAATCTGGGTCTTCCATTATTGTTTTTGTACTAGTCGGTTTTGCTGTCATCGGAATCGGCATGCAGCTCGTCACAAATCCAGCTGCATTCTTCCAGAATGTACTCGTTTGGGTTGGAGGTGCAGTACTTTTCGGTGCATTGCTTTATTTCATCCTTACACGCTTACGCGGCCGTTCTACAGGTGGCAGCAGCAGCGATATGCAAAAATATAAGCAAGCTGTGAAGCAATCGAAGCAGAAATACAAGCAGCCAAAAACCGCCCCTGCCAAAAAAACAACCAAATCAGCTGCTTCTATTACGAAAGCATCTGCAGCCCGGAAAAAACGTTCCAGCAAGGATCGTTCTCGTTCACCGCAGCTGCGTGTGATTGAAGGGAATAAGCACAAACGGAAAAAGTCGAGCATCTGATGCCCGACTTTTTTTTATGGCCAACGCTTTAGAAATTGTTCTGCCTTCTGCCGGCCTCCTGCTATTAATTTTTGTTTTTCTAGTGATGAGATTGCAAAATCTGCCATTCCCACTCCTTCTACTGGGATGAAAATGATATCTTTTGCTGTGTCCTGATTGATATGACGCATATCATGTGCTACCTTCATCGTCCTGAACAGCGCATAAAACAAATCTAAAGATTGATGTACTTTCTGAATTGGGTACTTTTGAACTGATTCACTCAGTTTCATTCCTAGAATCGGCCGCTTTCGGCTTCGTTCCTCTCCTTCTAACGTCCAAAGCGGGAAGTTGCTGAGCAGACCTCCATCAAGCAGCAAACTGCGCTTTTTGTTTTTATACAGCAGCTTGCTAGGCATGAAGATGTAAGGAATACCCGCACTCATGCGTATCGCTCGTGCTACCGGAAAACTATCCCCATCAATCCCGTATGTTTCGGCCAGGTCATCAGGAAATACGATCAATCTGCCTAGCGTGACATCCGCTGCAATGACCTTTAACGCTCTCGGCTTTACATCGTGAAACGTATAAACCTGTTTTTTAGCTAATGCTTCATACAACCATCTTTCCAATGCATTTCCCTTATACAGCCCCATTTTAAAATAAAGCGTCAGCCAATTAGCGAACGGAACATACTTTGTCAGTTTAATTGGGTCAGTAAACTTGCTGATATCTGTTTCCTGCAGCAGCTGTTCCATTTCCTTTCCGCTATAGCCTGCTGCCAGCAACCCGGCAACAATGGCTCCAGCAGATGTGCCAGCAATGTTTTCAAATATATAGTCCTCTTCTTCTACCGCTTGCACCGCCCCAATGAAAGCAAATGCCTTTACGCCGCCTCCTGAGAAAACACCGTCTATTTTCATAAGCACACTCCAAGATGACTTTTTACTTATACGTAAGCAAGGAGCTGGTTATTTAGAACAAAAAAAAGCCACCCATAATGGATGGCCTTGCTTAAGACTTTGTTTGCTGCTGAATTTTAATGAGCGCTTCTTTTCGATCCTGATCTTCTTGGAAATATTGAACCAAATTACCGATGCGATCGATAGAATTCCAGCTCATGTGATGTTCAATTCCTTCAACATCTTGATAAATATTTTTTTCTTCCACGCCAATAATACGCAGGAAGTCTTCCAACAGTTTATGACGGTATACAAGCCGTTTACCGACTTGTTCTCCCTTATCAGTCAATATCAAACCGCGGTATTTCTCATATTTTAAGTATTCATCCTTGTCCAGTTTTTGGACCATCTTCGTAACAGAGGATGGGTGAACTTGTAAATTCTCAGCAATATCAGACACGCGGGCGTATCCCTTTTGTTCCATTAATATGTAAATTTGCTCGATATAATCTTCCATACTTGGGGTAGGCATAAAACTCCTCCATTCGAATCCACTGCCATTCTACATCTTTACATGATACACCTTTTCCAGTGGACAAACAAGCCAACAATGTTGACCGCGAACAAAAAAGTTACTTCTCCAGCAGCGTGACGAAAAAATCTTTGAAATTATGCGCCTGCTTGCTATAATGGAAGTTGGAGTATCAGCAGATGGGGGAAATGACATGGAAGCAGTACTAGTTATCGGCATTGCACTGGTCGTATTCATCGCGTTTAGTGTAATCCGCTACTTTATTCAAAAGAGACATTTGAAAACTCTTACAGAAGAAGAGTTCAGAGCAGGCTACCGGAAAGCGCAATTGATTGATGTTCGTGAGCCGAAAGAGTTCGACGGCGGACACATTCTCGGTGCCCGGAATATCCCGCTTACACAGCTTCGTCATCGCTTAGCGGAGATTCGCAAGGACAAGCCTGTGTACATGTATGACCAGAATGGTACCCGTACTGTTCGTACTGCAGCGCTTCTGCGAAAAAAAGGATATCAAGATCTTAATCAGCTAAAAGGCGGTTTCAAAGCCTGGAGCGGTAAGATCAAACGAAAAGGCGACTAAAAAGAAGCTTTGCACGCTGGTGCAAAGCTTCTTTTTTTATTCTGGAATATACCGCAGAATAGGCTTTCTAGCCGCTGTTGTTTCGTCCATTCTGCTTACAATCGTTGTATATGGGGCTTCTTGGACAATTTCTGGATTCTCTTCTGCATCTTTTGCAATTTCCAGCATCGTATCTATAAAGCTGTCTAGTGTTTCTTTAGCTTCTGTTTCGGTCGGTTCAATCATCAATGCCTCTTCTACATTCAGCGGAAAGTAAATGGTCGGCGGATGATACCCGAAGTCAAGCAATCGTTTGGCAATGTCGAGTGTACGCACCCCAAGTTTTTTCTGTTTGCGCCCTGACAGCACGAACTCATGCTTACAATGCTGTGTGTAAGGCAATTCAAATACTTCACTAAGGCGGCGCATCATATAATTGGCGTTCAGAACCGCATATTCACTCACTCGCTTCAGTCCCTCTGGCCCCATCGTCCGAATGTACGTATAAGCACGTACATTGATACCAAAGTTTCCGTAATAAGGCTTCACCCGCCCGATTGATTCGGGACGATTGTCATCAAGTATGACGATGCCATCTTGTTTGCGGACAACAGGTTTTGGCAGGAAGGCAGCCAGTTCTTCAGAAACACCGACCGGGCCGGAACCTGGGCCGCCGCCTCCATGCGGTCCGGTAAATGTTTTATGCAAATTTAAATGCACCACATCAAAGCCCATATCGCCAGGACGGGTATAGCCCATAATGGCATTTAAGTTGGCACCGTCATAATAAAGTTTTCCGCCAGCTTCATGTACAATTTCAGCCATTTCCAAAATATCTTTCTCAAAAAGTCCAAGTGTATTTGGATTGGTCAGCATCAATGCAGCTGTATCTTCTCCAACAAGACGCCTTAAATCAGCCAAATCCACAAGTCCCTGTTCATTTGATTTCACTGTGACAGCTTCGAAACCTGCTACAGTAGCAGAAGCAGGATTTGTACCGTGCGCGGTATCCGGTACAATCACTTTCGTACGCTGTGTCTCCCCGTTCTTTTCGTGAAGTGCTCGAATCATCATTAAACCAGCCCATTCGCCATGTGCACCAGCTGCTGGCTGTAAGGACACTTCGTGCATGCCGGTAATTTCCTTGAGCTGTTCCTGCAAATCAAACATCAGCTCCAGCGCACCTTGCGCCGTTTTTGGATCTTGATACGGATGTACATGACTGAAACCGTCCATCCGAATAATATCTTCGTTTATCTTCGGATTGTATTTCATCGTACAAGAACCAAGTGGGTAAAAACCCGAATCGACGCCGTAATTTCTTCTTGATAATGCCGTATAATGCCGGATGATTTGCAACTCACTCAGCTCAGGCAGTGCTGCAGGCTCTGTGCGGATATATGCCGAATCAAATGCTTCTGTTGTGTCCGTTTCCGGTACATCAAGCGGCGGCAAGCTATATCCTGTTCTTCCAGGTTGAGAAAGTTCGAATAGCAACGGGAAATCAGTTTTATTTTGCATGGAAAGCCGCCACCTCTCTTACAAATGTGTCAATCTGTTCTTTTGTACGCTGCTCCGTCACAGCGACTAGCATATAGTTTTTCATTCGATCATCCGTCCGTCCCAAGTGATACCCCCCGATAAACCCTTGTGCCAATAGATGATCTTGCAAAGCTTGTATATCACCAGTTACTTTGAAAACAATTTCGTTGAAAAAGCTATGGTGAAACACAATTTCCAGCCCGTGTGCTTCAAGCTGCTTTTTCATGTATTGCGCTTTTTGTACATTTAAGTAAGCCATATCAGCTAAGCCCTGTTTCCCTAATGCGCTCATTGCCACAGAAGAAGCCAAAGCATTCAGCGCTTGGTTGGAACAAATATTGGATGTTGCCTTGTCTCGGCGGATATGCTGTTCACGTGCTTGCAGCGTCAAGACGAATCCGCGCCTTCCTTCTTCATCCTTTGTTTGTCCGACCAGTCGTCCAGGCAGCTTTCGCATCAATTTAGCTGAGCTGGCAAAATAACCGCAATGCGGCCCGCCGAATTGTGCGGGTATACCAAACACTTGAGTATCACCTACAACGATATCAGCTCCGAAATTACCTGGTGGTGTTAAGAAGCCTAGTGCTAGCGGATTGCTGGAAACAACCATCATTGCTTTCGGCTGTGTATCAAGCATCGTACGAATGTCCGCTAGTGCTTCTACTTGGCCGAAAAAGTTCGGATACTGCACAATGACACTCGCAGTTTCCTCATCGATAGCTTCTTGCAGTGCTTCTAAATCTGTTACACCGTCTTGATGCGGAATTGTGACTACTTCCAAGTGCTGCCCTCTGCAGTAAGAATCAATTACCTGTCGCGATTCCGGGTGGACGGCTTCCGATACGATAATCTTTTTCTTTTTGGTGTGACCAGCACTTAATGTTGCAGCTTCTGCAAGTGCCGTTCCGCCATCATACATCGAGCTGTTCGCCACATCCATTCCTGTCAGTTCGGCAATCATCGTTTGGAACTCAAAGATAGCTTGAAGTTCGCCTTGCGATATTTCCGGCTGGTACGGTGTATAAGCTGTATAAAACTCCGACCTGGAAATGACGTGATCGACGATGGAAGGAATGTAATGATCATACACGCCCGCACCTAAGAAGGATGCATGTGTTTTCATCGTCACATTTTGATTGGCCAGTATGGCAAGTTCTGCTTTTAATTCGCCTTCACTTTTTGGCTCCTTAATCTGAAGGGGCTTCTTAAGCCGTACTGCATCTGGAATATCTGCAAAAAGCGCTTCGGTATCCATTACACCTATCGTTTGCAGCATGTCTTTCTTATCTTGCTCTGTCATCGGTAAGTATCTGAAATCCATGGCTAATATCCCCCTATGTCCGCTTATAAAATGGTAGTGTAACAACCTTGGCTTGCAGCCGTTTCTTTCTAATCTGCACGTTGACGATGTCACCTCCTTTGGCTGCATCGGTACGTAACAGCGCCAGTCCGATCGATTTATCCAGCGTTGGTGACTTGGTTCCTGTAGTTACGTGACCTATTTGTTCTTCGCCGGCATAAATTGGATAGCCATGACGCGGTATTCCTTTATCCAACATCTCAATGCCTACAAGCTTTCTTGCTGTTCCGTTCTCTTTTTGCTCTTTTAAGACTGCCTTGCCAATAAAGTCAGCGTCGATGTTCGTTTTCACAGCAAACCCAATACCTGCTTCAATTGGCGAAATATCCTTTGTCAGTTCGTTTCCATACAAAGGTAAATTTGCTTCAAAGCGAAGTGTATCTCTGGCTCCCAAACCTACTGGGCTAAGACCAAACGCCGTTCCCGCCTCCAGCAACTTTTCCCAGACAGCCTGGCCGCTAGAAGCCGGTCCATAAATTTCAAAGCCATCTTCACCTGTGTAACCGGTACGGGAAATCAAAAATTCTCCCTCGACACCAGTTAGCTGAACTGGATAAGCAAAACGGAAAAATGAAATTTCCGATAATTTCTCATCCGTAAGCTGCTGCAAAATCTTCTCCGCATGTGGTCCTTGTAAAGCAACTTGCATATAAGCTGCTGATTGGTTTTCAATCTCTACGCCATCACGCTTATGCGAAAGCAGCCATTGGTAATCCTTTTCTGTGTTTGCAGCGTTCACGACTAGCAAATACTGATTTTCGTCCAGCATATATACAATCAGATCATCCACCGTACCGCCAT
Source organism: Terribacillus sp. DMT04 (assembly GCF_019056395.1). NCBI lineage: Bacteria > Bacillati > Bacillota > Bacilli > Caryophanales > Bacillaceae > Terribacillus > Terribacillus sp. DMT04. Next base: position 1,927,779 of record NZ_CP077639.1, read on the forward strand.
TTTCATAGCACATCATACTGTATTGTGCTTTATTTGGAACGAGCAGTTCGATATTATTCGTCAAAACATATTGCAAGAAGTCCTTGCTATTCGGTCCATGAACAAGTATTTCACCCATGTGAGATACATCGAATAAGCCAGCTGTTTTGCGAACTGCATGGTGCTCTTCTTGGATGCCGCTGAACTGAACAGGCAGATCCCAACCGCCAAAATCAATTGTCTTGCTGTTTGCCTGATAGGCAGGATAAATTGGTGTTCTTTTCAACTCACTCATCATCCTTCTCCTCTCTTATGTACCTCGCAACATAAAAACAGAGCCCATCTCAAATACTGCTTGAGGGGCTCTGTCCATTTACCAGAAAGTTTCTTAGTCGTCAAGAGACGATAATTGCTTCTTGGGTGGCTTCCGCGGAAGCACTCTCCAGAGTTGCGTCGTGCTGGAGTTCTTTTGCCTGAGAGATTCACTCAATATTTGCTCCTTCGGCGCCGCATAAACGCGGTCTCTCCTCCAACATTCACTCGCGATTTATGAAATTAGGAAAACGCGGGCATACTAACAGACAATCAACTTATTAAAAAAGCAAAATCCAAACATTCTAATAAATTTATTGAATAATGTTTGGTTTCAGCATCATTATAACACAACATTTTGGGAAAGTGTCGATCTTTTTATAGTTTTTCCTCTGAAACTCCGAAGAATAAGGAGATGAAACCATTATGCAGACGCATGTAAAAGATGATCAATTATTCATCGAAAAGATGCATGATATTGTACAGCAAGAAGCAGAAACAGTGTCATGGGAACATTTCCAAATGGCCTACACAGCTGCTAAAGCAACGAATATTGATACATTTACCGGTTTAGTCGCACCTGGCTATCTTCCCCATATGACCTTTCACCCCCATCAGCTGGAAGCAAGCCGACGGGTTGTAGAAGACATGAATGGCCGCGCAATCCTGGCGGACGAAGTTGGTCTTGGAAAGACAATTGAAGCCGGACTTGTGTTAAAGGAATTGATGATTCGCGGTTTGGTAAAAAAGGTTCTATTACTCGTTCCTGCATCGCTTGTTAATCAGTGGGTAAATGAGCTGAACAGCAAATTCCATATTCCTGCTGCTTCACAGCGCAAGCAATATGTCTGGGAACATTATGATGTGATTGTCTCTTCCATTGATTTAGCAAAACGTACGCCGCACAGGGAAATCATTCTGCAACAAGATTATGATTTTGTACTGATTGATGAAGCACATAAATTGAAAAACAGCCGAACAAAGAATTATAGCTTTATTCAATCACTAAAAAAGAAATATTGCCTGCTTCTTACCGCTACACCTGTACAAAATAAGCTTAGCGATATTTATAACCTTGTATCTCTTTTGAAGCCTGGTTACTTAGGCAGTTACAAACAATTCAAAGATACATACGGAGACGACCGCAATGATTTAGAGCAGCATCATTATTTAAAAGAGCTGATTCGTAAAGTGATGGTCCGCAATCGCCGCGATGACACAGGGCTTCAGTGGACGAAACGGAAAGTTGAGACCGTTTGGATTGATTTTGAAGATGCAGAAAGAGACGTTTACGATACGATGCAAGACACTACTAGCGCCGCTGCCACTTTCGCTAGAATCACTTTGCTTCGTGAACTATGCAGTTCCAGAGAAGCAGCTTATCTGTCGATGAAGAAAATGGTTGAGGAGAATCCGCAATCAAGCGATGTGTATCTTCCACTCATGCAAGCTATTGAAAAACTGCCTCATCACAGCAAAGCATTGAAAGTGATTGAACTCATTAAAGCAGCACCGGCGGGAGAAAAGTTTATCATCTTCACCGAATATCGCGCTTCGCAGTTTTATCTGCAATGGATGTTAAAGCAGCATGACATCTCTTCCGTTCCGTTCCGCGGCGGTTTTAAAGCAGGTAAAAAAGATTGGATGCGCGAATTGTTTGAGAAACATGCTCAAGTATTAATTGCTACTGAAGCTGGCGGCGAAGGAATCAACTTGCAATTTTGCAGCAATATGATTAACTATGATTTGCCATGGAATCCGATGCGGCTGGAACAGCGCATTGGACGAATCCACCGTTTTGGCCAAGCAAATGACGTCCAAATCTATAACTTTGCTGTGCGAGATACATTAGAAGCACATATTCTTGAATTGTTATATAAAAAGATCAATCTATTTGAACGAGTTATTGGCAATCTAGACCACATTCTTGCCGAACTGCAAGTGTCGGATATGGAAAAAGAAATCAAACGTATTTTCGCTGATTCCAGGTCAGACGGCGAAATCAAAGTGAAGCTTGATAATCTGACTGCCGTGATCAGCGAAACTGGCGAGCAGCTCGAAAGGAGTAAAATGCATGGATAGACATATACTGCATCAATTCCTGCGCAAGTTCTTTGTCTCAAATGGCTGTCAGCTGTTAGAGGAAAACGACGGTTTGCTTCGCATTCAGCTTACACCTGCACTGGATGAAGAATTGATGAACCGCCCCTTTTATTGGCGTTATAAAAAGAAGCTCGGACAAGAAGGCGAGCCAATGGAGCTCACTCTGCTAACGGATCCAGAACAGACAGCCGAAAAAGCAGAGCAAATCCATTTTGGCAGTCCACGTCTGCATCAAATTTTTCGTCTTATTCGCTCTTCTGCTCAAGTGGCCCGGCTTTATGAGAAACTAGACACCAATTCCAGGACCGCTTTATATCCATGGCTAATCCGCAACATGAGTGTGCATTTTTCCGGTAAACGCAAACGAACGGAAACGCACTCTGTCGGTTTGCAGCTCTTAAACGGGCAATTCATGACCAATGCAATGGAAAACTTTACAGAGGTAGATTTCAAGCAGCAGATTAGTGATCATTGCTACTGCTTATCCCCTATTATCCGCTACCCGAGCGGCTACCAGCGGATCAGCAGCTACATGCAAGCGTATTTGGATACACTTGACACAGACTGGGTGACGGAAACGACTAGCGTACTCGAACAAGAAAAAAGTTTATTAGCCCACTTTTTTGATCCAAGCAGCCAAGAAGAACAGGATGAGGAAATTCGGCAAGAACGAGCAGCTTTATACGATAACGAGCTAGCAGCCTTAAGCCGGCGGCTAACGCCTACCATCCACATCGAAACGATTAATGCCGGCATCTTTTACTTATCAGAAGATACAACCCGGCAGCTGCTTCAAAGGAAAGAGGCCTGAACGTAGCGTTCGGGCCTCTTACTTTTTGCGACGGAATAATAGTTTAAATGCGAACGGCAAGACACCGAACCACTTTCCGTGCAGCTGATGTTTTTCCTTTTCTTTTAGCTTCTTTTCAGGTTTTGGTGTATCCATTTTTTTCACCAGTTCCTGGGTCACGAATCGGAAGTAATCATTCGAAGACATAGACAGTACCCCTTCTTACTTTTACTTGTAGGGTAACCAATTTCGTTCTCCTCTATACCAGAATGGTAAAACGGCATGTTTTGTTATTAAAATTAACATTTTTACCATGCGAGTACCATAGAAACGGTTCATTTCATAAGGTGACAAACTTATTGTCTTTCGAGTATTGTATGCTCAAAGGAGGTGATGCTCATGCAGGAAAGTCCTTCCGTGATTGCAGAAAGTTTAATGGAAAAAGCAATTGAGCAGCAAGCATCTGATATTCATTTCACACCAGATACCAATGAAACAAATGTTTACATGCGGATTCACGGAAAAAGAGTTCTTGCAAACCGCATCTCTACGTTAACATTTCGAAAGCTGATTGCTTATTACAAATTTATTAGCGGCATGGATATTGGAGAAATGCAAAAACCCCAGGATGGAGCGATGCCATTTACGTATAAAGGCCAGCAGCACTATTCACTTCGATTATCTACCTTGCCCCTAAAACAGTTAGAAAGCTTAGCCATTCGCATTCTGCCTCAAAGTGATGCCCCCATGCTAGAAAAACTTTTCCTTTTTCCATTTCAATTGCAGTTACTGCGGCATCTATTAACGGAGCGGACAGGCATTATATTGTTTACTGGGCCAACTGGCAGCGGTAAAACAACAACGATGTATGCTATTCTCCAAGATCTGCTTCGCAGCAAAGCATGCCAAGCCATTACGTTAGAAGACCCTATCGAGAAAAAGATGGACAATTTACTGCAAGTACAGGTGAATGAGAAAGCTGGACTCACGTACCAAGCAGGATTGAAAGCAGCACTTCGCCATGATCCAGATGTGTTAATGATTGGCGAAATAAGAGATGAATCTACCGCCAGCTTTGCTTTTGAAACAGCACGCACCGGCCATCTCGTCATCAGCACCTTGCATGCACGAAATGCAGCAGGCGCTATTCATCGTTTGCAAGAAATGGGAATTCCGATGGCAGATCTCCAGCACACGCTAATTGGTGTTGCCTCACTGGAGTTACTTTCGATTCAGCAGCCGTATCAGTCTCGTGCCGCTATTATGGAACTAGCAAATGCCCAGCAAATACATTGCCTGCTACAGCGTTCAACGTCTTCTTTCCTGACTTTCGCTGAACTTAGGAGGAAAGCCTATGCATACGGTTTCGTTAAAGAAGAAATGGATCACAATCAAAAAGACAGACAAGCTTCTATCTACGGAGCAGCAAATACAGTTTCTAAAGCAGCTCCATAGGCTGCGAACACGAGGATATGATATGGCGCGTTCGCTGGATTTTCTCCACTGGCAGCCGCAATGGCAAGCTGTTACCAAAAAGCTGCAAGCGGGACTGCAGCAAGGGATGAGACTGGATGAAGCTTTTTCTTTCGCCCGCTTCTCGGAAGTCATTGTTATTCATCTATACGTTGCACATCATGATGGCAATCTGGAAGAAGCCCTTGCCAGGAGTTACGGTACCTTACAAAAACAAATGCAGCAGTTGAACAAGTTTAAGAAGGTTACCCGTTATCCACTGTTTCTGCTGGCCAGTATCTTTATGCTGCTGCTATTTGTGAAGCTATATGTTTACCCTTCTTTTCTTAACCTCTTTACTTACTCAGCTGAGTCAGCAGATCTTCTGCGTTTCTTCTCTGGTCTTGTCAATTTGCTGCTCATTGGAAGTCTTCTTCTCGCAATTGCTGCTGTTTGTTCCTTCCTATTTCAAAGGTACATCCGAAGAAACTGGACGGCCGCAAAGAAACGTCCATATTTGGAAAAGCTTCCTCTGATAAGCCGGATTTTTCGCACACAAACTAGTTTTCAATTTGCTATTCAGCTAGGCAACCTTCTCACCGCAGGTCTATCTTTTTACGAAAGTCTGCAGCTGCTAAGTAAGCAGCATTATCATGATATCCTCCAATTGTATTGCAGTTCCTTACTTCATCAGCTCACCTCCGGTCATACGCTAACCGAATGCCTTCCTGCTTACCCGCTTCTGGATGCACAGCTTCAGAATATTTTGCGCACGCAAGAAGATGTTGATTCCCAAGCAGAAGATTTACTTATGTATGCCGAAATTACGACTTCTAAAATGGAAGAGAATATGAAAACGGTCCTACACCTTCTTCAACCTGCACTGCTTTGTATTATGGCTCTATGTATTATTATTGTTTATTTGTCACTGCTGCTTCCGATGTTTCAAATGGTTCATACATTATAGAAGCGAGGGATAATCATGAAGAATGAAAAAGGATTTACTTTAATTGAAATGCTTATTGTCCTGCTAGTCATTTCTGTGCTGATGATTCTAATTGTTCCCAATTTAGCCGATAAAAATGAACACGTGCAATCAGAAGGCTGTGAAGCCCTTGTAAAATTAGCCGAAAGCCAAGTTGAAACATATCGGATTGACCATGGCACAGCACCGACATCTATTTCTCAGTTAGAAGACGGTTACTTGACTGAAAGTACGTGTCAAGGCGGCAAGCGTCAGCTCACAATCAGCTCTGCCGGTGAGGTTTCTTTAATTGATGTGCCAACTTCCTAAAGAAGAACAAGGATTCAGTTTACTAGAATTAACCATTGTCCTCGGACTTGCTTCTCTCTTGATTGCAATTGGTGCAGGTGTAAACCAGCATTTGCTAGAGGAGGCAGAAGTGAAGCAATTTAAAAAGCAGTTTGAACAAGATTTATTGTTTCTCCAGCAATATAACCAGTTCGATCACTCCGCAAAACTTTACTTGGAAAAAGACAGATATGAAATCTACTCTGCCCGAGACGAGAAAAATATCTTGGTACATCCTATACCTGATAACATTCGCATTCGCACCTACACACACGCTGGTAATTTTTCATTCAGTAAATATGGTTCGATACATTTAGCAGGCAGTTTTTTAATGGATACACCAAACGGAACAGAGATGCTTATTTTTCCACTCGGGAAAGCACGAGGCTATTATGAAGAAGAAATTTGATCAAGCAGGCTTCCTTATGTTGGAGAGTTTGATTGCGTTCGCAATATTCATTGTTTTATGTACCTTGCTGCTGCCTTTACTGTTGGATTATAAAAAAGAGCTGCATCTACAGGAAAAGCGTTCCTACTATTACAGTTTACTTCAAAATGAATTAGCAAAAAACAGTCCAAACAATCAAGAAATAATTGAAGATGATTTTACTATTTCTCTCCGCTTTACAAACGAAGATGGCCTAAAAAAAGGTTGTATGGAGATAACGGCAAAAGAACGTAATGAGAGGCGCTGCTTATATGGGTATCTCGAATGATAAAGGGTTTACGTTATTAGAAGCATTGATTAGCTTAGGGGTTCTTGTTTTAATTGTTTCCTCACTTCCGCTCCTATTGACTCCTTTAAAGCACGAACCTAACGCAGAGGCTGTATCAATAAGACAAGGCCTGTACTTTATCTCCCTGGAGATTTATAAAGGAAGTAATATAAAAGCAGAAGATGGTAAATTATATATTCAAAACCAGCAAGGGCAAACAGCGGTCTTCGAGAAATATAAAAATATGATTCGCAGGCAAGTGAATGGCAAAGGACACGAAGTTTATCTGCACCGTATAAAGGATTGGAAGGTCATGCAGCATGGTGACACTATTGTCATAACCATTAAAGCAAATAAGGATGAATTATATGAAAAACGACTTTCTATTCAATGAAAGGGGGTTTCTGCATCCATTTCTGCTATTTGTTACTGCATTCTTTCTTTTGCTGCTTACTTCAGGCACCTTGCTGCTTCAAACCAATGTCAAATCAACCGACCTGTTATTTGAACAATACAGATTGGAGCAAGCTATCTCCATTGCAGTGCAAACCGTTGAACAGCACTATCTCCCTCATTTGGATGCAGACGAAGAAAAATGGACAATTACTAATCAAGCAGTAACTGCATTGATTACAGCCAACAAAAAAGAGCAGCAAATACTCGTTATGTATGTTGTACAAGCAGATAAAAATGCTGAACCCCTCGAATTTACAAAAATATATCCAGCTGATGTATAATTCGTCCAGCATTGTACACAATAATAGATGTACTGATGGGCTATAGCCAAGTGGTAAGGCAGCGGGTTTTGGTCTCGTTATCGTTGGTTCGAATCCAGCTAGCCCAGTAAAAAGATCCTGCACCAGTTTGTGCAGGATCTTTTCTTATGTTAAAAATGGATTTTTTGCTTTTTCTTCGCCTATTGTTGTTGTCGGCCCATGACCTGGGTAAACGACAGTATCTTCCGGCAGCGTCAAAAGCTGTTCAGTAATGCTAGTCATTAGCGTAGGTAAATCACCGCGGTACAAATCGGTACGACCAATCCCGCGTTGGAATAAAGCATCCCCCACGATAGCACATCCTTCTTTATGGAATACGAGAGAGACACTGCCAGGTGAATGTCCTGGCGTATGACGAACTTCAAAATGAAAATGATCAACCTGCATATCGCCAAGCTTCCATGTTTCATCACAATCTCTTGCCGTAATTTGCTTAACAGGAAACATCTTTGATCCATTTTTACCGGGATCTCCAAGCCAATCTGCTTCTTCCTCATGCAGATATACCGGGATATGATAAACATCTCGGACATCATCTACTGCACCAATATGATCAAAATGAGCATGTGTCAGCAAGATTGCCTGTGGACGCAATTCCTTCTGTTTAATCCACTCGATTAATTTCACGCTGTCTCCACCTGGGTCGACGATAAGGCACTCATTCTTCGCTTCTACTATGTAACAATTTGTCCCCATGGGTCCTAGACTTAATGTATGTATTTGCATTTTTTCGCCAGCTCCTTTCCATTTGGAATCTTCTGAAAAGACTCGGCAAGCAACCATGGAAGCATGCCAAACTTTTCCTTATCAGTATAGCAGGAAACCAGCAAATTTGCCCATTGTGAAACAATAACTGATTTCAACGTAATACTTGAATGTTAAAGTATTTAAAGGCGAAGAATACAAAACCCCCACCAAACTAAAAGGATCGCTGCACGAGGCAGCGATCCTTTTAGTTTGTTTTCTCTTTTCCTTTTTCAAAATCATAGAAGCGCAGTAAATCTCCATAAATGATCCGGTCAGAGTAATTAAGCTCTTTTGTCACCTGTTCCTGAATTGGCTCACAGACACTTTCTATCTGTTCTCCTGTTTCCCCGGAAAGCTCAGCTTCTTCCCCTTCTAATTCATCTGCTGGTTCACCAGTCTGACGGTCGTAGCACATATCATTGGTGTACACGTAGTCTTCACTAATAAAGTCACCATTTCGCAGCGCTGTGTATTCTTTTCGATCTTCCGTGAACAAATCATTTCCAAACTGTATATCATGCTCTGCTTCAATTCCTAATAAGCTAAGAATTGTTGGCTTCACATCTATTTGTCCGGCTACTTGTTCCATGACCTGCCCATTGTCATCTCCTGGAATATGAATAAAGAACGGCACACGCTGATTTTGCACCTGCTGATAAGGGGTAATATCTTTGCCCAAGTACTGACTCATGGCTTTATTATGGTATTCACTAATGCCATAATGATCGCCCATCATCACGATAATTGAATCTTCATATTCTCCAGCTTCCTTCAGCTGATTAAAAAATTGTTCCACAGCCTCGTCTGTATACCGAGCTGTTTGGAAATACTTGTTTAATGTCTGGGAGTTAGAATCAAATTGATCGATGGACGCGTCTTCTTCCGGTAAATCAAATGGATGATGATTTGTTAAGGTGATGAATTTTGAGTAATAAGGCTTTTCCATCTCCTGCAAATACGGAATAGACTGTTCAAAGAAAGGTTTATCCAACAAGCCCCAGCCTACTACATTTTTGTCTTCTCCATCTGAAACGACGTTATAGCTGTTTTCATCATAAAATGTATCGTAACCTAAGCTGTCGTACATAACATCACGGTTCCAGAAACTAGAATTATTAGAGTGGAATACAGCAGTCTTGTATTCTTCTTGTCCTAAGATCTCGGGTGTACCGTTATATTCATTCTGACCGTGGGTGAAAAATACAGCCCCGCGAGGCAGCGGATAAATCGAATTCTCCACCAAGAACTCCGAGTCAGATGTTTTGCCTTGCTCCGTCTGGTGATAGAAATTCTCGAAATAATACGTATCTTTGTCTTTTGTTAAACTGTTAAGAAAAGGTGTCACTTCTTCGCCGTTCAGTGTGTTATGAATCAAAAAGCTTTGCATGGATTCTAAGGAAATGAATATTACATTTTTTCCTTCCGCTTGCCCGAACTTTGCCGATTTCTCCGTCTCGACTTCTTCATTTACATACGAAAGAATTTCCGGGAGCTCATTCCCATCGGCAAAAACACGCTGGGCTTCTGTTTTAGATTGCATGACTGCATCATAAGCATGGAAATTGAATACGCCAATGTTTTTTACAAGGTATTCTCTGTCAAAGCCTCGTGTAAACAGTTGCGGTCGTTCTGCTTCGGCAAGACCTACATTTACGACGATGAGTGCGGCAATTGCTGCCATGGTAGATATTTTCTTTCTTCGCAGGTAGTTAACCGTCATTTTTTCTTTATAACGGAAGCTTAGGAACCAGATGATGCTAACATCCAGTAATAGCAAAATATCTTGTGGATAAATAAGGTTCAGTATACTGCCGCCAAGATCTGCTGCATTACTTCCTTGCATGAGGACCGGCACTGTTAAGAAATCACTAAAGTGACGGTAAAAAATTAAGTTGATGTACAAGATGATGGAGCCTGCTAAACTGATGAATCGAATGTAATGCATCTGCCACTTCCGCGAAATCAATACGCTAAGTCCAAAAGCAAAAAATGCACTGACAAACGGGTTTAGGAACAGAATAAATTCCTGCATAGCATTATCTAAACTAATATTAAATAAGAAGCGATAAACAATGTACGTCTTTAAACCAAACAAAACTGTCGCCAATATATATAATGGTGCAGCAGATCGTTTCAAGAATTAAAAGCCTCCTCATAGTAGAACAAAGCGTAAACGAATGACAGCAGCTTGCGCTGCTGTCATGCACGCGTCTCTTTTTTATTGCGCTATTTCATCTAAATGCTGTTTAACAAGATAAGCGGCACCGTAAACGCCAGCATCATTGCCAAGCTGTGCCGGTACAATTTCACATTCATAGGTTGTTCGAGGTAAAGCAGCTTGGTTAAAAGCCGCTTTAATAGGATCTAGCAATGCATCACCCGCTCTCGAAACGCCGCCCCCGATAATGATGCGGGCTGGGTTCGTAAGTATAGCCGCACTTGCTAGAACCTTTGCCAGAACTGTTGTAGCTTTGTTTACAACGGCTATTGCACTTTCGTCTTTAGCCGCAGCGAGCTCGAACACGTCTTTAGCAGATACTTCTCCGTTCTCATCCAGACGTTTTCCCAGTTCGCTTTCAGGTTGTTCCTGCGCGGCTTCTGACGCTAAGCGGCTGATGCCTGTTGCAGAAGAAACTGTCTCTAAGCAGCCTTTTCGTCCACAATTGCACGGTGCGCCATTTTCTTCTACTGTAATGTGTCCTATTTCACCAGCTGTGCCATTAATGCCATTTACAATATGTCCATTTGAGATAATACCAGCGCCTACTCCCGTACCGAGTGTAATGGCGATAATATCTTCTTTCATCGCGCCAGCACCTTTCCAAACTTCACCAAGTGCTGCTAAGTTCGCATCGTTATCAATATAAACTGGCAAGCCGGACAAAACACCAAGCTCAGCCGAAAGAGGAAAATTACGCCAGCCAACGTTAACCGCTTCTGCAATAACACCATTGCGCGGCACAATAAATCCTGGCGCTCCAACACCAATCCCTCTTACACGATCTTTCTCGATCCCAAGTTCAGTCAGCTTTGACTGAACGGTTTTCCAAATCTGTTTTGGAATGTGTAAACCTTGTTCTTGCTTATCTGTTTTAATTTCCCACTTTTCCACAATATCGCTTGCCTCATTAATGAGAGCAAGTTTGATTGTTGTTCCGCCGATATCAACACCGACTAAAATACGCTCTGCTTCCTTACTCATTGTTTCCCGCTCCTTCATGACTATCCGATAAAGCACTTATCTCTTTTGTTAAAATCATATTCGCTTGTCCATATTCTTCCAAGGGCAGCAGATTATTGGTATACAGTTCTCGCAGTTCAGACTGCATCATCGCCAAATCTAGTTTACGATCTCCTATATATACAAAAATTCCAAATGTCTTTAATAGCTGCATAACATCATAAACCGTTTTCATTTATATCACCTAACACATTATAACAACCTTCACTTAAAATTGAAAATGTTTTAAGACTGCGTTTACACCTTTTTAACATTATGCGTTCTTGAAAAAAAAATGACCTGAAGTTTATGAACTTCAGGTCATATCTTTAGCATGTTTACATGCTGCTCTTGAGATAAGCATTCAATAACGTATACGTAGCTGTTAAAGCTTGCTCATGTGTACGTTCATAAGCATGAGAAGCAGCAATGCCTGGTCCCACTAGACCGTGCCGGATATCGTAACCGGCGCGAATTGCTGCTGATGCATCTGAACCATAGTATGGATAAATATCCAGATTGTAGGAAAGGCTGTTTGTTTCAGATAGCTCAGCTAGCTTTTCTCTTAAAGCAAAATGATACGGTCCGCTCGAATCTTTCACACAGATAGAGACATCATATTCCGTTGTCGCCTGGCCATCACCAATCGCTCCCATATCAACTGCAAGGTATTCTGTTACTTCGGCTGGTATGCTGGAATTCCCGCCATAGCCAATTTCCTCATTGTTAGAGATAAGGAAATGCGTCGTATACGGCAGCTGGGTTTCCGTTTCCTTTAAATCCCGAAGTAGTTCCAGCAGAATAGCTACACTTGCTTTATCGTCTAAGTGCCTAGATTTAATAAATCCGGAAGAAGTGCGAGTGAATCGTGGATCGAAGGAAACAAAATCACCGACACGGATTCCAAGCGCTTCTGTTTCTTCCCCAGAGTGCGTTTGTTCATCAATGCGTACTTCCATATTGTTTTCATCCCGCTTGGCTTCCCCAGCATCCCGATACACATGTACAGATGTTTGATGCATAAGAATGGTGCCAGAGTACGTTTTATTTTTACTGTGTATTGTGCAATATTCGCCTTCCACGCTATTCCAGCGAAAACCGCCAATCATTGCTAACGAAAGTGTCCCGTCTGCGTTGATTTCTTTCACCATTGCTCCTAATGTGTCCACATGCGCCGTTAAAAGGCGATGCTGCTTCTCGTCTGTTCCCGGAACCGTAATGAGCAAACTGCCTTTATTAGTGACATGGGAAGTAAGACGAAGTGAATCGGCAAAATCTTTACAAAATGCAATAGCCTCATCTGTATAGCCGGATGGGCTAGGTATATGTACTAGTTTCTTTAACGTACTTGCAATGCGGTCAATACGCTGCATAAAATCCCCTACTTTCATAAAATATCGCTCTCTTACATAGTATCAATAAGCTACAGTTTGTCCACTTAGGAGGCGAGCAATTGCGTAAATGGCTTATTATTAGTTGTGTTTTCTTCTCGTGTGTCCTCTGCTCATTTTATTTCATACGACTTCAGCAGCCACAGCCGGTCATTCAGCACTTTCCGCTGAACACGTCTGCAGCATTTACAAATGCAGCCACTTCTCTGAAAAAAATCGATTTTCGGCGTATCCAGTTGCATATACAAAGTACACTTGAACAAGAAGCATATTTACGTCAGGATATTGGGCTTTTGTATGAGAATGGCGAATTAGTCGGCGTACTGAACAAATGGCAGCAGCCAGCACGTACCGTGCAGCAGCAGACAACCCATACTCTGCATCCAAACAAACAGCTGGATGCTATTTCTTATCACTTTGCAGAACTTCATCACAACGACATTACGAGTACATCCAAGATGACTGGTATTCGTACGTACACTTCAGATAAGTTTGAGCTGTTTTCTTTTCCCAAAAGCGATTCAGAAACGAATGCACAGCATCTGGCAGAATCCCAAACGAACAGCACCCTTCAGCACGTATGGACAGAGGCCAAACAACAGCTTTCCATCCCTGCTGCTACCTATATTGAGGTTCCACTCACAGCACTCCCGACCGCTGATTTAACCGTTATAAACGGGCTTTCAGACGATAAAAAAAGACAGGAAATCATCAGCAGACTTTGGGAAGGGCTCTACCGAAATTATCTGCTGCCAATCGGTCCTGCAGTAGAAAAAGGAACAGTGAAAACGTATATTCCACTGCTCCTGTTTGATAAAAATGGCAAGCACTTACGCGTTATTTACCAGGACGAATTCGGTAAACACGCAGAGCTTCTGCAGTATTACTGAGAAAGCTCTTGTACGAGCTGCTGATACTGTTTGTTGCTGGTCTCAAGCTCAGCCGCACGCTGCGCATGCTGCAAGCTCTCCTCTTCTTGCCCGTTTAGCTGGAGAATACGGGCAAGATTATAATGAACAGCAGAATCTTCAGGTGTTAAACGGACGAGCCTGTCATAATCCTGAATCGCTTTCTCTAATTCTCCGGTTTGAGAATAAGCTAACCCTCGATAAAACAATGGCAGCCGAGCCGCATCACTGCTTCCTTTATCTAAAGCATCTGTAGCATGCTGTATGACCATTTGATAATCACCCTGCTTGTAGGCAGCTTCTGCTTTCAAACCTTCATGTAATGCTGTATTGACTGGTCCCAGCAGACCATAAACAATCAAACCGGCTATTAAGACAAGGCTTAATACAGCCCCGCCTACTCGCGCTATTAACATCTTTTTACCTGGCAGACCAACGAGCAACGCACTGGCAAAGCCGCCAATTAACCCGCCTATATGCGCATAAACATCAATAACATGACTAGCAGCAAAGCTAATCACTAGATTGATCAGCAATATGACAATCAATCCGTTTCCAATTGTCCGCCAGAATAACTTCGGATAAACAGTCCCAAAATAGAGCAATGCGCCGAACAAACCAAAAATAGCTCCGGATGCGCCTGCACTTAAGTTTTGCGAAAAAGCAAAACTGGCTAAACCGCCAATTACTCCACCAAGCAGAAAGACAATGAAAAATCGTCGGTGACCGAATACTTGCTCGGTTAATGTTCCCAGATAATACAAAGAAAGCATATTCGTCATCAAGTGCAAAGCGCCGATATGCAAGAACATAGAGGTGATAATCCGCCACCATTGATTCTCAGCTAATATTAAGGGGTTATATTTGGCTCCAAGCTCAATGAGTACAGCAGAATTAGTTGAGCCTCCAAGTAGCACCTCTAAAAGAAACAGAAGTAAACTAATGCCGATAAGAACATATACAAGCAATGGCTTCTTGCGGTGAAATACAGCTTGGTCTGCCTGCTGCTGCTGTACAAGCAAACTCCGAAGTCTGCTTTTCTCCATTTCCAGCTTCTGTTCACTGTCTTCCTCGACTGATACAAGCGACACCGAATCGCTAAGCTTCAAATGGCGAAAGAGTTTCTCCATTTCAGACTGATAAGTATCGCGATCCAAGTAATACGTTTGCATCGGGATTGGTCTTCTGCTTTTAATAATCATTGGCTTCTTTAATTTTGACCATTCATCCGCAGGTCCTTGATCACCAAAATAGACATTATGTATCTGAACCTTCTTGGCGAAGATGCCTTTTGTCATTTGCTGTATATCGCTAGCTGCCCTTAGAATGTCCCGTTTCAAATGGTTGGCCCACGCGAAGGTGCGTGATGTTAATCTTACCATCTGCACAATTCCATTTCGCTTTCTTTCCAGCCAGCAAACACGCAAGTCTTCATTTGCTCTTACAAAAGTAAAATCATGCACGGCAATCAGATGATTAATCATTCGATAGTAAGCCGTTTCTTCGTTGTAGGTCATACCTCTCCCCCTCTTGCCTACAGTGTATCAAAAAAGTCATGGAAAAACGCTCAGTTTACACTGAGCGTTTAAATAACATTGGCAGCATCCGGGAACGCAAGGGTCCGAATCCCATCGACAGCCGAATAAGTCCTTTTCGAAGAACCGTAACGGCTAAAATTGCATTCAGCACACGATAGCGCTCTCGTATTAAAAATATCACACTGGCTGTGAGTGACACAGCCGTGATAATCGACTTCCACATCAGCACCCATCCTTTCCTCCGGGATAACCTTAGTGTGTCCCGAACCAGAAGGCTGCTATTCGGTTAAGTCAATAAAACCATCATCTGTCAGAAGATGCCCAACAGGCCGATCATAAAAACCAACAGGCAAAGATTGTCTCAGCTGCTGACTGCTGGCAATGGCAATGGTCGTATGACGATAATCGGCAATATACCGGTCATAATAACCGCCGCCATACCCTATCCGGTACCCTGAATTATCAAATAGAAGTCCAGGAACAAGGAGCAAATCGATGTCGTCTTTGAAAGCAGGTACGCATCGTTCGGGGACGGGCTCTTTAATTTGAAAAGCACCGTCTGTCAGCTGATTATAGCTGTCTACATAATAAAACTGCATTCCTCTATTTTCCAGCGTAAGCGGCACGCACACATTTTTCTTTTCCAACCAAGCTTGCTGAATAATCTTCGTGGTATCCCATTCATGCGGCAGCGCCATTGTGAGACCAATCGTGTTCGCATGTTTCCAGATAGCTGACGAAAAGAGAAACGAAGCCAATTGATGTTCTACACGGAGCTTTTCAGTTGGCGGCATTTCTCTCAGCAGCTGAATCGCTTCCTGACGAAGCCGTTTTTTCTCTTCCATCACGAAACCTCCCTGTATGCAAAAAAACTCCCGCCAATAGGGGGAGTCTTTTTATACGAACTTATTTTGTTTCGCGGTGCAGCGTATACTTTTTCAAGCGTGGGCTATATTTTCTAAGCTCCATGCGTTCTGGATGTTTACGCTTGTTTTTTGTTGTAATGTAGTTACGATCTCCTGTTTCTGTGCAGGCGAGAGTAATGTTTACACGCATGTATAATCCCTCCCAACAATCTTAAATAATTGTATGAAAACATAACGATCTTCAGACCACCTAATAATAGCAGAATTACAGTGCTATATCAACCTTTATCCTCAACAATTTAATAAGAAAACAGTATTTTGTCGAATTCTCTATATCCCTGTCAGCAGCAATATGATATAAATAGGATAGCAATAATTAGGAGGTAACACACATCATGTTAATCGCTGCCATCACCTTTCTTGCAGCAGGCATCATACTTTGGATTTTTTCTTTCTTTATGCAGGACAAATTTAAACATATGGATCAGCAAATCGAACAATTGACTTTATCTACCATGCAGGAAAATTATACCATGAACAAAAAAATCAAAGTACTGGAAGAAGAATTGCTGCCGACAACTCAGCGCGAATTAAAACAAAGCCGCTCACAAAAACCAGCCATCTTCCAGAAGGTTCAGAATCTGCATCAACAAGGCTACAGCATCAAAGAAATTGCGAACGAGACAGGCTTAGCAGAGGACGATGTATACCGTGTTGCGAAACAAACAGGAGGACAACGATGAAGCAAGTAATCCAAGGCTTTGCTGCCGCTCTTCTGCTCGCAGGCGCATGCATGCTGGTTCTCTATTTCGCATCTGACGATGGAACAGCAAAAACAACCTCGGCAGCTCCAATAAAAAAGGAAGAACTCGACACAGAAGAAATGAAAACGCGTTTAGAAAAAGACGATTATTATATTCTAAGCAGCAAAGACTATGAAGAACTTCAGAAAAAGACAGAAACGAAAGATAAGGCGAAAACAGCATCAGAACAAACGAAAAAGTTCCAACTGAAGCTTGAAAGCGGTATGACGAGTGATGAAGTTGCTCAACTATTAGAGAAAAAGAGCATTCTGGAAGACGGAGATGCTTTCCTCACTTATTTGAACGTTACGAATGCAAGTAAATCATTACAAGTAGGAACCTATGATGTCAATTCTGACATGTCTTATGACGAAATTACAGACTTACTAACAAAATAAAAAGCAGCGGCATCCAGCAGCCGCTGCTTTTTATTTGTTTAAATCAATCGACGTACCTTTAACCAAATACAAGATACCTTCACCGATGTTTGTAATATGGTCCCCGACACGTTCAACGAAGCGCCCTACGAATACAAGCTGCATCATCTGCTGATGTTTGCCTGCTTCTGCCTTACGCTCATCCAGCATGTCACGGAATAATTCGCCGTACATACTGTCCACTACGTTATCAAGGTCCGCTAACTTTTTCGCTTTGCTAATATCTTCTTCCTCAAAGGCTTGTACAGCGCTATGAATCATTTTGCTGACAACCTCCTGCATATCACGAATTGCCAAAGGAATTTCATACGGACTGAGCACATTTAACCGATTTACGCTTTTGGCAATATTCTTTGCGTGATCAGCCATCCGTTCCAAATCAGTGGATACACGGAGAAATGCCACCAATCGGCGCAAGTCAGTTGCTACTGGCTGCTGCATCGCAATAAGCTGGATTGTTGCCTCATTTATATCTTGGTCCCGCTTATTCAAAATCTCATCATTCTCTATAACCTTATACGCAAGGTCACTGTTTCGTTCATACAATGCATCAATTGCTTGCTTTAATGCCGTATCTACCTCAAACGCAAATGAGATGATTAATTTTTGAATTGCTTCTAAATCTGCTGAAAACTGCTCTCTAGCTACCATATGTTCTCCTCCAGTGCATCATTTAACCGAAACGACCGCTAATGTAGTCTTCTGTGCGCTTATCTTCCGGATTTGAGAATAATTTACTTGTTTCTGTAGCCTCTACTACATGTCCATGCAGGAAGAAAGCCGTTTTGTCAGAAATACGGGAAGCTTGCTGCATGTTATGCGTTACAATAACAATACAATATTTTTTCTTCAGCTCTGTCATGAGCTCTTCAATCTTCAACGTAGAAATTGGATCCAGTGCGGATGTCGGTTCATCCATTAATACAACATCTGGTGTTGTTGCAAGCGCACGTGCGATACACAAACGCTGCTGCTGTCCCCCAGACAGACCCATCGCAGAAGACTTTAGACGATCCTTTACTTCATCCCATAATGCTACATCTTTCAGCGTTGTTTCAACAATTTCATCTAACTCACTCTTTTTCTTTATACCATGAATTTTTGGTCCGTACACAATATTATCGTAAATTGACTGTGGGAAAGGATTACCTTTCTGGAAAATCATACCGACATTACGGCGTAAATCAACTAAGTCAACTCTGGAATCAAGGAGATTCTTTTCTTTATAGTTGATTTCCCCTGTCATTCGGACACCTGGTACCGTATTGATCATTAAATTGAGTGTTTTAATAAAAGTGGATTTACCACAGCCAGATGGTCCGATAATGGCATAGATTTCGTTATTCAATGCTTCTAGGTTAACATCCTTCAGAGCATGATAATCGTCATACCATAAATTTAAATCATTCACTTGGAATATTGATTCTTTCGTTGCTGCCGCTTGCATAGCTGTTGCCTCCTACCCGAATCTGCCGGAAATATATTCTTCTGTTTTCGTTTCAGAAGGATTAGTGAAGATTTTCTTTGTATCATCATATTCTACAATGTCTCCATTGAAGAAAAATGCTGTTTTATCTGATACACGTGATGCCTGGGACATATTATGTGTCACGATGACAATGGAATAATCCTCCTTGAGCTGAAGAATCAATTCTTCTATCTTAGCGTTAGATACCGGATCTAGCGCAGAAGCTGGTTCATCTAACAGAAGGATTTGCGGCTCCATTGCCAAAGTACGTGCAATACAAAGCCGTTGCTGCTGACCGCCGGATAAAGATAATGCAGATTGTTGCAAACGGTCTTTTACTTCATCCCATAGTGCTGCCTTACGCAAACTCTCCTCAACTATTTGGTCAAGAGCTTGCTTATCCTTCTGCCCGTTATACTTCAATGCGTGTGTAATATTATTGTAGATAGATTTAGGGAATGGATTCGGCTTTTGGAACACCATACCAATTTCTGCTCTTAATGCTACGACGTTGATATCTCTGCGAAGGATATTCAAGCCATCAT
Source organism: Terribacillus sp. DMT04 (assembly GCF_019056395.1). Lineage (NCBI taxonomy): Bacteria > Bacillati > Bacillota > Bacilli > Caryophanales > Bacillaceae > Terribacillus > Terribacillus sp. DMT04. The sequence goes on from NZ_CP077639.1 coordinate 1,947,142, forward strand.
AAATGATTTCTCCCTCAGCTCGACTGGAAGGAATCAAATCGTTCATTCGATTTATGGAACGTATAAATGTAGATTTACCACAACCTGACGGACCGATTAATGCAGTTACTGCATTTTTCTCAATTCCCATATTAGCCCGTTTCACTGCTTCCTTGCTGCCATAGAAAATACTTAAATCCTTAACATCAAGTACAACCTCCTTATGGGAAGCTGTTTTTTTAGATATAGTCTCTTCGGTTTTTATTTTAGTTGGTCGATCTGCTGTATAGTTCATGTCGCGAACTCCTCTCTTCATCATTTACCTGCTGTCAATTTCTTATGGATGACACTGCCCAACCAGCGCGCGAGGAGATTGAACACTAAGACAGCAATAACTAGAACCGCAGCAGCACCGTTGGCTACTTCACGAATATCCGGAATCAAACCTTGTGTGTTAACTGCCCAAATATGAACCGCTAATGTTTCCGCAGGTCGGAAAATATTCAAAGGTGAATCCTCAGCAAGTGGGTTCCAGTTTCCGTAATCTAATGTCGGCGTAGAAAGACCCGCAGTATAAAGCAAAGCTGCTGCTTCTCCAAATACACGTCCAGATGCTAGAATTGCACCCGTCAAAATACCAGGGAAAGCATATGGCAGTAACACTGTTTTGATTGTATGCCATCTTGTAATACCTAACGCAAGACTCGCTTCTTTTTGTTCTTTAGGTACACTGTTAATTGCGTCCTCCGTAACTCGAACCATAACAGGAATGTTAAAGATTGTTAAAGCTAAAGCTCCACCAATTATTGTATATCCCCAGCCTGTAATATTAACGAAAATTAATAGACCGAACAAACCAACAACGATAGAAGGCAAAGATGCCAGCATCTCAATACATGTACGGATAAAGTTTGTGATCTTTCCAGGCTTTGCGTATTCAGCCATGTACACCCCGCCGCATACACCAAGCGGTACAGTAATAATCATTGTAATGAATAGGATATAGAATGAATTAAATAGTTGGTCTCGAATACCGCCGCCAGCTTGATAAGCACTGGATGGGGACGTTAAGAAATCCCATGAAATTTGCGGAATTCCATTAGATAAGATGAAATAGAAAAGATAAAGCAACAAAGCAACCATTATTGCTGCAATCGTGTAAAAAACTCCTGTTGCAATACGATCTGTAATTCTGCTGTTCATTAAACTTTCCTCCTGCCTGACAAGTAACGGACAATAAAGATGAATATGAATGAGATAACAAGTAAGATAAGACCCATCGACCATAGTGTATTATTTTCAATACTTCCATATGTTGTGTGCCCAATATTAAGCGTTACGATAGTTGTTAATGTTGCGGAAGTGTCAAAGATGGTTTCCGGAATATCTCGTGAGTTACCGATTACCATCTGTACAGCTAATGCTTCACCAAAAGCTCGTGCCATACCAAGCACAATAGCTGTCAGCAGTGATGGCAATGCTGCTGGAATCAATACTTTACGAATTGTCTGCCAGCGTGTTGCGCCTAATGCCATAGATCCTTGTCGAAGACTATCCGGCAATGACCGCATAGCGTCAGTTGCTATAGTTGTAACCGTAGGGAGAATCATCACAGTCAAAACAACAACACCTGCAAACAAGCTAAACCCAATACCAGGTAAGTTATCCCTTACTAATGGCACTAGCACGACAAGTCCTATAAAACCATAAACAACAGATGGTATACCAACTAGCAGTTCAATTACCGGCTGTAAAACCTTCTTACCAAATTTCGGTGAGATTTCAGACATGAAGATCGCTGCACCAATACCGAGCGGTGCTGCTACCAATGCAGAAAGGAAGGTTACGGCTAGAGAACCGAAAATGAAAGGAAAGATACCATATGAAGCTTCTCCACTGCCTACTGGATTCCAGTTTGTGCTGGTTAGATAGGCAATAGGATTAATATTATTAACAGTAAATGATTGCAAACCCTTTTGGGCTAGGAAAACAGTTACTGAGATTGTCGCAGCAATCATTATGATTGCACAAAACGTTACAAGTGAACGACCGCGCACTTCATCCCAGCGTCTGTTTTTATTGGTCAGAATCAGCCTATCTTCAGCTGATGTGTTAACTGTTGCTTTTGCCAACTTCTACAACTCCTCTTAAAAAACAACAGAAAGGAACACGTACAATGTGCCTTCCGCTGCCTGTGATAGCTATTTTATAACCACAGTAAGGTAAATGCAGTTAAACACCGCATCTACCTTATGTTTTACACATTATTTATCAGTTTGGTTTCCTTCTGCATCACGTTCAACTTCCATCGCTGTCATTGGAACATAGCCTTGTTCAGGAACGATAGTAGTTTGAATTTCTTCGCTAAGCATGTAATCAAGGAATTCTTTAGCAAGACCTTCAGCTTCTCCATTTGTATAAGAATGCTGGTAAGCCCAGATTGGGAATTCGCCAGAACCGATTGTTTCATCAGTAGGTTCTACGCCATCAATGCTTGCTTTTGTTATAGAATCATCATCAAAGTAAGAAAGAGCTAGATAGCCAATCGCACCTGGTGTATCAGCAACGATTTGCTTAACAGTGTTGGAAGAATCCTCCGTAACACCTTCTGCTGGAGTTTCACCATCAAGACCAAACTTTACGAAAGTTGCACGCGTACCAGAAGAGTCTGGACGGTTTACAAGTGTAATTTCTTGATCCGCTCCGCCAACTTCAGACCAGTTCGTGATTTTGCCAGTGAAGATATCTTTCAGCTGCTGTTTTGTAAGGTTATCTACGCCTACTTCTGGGTTGATTGCTGCTGTCATACCTACAACTGCAACTTTGTGATCAACTAGAGCTTCTGCGTCAATACCTTCTTTTTCTTCAGCAAATACATCTGAATTACCGATTGCAACAGAACCTTCCTGAACCTGACTCAGGCCAGCTCCGGAACCACCTGCGTTTACTTGGATGTCTGCATCCGGGTTTTCTTCCTTGTACTTTTCAGCTGCTGCTGCTACTAAAGGCTGCATTGCACTGGAACCAGATACAACGATTGAGCTATCGGAAGTTTCTCCGCCTCCACTGTTGCTGTTCCCGCTGTTGCTGTCTTCAGATTGTTCGCCGCCAGCGTTTCCGCCACATGCTGCAAGTACACCAATTACTAGTGCAAACATTGCAAGCAATACAGATAGTTTCATTTTCTTCATGTTTGATTTTCCCCCTACGAAATTCGATTAGTTCCTTTGCCTTACAACTACATAATAGCTTGTCATCATTAAGGAATAATAAACTCAATGTAAAGGTTGTGTAAATTGAGGTCAGTTTTTGTAGAAATAAAAAGAACCACCCGTTTGTTTGGGTGGTTCTTCGGCAATACTTTATTCAGCTTCTTCTTTATCTTTGTCTTCTGGCGCTGTGTGCTCGTAGTAATATTTCAGTGCTTTGTTTACGATATTGTAGGTAATTGGGTACTGACCAGTGCCACCACTTACTATACCTAAATTAGGAACCATTACGGCAAACGCGATATCTGGTGTTTCAGAATCTGCGTAGCCGATTAGAGTCCAGTTTTCTAAATTGGTACCGTCTATGTTTGTTTCTGCTGTACCAGTTTTTCCAGAAATATCGTAGGTTTTTGCTTCTTTAGTTAAATGACGATAAGCTGTTCCATCCGTTGTCTGAAATACCATCTTAAATCCTTTTTTGACTCGCTCAATTTGGGCATCTGTTGCAGTAATCTTATTTAAAACTTCAGGGTTTATCGTCTCTGCAAGCGGACCAAGTTGGTCTTTTTCATTTGATGGCTCATGAATCTCACTTACAAAATGCGGTTTGATTCGATAACCACCATTGGCAATTGTGGAAATATACTGCGCTAACTGCATAGTAGTATACGTATCATATTGACCAATAGAGAAGTCAAGCAGATTACCAGCTATTCCAGTAGATCCTTGATACCCCGTTGATTCTGAGGGAAGATCGATACCAGTTTCCACTCCAAGTCCAACTTGGTTGTAGTAATTTCTTAATACTCTGAATGAATCAGGATCAAAAGAAACACTTTGATTGTACTGATAGTTGTATTCTCCACCGAGACGCAAAGCAATATTAAACATATATACGTTTGAAGATTTCTGCAATGCTGTTAAATCATTTATCGTCCCCATATCTTTATAGGAAGATTTCTCTGGAGTCCCTTTAATTTTTACAGGTTTATCTACAAAGTAATCTCCTGGGTCCAGAACACCTTCCTGATACCCAGCAAGCAATGTCGCACCCTTAACGGTAGATCCAACTTCACCGCCTGTAAAGACAGTATTCATATCTGCAGATTCATACTCATTATTTTCGCGGTCGTAATGCTGCCCACTGGCCGCATAAATTTCACCAGTATTAGGGTTAAGCATAACGGCCATAGCATTCTCCAAATAGCGGTTGGCACCAGGATATTTGTTAATTGCACCTTTCAACTCTTCCCGCACAATCTTATCCAATTCCTTCTGAAAGTCCATATTAATGGAAAGCTGCAGATCTTGTCCGCGCTGTCCATCTGAAATGACTTCTTGAGACACAATATTGTTATCATTATCTGTTATATAACGAACACGTTTTTTATCACCTTTTAGCAGGCTTTCGTATTCCATTTCGAGACCGCTTGTGCCAATTCGGTCATTCAGCTGATAGTTGCGGGAAAGATAGTAATCCTTCTCGCCTTCTGGAATTCCCGTTTTAATACTCCCCAGAACACCTTGGAGAGAACCATCAAACGGATAGTAGCGTTTCCAGTCGGTGGCAACATTGACGCCTGGCATTTGCTCCATATTTTCTGCTATGGTTGCGTATTCTTTCTCCGTAACGTTCTCATTTTTTATAACGTGAGGAACAAGCTCTGTCGCACTGTCAAGTTCACGTTTTATCGCAATTATCTGTTTTGCCTGATCATCTGTCATGAGCTCTTTGTAATCGGCTTCTGTTATTCGCTCGAGCGTCAGGTTATAGATTTCACTATCATCAAGCTTCTCTTTTTCAGCAGCAGTAATTCTGCCGTTTGCTTCTTCTGCATTCAGAAGATACCAATATTCCTTAAACTCTCTTTCCGTGATCTTCTCAATTGCTTCTTCATCCATCTTAATAATATCTGCTAGCTGTTTTGCAAGTTCTAATCGTTCGTCAGCAGAGTCGCCATTCTTAGGCGGTGTGTAAGTAATTGAATAAACTGGTTCATTACCGACAATTACTTTTCCTTCACTATCATAAATCATACCGCGCGGAACAGATATTTCTGCTATATCGTTTGTTGTTTTTTCTAGGACTGCCTGGTGTTCTTCTCCGTTGATGATCTGCACTACGCCAAGCTGCAGAATCAAAGCAGAGAACAGCAGGAAAACGATCGCAAACAAGACATTGAGACGGAAAGGAAGCAGCGCACGCTTTTTCTTCCTTTTTTTAGACATAATGTTCCCCCATTCTTACATACTGCTCCCATTATATCATCAACTTCCGTCTCCTTCTACTAAAGTCTGTCAGCGTTTGTCATCTCCTGCAATTTCGTTTTTAGGCAGCTTTTTTATGGATGGTTCTGCAGTAAAGTTGGTAATACGCCGGGTAAAGTAATAAATGAAAAATGGTCCAGCTCCTAATAGAAGCATCAAGTATGGGATAGAAGCATCTTTCCAAATACCAATCCCAACTAGCAGTGCCAAAACAGATAAAATTCTGCCTGCATTTGCAGCTGCATCATTTAATACGATGTATTCAACCCGTAAACTTCTTGCATCTTTTGCTTTGCCAATAACATCATAAGATAGGGATAAATAAGGCACATAGAGCACTGGGTAAAATGCGCCTATTAATGCTGCATATATCAACAAAGTAGTAAAATTAAGTTTTACAAGCAACAATACAATACTTAACGACAAGGCGACACCACTTAAGAAAATTGCCATCTTTCGCTGCGGACTTTTGATATATCGAGTTGCTATATAATAGAAGATTAATGAAAAAGCGGAATACACAAGGTTAAATGTACCAAGTGACAGCTCACTGTTTGTGACAATGAAAATCCATACGGAAATGATGAACGTATAGATTCCTTCTCTAATTCCTTGAAAAACATGTGCAATAACAATATTGCGCCATGCTGGATCACGCCCTATTTCTTTCCAAGCAAGCTTGAGACCGAATTTTCCTTCTGCCCTTCTTCTGCCAAGTCCCGCTGTACATATAACAGCCAAAAGAAAAAGTACAAAACTCACAGCAAATATCAGCGTATAACCATGGCTATTGTTCATTCTGGTAATGATATACCCAGCCACAAAGGGTCCAATCATGCCTGTAAATGATTGCAATAAACCAGATACACCATTAAAGAAGTCCCGCGTCTCCGGTTCTGTCACTTCAAAGGTTAATACGGAGTAAGCAAGCCAATACATGCCATAACCTACGCCTAGCACCGTACCAAGCAGTACATTATACGTGGCAGCTTTCTCTCCGGTAAACAAAACAAGAAGGAAAAAGATGCTGAGGAAGACTACGCCGATACGAAGGATGATGATACGGTCAATCCGCTTAGCCCAGCGTCCGGATAAGGTGAACAGCACTGCTTGCGCCACATATATTGCCAAGTTATACATGGCGATGTTAACTAAATCATTCGTCTGCTTCCATAAGTAAATATTAACGAACGTGTTCGATAGGAATATCCCGAGAGAATAAAGCGCTCCGATAATAAGGAGCATATTCAGTTCTTTTCTGCTCGAATCCAAGGTAAATAAGTTCGGCTTCATAATGCCATCTCCTTTTACTTCTAGTTAGTATTTTCTATTGAAAAGGAGATATGCACAAAAAAAAGACACCAGCTTTTTTGCTGATGTCTTTTCGTTACTTATTTAGCTTCGCGATACAAGCGCTCTACTTCATCCCAGTTTACAACATTCCAGAAAGCACTAATGTAATCCGGACGTTTGTTTTGGTATTTCAAGTAGTAAGCGTGCTCCCAAACATCTAGTCCAAGAATAGGTGTTTTACCATCCATTACTGGGTTATCTTGGTTTGGAGTTGATACGATATCAACTTCACCGTTTTCTACAATAAGCCATGCCCAGCCGGAACCGAAACGGCCAGCTGCTGCTGCTGCGAATTCTTCTTTGAATTTATCTAGTGTACCGTATTTATTAGCAATTGCAGTAGCTACTTCGCCAGTAGGCTCTCCGCCGCCATTCGGGGAAAGAAGTTTCCAGAATAGGCTGTGGTTGTAGTGACCGCCGCCGTTGTTGCGTACTGCTGTTTGTACGTCAGAAGGAAGGTCATTCACACCTGCAACAAGTTCTTCTAGGGATTTGCTTTCTAAGTCAGCTTTTCCTTCGATTGCACCGTTTAACTTTGTCACATATGTGTTGTGATGTTTCGTATGGTGGATGTTCATTGTTTCCTTATCGATATGAGGCTCAAGTGCATCGTATGCGTAAGGCAATTCTGGTAGTTCAAATTTAGCCATGATTATTCCTCCTTAAGTGATATGTAATAAAAGGTTATCACCTTTTCGTAAAGCGTACCAAAGCTTGTCTGAAACAGCAAGTATTTTGCACGCAGTCCTTCCTTAAATTACTCGCAGCTTTTGTTTTAAAACAAAAAAAAACAGCTGTTCAAAGGAACAGCTGTTACTGGAGTGGCTCGGGACGGAATCGAACCGCCGACACACGGATTTTCAGTCCGTTGCTCTACCGACTGAGCTACCGAGCCAAGATGGCGGAGGAAGAGGGATTCGAACCCCCGCGAGCCGTTAAGCCCCTGTCGGTTTTCAAGACCGATCCCTTCAGCCAAACTTGGGTATTCCTCCGCGTTGCAATATGAAGTTGAAAATCGTATGGTGGACCCTGCAGGACTCGAACCTGCGACCGATCGGTTATGAGCCGATAGCTCTAACCAACTGAGCTAAGGGTCCAATACTTTTTTCAAGGGCGATTGATGGGGATTGAACCCACGAATGCCGGAGCCACAATCCGGTGCGTTAACCACTTCGCCACAACCGCCATGTTACAAATTATTAAGATTTATGGTAGCGGCGGAGGGGATCGAACCCCCGACCTCACGGGTATGAACCGTACGCTCTAGCCAGCTGAGCTACACCGCCATGGCTCCACAGGCAGGATTCGAACCTGCGACCGATCGGTTAACAGCCGATAGCTCTACCACTGAGCTACTGTGGAATAATTAATATGTTATGTATTAGCGACGATATATAATTTATCATGCATTCAATAACTTGTCAATCATTTTTCTATAAGTTTTTGTTATAATTTTTGCGTCCTTTTAACTGACAGGAATACTATAGCATGTCCTCTCCATCATTACAAGAGAAAAATATAAAAGACAGAGAATTTAACTCTCTGTCTTTTCATTCAGTATTAACTGTGCAATATTAACAGCATGATCTCCAATACGTTCCAAGTTGCTAATAATATCTACAAAAACAATTCCAGCTGAACCAGTACACTTTCCTTCATTTAATCGAATCAGATGCGTTTTGCGCAGGCTGCGTTCCATCCTGTCAATTTGATCTTCCTTCTGCAATACCGCAATGGCAACTTCCCGATCTTGTTTATCCAACGCCTCCACTGCCTGCTTCACTGTAATAATTGTCAAATCAAACATGCTGTTAAGTTCTTGCTGTGCTTCTTTGGTTAATTTAATATTACTTGATAATTGAAAGTCGACAAATTCAACAATATTTTCGAAATGATCCCCGATACGTTCAATATCCCGAATAGCATCCAGTAAAGCTGCATGCCTTTCGCTTTCTTCATTGGAAAGCGTATTTGTAGAAATCTTAGAAAGATATTCGGTAATTTCACGGTCCTTTCGATTGACTTCCTTTTCCAGCTGCATGGCAAGGTCGGCAAATTGTCTTTCATGGTTGTTCGCATAAGTACTGGCCTGTTCTAAGCCGTCCACTGCCAGTCTTCCCATATGTAAGACTTCCAGCTTAGCTTGTTCTAATGCCAGCACAGGAGACTGCTGAATAAATAGCGGATCCAGATGGTTTGTCAGCGCCATCGGCCGTTCTTCTTCTCCTGGGATAACTTTTGTAATAAGCCAAACAAAGAAACCAAGGAACGGGAGCAATATAAATGTATTGGCAATATTATATAGTCCATGCGCACCAGCAATGGTTAATTTGTCATTCAAGTTGAATATGTTCTGCATCCAGGCAACAACATCTACAAATAACGGCAGAATCAACAGGAAAACGACTGCACCAATTGCATTGAACATTACGTGGCTCAGCGCCGCTCGCTTTGCCTGGACGGTGGCTCCAATTGCCGCTAACATGGCTGTTAGTGTTGTGCCGAGATTATCTCCTAGCAATACCGGCAAAGCTCCTTGTAAATCAATACCATTTTGCGCATACAGCTCCTGAAGAATCGCTACTGTAGCACCGCTGCTTTGTACAACAATTGTCATAAAAGTACCAATTGCCGCTCCAGCAATTGGATTGCTGTGCATACTGGCAGATAGCGATTGAAATGCCTCTATATTCAGTATAGGATGCAGTCCGTCCCCAATTAGCGTCAGGCCAAAGAAAATACCGCCTGCTCCAAAAAGCACTTTACCGATTTGCTGTGTTCGCTGATTTGCAAAGAAATAAATTAAAAATGCTCCGACCGCCATGATTGGAAGACCATATTGAATTAAGTTAATTCCAATAAAAAAGGCAGTTAATGTTGTACCTATATTTGCGCCCATAATAACAGAAATAGCCTGTCTTAATGTTAGATAGCTCGCATTCACCAACCCGACAACCAGAATGCTGGTCGCCGTGCTGCTCTGAACGAGTACTGTAACAATAAGCCCGGAAAGAATCCCAATTAGCGGATGTACCGTAAATCTGTGCATTGCCAGCTGCAGCTGCTTGCCGTATGCTCGCTGTAATCCATCGCCTAAATAACGAATGGAAAAGAGAAACAAGCCTAAGCCGCCTATAAATTCAAAGACGATATATTCCCAATTAGACAATACAAGCCTTCCTTCCCTTCTCAAATATTCCCTCTTCAATTATTAAATTAGTTTGAAGGGTTGTAAAGGTCTTGTTAGGAAATTTACGATTAAAATTACTTTATTTGGTTAAATACAGTTAGGGCTTTACTTTTTCTACCAGTATTCTTGCTCCGCTAACATGCTTCACCTTAATTCGGGTGCCGCGATCCAGCCATTTTCCATCTGTTATGGCGCTCAATTCCTTCCCATTCACTCGAATAGTACCTGAAGGGCGCATATCGGTAATGGTCTCGCCTTCCTGCTCCAAAAGTGCTGCATATGTTTCGTTTACGCTATTGTAGCCTTTATCAGAGCTTAATGAGTCCAAAAGCGCAATCTTGCCCCACATATCTCTTTTCGGAAATGCTTTCAAGAAAAGGAAAGAAGCGAATGCTCCAATAATGACACCTAGGATTGCATATATGCCCGCTGTCCAATTTGGCGCAGTAAACCCTACCGTTAATAGCATGGTTAACAACCCTATTACGCTAAGCGTGCCATCATTCAGTAATTTTCCATCAATAATAATCAGCAGCATCCCGACAAAGTAAAGCGGCAGCATATACCAAATTGCCGATGGGTCGAGATAGCTAAGAAAGAACGTACCGATAAAGCCTGCACCTAATAAAAATAGTATTCCTCTAGCCTTTACAAGGATTTCCCCAATTAAAAACATTGTTCCAAGACCAGTCATAAATATCGAAACCCAATTATAGTCCAGCATCTTTCATGCTCCTTTCTCCTACTATTTATATACGAAGACAGCGCTTTTTTGTTTCATATTAAAGGTTTTTTCTATCGGATATCTAATACTTTATAAAATGAATTGTAACGAGATCGGAGGAACTTCCATGTGGAAACGGATTGGTGTGTTTCTGTTTTGCTGTGCTTTAATTCTTAGTATTTGGAAGGATCTTACGATAGGAAGCCCCATCCCCGCCGCTTCTACTGCCGAGAATGAACCAACACAGCCCGACACGGCTACACAGAAAAATAATATAAAAAAGACGTTTCAGCCAGTCCTCCTGCAGGTAAAGCAAGGTGACACACTTCTTTCCATTACAAATGAGTTGAACAATCACGAATTGCACGTTACGATGGAACAAGTGATCCAGGATTTCGAGGAATTGAATCCGGAGAAGGATCCATATGCACTGAATGCAGGTTCAGCTTATTATTTTCCCCATTACCCAAGATGAAGATTTTATTAAACTTGAGCCTAGTTACTTCTAATTTAGCAGTATTAGCATTATAATGGGAAAATATAAGGATATTTCTCTGTTTTTCCTCGCGATAATCAAAGGAGCGATATATAAATGGCATTAATACACAGACAAGACACCCGTCCGGTTAAAGTAGGCGATCTTACAATCGGCGGTAAAAACGAAGTTGTTATTCAGTCGATGACAACAACAAAAACACATGACGTGGAAGCTACAGTGGCAGAAATCAACAGATTGGAAGAAGCAGGCTGCCAAGTTGTACGAGTTGCTTGCCCAGACCAGCGTGCTGCTGATGCAATTCCTGAGATCAAGAAACGCATTAACATTCCACTTGTAGTGGATATTCATTTCAACTATAAACTAGCCTTAAAAGCAATTGAAGGCGGAGCAGATAAAATCCGGATTAACCCTGGTAATATCGGTAAACGAGAAAAAGTTGAAGCTGTCGTAAATGCGGCGAAAGAAAAAGGTATACCAATTCGTATCGGTGTAAACGCTGGTTCCTTGGAACGTCATATCTTAGAGAAATATGGCTATCCAACCGCTGAAGGTATGGTGGAAAGTGCATTGCACCACATTAAGATTCTTGAAGAACTTGATTTCCACGATATCATTGTTTCGCTAAAAGCGTCCGATGTATCGTTAGCGATTGAAGCCTACGAAAAAGCAGCTGAGGTTATTCCTTATCCGCTGCACCTGGGTATTACAGAGTCCGGTACATTGTTTGCCGGAACAGTGAAAAGTGCAGCTGGACTTGGCGCGATTTTAAGTAAAGGTATCGGAAGCACGATGCGTATTTCCTTGAGTGCCGATCCAGTTGAAGAAGTAAAAGTTGCGCGTGAACTGCTGAAGATCTTTAACTTGTCTTCTAACGCAGCAACGCTAATCTCCTGCCCTACTTGCGGCCGAATCGAGATTGACTTGATTAGCATCGCCAATGACGTTGAGGAGTACATCAGTACGATAAAAGCTCCAATTAAGGTTGCAGTACTAGGCTGTGCGGTAAATGGCCCTGGTGAGGCTCGCGAGGCCGATATCGGCATTGCCGGCGCCCGTGGTGAAGGCTTACTGTTCCGTCATGGAGAAATCATTCGTAAAGTACCGGAAGAAACAATGGTTGATGAGCTGAAAATTGAGATTGACAAGCTTGCTGAAGAATACTTCGCCAAGCAAGCTGCAGAGAAAGAAACTGCAGAAGCATAAAAAGATCTGACTCCGTTTTGGAGTCAGATCTTTTTTTATACATATGGTGCTGTAAATAATGAAAGAACAATGGCGATGATACTTACAATTAAAGCGATATTCCCAAGTGCATTGGCACCTTTGCGTTTTGCTAAGACGCCAAAAACGATACCAGCCGCCCCGACAAGTATCGGTGCAATAAAGAAAGAAGCGATTGATAAAATTAAAGCAATATAACCGAACATCTTTCCAGAACCTGTTGTTTGGTCCCCTTCCGTTTTTGCAGAACGCTGGTAACTATTTTCAGCTGGAGATATTTCAGCCGCTGTTTCAACATCATCTTTAGAATGAATGTCTTGCTCGTATTTTTCTTTATCCATATGAAATCCTCCTTATCTGGGGTAAGGTATGGTTCTAGTTTGTGTACACAGGACATAAACTAACCAGGTAGATAAAGGAATCCACAGACCATTCCCATCTTAGAGCGGAGGTTTCACATGAATTTTATTGTTCACAAGCTTGTTCTGAATAAGCTGCGCAATTTAACCGTTGAAGAGATCATGGAGCAAAGCCAGGCTTATCAAGTACAGCTTACGCAGCTGCAGGCGTCTCAAATTGTACAATTTTTGCGCCAGAACAAATTAGATCCATTCAAGGAAGCAGACCGCATGCAAATGTTGAAAGCACTAGCACAGATTACAGATGCCGAAACTGCACAAAAAACGCATCAAATCTTCTTGCAGCTGGCAAAGGAACATGGTATTAAATTATAAAATAAATACCCAGCTGTGAGGATTTAACCTCAAGCTGGGTATTAATTATGCCATGATATGATCTTTTAATTTCGGATTAAAACTGTTGTTCATCAGCATATCAATTTCATGCGCATACGGCGCTTTTTTATTTTTCTTGTCTTCTCCAACAAATGGTGTTTCCAATATCTTCGGAACTGTCATCAGCTGTTCATGGTGCACGACATAACGAAGCGCATCGTAACCGATATGTCCAAAACCGATGTTTTCATGTCTATCTTTGCGTGCTCCGCATTCATTTTTGCTATCATTAATGTGCAGAACCTTTAATCGATCCAGACCAATTACTTTGTCGAATTGATTTAGGACACCATCAAAGTCGTTCACAATATCATAGCCAGCATCATGCGTATGGCACGTATCAAAGCAAATGGAAAGCTTGTCATTATGATTAACCCCATCAATAATGCGCGCTATTTCTTCAAAGTTGGAACCAACTTCAGAACCTTTACCAGCCATTGTTTCCAATGCAATTTGAACTTTCTGTTCCGGCTCTAGCACTTCATTTAAGCCTTCAATAATCTTCTGAATGCCAGCTGCTGTACCTTCTCCTACGTGAGCGCCTGGATGCAGTACGATCTGTTTCGCTCCGAGTGCTTCTGTGCGCTCAATTTCACTGCGGAGGAAGTTGACACCCAATTCGAAAGTCTCTGGTTTAATGGAGTTGCCAATATTAATAATATACGGCGCATGAACCACAATATCAGTGATACCATGCTCCTGCATGTGCGCACGGCCCGCTTCAATATTCAGGTCTTCAATGGCCTTTCTTCTCGTGTTTTGAGGAGCGCCAGTGTAAATCATCATAGCATTAGCGCCATAAGAATGCGCTTCTTCACTTGATCCTAACAGCATTTTTTTGCCGCTCATACTTACATGTGATCCGATAATCATAATCTCTTTCTCCTTACTTCCGCTTAAAACGGTCTTTACGGTCTAACTTTTTCTTGATTTTATCTTTTTCATATTTCATTTTTCGTTTATAGCCTGGTTTTACCTTTTTCGGTTTACGAACTTGTTTCCATGCTTGGTTTTCGTTGTCGGATTCCGTTTTCTTACGTGTAACCCGCTCGTTCCATGGCTTTAATTCTTTCCATTCGCCATTGCTGATATCATAGTTTGTGAATTCAAGGCCTTTTTTATCAAGTTTCTGGATAAGCTCCAAATCATAATCATGATAAAGGTTAATCGCTGTTCCTTCCAAACCAGCTCGTGCCGTTCTGCCAACACGGTGCACATAGAATGGCTCCTCTTTTGGAAGCTGCGCATTGATAACATGGCTGACACCTTTAATATCGATACCGCGTGCTGCCAAGTCTGTCGCAACAAGGTATTGGAAACGAAGTTCTTGAATGTCGCGAAGCACCCGTTTTCGTTCACGCGGCGTCAGACCGCCATGCAATAGACCGACTTCCAGTCCTTTATCCGTTAATTCAGCAGCTAATCGATTGGCTGCATCTTTTCCATTTACAAAAATGATTGCCATATACGGCTGAATTACATCTGCTATTTTCATAATCAATTCGGCTTCGTCACGGTGACGCATCGGAATTAAGCGGTGCTCCATTGTTTCCGGTGAAAGGTGACCGCCAATTTCAAAGTGCTTCGGATTATCCAGATACTTTTTCAAAAATGGCTGCAGACGCTCTGGAATTGTTGCTGAGAACACAAGAAGCTGAACATCTTGATTCATTCGCGCTAAAATTTGATCCACTTCTTTGATGAAACCAAGATCCAGCATTAAGTCTGCTTCATCGACAACAAAACTGGTAGCAGGATACAAATCAAGTGCCTGCTCTTCCATTAAATCCAAAATACGTCCTGGTGTACCGATAATAATTTGGGGCTGTGTTTTCAGTTTCTCAATTGACCGTTTTTTATCTGTACCGCCGATAAATAGCTTTGTATGCCAATCGTTCTCTTTTCCAGCAAGTTTAATAAAATGACGAGCTTCTTCATAAATTTGAATAGCTAACTCGCGCGTTGGTGCTGTCACTACAAATTGAGCGTTCTGATCCTCTTCTTTCAGTTTGCTGAACAGAGGAATCAAATAAGAATGTGTTTTACCCGATCCAGTATGTGACTGACCAATAACACTTTCTCCACGCAAAACTGCAGGAATGACTTTCTCTTGAATTGCAGTTGGTTTGGTAAAGCCTAGTTTATCAATCGCTTCATTGATGACTGGCTGAAGCGCGTATTGTTTAAAATGATGATTTTTCATGTGTAACTCCTTTTGGGCATTCTCTTACTTCTTTCATTATAGAGGACTTTGTCTTATTTTGCACGATTGCATGCGGATAATAAACAATCTTTGTCATATTCTTTAATTGCCTTTATAATAGAGTAGACCCAGAAATAGATGAACCGTGCAAACGGAGAAGGGGGAAACACACGAATGAACATAATAAAAATAGCACCTCGAGGTTATTGCTACGGTGTGGTAGATGCTATGGTAATTGCTCAGAATGCCGTGCGGGATGAGAATTTGCCCCGTCCAATCTACATTCTTGGCATGATCGTGCACAATGCGCATGTGACCAATGCATTTGAAACGGAAGGTGTCATCACGCTTGATGGGCAAAACCGGATGGAGCTTTTAGAACAAATAGAAAGCGGTACGGTTGTATTTACCGCTCATGGTGTTTCACCTGAAGTAAAACAACGCGCGCATGAAAAAGGTTTGACTGTCTTGGATGCTACTTGCCCGGACGTAACTCGCACACATGACCTAATTCGCGAAAGAGTAGCGGAAGGATATGAAGTTGTCTACATCGGTAAAAAAGGTCACCCGGAGCCTGAAGGCGCTGTAGGCGTTGCACCTGGCAAGGTTCACCTTGTGCAAACCGAAGAAGACGTACAAGCACTTGAACTCGATGCAGACAAGCTAATCGTTACGAATCAAACGACAATGAGTCAATGGGACGTATACGATGTCATGCAGCTTGTAAAAGAGAAATTCCCGCAAACAGAGATGATTCAAGAGATCTGTATGGCAACACAAGTACGTCAAGAAGCTGTTGCTGAGCAGGCAAAAGAAGCTGACCTCACTTTAGTTGTCGGCGATCCGCGAAGCAATAACTCCAACCGTCTTGCCCAAGTATCAGAAGAAGTTGCTGGTACAAAGGCTTATCGTATTGAAGACCTTTCTCAGTTGAAACTGGAATGGTTAGAAGGCGTTGAAACAGTTGCCATCACAGCAGGTGCTTCTACTCCTACTCCGGTAACAAAAGAAGTTATTAACTTTATTGAAAAATTTGATCCAGCTAATTTGGAAGATGTAAAATTAGAGTTCAGTGTTGACCCGAAAAAGATACTTCCAAAAGTAAAAGTGAAAAAAGCATAAAAAGACCGAGTCCAGCTGGACTCGGTCTTTTTATATACATTGAAATGGATTCGTATCTGTTTCCGAAACATGTACTGCTACATCACTGAACGCAGTTTGAACGTAATCAGCTACCTTTTTCTTCATAATCTGTTCCGCATAGTGGCCTGGGTCGATTAGCTTCAAGCCCGCTTCCACAGCATCCTGTGTTTCATGGAAGATTAAATCGCCTGTGATGTAAACATCAGCCTGCTGCAGCGCCTGATCAACGTAATCTCTGCCGCTGCCGCCAAGAATTGCAACCGTCTCTACCGTGGCCGATGCATCTCCTGCAAAGCGAACATGTGGGACGTTATACCGCTGTTTTACGTGTGACGCTAAATCCTTCAGCGTTGTAGGTGCAGGCAGTTCGCCGACACGCCCTAACCCAAAAGGTTTACCTTTTTTCTCGTCTGCAAATATATCGTAAGCCACTTCTTCGTATGGATGAGCAGCAATCATTGCTTTCACCGCTTGGTTTACATGCTTACTTGGAACAAGCACTTCAATGCGTACTTCTTCTACTTTTTCCAACTTGCCAGCTTCTCCAATAAAAGGCTGCGCCTCTGCATTAGGCTGAAAGTAACTATTCCCTTGTGAAACAAAGGTTACTTTCTCATAGTTGCCAATGTTACCCGCACCGTTTGTATGCAGGGCATCTTTTACTACTTGTTCGTGTGTAGCGGGAACAAAAACGACTACCTTTTTATAAGTGTCATGTCCTTCAGGGAGAAACACGCGAACCTCTTTCAAATCTAGGGCATCTGCCATTAAGTCATTAACGCCGCCTTCTACAATATCCAAATTCGTGTGCGCTGCATATACTGTAATATCATGCTGCATCAGTTTCTTTACTACGCGCCCTTTTGGTGCAGTGGTGTCCAGTTTTTTGGGAGCTGCAAATAAAAGCGGGTGGTGCGCGATAATAAGATTTGCGCCTAGTTGGATTGCTTCGTCCACTACTGCTTCGGTTACATCAAGAGTCGTTAGTACCCCTGTCACCTCTTGATGCAGCTCTCCAACCTGCAAACCAACGTTATCCCACTTATAAGCCAACGATGGCGGACACCAAGACTCAAAATGCGTCACCACATCCGCTATACGTAATCGCTTATCAGTCATCCAATTCCTCCTCAAGCCATATAAGTTCGGTTTTGAAAGATGCCAGTTTTGCTTCATCGACTTGCTGTGCGCGCTGCATATTTGCAACGTTTCGCTCTAGCTTTCGTTTGTATTCTTGCCACTTAGCTCGGAAAGCTGCATTTTTCTCTTGCAGCAGCTGTGGACCAAATAAGAGCTGCTTATCACGGATGATCGCGTCTTCATCATACAGTTCCTTACCCGCTCGTACGGCCACCAACACTTCGTAAATATGTCCAGCTTCTTCTAGGATTTCTTCTGTTTGCAAGACGAATCCATTTGCTAGGAACCATTTGCGTAATACTCTGGCGTCTATATTAGGCTGTACAATTAGCTGTTCTACTTGGCCAAGCTTATCCTTACCTTGCTCTAATATAGAGGCAATCAGCGGTCCGCCCATCCCAGCGATTACAACTTGCTTCACTTCATTCGGCTCTACGACTGCAAGTCCGTCTCCTTTACGCACCTCAATTCGATCGGTTAACCCCTGTAGCTTTACCTGCTTTTCGGCACTCTTGTATGGGCCATGGTTGATTTCACCAGCAATTGCACGGCTGGATGGATCCTGCAGGCACACATAGCAAGGCAAATAGGCATGATCAGAGCCAACATCGACAAAATGCGCCGATTCTGGCAAATGTGCTGCAACCGCTGTAAGCCGCTCTGACAACGATAAAACGTTCATTATGTCCAACTCCTTTGTCACATATACGTGTTTTTTGTAATATATCCTCTTATACTTTTTCCCGCGGTAATTTGCAATCGACTATCAGATTCTGTAAAATATATGTATCCCAAGGCAATAAGAAAGCCCAGCCATATGCGGTTAAAAACGCATAACAGCTGAGCGCAGCCTTCTTATTCTAGGAAATCTTTCAACCGCTTGCTTCGGCTTGGATGACGAAGCTTACGAAGTGCTTTCGCTTCAATCTGACGAATACGCTCTCTAGTAACGCCGAACACTCTGCCGACTTCTTCCAGTGTTCTCGTTCTGCCATCGTCTAAACCGAAACGAAGGCGAAGAACGTTCTCTTCTCGGTCCGTTAACGTATCCAATACATCTTCCAGCTGTTCTTTCAGCAATTCATATGCTGCATGGTCAGAAGGAGAAGTTGCTTCTTGGTCTTCAATGAAATCACCAAGATGGGAATCGTCTTCTTCACCGATTGGCGTTTCGAGTGAAACTGGTTCTTGCGCAATCTTAAGGATTTCTCTTACTTTTTCAGGTGTAAGTTCCATTTCTTCACCGATTTCTTCTGGAGAAGGTTCACGGCCTAAATCCTGCAATAGCTGACGCTGCACGCGGATTAGCTTGTTGATTGTCTCCACCATGTGTACCGGAATACGAATCGTACGAGCTTGGTCCGCAATGGCACGCGTAATAGCTTGTCGAATCCACCATGTTGCATACGTACTGAATTTGAAACCTTTACGATAGTCAAATTTTTCTACCGCTTTAATTAGTCCCATGTTACCTTCCTGGATTAAATCCAAGAACAGCATACCGCGACCAACATAACGTTTTGCAATACTAACGACTAGTCGCAAGTTGGCTTCCGCCAAACGGCGTTTCGCCATCTCATCTCCGGCTTCAATTCGTTCAGCGAGTGCAATCTCCTCTTTCGCTGACAAAAGATCCACGCGGCCGATTTCTTTCAAATACATACGAACAGGATCATTAATCTTAATACCAAGCGGCACACTAAGATCATTCAGATCAAATTCTTCTTCTTTTGCTATTTGCTTCATATTAGGGTCTTGGTCAGATTCTCCGATTACTTCTACACCTTGTTCGTTCAAGTGTTCGTAAATCTCATCCATCTGATCGGAATCCAATTCAAAGTTCGCCAAACGCTCACTTACCTCTTCATAAGCGAGAACTCCGCGCTTCTTACCCATTTCAACAAGGAGATCTCTTGCTTGCTCCAATGTCATTTCAGTCTCATTCACTTTAGAACCTGCTGGCTTATTCTCTGCCATTAGTCCTCCTCCTTCCAAAACATCAAAAGCTATCTATTATTACAGAGAACTTTTTAAAGTTCTACGTATTTCCATGATCTTCATGGCTATTTGAGCTGCCCGTATCGGGTCATTCTCTTGTTCCGCCTGCCGCTGTTCGGCAAGCAGTTGGCCAATATCTGTTTTATTAACCTGTTCGCGCTTAATCGTACGAATATAATCACTAATTTCCTGGTCACTTACATCTTCGGTCACCGGCAGCATAGCTGTCTGGATAACCAGCTGCTGCAAGCTTGGATCTTCCAATGTTGAAACGAACTGACTGACATCCGCTTCATTGCCTTCTTCATAAAAAGCATACAGATGTGTGACAATTACTTGAAACTGATCGGTTATGAAAGAAGCGCCAACTTCTTCTTGCACCTTATCTGCAATTGTCGCTGTTCTAAGCATATGCGCCAACAGCTGTTTTTCTGCCGCTTGAAATGCAGATGGCATTTTTTTTTCATAATGACGCGATTTCTGCTTCGCTGCCGGAGTAGCCTCCGGAATGCTCACTTGCTTTTTCGCAGCACGTTTTCGGAGCCGCGGCTCCAAATCAGAGGCGAGCGTCTCCAGGGATAGATCCATTGCATGAGAAAGCTCCCGCAAATAGTGTTCCCTTTCTACAGAGCTTTCAATCTGCGCAATCTCATCCAACACTTTTTCTACATACTGGAGACGATCTCCTTCTACCGCTAAGTTGAAGTCCTGTTTCAAATATTGCATCATAAAGGACGTCGCCGTCAGTCCGGCCTCAATAATGGAGCGTTTAAATTTCTCTGCTCCATGCTCACGAATATAATCATCAGGGTCAAGCCCGTCTCGAAGCATGGCGACGCGCACATGATTGCCTGTCTTTTTTAGGATTTGCAGCGCTCTGTAAGACGCTTCAAACCCTGCCTTATCACCGTCGTAGCAAATGACAACTTGCTCAGCATATCGTTTCAAAAGCCGTGCCTGCGTTTCAGTAAGAGAAGTACCGAGCGTTGCCACTCCATTCCGTACGCCAGCTTGGTGAGCGGCAATCACGTCATTATAGCCTTCAAATACGACAACTTGTCCAGTTTTGCGAATTTCACTCCGAGCCAAATCAAAATTGAACAGCATTCTTCCTTTTTGGAAAAGATCGCTCTCCGCACTATTCAAGTACTTTGGTTCTTGTCCATCTCCCAAAGTACGTCCGCCGAACCCGACTGTTTTCCCGAGATGATTCCGAATTGGGAAAATAACTCTCCCGCGAAAGCGATCTTGAGGGTTGCCTTCTTTATCGGTTGAGAACAGACCGGTATGAAGCAAATCATGCGGCTTGTACCCTTTCCCATCGAGGAATTTCACCGTAAAGTCTCGGCTGTTCGGAGCAAAACCAAGCTTAAACGTGTCAATTGTTTCCTCCGTTAACCCTCGGCCGAGCAAGTATTCATAACCAGACTTACCTTCTTTTGTATTGCGAAGCAAGTTATGATAAAGTTTTACAACCCATTCATTCGCTTCTAAGGCTGTTTGTTCTTCACGAGAGGTCCCGCTATCCTGCTGTTGTACCACATGGTCTGGAATTTCTGTTCCGCTTCTTTGTGCAAGCTGCTGAACAGCTTGTGAAAAGGAAAGACCTTGCAGTTCCATTAGGAAAGTGAACACATTCCCGCCTTTACCGCACCCAAAACAATGGAAAATCTGCTTTTCTTGTGTAACGGAAAAAGATGGGGATTTCTCCCCGTGAAAAGGACACAAACCAAAGTAGTTACGGCCTTGTTTTTTCAATTGAACATGCTCGCCGACAATGTCGACAATATCATTCGTTTTACGGACTGTTTCCACAAACTCCTCTGGTATTGTACCAGCCATCTCACATCACCAACTTATATAATTCAACAACGCTCGTCGAATTCCTGCATTTTTCGACAATATGACGAAAAAAAATCAAGAAATCTTTGTTTATCTGCTGCTGTAAGCTTGGAAGGTCCTTTTATCCGTTTGCCTTGCCGCTGGTTTTGGATTCGCATATGCTTTCGCAAAAGTATCTCATCTGCATCTGCATCCGTTATCTGCTCACCGCGCGGTGTAATAACTGTTACATCCTTGGCAGTAAGCAAGGTAGCCAGGGCAAGATCCTGCGTTATCACACATGCACCAGGGCGAACGCGATTTAAGATATACCAATCCACTGCCTGGTCCATTGGATCAAGCACGATCCAATTTTCATCAGATTCACCGCTCAAATGATTGATTGTTGTTACGAAACGTACGGGGACGTGATAGGCTGCACATGTGGAGATAATCTCCTGTTTAACAGGACAGCTATCCGCATCCACATAAACAAAAGGCTTATGCAATTTCATGACTCACTAATTCTACAATAAATTGCGGAATCCTTCCTTTTTCGTAAAATTTTTATAAAGCTTTTTAACACAAGCGTTGCCATTTATACGTAAATCATACTAACAACATTTTTTCACAAAAATCAATTATAATACAAACTAATTAAAATTACCATCATTTTAACTAATTATCAAGATGCTTTATCCTGCTCGTTCTGCTTGCTCCGCCTCGGTAATTTTCCAAAAAAAAGTGCCGAATACGGAACAAAGCGGTGAAATAGGTAGATAATAATAAAGCAGGTTCCCATCGTAAGCAGATAACGCAGCAAAATCTGTACGTGAAAAAGATAGTTGCTGTACGCTGGTATACTTCTTGATACATAATCTAATACAAGCGGATGCAATAAGTAAAACCCGAAGGAATAACTCGCGACTTGCTGTAATTTTGACATTGCTGAAACGGAAAGAATGTCAGACAGTGTCTCTGCCAGCCTAAAGATTCCATAGCATCCCGCTGCCAAGAAAATATAGTTCACTGTTTCATACGGAATATTGTCCCATTCCATTTTATTAAGTGTTCCGGCATGATAATAGTATATTGCGATAGCAGAACCTGCTAATAAGCTGACAGATAGCCAGCCTGCTGTTGTCCAGCTGCGGCTTTTCGCTCTTTCCCTATCATAGTGGAGCCCAATCCAACCGCCAAGAAGAAGCGTGCCCATAAGCTGAAGAAACAGTGGAAATGGACTGACAGGATAATATGTTGTAAGAGCAATATAGCCAAGCTGCAAGAAACATCCAAAAACAAACATGTATTTTCGAAAGAAAGCCACCTTGTGATCCAGCCAAATGAACAGCGGCAGCACCAGATAAATTTGAACGATTAGAAAGATAAAATGCAGCTGATAATAGCTTTCGCCAAAAAAGATACGTTTAGCGACAGCTGCCGGATTTAAATCTCCGAAACCAAGCATCACTTTATGCAGCTCATAAACAAGTGCCCAAATAATGTAAGGAATCAGTATAAAGCTAACCCGCTTCTTATAATAATCTTTCCATAATTTCTTCGTTAGTGTCTTATGCTTGTATTGATAAAAGAAGACCAATCCAGTGATTGCGATAAATAAACCTGCTTCGATCCGGATAATTCGGTTAAAGAAGTGGTACTTTTCATATGCATCACCTGCAAACGGCAATACACTCGCATAGGCACCCGTAACGTGAACAAGTACGACGAGTGACATTGCTAACAGCCGCATTAAGTAAATGGATTGAATCTGTTGTTTTTTCATGTTTGGGTCTCCTCACCAAGCGCGTTTACGAAAAAGAAAAGGTAACAACAGCCTGCCTGTCGTTACCTCTTCTGTTGGTATCATAAAATTCGAGCTAGGTACCGTCAACACGAATTACAAAATCTTAACAATAACTTTATTGGTTCTTAATCAGAAAACAGCTGGCTGCGGACTGTTAAGATGCTATTCGCTGTTTCCTCAACTGCTTTATTGGATACATCGATTACGCGGCATCCAATTCGATCCACAATCTTATCAAAATGCTCCAATTCATGGTTGATGCGATCAATATTAGCATAGCTCGCTTGATCACCAAGTCCAAGTGCTTTCAGACGTTCTTTGCGGATGTTGTTCAACTTTTCCGGACTGATACGAAGACCGATGCATTTAGCCGGGTCAACTTGAAACAATTCTCGAGGCGGTTCGACTTCCGGGACAATTGGGACATTGGCTACTTTCAATCGCTTATGTGCTAAATACTGAGAAAGCGGCGTTTTAGATGTACGAGATACACCGATAAGCACAATATCCGCACGAGAGATACCGCGCGGGTCGCGGCCATCATCATAGCGCACAGCAAACTCAATTGCTTCAATTCGGCGGAAATAATCTTCATCCAGACGGTGAACAAGACCAGGCTGGAGCTTTGGTTCTTGATGGAACATATCCGCCATTGCATCCATGAGCGGTCCCATTAAATCAATGCAAGCAATTCCTTGTGCTTTTGCTTCATTGGTAAGGTATGAGCGAAAATCTGGGTTCACCATTGTGTATGCAATGATGGATGGTCGTTCACTGGCTTGCCTTAGCGTCTCTTCTAGTATCGTCGTGTTTTCTACATAAGGAACCCGCAGCAATTCAAAAGGCTCTTCCATGTGAAATTGGCTGAGCGCCGCTTTCACAACTAACTCCGCTGTTTCCCCTACTGAGTCTGATACAACAAAGACAATTGGTTTCTCCATCGGTTTCCCTCCCGGATTCATTTACATAAGTTCATTTCTAGCAAGTTCAACGAATGCTTTTGTGATTGTCGTTTTTGTAATACGGCCAACTACCTTGGCACCTGCTTCACTCGATCTCTCGATAACAGGCAAACTATCGATTTGTTTTTCAATCAAACGATTAGCCGCTTCAACTAATAGCTCATCTGGATAGCAGACCGCCACGTTTGGCATCCGCGTCATGATAATATGGACTGGAATTTCCTGCAGTACTTGATTCCCGATACTCGCTCGCAGCAAATCTTTCCGAGAAACTACCCCAACAAGATTGTTATCCTGGTCCACCGCAAACAATGTACCGACATCACTGAGGAACATGGCACTGATGGCATCATAAGCAGAATCATCTTCCTTTACGACGATAGGCATTGATTGGAATGCATCCACTTTGTATTTCATCAGTTTTTCTGTAATGATCTCCGAGCCTGTCTTGCCTGTATAGAAGTAACCAACACGAGGTCTTGCATCAAGGAAACCGACCATCGTGAGAATTGCTAAATCTGGACGAAGCGTTGCTCGAGTCAGATTCAAACGTTCCGCGATCTGTTCACCCGTTATCGGACCTGCTTCTTTTACAATCGCAATTATTTGCTGTTGTCGTTTAGACAAATCCATGTTCATCACCTCTATCCAAGAACTGCCCTCATTGGACCTGCTTCCACTGTATTTTTGTCACATCTGCATAGCTTAAAATCAATGCAGCCAATTGATTTAACAGCGACAAGCGGTTTGTTTTTAGATTCTTATCTTCGGTCATTACCATCGTATGGTCAAAGAATGCGTGAATGCTGTCAGTAAATGACGCAAGCGTATCCAGCGCTTCTTTCGCCTGTCTGTTCGCAGCCGCATCCATGTATACACTACGCTTTTCTTGCAGCATACGATATAGCTCTTTTTCATATTCGTTTTCGAATAGAGCTTCATCTACTCCTTCATCTGATCCTTTTTTCGCCAAGTTAATAACTCGGCCAAGCGCTTCTTGGACAGATTTAAAAGCTTCATCTTGACGCAGCGGTTCAAGCGCCTTCGCTCTGGCAAGCGCATATGGATAATTGCCAATCTGAACGGCCAGTACGGCATCAATTACATCATACGTTATCTGTTCTTCTTTCAACAGCTGGTTCGCACGCTGATAAAAGAAGCTGCGAATATCCTCTGTGTATTTTTCTCTTTCTACAGTTGGCAGCGATTGTTCCTCGAATAATGCAATCGTGCGCTCTACTAGTTCTTCAACCGTAACCTGCCAATCGGTTTTCAAAAGCATCTGGATAATACCAGCTGCTTGACGGCGCAACCCGTATGGATCTTGGGAACCTGTCGGAACATTGCCGATGACCATGCTTCCAATAATCGTATCGAGTTTGTCTGCGATACTAACAATTGTACCTTCTGTTGACTCTGGAAGCGCGCCATGAGAGGAGTTCGGCATATATTGTTCCCGAATGGCTTGTGCTACCTGTTCGTTTTCTCCGAAATGACGGGCATACTTTTCCCCCATGATTCCTTGAAGTTCAGTAAATTCATTTACCATGTTCGTTACAAGATCAAATTTAGCAATACTTGCTGCGCGTTCGGCGCGAGCAGCAGTCTCTTTGTCTACGCCTGCAGCGTCACTGATCATGCTTGCAATCTTCGTCACGCGATTGACTTTATCCTGCAAAGTACCAAGCTCTACTTGATAAATCATCTTAGAAAGCTTTTCTAAGTTTTTCTCAATTGACTGTGCTTTATCTTCGGCGTAGAAAAATTCCGCATCTTGAAGTCTTGCACGTAATACTTTCTCGTTACCGCGTGCAACGTTTTCCAAGTGGTCACTATTCCCGTTACGCACACCGATAAAATGCGGAAGCAGCTTGCCAGCAGTATCTCTGACTGGGAAATAACGCTGATGTTCCTTCATGCTTGTGATTAGTACTTCTTGCGGCAATTCTAAGAATTCCGCTGCATAATCACCATGAAACACGGTTGGATATTCAACCAGATACAATACTTCTTCCAACAAATCCTCATCAATTGGAATTTGCCAGCCATTCGCTGTTTCCAATTGATGAATAGCATCTACAATCATCTCTTGGCGTTTCACTTGATCTACAATAACAAACTGATCTGCCAATACCTTTTCATAATTAGCAGGCTCATCAATTGTTGCTGTCTCTCCAAGGAAACGGTGGCCATACGTCAAATTGGATGCTTTCGTTCCAGCAACCTCCATTGGAATGACTGATTCACCATAAAGCGAAACAATCCAGCGTATTGGACGTGCATAACGCAAACTGCCAGAGCCCCAGCGCATATTTTTCGGGAAGTGCAGGCTTAAAAGCACATCCTTAAACGATGGCAGCAGCTCTTCTGCATGCTGTCCTTTTACGAATTTCTTCACAAAAATATATTCTGTTCCCTCTACGTCTTTTGTGTAAATATCTTCGACAGTCGCGCCTTGTCCGCGTGTGAAGCCTTGTGCTGCTTTTGACCATTCACCTGCGTCGTCTTTCGCGATACGAAGTGCTGGTCCTTTTACTTCTTCTTCAACATCGGGCTGCTTTTCAGATAGAGACAAAATAGATACTGCGACACGTCTTGGTGTTGCCTGTACCTTTACTTTATCAAAGGAAAGACCTAGATTTTTCAGCCATTCTGCTGTTTTCGCCTCTAGCTGGCTAATTGTTCCAGGCAAGAAACGTGCCGGCATTTCTTCTAAACCGATTTCGAATAATACATCCTTATTCTGCATGCTCATCCGCTCCTTCTTTCAGCATCGGGAAGCCCAATCGCTCCCGCTCTGCTACATAGCTCTTCGCGATAGATCTAGCTAGGTTTCGCACTCTGCCAATATAACCGGTACGCTCTGTTACAGAGATAGCTCCCTTCGCATCAAGTAAGTTAAATGTGTGCGAACATTTGAGTACATAGTCATAAGCTGGGAAAACAAGCCCTTGATCCATGATTCGCTTTGCTTCTTTTTCGTACATATCAAACAGCTGGAACAGCATATCCGTATCGGATTCCTTGAATGTATACGTAGAATGCTCGAATTCAGGCTGCTTGAAAATATCAGCAACCGTCACACCATCCGTCCACTCAAGATCAAATACATTTTCTTTGTCCTGAATGTAGGAAGCAAGACGCTCCAAACCATATGTAATCTCAACAGAGACTGGTTTTGCTTCTAGGCCTCCGATTTGCTGGAAGTAAGTGAATTGGGTAATTTCCATTCCATCCAACCATACTTCCCAGCCAAGTCCAGCAGCACCAAGTGTCGGGTTTTCCCAGTTATCTTCTACAAATCGAATATCGTGCTTTAATGGATCAATACCCAGTTTGCGAAGAGACTCTAAATAAAGTTCCTGAATATTATCAGGTGATGGTTTCATAATAACCTGGAATTGGTGATGCTGATAAAGACGGTTTGGATTCTCACCGTAGCGACCATCTGCCGGGCGGCGTGAAGGCTCCACATAAGCCACATTCCATGGCTCAGGGCCGAGGCTGCGCAATAAAGTCATCGGACTCATCGTTCCGGCACCTTTTTCTACATCATATGCCTGCATTAGAAGACAGCCTTGATCTGACCAATGCTTTTGTAATGTCAAAATCATATTTTGGATATTCATTGGATTCCCTCCATCTTGTTTTCATCAACGTCAGGATGGACGAAAAAATCCCGTCCTTATGCTGTTTGAACAGCATAGGGACGGGATTACCGCGGTTCCACCCTATTTGCCTCCAAAAGGAAGCCACTTTTTTGCCTTTTGCTCAGAAGTGCCTTCTCCGTCTGCCTTTGATCTGGCTCTCACTATCCCAGATTCGCTATTCAAAGGGGGGTAAGACGGATACTACTCTTCTTCAACGCAAGCCGTCGATTTTGTCTTAATGATACTAAAATGCCATACTACTTGTCAACAAAGCTTTATTGCAGTTTATCTAGTTGAGATAAAAACTTTTTGCTTTTCAGGAAGTATCCGCCATAACGTTCGTAATAGGCATCCAGCAGCTCATTGAGCAACCGTTTTGTTTCCGGCTTGACGGATATATTACCTATCCTGGTAATATCAATACTGGTAAAAAGCTGCAAAAGCTTTGTTACCTTATCGGATAAAACGTAAGCATCGTGGTCCAAATGCATACACCGACGACAAAGCATGCCGCCCTCTGGTATAGAAAATTTGTAAGGCAATTCTGTATTTCCGCAATTTACACATTGATGCACGGCCGGTGCAAAGCCGCCGCGGCGGAACATCTTCAACTCATAAATAATACGTAATACATCTGCATCTTTTCCGTCATTGATCCATTCGAGCACTTGAAGCAGCTGACGGAACAAGTCTGGGTCAGGCTTATTGTTATCTGTCAGTTTATCTGTCATTTCTGCGATATAAGAAGCATAAGCTGTCTTTACGATATCTTCTCGAATGCCACGGAAACTTTGAAGCGGCTCGCCTTGCTGCATGGCTCCCATACCTGAACCAATTTGTACAAGAAACGATCCATAGATGAACGGCTGGGCAATAGCCGCCATCCGGCTCTTTGGTTTCTTCGCCCCTCGGGCCATCACAGCAACCTTGCCGCGATCTTCCGTAAAGATTGTAATAATCTTATGAGTTTCCCCGTAATCCTGCGTGCGCAGAATAATTCCTTCTATGTTTTGGAGCAACGCTCTCTCCCCACTCCTGTTGCTTACATTTTCGATTGAAGCCGATTATAGTTCGGAAGTTCTATGATGTTATCTTGTCTTGGAGGTATGAGTGAATTGTACATCGTTTCAATTTCTTTCATCAATAAGTAGGTTTCAATACTCCCGGTCTTGCTAAAGATTTGCCAATGGAAATCAATCACAGGAAGTCCACCTTTCTATGTGTTTTTTTTAGAAATGAAATACAAAACTATCTCCTTCTTAGGATGACACCTTCTTCAGAATCCATGTGCTTCAAATATTACCATTGACTTAATATTCGTCGCGGCTAAATCCGTAATCATTAAGCTGCGCTTGCTTGTTCCGCCAGTCTGGCTGCACTTTCACCCAAAGTTCAAGAAATACCTTACTACCAAGCAGCATTTCTATATCTCTGCGCGCAAGTTTACCAACTTGTTTCAGCATACTGCCTTGCTTACCAATAATGATTCCTTTTTGGGATTTACGTTCCGTTACAATTGTCGCCTGAATGAAAACTTTCTCGGTTGTGCTATGACGATTCTCAATTGCTTCAATAACCACAGCAATTGAATGCGGTATTTCTTCACGTGTTAAATGCAGTACCTTTTCACGAATCAATTCACTAACAATGAAACGCTCCGGATGATCTGTTACTTGATCTTCAGGGTAATACTGCGGTCCTTCTGGAAGATAGCCCTTTAACGTATCCAATAAATGAGCCGTGTTGTTTCCTTCCAGTGCACTAATAGGAACAATCTCTGCAAAATCCAACTTGTCCTTATACTGCTCGATAAGTTCAAAAAGCTTATCTGGGTGAATCTTATCAATTTTATTCAAAACAAGGAAAACTGGATTGTTAACCTTCTGCAGCCGCTCAAGAATGAACTGATCTCCCCGTCCATAGCCTTCCTCTGCATTGACCATAAACATGACAGCGTCCACTTCATTCATTGTGTTTTCTGCAGTCTTTACCATAAAATCACCGAGCTTATGCTTCGGTTTATGGATACCAGGCGTATCAATAAAGATGAACTGTGCGTCATCTTGTGAAAGCACCCCTTGAATCCGATTACGCGTCGTCTGCGGCTTATCACTCATAATAGCAATTTTCTGCCCCACGAAACGATTTAACAAAGTTGATTTTCCTACATTCGGTCTCCCGATGATGGAAATAAAACCAGAACGAAATTC
The DNA here is from genome assembly GCF_019056395.1 of Terribacillus sp. DMT04. NCBI lineage: Bacteria > Bacillati > Bacillota > Bacilli > Caryophanales > Bacillaceae > Terribacillus > Terribacillus sp. DMT04. The sequence continues at coordinate 1,977,313 of NZ_CP077639.1, forward strand.
TTCTACCATGCTGTTATATTCCTCCAAGTACTAGTACGACAATAACCTCAAGTACTATTAAAATGTTGTATCTCTATCTTACTACAAATCCCCCGCCACTTCACCCATTCGACAAAAGGTCTTATTAAAATCAAAAGCGGAAAAGGCCGGTTAGAAACGGAACGATAAGTGAGAAGGCCCAGAGTAAGGCGATTTTCCTTACGCAGGGACTTATCGCTTATGGTGTAGTTTCTGGCCTTTGGAGCTAGACGACAATCAAAAGCGGAGAAGACCGTTTAGAAACGAAGTGGTAAGCAAGAAAGCCCAGAGTGGGTGCAGTTCCCACGTCGGGATTTATTGCTTACAACGCAGTTTCTGGTCTTCGGAGCTGGACGACAATCAAAAGCGGAGAAGACCGTTCAGAAACGAAGTGGTAAGCAAGAAAGCCCAGAGTGGGTGCTGTTCCCACGTCGGGATTTATTGCTTACAACGCAGTTTCTGGTCTTCGGAGCTGGACGACAATCAAAAGCGGAGAGAACCGGTTAGAAACGAAGAAATAAGTGAGAAGGCCCAGAGTAAGGCGATTTTCCTTACGCAGGGACTTATCGCTTATGGCGAAGTTTCTGGTTCTCGGAGCTAGACGACAATCAAAAGCGGAAAAGGCCGGTTAGAAACGGAACGATAAGTGAGAAGGCCCAGAGTAAGGCGATTTTCCTTACGCAGGGACTTATCGCTTATGGTGTAGTTTCTGGCCTTTGGAGCTAGACGACAATCAAAAGCGGAAAAGACCGTTCAGAAACGAAGAAATAAGTGAGAAAGCCCGGAGTAAGGCGTTTTTCCTTACGCAGGGATTTATCGCTTATGGCGAAGTTTCTGGTTCTCGGAGCTGGATGCAGAAAACTAAATCCGAGAACACGTAAGAAACCCCAGCCTCTCTCCTGCCTCCTGTCCTCACAAGAAAAACCGTCCATAAAGAACGGTTTTTACAAAACAGAAAGCAATTCCGGTATGAAAACAATCAAGCCGACACAAATAGCGGTAATGGCTGCAACAAAGACAGCACCCGCTGAGATATCCTTGATTAGGCCGACTGCTTTGCTTTGTTCTGGTGACAGGTGGTCCATCATGAGTTCGACGACTGTGTTAATCATCTCTGTCACGATGACAAAACCGATGCTTAAGAGCACAGCCGCCCACTCTGCTGCTTCTATACGAAACAGCACGCCCGCTAACAGAACAAGGAACGTCGCTATTGTATGGATCCGAAAATTCCTCTCATGGACAAATGTCCATCGAATACCGTTCCACGCATAGCGAAATCCAATGCCGGTCTTAGTTTTCTTCTCGTTTGAGTCCGAAGCCATTCAAAATCTCCTCTTGTCTTCCGAACATCTTCTTTTCATCTGCTTCATTCATATGATCATAGCCAAGCAAGTGGAGGAATCCATGTAAAGCAAGAAAACCAAGCTCGCGCTCCAAACTATGCTCATATTCCTCCGCCTGCTCTTTCGCCATATCAACGGAAATAATTATATCCCCGTAGACGACTGGAAGTTCTTCTCCAATAATCTGTGTCTCGCCTTCTCCTTCTTCTTGCATGGCAAAAGAGATAACATCTGTCGGGGTATCTTTTTGGCGATAATTTCGGTTAATCACCTGAATCTCCTCATTATCAACAAACGTAATAGAGATCTCCGCCTCCTTCGTAATGTCCTCTGCATCTGCAGCGTATTGAATTAATCTGTCAATCAGATCAATATAGTCTTCTGTGACAGAATTTGTATTATCATGAAAATCAATATGCATTAATTTGCCTCCTTCACTTTCTCTTCATCTGGGTATTCAATACGGGAATGGAATATCCCCGTAAGCGCCTGGCAGATTGCATCTTTTATCTCCTGCAAATCCTGCATGGTCAAAGGTGCACAATCAAGCTGGCCATCCATTAATTTGTCTTTGATAATAGAATCGACCAGACTGCGAATCTTCTCCTGTGTCGGTTCCTTCATGGAACGTACAGCTGCTTCTACCGAATCACAAATCGACAAAACCGCAGTTTCTTTTGTAGCGGGTCTTGGGCCAGGGTAACGATACGTGTCTTCGGTTACATCTTTATTATATTCCTTTTCTTTGTAATAAAAAAACTTCAATAACGACGTACCATGATGCTGTTTTGCCATATCCACAATTTCTTTCGGAAAATGGTTGTCCTGCAACATTTTGGCTCCATCATAAGGATGACGAATAATAATCTCTGCACTTTGGCGCGGTGATAAATGATCGTGCGGGTTTTTTCGGCCCATTTGATTCTCAATGAAAAGCTGCGGCTGTCTTGTTTTACCGAGGTCATGATAATAAGCACCTACTCTGGCGAGCAAACCATCGGCTCCGATGGCTTCGCATGCCGCTTCACTCAGATTTGCTACCATGATGCTGTGATGATATGTTCCTGGTGCGTCAGTCAAAATCTTTTTCAGCAGCGGATGATTTGGCTTCGAGAGCATGAGCAGTTTTGTCTCCGATAAAACGCCAAAACCTGTTTCAGCAAACGGTAGGATACCAGCAACAAGAATAACAGTAAGCAAGGCTGACAATGCTGCAAAACCGCAATAAATGATTATTACATCCCAGGTATATTTCTCGAAAGCAAAGAATACAAATAACAAAACACTAATAATTTGTACACTTCCCAAGAATAATAGCGCCTTTGCCATTGCTCCTTTTTCTTTCACATAACGTATAGCATAAACTGCCGCGAGCTGCGCAAAGAGAAAGTAAAGCGCAGCCTCCATATTGAGTGAACCGGGTATCTCATCATTCAGGATAACCCCAGCCAGTATACTGTAGACGATGCTGTAACAGATAGCAAATCGCTCACTTAATAAATGTCGAAACAGCACAGCGGCAACTGCAGTTGGCAGCAGCAAATAATAATGCGTTTCGGTAGATCCTATCACACTAATTAACTTAAGCAGGATAACAGATACGCAAATTAGCAAGAATACAAATAGCAGTACCGATTTATTTGCTTTCGTGTTTTTCTTTGTTGTATGTATGGTTTCAAATGATAATATGCCAGTCAGGAGTGCTAGCAGCAAGACGAGTCCAATCAGTGGCAGCACATTTCTCGTTGAATTTAACAAACCAACAAGCTCTAATTCCTCATATACATCATTTGTAATTGTCTGGCCTTCTTGTACAATTATCTCTCCTGCACGGATCATAACAGATGCAACGTTTTGCCGAGCTTCTGCTTTTTGAGAAGCAGTTGCTTGCGCATCAAATGAAGCATTCTGCACAATTGCAAAACTTGTCAGAGAACGCAGGGCTTCCTTCGTATTGCTGGAAACATCCGCATAGTTAATTCGCTCGCGCATTTCTTCCTGTCTCTTCTGCACCTCATCCCGTTTTACACCATCCTCCAAAAAGTCTGTCATCGCATCCGTAAAGACCTTTTCACTGATCTGTCTTTCTTCTGTTGGTATTTGGACAAGCTGGGCGATTTGCCGATCAGTCAGCTCTTCCTTAATCGATTCCGAAAGCAGCTGCTTGATGTCCTCGACTCTTTTATCTGTCGACTTTTCACTATCATTGACTTGCCCAATTGCAGTGAAAATTTCATCTACAGCATCTGTCTTCGCTTCGGTGATCTCTGCGGAAACGGTGTAGCGATCGTCTATTTGCTGTCCCGCTTCCTGCCGCTGCCTTTCTGTCTCTGCTTCGTTCTCAATTGTAATAGGCGACCGGATTGTTTCACTCGCTGTATCATAGATCTGCACATCATAATTTCTCGTCATTACGTTAGAAGCTGTCGCAATAAAGAAAAAGCACCCAAGCAGTAAAGCTCCGATTAGGATAATCGTACGATTACCGGTTTTGGCTTTCCTTTTGAACAGATTTGTGAACTTTTTACCAGCCACTTTCTATCCTCCTGTCCGCTCGAACGGAAAAAGACCCGATATCGGGCCTTTCGCTTTTTATTCTGATTCGTATGCGTCAATGATACGTTGTACAAGCGGGTGACGCACAACGTCTGTCTGTTTCAAGTAAGTGAAAAAGACACCTTTTACATTGCTAAGCCTTGTTTCCACAGAGCGTAAACCAGAAGCTGCGCCTTTTGGCAAGTCAATCTGTGTAATGTCGCCTGTAATAACCATTTTAGAACCAAAGCCAAGTCGTGTCAGAAACATCTTCATCTGGGCATTCGTTGTATTCTGAGCTTCATCCAAAATGACAAATGCGTCATCCAACGTACGTCCGCGCATATATGCAAGCGGCGCAATCTCTATTGTACCGCGCTCAATCAGTCTTGTTGTCTGCTCCAGTCCCATAACATCATGCAGTGCATCGTACAGAGGACGGAGATACGGATCTACCTTCTCCTTTAAATCACCCGGGAGGAATCCAAGGCTTTCCCCAGCTTCCACTGCTGGCCGGGTCAGGATAATCCGTTTGACAATACCTTTTTTCAAAGCATTGACGGCCATGACAACTGCCAAGTAGGTTTTACCCGTACCGGCAGGACCAATACCGAAAACTAAGTCATGCGATTTGATGCCATTCACATAGCTGCGCTGACCTAACGTTTTGACTCGAATTGATTTTCCTTTTGCATTCTTTGTTATTTCATCATCAAATAATGTTTCAAATTGATCAAGGCTGTCCTTTTTAGCCAATTCGACTGCATATACAACATCACGTTCCCCAATTGGGATTCCACGTCTAATGACAGCTGACAGGGCTTGCAGCAGCTCTTCGGTTAATCGTACATCTTCTTCTCTTCCGGTTACCCGAACTTCTTCACCGCGAGTCACGATGGATACTTGAAATTGTTCTTCAATTTGCTTAAGATGACGGTCTTCTGTACCGAATAAAGCTAATGTTTCATTGGTATCTTTTAATTG